>JZRA01000067.1 GCA_001567485.1 Chloroflexi bacterium OLB13
AGGCAGTTGGCTTCGCCCAAGCGAGCGCCAATCGTCCGGTACAGCGGCAACGCCTCCTGATAGCGCTCGACCGCCTCCGCGTATTCATTTTTCCTCAGATGCACATCGCCCAGCGCTTTCAGGCAGTTGGCTTCGCCCCACTCATAATCTGTGTTGATAGCCGTTTCGAGCGCGCGGGTTAACATCTCGAATCTCTCCAAATTGGTGCGACGCAACAGCATAAAGTGCTGCAAGGCAATAACCCAATCGATGGCTGTTTCGGTTTCGTGGACCATGCCCCAGGTCAAAGCTGCCTGAATGTCGTCCCAATCCAGCAAAATACGTGGGTGCGTGTCCTCATTGTTGTTCGCAGCGTGGTTACTATACAGATCTTTGTAGTGGAGGAAGTGCGCACGATGTGTCGTTTCGTCGGGTGCGGGAAGGGCGAGGCGCACCATCGGATCCACGCTGTAGCGCTCGTCGCTGCGCTCATAGCGCACAAAGCGCCACGCCTGCAAGACATCCAACGCATCGTCAAGAAGGTCCTCGTCCATGGCTCCTGGCTTGAGCGCGTTGATCACCTGATACCCGAACGAGCCTTGACACACGGCTAAACGCAGCAGCAGTCGCTCAGCCGAATCGCCGTCCTGTGCGCTCATCTGATCGATAGAACTACGGATCATCTCATCAAGGGCTTCCTGCACACCCTTGCTCTTGAGGTCGTGCAGCTGTGCAAGCACGCGCTCGAACGGGCGCTTCCCGAACTGACCGATTGCCCACTCGATCAAGCGTGGATAAAGGCGCGCCTCCAGTGCAATCGCTTCCGCCTCAGCGTCGGTCAGCGGGATATTCTGCGCGACCGCGAAGTCACGGGCAATCGCCGTGGCGCTGACCAGATCCAATGCTGTCGGCGTAATTTCGTTCAGGGGCCTAAGCGTTTCCCAACGCATCCGAGATGTCAGCACAATATGTGCGCCTGCCGTCTGCAGCTTTGCGATGAAGTCCAGATAGGAGATCTGATTCTCGGGCAGCACATCCTCCGCGTTGTCGATGACGATCAGGGTCTTCGGGCGCAGCCGCAGTTGATTCAGCATATCCTGTTCAGCGCTGTCTTGCGGCAGGCGAAGATGTTCCATCAACAGACCAAGTAAATCCGCTGGCGTGGAAAGAGACGAACAGCGGTACCAAACTGCGCCTTGCGCGTGGTTGAGCGCAGCTTCAGCCACGAGCCGCGATTTGCCCAATCCACCGGTTCCGGTGACCTGAACGACCGTCCCATTGAGGCTGGCTGTCAGCCGGCGCAGGTCGTCATCACGGCCGCGCATCGGATTCAGAAAGAGAAACGGCAGATACTGGCGCAGCGTGCTTTCTCCAGTGAATCTGCTGTGAAGCGCCTGCGGACTGTTTGCAGTCGGTTTACCGTTCAAAGCATTGATCAGCGATTCGATGCCCTCGTCATAGTTCTTTGTCAGGTCGGCATATTGAATCTGCTTGATATACAGCCACACGCTGGAAGGCTTCACATCCTCCAGTTTTACGATGTAAAGCGGATCGCCAAGTTCGCGCACAAGCAGGCACTCACTGCCACAAATCTCGCTTGCGAGCGCCGCTTCCGACATGATGAATACACCGACATCCGCATCTTCAATTGCAGCACGAATTGCTTTGTCCCAGGACGGTGTCCCTGGCTTGATGCCATTGCGATGGTCAACCCATACGGAAAATCCCGCATGTTCGAGCGCGTCTGCGATGCGGTCAGTCTGAGCGTCATTCGTCGTACTGTGGCTAATGAAGACCGTTCTTTGTTCCATAAACTGATCCCAGCATGGGTGTGAATCACTTCTAAGTTTAGAGTCATGGAGGGTATTCTGCCACCAAAAAGCACGCATGAGGTCGAAATCGTCCCCTTGTCACGATTGCCAACCTGAAACTGTAATCCTCGTCAGTTACCGCGCACCCGCCTTGATAGGCTGAGAGACAGCCGTTCAATCACGAGTGGGGAGCGTCTCGCGTGAACCTTTCCGATGCCATACAACAACTGTTCGCCGATTTGCAGGACATCGCGCAGCTCATCGCGCCAATCGCCGCTGTCGTCGGCTTTCTCGGCCTCGGCCTGATGTACATGGGTTCGAGCTGGCCGATCATCGGCGACTGGAAGCGCGACAACCCGAAGGCGGCCAATCAGGTCGTCATCGGCCTGTTGTTCGTCGTCTTCGCCTCCAGCGTCACCGCGCTCATCACCTTCGCCTAGTCGTCCCGAACCGCGAGGACAAAGGCGATGGCCGCGAGTTTCAAGTCGCACGTACTGCTGCGCGACGAAAAGGGCTTCATGGGCGTGCCGTTCAAGCGCTTGCTGCTGGCGGGCGTCGGCGGCGGGCTGACCTACACGCTGTTCAACC
>JZRA01000068.1 GCA_001567485.1 Chloroflexi bacterium OLB13
GTCCTGCGGCGGCGTGATCACGTACGGCGTCGGCGGCAGCGGAAGCAGCGTCGGCAGCGGCAGCGGCGTGCCGGGGAGCGGCGTCGCCTGCGGGGTGACCGCTGTCGGCACGGGGGTCGGACAGACATAATATGCTGTCTGTAGGACCGCCGTCCCGCAGGCCAACATCGCTGAAACGACGGCCAATGCCGCAGTCAGGAAACGCACGGTGCGTGTCATTCGCGTTCCTTCCTACGGAATCAGCCCCGGCTGGTTGCCGGGTGCGAGCAAGTGCGTGAAGCGAACGTTTCCGCCGCGCCGGCCGTTCGGAACCGACCACACTTTGCCGAAATACGGCACCGCGACCCGTACCGGTGTGTCGGCTACGAGCTGGTATCTGCGCGTAGCCGCTGACATCCGTGAACGCCTGCGCGATCACCCGATTGGTGCCGGCTTCGACCACGCGCACGGGGATACCAGACACGCCTTCAGCCGGATCGACGGCGCGATTGCCGTTCTCGTCGTAGGCAATGACCACGGAGACGATCATCTGCGCAGGCGGCATTGGCGTGATGATCGGCAGGACAACCTGCGGCGCGGACACCCGCTCGATGCGTGCTGCGTCGCGCGGCTCGTCGGTCAGCGGTGGCATCGCAGGCGGCGCGCCGATGATCGTGTTGAGGCCGGCGCGGTACACCTGCACGGCGTCCAGCGCGATTGCTGAACCTTCGCTGTCCGGATTGCGTTCGTCGGCGCTGCGCAGAGTAAGGACGTGCGGCCCCGCGCCGAGGCTGTACACCTGTGTACCGGGAAATGCGAGCTCGGACGAGTACGCATCGACCGTATCGATGACCGCCCCGTCGACGATCACGTTGAATACGCCCATGTTGCGCGCGGCGACATACCGGATGCGCAGGCCCTCGCCATCGAACACCATGCTGACGGCGCTGTCCGGTTCGTCTGAGCGGTGATACTGACCGCGGCTGGTACCGGCCTGCTGTCGCCGCTCCCACGGTGTGCTGTAGCGTATGTCCGGATGATCCGACTCGTAGCTGATCCATCCGGCGTAAGGCGGCGGCTGGTCGGTTGCATCCGGCAGCGGCTCGAACGGAAGCGGGGGCGCTGGCAGCACGATCGTTCCGGCCGGAAGCCCCGTGGCCGTCGGTGGGACGATGACGCCGGGCATGACCGCATGGATTTCGAGAACGCGTGTTGAAAGCGTGGGTGTCGGCGTTGCCGTGGACGTCGCGGTCTGCGTTGGCGTCGCGGTCGCCGTCCATGTGGCTGACGGTGTCGGTGTTCGGGCTGCGGTGGCGGTTTGCGTGGCTGTCCGGGATGGTGTCAGCGACGGCAGCACCATCAACGTAGGCAGCGGCTCGCTGGCCTTGACCTGCCGCTCAACGACAAAGAAGGCAACGATGCTCCATGCCATCAGGCATACAGCCGTCAACACCAGTAATCGTCGCATGTTCGCCTCCGCCGAGTTTCCTGCATCTCAGCGTAGCAACCGCAGCGATCCCAAGCTGACGAGAATTACAGTTCTGCGTTAGCGATTTTGCCAACTTGTCGTGACGATCTCAGTTGGACGGGAACGCGAAGCCTTCCTGAATGGCCATGCTGATCAGGTGCTCGTTGGTCTGAACGCCGAAGCGCCGGCGCAGCTTCTGGCGCACGAAGTAAACGCGCCGCAGCGGCACGTCCATCTGCCGGGCGATGTCGCTGACATGCAAGCCTTGCGCGAGCAGCCGCAGCACGGTGCGGGCCTCCGCGTCGAGCTTCCAGTCGCGCAGCGGGGACTGCATCGCGGTCAGATACTCGGCGTTCGCGGTCGGCGAGAGGTAGGGCCATCCCCGCAGAGCCATATCGACGGCCATCGGCAGACAGGTATTCAGATCATCGCCGACCATCAGGTAGCCTTTCGCCCCGGCTGCTAGCAGGTCGCGAATCAACAATCCGTCGCTCGTTGTTCCCATGACGATGATGTGCGCAGGTGGCACAGCGTGTCGAAGCTGCTCGACCAGCGCCAGCGTGTCGATGAGCGGGTCAAAGCGGTCGCCCAAGAGGATGATAGCGGGCTGTACCGCCTTGGCTTGCGCGATCAGATCGCTTCCGTTTTCGGCCCTGCTGAGTGTGGTTCGCGCCTGCCGCAGGAGGACGGTTTCCGCGCCGATGACACTCAAGCTGTTGCTGTCTGCGACCAGGATTCGCGCTGACATCGTTCTACCCTCGAATGATACGCTGTCCTCTCAGCATATCGCAGGTAAACCGGCGCGCGATGTCATGCTGTGACATTTGATGCACAAAGATTTGCATCGGTGTGAAAATCACGAGACTGTAGATGTTGGATTAGCCGCTGCAATCAAGGCGTTCAAGCGGTCACGCGTTTGTGGCTGCCGGCGGCCTTAACGTCGCAGCGAGCAGCAGGAGCACTCCACCCGGCACGAACAGCAGACCAAAACCCCACGCCCCGACGATGGCCATGCCCACCGTAAAGAGCACCGCCATCCAACGCAGACGTCGTGCGAGTGCGGCATTGTCAATGCGCGTACTGACCAGCGCCATGATGCCCGCGACAATCATCAATGCCAGAAAGGCATACCCCACCAGGCTGCCGCCCTGCTGGAGATACGACTGCCGGTTACAGACCATGTCCTGACCCTGCGGCAGGCACGTGGCGAACACCGGAAGGAACAGGATACCGATCGCCAGAGCGATCTGCATCAGCCCGCCAGCGACAGCAAATAGCGATCCGCGACTCTTGGGCATTGCTGCCTCCCCCTAGTAACAGGCCATTGTCCAGTACCACAACAAGCTCCACGTCCGGTATTCCTGCGTGAATCGACAGCTTCCAGTCCCGTTTGCGTAGACGGTGGGGTAGTTCCACAGCTTGTTGTAATAGATGGTCCCGCTGCAGTCGAAGAGGCCTTTGTATTTGAACTCACCGGATTGAACGAACCCCACCCACGGCAGGCCGACACCGCTCGAAATCTGCATGTTGTTTTGAACTTTGAGCTTCCAGCCTTTGCCGCAGGACGGAGGCCGGTTCTCGCGATGCGTCAGCGTTCCGCCGCCCGTGCTGCAGCTCACGATTTGAGAACCGCTGTATGTGAAGCTGATCGAGCTGTACTACAGCCAAGGGACTGCGTGGGCGATGACCGGCATGAGCTGGGCGGAACTGCTGCATGGCAACTACTCTGAAGCGCAGAAGTACATCGACAAGAGCCTGGAGCTGCATCGGCAGGCCGGAGATCTGCTGAGTTCGGCGTTGGCGCTTGCCTGTGATGGCTGGATCGCGCTGTATACGGCGGACATCGACGCTGCCGTACAGAAGCTGTCGAACTGTCTGGCGCTGTGCCAAGAGTTGGGGTTGGTCAACTTGAGCGTCTGGCCGTTGGTCGGCCTCGGACGAAGCGCGTTGTTTCTAGGTAATCCGGTGCAGGCACGGCACTGGTGTGAAGAAGCACTGCGCCTCTGCAAGGAATTGAACTTCCCGCCGATGACTCCGTGGGTTTACATCGCCTTAGGGAAGCTCTACCGGATGGAGCGGGATGTCGAGTCGGCGTTTGACTATCTCGATCGCGCGTTGACGCTCAGTCACAAGCGCGAGGACAAGAACGCGTTGACCGCAGCGCTGGAGGAATTCGCCGCTCACTTTGCCGATCAAGGCCATGCGAAGTTGGCTGTACAGCTCTACGGTTTTGCAGATCAATCGCGTGTAACTCACGGTCTGCCGTTATCACTGATCGACCGCAAAGAGCACGACGAGGTGACGGCGGTGCTGCGGGCAAACAAGCACGCCGATTGGAACGCGAATTGGCAGGTCGGCCGGTCACTGAGATGGTCGGATGTCACTGCACTGATCTACGATCGACGGATCGGATTTGAGCAAAGCAGCGGCCAATAGGCTTTATCCCGCTGGCGGACATCAGCTATTCTCCTGCTCAACGCCCTGCGTATCCAACAGCCCGCTCTGGTGTGCGATCGCGATCAGATGAGCATTGTTCTGCGCGTCGAATCGAGCGCGCAGAAACTGGATGATCCGGTAAACGGTAGGTCTTCCCAGGCCAACATGCAACGCGATCGCCTTCGGCTCGAAGCCGTTCGCCAGTAGTCTGAGTACATCGTACTCGCGCGGGCTAAGCGGAACAGGCAGCACTCGCTGCCCATCGATAAATCGCGATATCCCCGGCGACAGATGAAAGCCGCCCCGTTTCCCTGCGACGATCGCCTGAACAAGATGAATCTTCAAGTTGTCGTGTTTATAGAGGATGCCGCGAACGCCACAGCTGACAAGCCGCAGAACCATATTGATGCTAGGTTGCTGGAGGATGACGATGATGATTGCCGAAAGCTCTTGCAGAAATATCGCCTTAATTTCCTTGAGCAAAGTCGTATGTTGTGGCAAGGAGTCTTCAACGAGGATGACCTGCACAGCATGTTGACGCAGGTATTCCTTCGCGGCGTCAAAATCGGGAAACGCTTCCAACCACTCAAGTGGCATCTGCGATTGCAAGCTGATTTGAGCGATGCTGCTGCGGGTATGCGCGTTGGTCGAAATCGAGACTGCCCTAATCGGTCGCATTGTTAACTGATCCCCCAGTGTGAGCTCTGGTCGCGAGGCTAGTGGCTTGGCGCCATAGCTGATCGCCATTCTATGCCGTGGCCTGCCCGGCTGATCTCAAAAAGTCCTCAAAGAATCTTGAGTAGATGACGATCTCAAGATTGTCTGTCATTTTGCTGTGATCGCTCTGCAAAACATCTGCATTTACAGATTCAGATTTGCATCCTGCAAAACTATCTCAAAAAGTGACCAAACGTTGCATTCCAGACCGCACTCGCTGGGTTACGCTGGTTACAAGTCGAGTTACCAGGGGGAAATTACATGGAATGCATCATATACGCTGCAGCCCAATTCCCCTTCCGTCTGTCTCGGTCTTCCTACGGCAAGCCGGTGCGACATCGGGGAAATGCGGGAGGTCCTAAGTGAACAACATGAGTTCAACAACAGAGCTCCCGACTTCAAGACTCTCCGAATCTCCCGATGTGATGATCAAGCGGGTGTTCCGCGTCGCTCAAATTCTAGCCGCCGTCGTGTACCCGTACGGTTTTGATGAGGAAACTACAGAAAACTGCGCCGAAAATCCGCTTCGCGGCGAGTTGCAGTATCGTGAACAAGAACCGAAGACACATGCTGTGTAGGAGCGGCAGATCGATGGCGACAAACAGGCGAAAGAGACGGGCACCGTCCTCACCCCAACCTGGATGAGCCATCTACTTGCGGACAAGCAGCGACGAGAACCAGAAGCCGGAACTCTCGCGCGCACGACAGCGGTTTGTCATCGAAGAGAATGTGCTCAAGCACTCTGAACTATCCGTGATCGATGAGTACATTGACGTGCTTACGGGCAAGACACCGAATCGGGATGGATATCAGCGACTGCTGACAGATGCCCGTGCTGGTCGATTCTCACATGTCATCGTGGAACGCGCTGACCGCTTTGGACGGAACGATACGGAGGCGCTCCGTGCCATTGACGAGCTGCATGAATTCGGTGTCGCTGTGCGCTTCGCCAATTCGCCGGATCTTGATCCAATGGATCCGGATGATCGAGTCATCGTAGCGCTGTCCTTCACATTGGCGCGACGCGAGTCAACGCTCTTGGGGATTCGGGTCAAAGGGGGATTGCAGGCAAAGCGTCAGAGCGGTGGTTTTTGTGGGGTTGCACCCGATGGATACCGCAATGTAGAGGACAAGGTGCTTGGAGAAGCCAAAAAGCTTCAAGGACGGCACACCCACTGGATCGAGCAAGACCCAAAACGCGCCTCACTTTGGCGCTATGCTTGGGATCTGCTGCTGCAGAACGAGCTGACGCTGGAGCAGATTTGTGAGGCCCTCCACGCCAAAGGGCACACGTATCGAAGCGGGCGTCCATTTGTTCACGTCAAGAAGCATGGCAAACGGGTCGCAAATACCAGTACGCTTGCGGCGATCTTCCACAACTGGACGTATGCTGGATGGGTGACCAGTCGTGCGGGAAAAATACCGCCAAAGTCCATCAGAGGAAACTGGGAACCGCTTGTCTCAACGGAGGAATTTGAGCGTGGACTGGCAATTCTCGAGCAACGCGACCGGAAACGTGGACGTGAACGTCGCCATGACTATCTGCTCAAGGGACTGATCTACTACAGCGCGCCTGACACCCAGGATTTGACCCGTCTGACCTGTTCCACGTCCAACGCGTCTCGTTCGGGCGGGGGAACCCCTTACTACTGCATCGCGCGCAGCAGCATCAACTTCCGATGCAGCAGTATTGACGGACAGATGGCAGAGGCCCTGCAGAGCGTACAGGTTGATCCCGATCTGATCCCGCTGATTCGTGCTGCATATACCGATGACATTGCGGAGGCGATGGGCCATCTGCGCCCGGACGAGCGCGCGCAACAGCTGGCTGCCCTGAAGTCGATCGACGACGAAGAAGTTCGGCTGATGCGACTCTACGCAGCCGGAAAAGTGACAGACAGGCTATGGGACATGCAATGGCAGGAATGGCAGGATCGCCGCTCACGTATTCGGATGAGTTTGGAAGGGTTGGAAGGGCAGCAGCAGGTCTACATCGAGAATCTTGACGCGGCGCTCGAAATCATCGCGCAGGTGGGTATCGTGTATAATCGACTTGAACGCAGCGATCAGAAAGACCTGCTGCGTTACATGGTTGAGAGGGTCGTCGTTGACCCTGCGGGAAAGATACGTTTGGAGTTGTGTGCGCCATTCGCGTACTTGCAGGATATCACGGAGCGAGTACGCCGTGGGGCATCAGCGATTAGCAAGGGCAGAAAAGCAAAGACCGCCAGCAATTCTAGCGGTCTCGGCTCAGGAAGCAGTTCGGATAACTTCCTTTCGTGCGGGAGGGACAGGATTCGAACCTGCGAACCGGGTATAAGCCGGTTAACCGCTTAGCAGGCGGCCCCATTCGACCACTCTGGCACCCCCCCAAGATTTGGGACTTGCGGTCTGGCTGAAGGCGGAGGGAGTGGGATTCGAACCCACGGTAGCGCGGTGCGCTACGTTGGTTTTCAAGACCAATGCCTTAAACCACTCGGCCATCCCTCCAATCTAGGCAGATCGGCCAAGCGCGAGCAGTGTAGCACAAGCCCGCAGATGGGTCAATGGGGCCTCGCGTATCCCCTGCGTGATCGGGGGTACAATAGGGATGCTTGTGCCGCGCTTGACTCAGGAACCGACGTGGACACCCTGCTGCTGATCGCCACTCTCTTGTATCTCATGTTTGTGATCTATGCTGCCAATCAGGTGCAGGCCGGTTTATGGGAGCCGAGCATCATCCGCCTGTGCTTGATGTCGCTGGTTGGCCTGTTGTTCATCTTGGCGCCGTGCAGCCTTCAGGCGCTGATTCTGAGCAGTGATCCGGCGTTGTCCGGCCAGTTCACGCCGATCAGCCCGTTCCAAGCGCTGTTCGTCGCGGCCTTTGCCAGTGCCGCCGCGTTGTTTTCGTATCAAATCCTCCAACGGCCCGAACTGCGCGTGTCCGTGGCACGATACATCAAGGGTTACAACCCGGAGTCGCAGGTACACCTGACCGCTGTCGTGCTGTGCCTGCTGGCGCTGACCGCGGTCGCGTTCAACTTCATGCTGGCGGGTGGGGTGTCGGGGATCGCGGACTCGTATGAGCAGTCGGAACTCTCACTGCGGACGAGCATTCTAGAATCTGCGCTGTTCGTCGCGGCCGGGTTTCTGGGCGTTGGCTTCGCGATCCGACGCGGGGGGCCGGCGTCGCTCGATCGACTCGGACTGCGCATCCCGACTCGGAATGACGTGATAACGGGCGTGGTTCTAGGCATCGCGTTGTACGGGGTGGCGGCCGTTTTCAGCACGGTGTGGATCACCCTGAGCGACCCGCAAACGTTCGCAGAGCAGACGCGCGCCACGCAGGAGATCAACAGCCAGCTCGCGTCGCTTCCGGTCGCGATTCTGGTAGGCGGCGGCGCGGCCATCGGCGAAGAGGTGTTTATCCGCGGGGCGCTTCAGCCGATCTTCGGCCTGTGGCTGACGAGCGCGTTCTTCGCCTTGCTGCACAGCCAATACCTGCTGACGCCTACGCTTGCGCTGATGTTCGTGCTCGGGTTATCGTTCGGAAGACTGCGCCAGCTTCAGAGTACGACCGCTGCGGTCATTGCTCACTTCATTTACAACATCGTCCCGTTCGCGCTGTATGCACTGGGAGGAGGGGGGCTGAGTTGATCCGCACGCTCATCGTCGCGGCTGCGTTGTTGGCGGTCACACTGCGTGTCGCTGCCCAGCCGGGGTCGCCGCTCGGTCTGCCGACGGCTGTCCCGATCACGCTGACCGCGACGGAGACGGCGTCACCTCTCAGCACCGCCACCCCGACTGCGACATCCACGCCGACCGCCACGGCGACGTTTACCGCGACCCGCACGCCGACCGCCACAGTCTTTCGGACGCCCACCGTCCACCCTTCGATCACGCTTGAGCCGGTCATGCCGGAGGTGCGCGCCGAGGTGTTGTTCCCGCTTGGTGTGGCCTTTGATGTACGCTACCGTGCGCCCGCCGCCGGCATGGACTGGGCCATCTACACATGGGAGCAGGGGGAACGAAACGGGCGCGCGACCCTCGATCTCAGCAGCGCCTCCGCCGATGATTATGGCTGGGTGCGGATGGCGGTGCTGTGGGAAGTCCCTGCCGACCCACCTGAGCCGTTCACGCCGCTAACGTTTACGTGGGCGTTCCAACCGACGGCGCAGGCGCTTGAGACGGTCGCGATTGACATTGTCCTGACCGATCAGCGCTTTGAATGGGAACTGCTCGAACGGCCCGACGACGGCATCGAGATCGCGGTGCCTGAAGGGACGGTTGCGACGGCTGCGATTGCGGGGCAGCTTGAACGCATCCGCGAACTGATCGCCCCGACGGGCCGCGATATCCCCGCGATGAAGCTGGCGCTGTTCGACTCGGCGCGGGGATCGAATGCCTGTACCGAAAATCCTGAACTTCAGAGTGTCGTGCTGGCCGACCGCCTGCCTTGTCGAATCACCGACGCGACCGCATCTACGACCGGACAGGATGGATTCGGCTGACGGCGTCGCACCTCAGCGGAACGGTCGCGCAGGACGTGATCTCGGATTACGTCATGCAGCGGGTGTTCGCTGAGGCGTTCGAGGCGGAAACGACCCCGCAGTGGTTCAAAGTGGGGGTCGCGCAGTATTTCTCGTCGGTGGGCAAGGCGCAGGCATTGGTTTCGGTGCGCGATGCCTTTCGCACCCGCCGCCTGCTGCCGTCGCTAGCGACGGCGCCGGACGACCCCGCGCGCGAAGCGCTGTGGCGCGACCAGAGCTTCGGTTGGGTCGTGTACATGACCGACCAGATCGGCCGTGATGGACTGCTGGCGATCTTTGATTCCATGGCCGATGGAGCGACGCTCGAAGAGGCGTGGGAGGCGGCCTCTGGCGGACAGACGCTTGCCGCGATTGAGGCAGGGTGGCGGGCGTGGATCTTCACGCCGCAGGCGGAGATCGCCTACAGCGCGCCGCCGTTTGGCCCGCCGACGCCCACCGTGCGCCCGTCCCGAACCTATACGCATACGCCGACTCCGACCGAGACGTTCACGCCGTCGCCCACCCCGACCGATACGTTGACGCCTACTGTTACGCTGACGTACACGCCGACGACGGCCAGCGGTTATGCGCCGCCGACCCGTGCGCCTTCGCTGACCCCGTCCGACACGCCGACTGCTACCGCCACCCCGCGCCCTGCCGAACTCTTCGAAGCCCCATCCGAGGCCGAGGCGGAGTCGTCGACGGCGGCGCTTGTCGTGGTCGGGCTGGTCGCGGCCGCGGTGGTGCTGCTGATCGCGATAACGTTGATTTTGCGCCGACGTTGAATGGCGTACACTTGCGATGACCGGTTATGACGTTGGGTTAACGAGGAACAGCACATGCCAGTAGAAATCGGTTGGAGAGCGGGCAAGCGGTTGCTTGGCGTCCGCTACCACGGGAAGATCACGGCGGATGATGTGCGTCGCCTGACCGAGCAGATGGGGAAGATCGTCAAAGAGGGAACCGCGCCGATTCACGTGGTGATCGATGCGTCGGGCGTCAGCGGCGTGGGGATCGGGCTGGGTGATCTGCGCTCGCTTTCGACGCCGAACTTCCCGGAAATTGGCTGGATGGCGATCATCGCGCCGAACGCCGTATATCGGTTTTTCATCTCTATCGGGGTGCAGTTCTCGCGCGGGAAGTACAAGTTCGTCAACTCGGTCGACGAGGCTGAACGGTTTCTGGTCGAGCAGGACTCGACCCTCGAAGACGTATTAGAGACCTAACGCGAAGCGGCGGAACACGACCCTAGCCGTCGCGCGGTTATCCGCTACGATTCATACGCCAAATAAGCCGAGGCGTATGATGATTAACCTCTACGAACTAACCCGTCCCGAACTCGACTCGCTGTTGGCAAGCTGGCAGCAGCCTCGTTTTCGCGCGGGACAGGTATGGTCGTGGCTGTATGACAAGCTGGCGGCCGACTTCGAGTCGATGACCGACCTGCCGGAATCGCTGCGCCGGCAGTTGAGCGACACCTGCACGCTCGGTGTGCTGCATATCGCCGCTGAGCGCGCCAGCAGTGACGGAACGGCCAAGCGCGTCTATGAGCTGCCAGACGGACAGCTTATCGAATCGGTGTTGATGCCGTATGACGACGACCGGCGCACCGCATGCATCAGCACGCAGGCGGGGTGCGCGATGGGATGCGTGTTCTGCGCGACCGGTCAAATGGGGTTCGCGCGGCATCTGAGCGCTGCGGAGATTGTCGAGCAGGCGATTCACTTCGCGCGTCAGCTTCACCGCGAGGGAGAACGGCTGTCGAACGTCGTCCTTATGGGTATGGGCGAGCCGTTCCATAACTATGAGGCGTCGCTGGCCGCCGTGCGCCGGCTGATGGCCGATCTCGCATCGGCGCGCGGCACATCACGATCAGCACGGTTGGCCTTGTGCCGCAGATACGCCGATTTGCCGATGAAGCGCTGCAAGTCCGGCTGGCGATCAGCTTACATGCCGCGACCGACGACGAACGCTCGGCGCTGCTGCCGATCAACAAACGCTACCCACTGGCCGAACTGCTCGACGCATGCCGCGAGGTCGTCGAGAAGACCGGCCGGCGCGTGACGTTCGAATGGGCGTTGATCGCGGGCGAAAACGACACACCGGAACAGGCGCACGCGCTGGGCAGCTTGCTGTCTGACCTCAACTGCCATGTGAACCTCATCCCGCTGAACCCGACCGGCGGCTATGCAGGCCGCCCGTCCGATCCGGCCGCAGTGCGCCGGTTTATCGACATCCTCGAAACGTATCACGTTCCCGCGACCGTGCGCGTCCGGCGTGGGATCGACATCGACGCCGGATGCGGGCAGCTCAAGGCGGCGGTGCTGCGGCGGCGCGGGCGCGGCGCTGTCGAGGACGCCGGCTAACATGCTGACCGTCGGGGATGCGCTTGGGCTGGCGGTGTTCTCCGGCGCGCACTGCGTGGCGGGCGCGGCAGGGCTTGGCCGGGTGGTCGAGTGGGTGCATAACGTAGGCGTTCCGGACGCGGCCAACTGGCTCAACGGCGGCGAACTGGTGCTGACGACGTACATCAACATGCCGCAGGACACCGATGCACAGGCCAACTACCTGAACGCGATGGTCGATAAGGGAGTGGCCGCGCTTGGGATCGCCGTTGGCCGCTACATCGACCGCATCCCGCAGCCCCTGTGCGACATCGCCGAAGCGCGCAGGTTCCCGCTGATCGCCGTGCCGTTCCAACTGCTGTTCGTCGACATCGCGCGCACGATCAATCAAGCGATTGCGCAGCGTGATCTACGCGCGGCGCTGGACATCCATCAACGTCTGACGCGGCTTGTCATGCAGGAAGCCGGGCTGACCGAACTGGCGGTCACGTTGGCGACGCTGGTGCAGCAGTCGGTAAGCATCGAAAACGACCGCTTTGAGGCATACGCCAATCACAATCTCGCGCCGGTGGATGAGGCGCGCCGGTATACGCAGCAGCAGGGGCGCACCGATCCACGCCTTGTCGCCGCGCTCGAATCACGCGGGTATCTGCCGGAAATCCGGCGCACGCTGCGCCCGATCATGCTGCCCAAAATGCCGGATGTCGGGCTGGAGATGGAGCGCATCCTTGCGCCGATTGTGCTCAACGGCGAGGTGTACGGCTACCTGTGGATCATCGCCGACGGCAGCCCGCTGACTGAGCTGGAACGGATGGCGGTGGAAAGCGGATCGACGGTTGCGGCGTTGATGCTGCTGCGCGAGGAACGTGCCCAGCGCGCCGCCGTCGAGGAGCGAACCGAGCTGGTGACCCGCCTGCTGTCGCCGCGCGCCATCGAGCGTGAGGATGTGTACGCTGACCGCGCCGCCCGCTGGGGGCTGAATCTGCGCGCGCGTACCGGGTGGTCGTGGTCAACGGCGCGCGCCCACCGCTGAACCCACTGCTGGCGCGGACGGAACGATGGCTGCACGCCGCCGCCTTGCATGGACTTGCAGGCGTGAGCGCCGATCAAGTGGTGCTGCTGGTCGAGGACTCGCGCGGGCTGATGGACGCCGTGCAGCAGTGGATTGACCAGATCGGGCCGGAACGCGACGAGGTGCGCGCGGCGATCAGCTCGGCTGGCCGTGGGGTGGCGTGGGCCGCGCACGGGCTGGTCGATGCACAGGACGCGTTGATCTTGGGCGCACGGTTGGCTGACGCCTCGGTGGTTCTGACCTGCGACGACCTGAGCTTTCCGCTGACGCTCTATCGCGCCGGGCCGGCCGCGCTCGACTCGAATCCGCACGTCCCGGCGCTTCGGCGGCTCCGTGCCGAGACAGGCGCCGACTTGTTCCACACCCTGCACGTCTACTTAGAGCAGGGTGGAAGCGGCGTCGCCGCGGCGGACTCACTGCACATTCACCGATCGACGCTCAATTATCGCCTCGGTCGGATCGCCGAGGTGGCCGGTATGGACTTGAGCGATCCGCGCCAGCGCCTCGCCTTACACACCGCAATCGTGCTGATGCTGCTGTTCGACCCGGCGACCCTGCCTGATGCGTGAGGTTCTCGACCGCATCTTCAAAGCGCATGGTTTGGGGCGGGTTGGTCATGTGACGCGCCCGGTCGATGGGCGTAACAACCTAATTTACATTGTGGATAACCGACTGGTTGTTCGCTTCGATGGGCTTACCAGTGCCGACACGACCGACCCCGAACTGACCACACGCTTTGCCGGCGAGGCATGGGTGTACCGGGCGTTGGCCGGTCACGGCCTGCCGACGCCGAATGTGCTGGTGATAGACGACAGCCGGGAAATCGCGCCGATGCCGTACATCGTGATGTCGTTCTTGGCGGGACGCGCGGCGATTGACAGCCCGGAGCTGACCGCGCGACAGCTCCAGACGTTAGCGTTCGATGTGGGGCAGTTTCTCGCGCGTATGCACAACGTGATGTCTTTCGACCGCTTCGGCAAGTGGCATCAGCTTCATGACGGGTCGCATTGGGCAACGTGGGCGAAATGGCCGGCGGCTTTCTTCGACCATTACGCGCAGTGGTCGGACGAACTCGGCGGCGCGGCCAGCCCCGATCTGGTGCGTGATCTGCGGGCGCTGGTTGACGATGCGCGGCCTGCCTTCGAGCAGGTGACGCAGGGCGTGATCGCGCATCGTGACGGCCATCCCGGTAACGTGCTGCAAGTCGGTGGACGGCTCACCGGCGTGGTGGACTTCGAGTGGTGGATGGCGGCGGATCCCGCGTGTGATTTCGCCGTAGACGATCAGTGGGCCGCGTTGGGTGACGGGTGCGTCGGCGCGATGTACGACGGCTACACATCCATTCGTCCGCTGACGGCCGGCCATGCCGCGAAAACCCGCGTATACAACCTGCTGCGCGACTTCGACGACGTTGTTGCGTCGTATGCCGCTGGCGATCACGCGGCGTCGCGGGCGGCGGCCCGAAAGCTGCGCGCTAAGCTCGGTTGATCGCAGCGCGTACTTCGCGGGCGGTCTCGCTGAAATCGGGCGTAAACGCGTCTTCCGGGTGGCGTGGACGGCGAATCGTGACCGGGATATTCGCGATGATCTGGCCCGGCCGGCGGCTCATCACCAGCACGCGGTCGGCCAGCAGGGTCGCCTCGGTGATGTCATGCGTGACCATCAACACCGTCTGCTGCTCCCTGCGCCATGCCCGCAGCAAATCGAAGCTGACCTGCTCACGGGTCAAGGCGTCGAGCGCGCCGAAAGGCTCATCGAGCAGCAGCAGGTGGGGCTTTTGCGACAGCACGCGCCCCAACGCCACACGCTGCGCCATGCCGCCGGACAGTCCGCCCGGATACGCGTTGGCGAAATCCGTGAGGCCCAACATCTCAAGCAGGGCGTCGACGGCTTCCATCCGCTGTGCCCGGCCGGCACCGGCCAGCTCAAGCGGCAGCGCGACGTTGTCACGCACGGTGCGCCACGGCATCAGCGTCGCGTTCTGAAACATCAGCCCGACGCGAGGGGACGGCCCGCGCATGGTCGTCCCCTCCAGCCGGACGCAGCCAGTGGTTGGCGTCTGCAAACCCGCGATCACGTTGACCAGCGTACTCTTGCCGCAGCCACTTGGCCCGACGAGGCACACGAACTGGCCGGGCGGGATGTCAAACGACAGCGGGCCGAGGGCGAGCAGCGGCTCGCTGTTCGGCTGCGTGAAGGTCACGGATAGGCTGCGGATTTCGAGCATGGCGCGGGCTTAACTCTCCGGCGTGACCGCGATCGGCGCAGCGCCTTCGTAGTCGATACCCATCGGGATAAAGTCGCTGATGTAGGCGCCGGTAATGTCGAAATCGGCGGGGATGGAACCCATCATCGCCATCGTGTCGCGGGTGATCAGCCACGCATTGTCGTCGATGATGCCGGTCAGCGGATGATCCCAAAGTTCAATCGTCGCCAGCAGCACCTCGAACTGCGCGAGTTCCGCAGGTTCGAACGCTTCGCGCAGGGCATCGCGGACTTCGATGCGCTTAACGGCGATGTCGTCGGGGCTGGGCAGCGTGGCGAGCAGGGCGTCGAACTCCGTGGCGTACCCCTCGAGCGCGTCGATGAATGCCTGCGACTGCGGTAGGTTTTCGACGTGGTTTAGGCTGTGCAGATAGGCGCGTGCAGGGTTGGTCGCCGTGTCGAATACGCCTTGATCGAACGCGGTCGTCACCGTCCATACGAGGCTGCCCTCGTTCTTCACGACGTCCTCATTGGTGACGATGCCGTTAGAGGCGATATTGGCGAAGTCCGCGACTGGGAGCACGGTGATACCGGTCACGTCACCGCACTGTCCAGCGTCGATTCGGCGCTGGATTTCGAGCGGTTCGTTGTTGATATAGACGACCGCGGCGTCTACGCCACCGGCGCACAGCACGTCCGGCGCGACATAACCGATGGATTCGAGCTGAAGGTCGGCTTCGGTGAGGCCGGCGCTGGCGAGCAGTGCCGTCAGCGCGGTGTAGCTCGCGCCGAACGGGCCGGGGATCCCGACGCGCAGCCCGGCCAGATCATCTGGCGAGTCCATCTCGACACCATCGCGCGCCACGACCGCGACGGGGAACTGCATAAACCATGTATAGAGATAGACGACCGGGATTCCGGCGGCGCGCGCCATCAAGACCTGTTCACCGCTGATTAGCCCGAACTTCGGGTCGCCCTGCGCGATCTGGATAACGCCGATGTTCTCGTCACCGTGTTGAATCTGGAAGTCATAACCGGCGTCTGCGAAATAGCCTTCTTCGATGGCGACGTAAAGCGGTGCGAATTGAACGTTGGGGATGAACGATGCGAAGAACGGCAGCGGCTGAAGCGGCGCGTCCTGCGCGGTTGAACTCAACCCGACAACGGCGAACAAGACGACGAGCAGCAGGCGAAAACGGGATGTCATGCGCAACTCCTCATAATGAGTGGACTTATTCGAACTGCTGCCAGTGCAGCAGGCGGCGTTCCAGCGCCGATACAAGTTGGTAGAGGCTGATCGCCAGCGCGGCCAGCAGGATAACGGCGACAAACACCAGTGGGATATCGTACTGCGAGAGGCCAAGCCGCACGAGGTGGCCAAGCCCGGCATTTCCGTTGATCAACTCGCCGACGACCGCGCCGATCACGCTCAACGTCGCGGCGGTCTTCAACCCGCTGAGCAGCACCGGCATGGCCGCCGGCGCTTCCAGCTTGACGAACATCTGCCGCCGGGTCGCCTGCGAGACGCGCATCAAGGCGATCAACGTCGGCGGCACGTTGCGGATCCCGACCACCGTGCTCATCAACATCGGGAAGAACACAATCAGCGCGCTGGTGATCGTCTTGCTGGTGATGCCCGGAAACCAGATGACCAGCAGCGGGGCATAGGCGACGACCGGCGTCGACTGGAGCGCCACGATCATCGGTGACAGCACGTCGTCCAACAGCGGGCTGTGGGCGATGACGTAACCGAGCGCAACGGCGAACAACACACCGAACGCAAGGCCGGACACGACCTCGACCACGGTCGTCCAGATGTGTGGCCATAGGCGGCCAGTGCTCAGCCAGTCGACGAACTCGGCCCACACCGCGGCCGGTGCGGGGAGTTGATAACTGGGTAGGGCTTCCGACATCACGAGCAGCTGCCACGCGAGCAGCATCAGCCCCAGCGTGATGACGCCAGCATAGCGGCGGATCGAGCGCGGCGCTACGCGGCGGCCATAGCGCACCGGGATGCGCGTTAGGCGGATGAGCGGAAGCGGCAGTTGCATCGGAAAACCCCGTTCAACGTGACCGGGGCCGAGTAGAGGACTATCGCGTGCCGCCGGAGACGGGCAACATCATACCATGCGTGCAGGCGAACGGGCAGCATAAGAGCGCCGTTGCACAGCACATCCGGCGTACAGCGACCTTCTCCCATCCGGACTGTAACCGTCGGCCCCGGAATTCCACCGGATCAGCCGCCGTGTTCGGTGTTCGGAACGCGACGGGTCGCGGGCTGAGGAGCACTTACGCTCCATCACCGCCGGTAGGGGATTCCACCCTGCCCCGAAGGTCTGTCGATTGAGTCGATCATATCACGAGATTCGGCCCCTAGCGCCGGATACTATGCGGAAATTTATGAGACGTTTAGCCCGGACATGGCTATACTCGTGAGCAGAAATGCGGCGATAGCGTTGTTGGAGAGGAACTGCCGATGCGACTCCGCGTATGGATCGCGGTGCTGGTGCTGATGGCTGCGGGCTGTCAGTCCGGGCCGCAGACTCGTGAGCCAATCGGGACGGTGACGCGGCCCGATCTGGTCGGGTTGATTGACTGGGAACGGTCTCCGCTGGCAGTTGTATTCCGCGCGGAAGTGACCGCCGCGGATGTCGATGCGTTCGAGCGCCGCAACGACGTGGCCGACTGCACGATTTACGGCGATAACCGCGTGGTCTATACGCCACCCGGTGGATTGAGCGGCCCCGTCGTGTTCCAATCGGTGAGCGATGAAGCGATCCGCGTCTTTGTCGAAGAACTCACGCTGATCTATCAGTTTTACAACCGGAGCAGCGGGCTGGATGCGCTGGCGCCGGAGAATAGGCCGCCGTTTATCGAGACGCTGCTGCTGGTGGTGAATGGACAGGCGCATCGCGCGGACGCGCTTGGCGCGCTGCCGGACGGCTACTACCGCGACGTGACCGAACGCTGCCGGGCCGTGGCTGATTCTCCCGCCGAGCTGATCCCTGCGGCGGGGTATGTGTCGGTACGGCCGATCACGTATAACCCGGAGCGTCCGAGTGTTGAATGGCAGCACAGCGATCTTCTGAACTTGGCGGCGCTGAACCCGGACGAACGGGTGTGGATCAGCGGGGAAGGCGCGCAAGAACTGTGGCGTCTGCTGCGGACTTATGGCAGCGATGTGCAGATCACGCAGGGCGAGACGACGCTGCAAGCGGCGGTCGAGGCGCCGGGCGTGACGCGTTTCTCTCCGCCGCGGCCGTAAGTGTTATACCGGCGGCGCGTGTATAAGTGAACGACTGCGGCTTTAGGACACAAGGATGAACGGAATGAAGGTGCTGGTCACAGGCGGGGCAGGGTATATCGGAAGCCACGTAGTCTATCGGTTGATCGAGCGCGGGCACGAGGTCACAGTGTTCGATAATCTGAGCGCGGGACACCGGCAGGCGGTGCACCCGAAGGCGAAGTTCGTGCAAGGCGATCTACTCGACATGGCGGGGCTGACGGTGGCCTTTGACGTCAATCAGCGTGACGGCGCGTCTCCGTTCGATGGCGTGCTGCACTTCGCGTCGCACATTCAGGTCGGCGAGTCGATGCGTGACCCGTTCAAGTATCTGCGTGACAACGTCAACGCCACGACGAACCTGCTCGAAGTGTGTACCGCGACCGGCGTCGACCGCTTCATCCTGTCCTCGACCGCCAACCTATACGACGCGCCCAAACGGATCCCGATCACCGAGGACGAGGCGCTGATCCCCGGCAGTGTGTACGGCGAGACGAAGTACATCGGTGAGCGCTACCTGATGTGGATGGAACGCATCTACGGCATGAAGTACTGCTGCTTGCGCTACTTCAACGCCAGCGGCGCGCATCCGGACGGCATCATCGGCGAGGATCACCGCCCGGAGACGCACCTGATTCCGCTGGTGATTCAAGTGGCGCTGGGCCAACGTCCGCACGTTGACGTGTACGGCACCGACTACGACACGCCGGACGGCACGGCGATCCGCGATTACGTGCATGTGACCGACTTGGCCGACGCGCACATTCTGGCGCTGGAGGCGCTCAAGGACGGCAAGAGCCGGGTGTACAACCTCGGCAGCGGCAGCGGCTATTCGGTGCTGGAGGTGATCGAGTCGGTGCGCCGCGTGACCGGCCATCCGATCCCGGTCAAGGACGCGCCGCGCCGGGCGGGAGATTTACCGCGCTTGGTGGCGGACAGCACGCGCATCAGCGCCGAGCTGGGCTGGGAGCCGGAATACGACAACCTCGACCGCATCGTTGAAACGGCATGGAAGTGGCACCAGAGCCATCCCGAGGGGTATGGGGGGCAGGGCCTCCGGGTATAATCACGGTATCCGTGTGAGGACTCCTGCGATGACCCTTGACGCGATTCTTGAGGAGATCAAGGCGCTGCCCGTCCGTGAACGGAAGCCGTTGATCCAGCGCATTATCGACTCACTGCCCGATGATGGTGCGGCCCCACCGACACTCCGCCGGAGCATTGTTGAACTACGCGGACGGAACAAAGAGATTGGGCAGGGGATCGACGCGAGACGTATGTTGATTCCATGCGGAGTGAATGGGCCGAGGTGCGCCGCAATCAACCGCGCAGTCGAAGCGACGTGGAGGCGGCACAAGAACCGTTGTAGGAGATATGGGGTATACAAGTCCTATCCGACAAAGGCTTGCGCTTCTGACCTGAGTGCAGCGAGGAATGAATGAACCCACAACCGCTAACCCGCGATATCTTAAAGATCGAGGCGCGGGAATTCGCAATCCACTTGAGTCAACGACAGATTCCGCAACTCTACGGTATCACAGATGGGAAGGCAGTAGGAACTTACGTGGAACACGGTTTCCGGGACTATTTGTTAACACGATACCAAATGGCTTCAGGAAATTCCGCACACGGGATTGATTTCCCTGAGTTGGATATCGACTTGAAGGTGACTTCGATTAAGCAACCGCAGTCGTCGTGCCCCTATCGAAGCGCGAGTCAGAAGGTGTATGGGTTAGGCTATAGCCTTCTGGTATTCACTTATTCCAAAGTTGACGAGTTGGATACATCCGCATCAACCCTCATCATCAACCACGTGCTCTTTATTGACGCCAAGCGCACCGCAGACTTTCAGACAACCGCCGCACTACTGGGAATACTGGAGAGAGGTGGTAATCACGACGATATTGTTGCGCTTCTTGAGGAACGAAATCTCCCTCTTGATGAGATAGGTAGAGATCAGCTAGCGACGAGAATTCTAAGGCAACCACCGGTACAGGGATACCTTACAATGAGTAATGCTCTCCAATGGCGTCTTCAATATGGCCACGCCATCACCCAATCCGCTGTACTTGACTCGGGAGTGGAGAACCTTCTTGTCTAGGGAATTTGGAGATTTTCAGACACCGCGTCGACTTGTGAAAGAAGTCGTTGCATGTCTCAGGGAGTCCGGAAAACGCTGGGATCGACTACTAGAGCCGACGTGCGGCGTTGGCAACTTCATCTTGGGAGCAGTTGAAGGACACCTGCTGAGCGATGGCGCAAAAGTGATTGGGATTGAACTTCAACAGCGTCACTTCGTAAAAGCGTGCTGCCTCAACGAACACGCTCTTGGCAGTCAGTTCGATCTGTTTAACACAAGTATCTTCAATGTCGATCTGAGTTCTCAACTAGAATGGCCTCACAAGGGGAAACTTCTGGTACTTGGTAATCCCCCTTGGGTTACAAACTCCGAACTCGGTGCTTTATCGAGCGATAATGTGCCTACAAAGCGTAATCTCAAGAATCTAAACGGTCTGGATGCGATCACGGGTGGGTCAAATTTCGACATAGCCGAGTCTATATGGCTAAAACTCATCGATGAACTCAAGGATGAAGAACCTACCATCGCGATGCTATGCAAGACTTCGGTAGCACGCAACATTATTGAGTATGCTTCGCGAGGCAAATTGCCAATTGCTAGTGCCTTGATTCGGAAGATCGATGCCGCGAAGTGGTTCGGAGCGTCTGTAGATGCGTGCCTATTCGTGGTTGAAGTAAGCCGAAATGCCCATGCTTTGAGTCAAGTTCCTGTTTTTCGAGACTTGAAGAGTACGAGTCCGGAACACGTCATTGGTGTACTAGACCGCGGACTGATAGCAGATCAGCGCTCATATAGCGAAGTGCGCATCGTAGAGGGTAGCTTTCCATTTCAATGGCGACAAGGCCTTAAGCACGACGCGGCAGACGTTATGGAACTCACTTGGCAGCGAGACGGATCGCTGCGGAACAAGCTCGGTGAACCTGTCCATATCGAGTCGGACTTTGTATATCCGCTGCTAAAGAGTTCAGACGTCGCCCATGCACGTACAACAAGAATTGAACGTGCTGTCATTGTTACCCAGACCTTCGTGGGAGAATCGACAACGCCTCTATCAACCAACGCTCCGCGATTGTGGGCTTATCTACAGAGCCACTCCCAAGTCTTTGAGCGTAGGCGCTCCTCAATCTATCAAGGTAAACCAGTATTCTCAATCTTCGGCATTGGACCCTACTCCTTTGCTCCTTTCAAGGTCGTAGTTTCGGGTATGTACAAGTCGCCGAAATTCGTCGCGATCGGTCCATATGGACAGCGCCCAGTTATGATGGACGACACATGCTATTTTGTTCCCTTCGAATCGGCTATGGAGTGCGCGATAACGGCAACGCTGCTCAACTCAAGCCCCTGTAGACAGTTTCTAGAGTCAACAATGTTCCGCGATGGGAAGCGACCGATCACGAAGAAACTACTGCAACGCATTAGCCTTGATGGGTTGGCTGAGCTGGCGAGTTCTGATGAACTACGGAATCAGTCCACTGACCTAGCTAGTCACCTTCTACATGATAAGGCCGCGACTAACCTTGAAAGTTGGGACGCGGCCTTAGGTTCGTTGACATTAAAGCAACCGTCTCTGTGGGGAGTAGATTCGCCCTGAGATGGCTGTGAAAGCCTCCGCTTGATTTCCTACCTAATCCTCCAGCGCGCTGGTGTCCCCTTCCGGCTGACCGAGCGCCCGCGCTTTGAGCACGCGCCGCATGATCTTTCCGCTGCGCGTCTTGGGTAACGCCGGCACAAATTCGATCTTGCTCGGCACCGCAATCGGCCCGACCTCGTGACGGATGTGCGCCTTGAGCGTCTCGGCCAGTTCGTCGCTGGGCTGTTGACCGGCCACCAGAATGCAGTAGGCGTAGATGATGTGCCCGCGCACGTCGTCGGGAATGCCGATCACCGCCGCTTCCGCCACCGCCGCATGGCTGACGAGGCCGCTTTCGACCTCTGCTGTGCCGAGCCGATAGCCGCTGACCTTGATCACGTCGTCCATGCGCCCGATCACCCAGATATAGCCGTCTTCGTCGCGGCGCGCGCTGTCCCCAGAGAAGTACCAGCCCTCATGGGAGAAGTGGCTCCAGTACTGTGACACGTACCGGTCGGGATCGCCCCAAATCGTCCGCAGCATCGACGGCCACGGCTGTTTGATGACCAGCAGACCGTCCTCGGTGGGGCCGCACGGTCTGCCTTCCTCGTCCACGACATCCACGATGATGCCGGGGAACGGACGGGTCGCGCTGCCGGGCTTCAGGGGGACAACCGGCAGCGGTGTGACCATGAATCCGCCGGTCTCAGTCTGCCACCATGTGTCCATGATCGGGCAGCGTTCACCGCCGATCACGCTGTAGAACCAGCGCCACGCTTCAGGGTTGATCGGTTCGCCGACGCTGCCGAGCAGGCGCAGACTGGAGAGATCATGCTTGCGGGGCAGCTCGTCGCCGTGGCGCATGAGGCCGCGAATGGCGGTCGGCGCGCAGTACAGAATCGACACCTTGTACTTCTCGACCACCTGCCACCACCGGTCATGGCCGGGAAAGTTCGGCGCGCCCTCGTAAATGACGCTGGTTGCCCCGAGGATCAGCGGCGCGTACACGATATAGCTGTGTCCGGTGATCCAGCCCGGATCGGCGGCGCACCACCAGATGTCGTCTTCTTTGATGTCGAACACCCAAGACAGCGTGACCGAGATCAGCAGCTGATAGCCAGCCTGCGTGTGCAAGATGCCCTTCGGTTTGCCGGTCGTGCCGCTGGTGTAGAGGATGAACAGCGGGTCTTCGGCATCCATCTGCACCGTCTCGGCCTCCGGGCTGGCGGATGCCATCACATCGTGCCACCACTGGTCACGGCCTGAGGTCATGTTGACTGCTTGACCGGTGCGCTTCACGCAGACGACGTGTTCGATGGTCGACGACCGCGCGACGGCGGCGTCGGCGATGTCCTTGAGCGCGACGATCTTGCCGCGCAGCCACGCGCCGTCACAGGTGACCATCACGCGGCTTTTGGCGTCGTCGATACGGTCGGCCAGTGACTGCTCGCTGAACCCGCCGTAGACCACGCTGTGCATCGCGCCGATCTTGGCGCAGGCCAGCATCGCGACGATGATCTCTGGCACGCGGCCCATGTAGATCGTGACGATATCGCCCTTCTTGACCCCGAGACTCTTGAGGACGTTGGCGAACTTACATACCTGTTCGTTCAGCCAACCGTAAGTGATCTCGCGCGAATCGCCGGGTTCACCTTCCCAGTAGTAGGCGATCCGATCCCCTTTGCCGGCGGCGATGTGCCGGTCGAGCGCATTGTGGACGACGCTGATTTTCCCGCCGACGAACCACTTGAAGAACGGCGCGTTAGACCGGTCGAGCACTTTTTCCCACGGGGCGAACCAGTCGAGGGTCTCGGTGGCGCGCTTGGCCCAGAACGCTTCAATATCACGCGCGGCCTCAGCGGAGAGGGCTTCATAGTCCTTGATTTTCGCGGCTGCTTTCACGGCCTCGGAGGGGTACACCCACTCGGAAGTGTGCAGCGTAAATTCGTCGCTCATGGCGGTACCTTTCTATGTAAGTCTACTAATGTGGATGGTTCTCCCTGACTTTAGCGAGAGAACAGACTTTTGGCAAAGAACCAAAGGTTTGCGGGGCGCTCGGCAAGGCGGCGCATCAGGTAGGGATACCACGCTTCCCCGTATGGAACATAGACGCGCACCTGAAACCCTTCGGCGGCCAGCTCGTGTTGACGCTGCGGCCGGATTCCGTACAGCATCTGGAATTCAAAGCGGGCAGGCGGGACGCTGTGCGCAGTGATACTTGTTTTAGCGGCGGCGATCATCTTCTCGTCATGGGTGGCGATGCACAGATAGGCGGGCAGCGGTGCGGCAAGGTACTCGTCGACGATCTCGCGGTACTGCTCGTCCACGTCGCTCTTCTCAGGAAAGGCGACGGTCGGGGGTTCGAGGTAAGCGCCCTTGCACAGGCGGATGTGAGAGCCTTCGCCGGCCAACGCGCGCATGTCGTCCTTGCTGCGATACAAATAGCTCTGGATCACGGTACCAACGTTCGTGAACGCGTACTCGTCGCGCAGCGTGCGATAAATGCGCAGTGTGCGCTCGGTGTACTCCGATGACTCCATGTCAATCGTTACCGGGATGTTACCTAGCGACTGCGCCAACGAGAGGATATCGCGCATATTGCGAAGGCACAGGTCTTCGCTGATGTCGAGGCCAAGCTGTGTCAACTTGAGCGAGACGCTGGCTTTGAGCGCGTCAGCGGCGACGGCGTTGAGGAGGGCGACGTACTCGGCGACGACCGCTTTCGTCTCGGCTTCGTTCAACACGCTTTCGCCGAGATAGTCGACGGACACCAGCAGCCCCTCGGCGTTCAGCTTACGGGTCACGTCGATGACTTCGGCGCGCTTTTCACCCGCGACGAAGCGCCGGGCCACACGGCGTGCAAGGAAGAATCGCGACATCAACGCACGCGCCAACGGGCGGCCGAAAGATAGAGCAGAAAACTGCGCAGCATACACACCCCTCGCACGCGGAAGCCAGCGAATGTGCATGATTATACGGAGTGTTGCGCCAATTCGGGAGACGCGACGATCAGATTCCCGGTTTTCGGCCGTTCATGCTCACCGGCAGCATATACGCCGCCTGCAGCCGTGATTGCAGCGAGTCGCGGTCAACGCGGGACGTCAGATCAAAGCTGAGCGGCGAGACCGACACCAACCCTTCGTGGAGCACGGTGTAGATGTCGCTGTCAGGCTCGGCTGTCGACGGATCGAGGTTCTGCGCGTAGCCGACCGTACCATCGACTGTCAGGTCGCGCCGCGGCGGCCGCACCGGCCAGAACAGGCGCTTGCGGCTGATCCGCGTGACCTTCCACGGCGTGTTAGGCGTCGCGCGCGCCGGCACCTCGACCTTGAGCGCATCGACATCGACCGGCCGTTCGCTGCTGTTGAGCATCCATTCGCCAAACATGCGAACGAAATACGCCGCCGTGCTGAAGTCGACCTCACGCGAGTATGTCAGGTGCAGATCTTTGGGGACTTGCAGCGACGCGGCGACCGCCGGGATTCCGAGACACGCGGCTTCGAGCGTCGCGCCGACGGTGCCGCTGATGGTGACGCCGTTGCCGACATTTTCGCCGTAGTTGATACCGCTGACGACCAGCGACGGCCAGCGCGGAGCAATCTCATACACGCCGTGCTGCACCGCTTGCGCCGGCGTGCCGTTCACCGCGTAGCCGGTGATCTCACGGCCCGCGATAGTCAGGGTGCGCTCAGCGATATTGCCCCGGCTCGTGATCGGCAAGCTGCGCGCCGTGCCGCTTTGTTGTTCGGCAGGGGCGACGACCAAAATATCGGCGACATCCGCAAACGCGCCGGCGGATGCCCACAGGCCGGGCGAGTTGATACCATCATCATTGGTGAAGAGAACTAAAGGACGTTGAGTTGACATTGTTGATCCTAAATCCGCAAGCGCTGGAAAGAAACGCCACCCGCGGGTTCCCCCAGCATAAGTCCAAATGTTAAATCGCGTGTATTAAAGATCCTTAAACATGACGCGGCGGTGGTGTGATTCCTGCGCTGCAAGCGTGTATCAACCCGGCCGCTGATCGCGCCAGATGGGGACGTTGCCCAGCGTGCGCGATACGTAAAGCGCGGCGTTGGACAGCGGGGTGTCGGCATCGTCGTCAGCCATCGGTTCGACGACGTTCTTCAGCTTGTGTCCGTTCTTCGCGCCGAGGTCGAGTTCATCCTCGATGGTCAGCAAGTGCCTGAACGTTTCAGGGCCGACGCGCAGGTTGATCTCTGCGTGCTGCGACATGAGGCGCTTGCCGCGATGACTCAGCACTTCCGAGACGTACACGCTGTCGATGACGCGCGAAGGCACTGCCCATGTCGTGCGCCGTCCCAACCGCGCAGAGATGGAGGACGTGGCGGGATCGACCACGATACGCGTTGGCTGGCGCGCGATCTCGACGATGTTCTTGATGACTAGAAGGATCAGTATGACTGCGACGAAAAGGCCCATATACGGCAGCAGATGGGGCGCGGGCAGCAGTGTTCCTGCGTTAGGCAGGGCGAGGTCAACGGTCAGCGACAGCACCGAAACGGCGATGAATGCGACCGTCCACAAGCCGTACCAGATGATGCGGCCGATACGACTGCGGCGCCAGCGGGCCGCCAGCGCAAATTCCAGCGCGTCGCCGGATTGATGGAGTTCCCACGTGCCGAGATCAATAGGAAGCGGCGGCAGCGGTGCTGGCTCTGCCGGCGTGTCATCGCTTGGCAGCGCCTTCGGCGGGATGACCTTGAGCGGCAGACGCGTGACCCGCGCAAGCGCCTGCGCGACCCGATTGGCGGCGAGGCTGTGCTGCGCGCCGTCTTCGTCATGCCAGCGCGCCAACTCCACCCAGCGCGACTTCCGCTGTTCGGCGATTTCCGGCTTGACCACGAATCCAAGCTGCCACGCCATCAGCGCAGGTGACCAGCCCAGCACGACGCTTTTGAGTTCGTGTACACCGACGCCGCCTGCTGGCAGCTTCTGCAGCCGGTTGAACTGCGGGCTGGAGGTCAGCGTCCCATCGATGACCGCTTCGAAGATGACCCTGCGCAGTCCATCCGTCAAATCGACCGCCACCCAGCGATCTGGATGAAGCTCAACGGACACGGATTGATCTGCGCTGATAATGGTGAACTGCGACATAACGCGATAACTCTGTGGCGGGAATGGACAAACAACGCTTGAAGAAGCGGTCGCTATTATCGCACAATCGCAGATGATGACCAGTTGAAGTTACTCCACGGGGAATCGAGGCGACATTGCGCGTACTGCTGCAGCGCGTCACACAGGCACAGGTAACGGTTGGCGGCGAGATCACCGGCGCGATCCAGCACGGGTTCGCGGCGCTCGTCGGGATCACTCATACCGACACCGAGGCCGAGGTCGACATCCTCGCTCGCAAAACAGCGGTGCTGCGTGTGTTCGATGACGAGGCTGGCAAGATGAACCGGTCGATTCTGGATGTCGGCGGGTCGGTGCTGGTGGTGTCGCAGTTCACGCTGTATGCCGATGCTAAGGGCCAGCGCCGTCCTTCGTATCTGATGGCCGCACGGCCAGAGCAAGCCGAGCCGTTGGTTGCGTTGTTCTGCCGCAAACTGCGCGAGCAAGGCATCCTCAAGATCGAGACCGGTGTGTTCGGGGCGATGATGCAGGTACACATCGTCAATGATGGCCCGGTGACGATTTGGCTCGACAGCGCCGACCACGGACGCGCAGCAACGTAACGGCGATGTGCGAACTTCGATTCACGGCGCGAATTGCCCGTGACCTTGGCCCGTGTTTGAACGTATACTGAGTCGTGACTTACGCAGCGAGCAAGGGTTACTACGTGCGCAAGCTCCTCGTTCTCGTGTTGGCTGCGGTCGGCATCCTTGTCGGGTGTCAACCCCAGCAAGTTACTCCACCCGAAGACCCGATGAGTCTTCTGCAGCGTGCGGCAGATGCCGTGCGCAGCGCCCAAACTTTCAGGCTTTATGTCGAACAGACGGGTGATGACTACGTCATTCCGATCGTACTGGGTGGCGGCGTTGTCAACGTCCAGTTCCGGTTCGCGCGCGCGCAGTATGTCCATCCTGACACACTGCAAGCGAGCGTTCGTATTGTCACCGAGTCGTTTCCGCGTATCGCGATGGATGTCGAGGTGTTCAGCATCTCGACCGACCAATGGTTCCGGGTATCGCAGCTCGATTGGGTGAATGAGGACTTCGCGCCCGGTTTCAACCCGGTGGCGCTGATTGCGGAAGACAGTGGTTTCCAAGCCGCGCTGACCAGCCTCGTTGACCTTGACTATCTGGGCCGAACCATCCTTGAAAATGGTATGCAGGTTCATCACCTGCGCGGCGTGGCGAGCGGGCCAAAGGTGAGCGCACTGGTGGTCGGCCTGCTCAACATACAGGGCCTGCTGCCGTTGGAGGTCTTTCTCGACGCGGACACCGGGTTCCCCGCGCGTCTTATCTTAGAGCTGCCCGGCACAGCGCCAACCGCGGCGGATGAGCCGACCCGCTGGACGATCAACGTCTATGACATCAATCAGCCGGTCGATGTTGTGCCGCCGGGTGGAGTTGACTGGACGGCGCCCGCGATTGTCGCGCCAGTGACCGCCACGGCCGGGCGTATCCCCTTCGAGGCGCTGGCGCAGCTCGGAATCCTTGCGCTGGTCATCGGCGCCGCGATTGCCGTCCCGGTGATGTTGTGGCCGCGCTTGCGCCCACAGATTGACGCCGGGAAGGCGCCTGCTGCCGTTCGGCCATGGTTGATCGTCGCGATCGTGAGTGTGCCGGTGTTCATCGGCGCGCTCGATCTGACCGTCGTGTCCGCGTTCCTGCCAGAACTCATCGTCGACCTCGAAATCCCGCTGCAAACCGGCCTCGACGATGCCGCATGGATCGTCAGTGGCTATCTGCTGGCGTACGCGATCAGCATGACGTTCATGGGCCGGGTCAGCGACCTTGTTGGACGGCGGATGGTGTATGTCATCTGCCTCGGCGTGTTCGCTGCCGGATCGATTCTGGTGGCGATGGCGCATCTCGGGCCGACCGACTTCTTTCACAGTCTGATGCTCCGTCTCGGACATGTGCCCGACCGGCCTGACATTACGCTCGCCGTGATTATCCTCGGCCGGATCGTGCAAGCGCTCGGCGCTGGGGCGCTCGTGCCGGTCAGTCTTGCGCTGGTCGCTGACGTGTTCCCGCCAATGCGACGTGCGAGGGCGTTAGGCGTGATCGGCGCGGTCGATACGCTCGGCTGGGTGCTTGGGCATCTGTACGGCGGGATCGCGGTACAGTTCATGCCGTGGCAAGGCTTGTTCTGGATCAATGTGCCGATCACGGCCGCCGCGCTGGTGCTGATGTTGGTGGCTCTGCGCGGCGTGCCGGATGTGCGCGAACGGAGCCGGTTTGACTATGTTGGCGCGTTCCTGATCGTGCTGGCGCTCGCCGGGCTGACGCTGGGACTCGGCGCGAACATCGAGGTAGGCGTTGACGTATCCGGCTTCGAGGAGCTTTCGCCGCTGCCTGCTTATGCTGCGCCGGTGCTGCTGGGCGTAGCGCTGAGTTTCATCCTGTTCATCTTGGTCGAACGACGAGTGAAGTCTCCGCTGATCGACTTGAGGATGTTCCGGCGGCGGGCGCTCTCGGTCGGCCTGCTGGCGAATCTGTTCGTCGGATACGTCTTGTTCGTCGGCCTCGTGACGGTTCCGATCCTCGTCAATGTCCGGCTTGAAGGCACCTCGACGCTGCAGCAAACGGCGCTGGTCGTCGGGCTTATGCTGTGCGGCCTGACGGTGCCGATGGCGGCGGCGGCCTTCCCCGGCGGCTGGCTGAGCGAACGGATTGGCGCCCGAACGACGACAGTCGCGGGCTTGTTGATCGCGGCGTTCGGGTTCGTGTTGGTGTGGCGGACGTGGACGTACACGGTGTCCGATGCGCTGGTCGTGCTCGAAATGGTCATCATCGGCATCGGCATCGGCTTAACGTTCTCGCCGATCAGCGCGTCGGTCATCGACACCGCCGACGAGCATCATCGCGGGGTGGCGTCGGCGCTGGTGATCGTGCTCAGGCTCGTCGGCATGACGCTCAGCGTATCGACCCTGACGGCGCTGGCCCTGACGCGCGTGAATACACTACTCTCGCAGCGTGTCGGGGTAGTGGAAGGACTGGAAGACATTAACGCCGCGGCGCAGATCACTGTCGAGGTCTTGGCGGAGGTCGGGTTGGTCGCGGCGGTGCTGTGCCTGATCGGCGCGGGTATCGCTATGCTGCTGCCGAACACGCACACAGGTAAGGAGCGCTAAAGGCGGCCGCGCAGGTCACTTCACTCTTGACCATCCACTGTGACTGTGCTATCTTCATAGGCACAGCGCGGGTGTAATTCAGTGGTAGAATGTCTGCTTGCCATGCAGAATGTCACGGGTTCGAGTCCCGTCACCCGCTCAGCAAAACCCCGGTTAGCGCCGGGGTTTTTGTTTGTCTAGGGCGTGTCCTCGGTATCATCGGCGCTGCCCCGGCGAATCGGCTGATCGTCGGGGTGCAGCGCGCTGCCGGAGTATCCCAGATCGTGCAGGCGTTCGTGTTCCAGCGATTCAAGCCGCGCGGCGACCGTGCCGTAATCCGCGGGCGGAATGGGCCGGTCGATGCCGTCGGGACTGCGATAGACGTAGCCAGTTCCAGCGCACCAGTCGCAGTCACCCGTCTCGCCGGTGAAGTCGTCGGTGAGCCAGCCATATCCGTCGCAGGACGGACAACGCACGATAGAATCAGGCATATCAACCTCCAGTGCTGCCTGCCGGGATGTTCAGCGGGACGTAAGGCCCCTGCGCCCACCATTCGGGGAACGGCTCGTACTCCGGCGCGCTGAAATACCAGTCGAAGATGCGCCGGACGATGGGCGCGCTGACCTGTGATCCTTCGAGCGACTGGCTGACCACGACAGCGACCGCGATCTCCGGGTCTTCGGCCGGGCCGTACGCGACGAACCACGCGTTGGGATAACGTGCTGTTTGTGCCGTGCCGGTCTTACCGCATACCTGGTAGGGCGCGTTGTCGAACCGGATATAAGCCGTGCCGAGGTCTTTGTTCGTGGTCGTGCCGCACATCCCCGCCTGAATTTCTTCCAATACGCCGGGACGGAAGTCAATCGTGTTGAGGACTACCGGCTCGAAGGTCTGTGATACTGCCGCGCCGTCGAAGCCGCCAACCTGCTTGACGATTGAAGGCTTGTAGACCGTGCCACCGTTGGCGAGCGCGGCGACCGCCACCGCCATTTGAATCGGCGGGACGGACACGTTGCGCTGGCCGACGGCGATGCTGATGGCTTCGCTGGTGAAGCTCGGTGTGTCGAGATCGGCGGCGGCCTCAACCGCGCCGGTAAAGATGCCGTATGGCTCGCCGAGGCCCAGCATACGGGCGTATTCCGCCAGTTTGTTGCCCTCAGCGTTGTAGAGTTCCGCGCCATACTGGAAGAAGAACGGATTGCAGGATGCCATAATCGCCTGTGCCGGTGTGATGTCCCCGGCGGGTGGGAAGTCATCGGTCTCGCGCCAGTCCGGGCGGCTTTCGACATCGTCGCCGACGGGCCGGCCATCCCAGCGCAGCCCGCAGGAGAAGATATCGCCCGGATTGACGATGCCCTCGTTCAACACCGCTGTGGCCGTGATTAGCTTGTACACCGATCCCGGCGTATACCGTGACTGTGTGGCATGGTTGATGAACGGTTGGCGCGTGTCGGCGCTGACCTGCTGAAGCAGCTCGACGCGGCGCGCCGGCTCAGGCGAGGTCGGGTCGAACAGCAGTGGGTCGAACAACGGAAAGCTGACCATCGCGAGGATTTCGCCGGTTTTGACATCCAATACGACCGCCGCGCCATCGCCGGAAATCTGCGGGCTGCCCCACGTCGGATAGGCGAAGTCGTAGGCATCCGCCATCGCCTGTGCCACGACGAGCTGAAGTTCGCGGTCAATCGTCATCTGCACCGGCGTCGGCGCGCTGCCGCCGATGCTGGAGAACTCGCGCAAGACTACGCCGCCGGGTTCGGTGATGCGCAAGGTGCGCTCAGGGGTGCCGGCCAGCGCGCGCTCGAACATACGCTCGACGCCGCCCTGACCGATCAAGTCGCCTGCGCTGTAGCCGAGCGCCTCATACTGCGCCTGCTGGTCAGCGGTGATTTGGCCGACGTGCCCGGCGACGTGTGACATGGCGTTGTTGCCATAGTAGGTGCGTGTTTCACGGTCAAGCGTGATGCTCACCCCGCACGTTGACGTCAGCGCGGCTTGATTGGCGTCGTAATCCTCGGCGTTCAGTTCGGCCAGATAGAAGATCGTCTCTGGAAAATTGGCGGCGAACAGGATGTCGAACGCGATGAACGGCCGGCGAGTCAGCCGCGAGATGAGCGCCTTGCAGCCCTGCTCATCGGTCATGTTTGCGCGCGCGGTGTACATCGTCACCACACGGCCGCGCCCCGCCACGATTTGGCCGTTGCGGTCGTAGATGTTGGCGCGTGGGGCAAGGTCACCATCCGATGTCAGGGTGCCGGTTGATGGCAGTTCGGCGAAGATGTCCATGCTTGACCACGCCACACCCCAACGACCGGCGTCGTTCACGAGGCGCATCGTCCGGCCGGTGTCGACGATCTGCCCGAACAAGCCGGATTCGATCGTCACGTCATACGAGACGGCGGCCGTTAGCCCCTGAAGGTGGACGTTCCCAACCGTGTAGTCCACGCCTTCAAGCCCCATCGCCGTATTCGCCACGATGTAGCGATTGGTGAAGACTTCCTGCGGATACGTTTGCTGGCTTTGCCGGCTGAGCAGCGCCCACATCGCGGCGCTGTCGGCGCGATCCCATGCGGTCAGAAATGCTTCGACCGTCTGGCGCGCGCCGTCGTCTTGCGCGGAAAGCGGAACGACCAGCGCGGCCAGCAGCAGCACAGCGCCAATCGTTCGGAATGCACGGGCGATGCGCATGCAGCCTCCAAGTCGTGCGGACATCTTTAGCAACTATAGGATGTGCGTCCCGTCGAGTCCAGCCGTTTGTGATATGATTGAAGGGTGATTAGACAACGATTTCTGGGTGTTGTACCGCATGGCGCGTGCGATCATCTGTGTACTTGCGGTGCTCATACTCGCCGCATGTTCACTCGAACCTGAGGCCCCGACGGCGGGCGATGGAGAGGTCGGGCGGGTGCTCACGGTCATCGACGGCGATACCATCGACGTCGATCTGAACGGCGAAACCGTCCGCGTCCGTTATGTCGGCGTCAACACACCGGAACGTGACGAAGTGTGTTACAGCGACGCGACCCGCGCCAATCGCGCGTTGGTGGAACGTCAGACGGTGCGGCTGGTGGCGGATGTCAGCGATACCGACCGGTTCGGGCGGCTTCTGCGTTATGTTTACGTCGGCGACACGTTCGTCAATCAGCAGCTGGTCGCCGAGGGCTGGGGCGAAGCTGTCCGGTATGATCCCGATGTGCGCTATTACGATCAGTTCGTACAGTTGGAGAACGAGGCTGAACGTGCTGGCCGCGGATGCCACCCGACTGGGATCTTCGATGACGGATCCACAACCCGCTAACACGACGCCTGACGCGGCCCGTCTCCGTGAGCTTTCAGGTCAGCGCAGGCATGTCTGGCAGCTGTTTTTGGCGGGGGGTGTCCTGTTCATCGCCGTGATGAGTGTGATGATCGCTGCCGCGGGGCCGCACATCGGTGTGCTGGCAAACCTTTTCGTGATTGCACTCTGTTTGATCCCTCTACTGCTGGTATCGTTTTTGCTGATGATCGGCGTGACCGCCGCGATCTGGGGCGTCGGCCGTCTCGATGAGAGTACGGTGCGCCAGACCGTGCGCGCGGAAAACGCCGCCGCCGACCTCACGCAGCGCACGCGTGATGTTGTGCGCAGCGGCGGCTCGCGGCTGATCGGGCTGTCAGCGGCGGTTGAACGACTGGCCCCGCTCTGGCGTATTTTCGACAGCGACGAGACGAAAGGAGACGGCGATGGAGCCAAACGCGCAGCGGATGAAACGTCTGCCCACCCGTAGCGGTTCGTTGAAGCCCGTTAAGTCAGCCGGGAAACGCTCGCTGACCGGCTATCTGTTCGGCGGAGTGGGAGGGCTTGCGTTGGGCCTGCTGAGCACGTACTTTTTCCACCGGGCTTCGAACGAGAACGAAGAAGGCCCGCAGCCGATCCAGACGGCGCAGTTGTTCGGGCTTGCCCTCACGCTGCTAACGGTGCTGCGCCAGATCGCCGAGATGGGTAAGCCGCCACATAAACGGGGACGAGGATAATTTGCGATGTGTGGACGATTCGTACTCACTGCCGACGCTGCAACGCTCCAACTAGCATTTGATCTAGAGACCACGCCAGCCCCGCTGGCCCCGCGCTATAACATCGCGCCAACCCAGCCGGTCGCTGTCATCACCAACGCGGCCCCCAAAGAGCTGACGTATCACCGCTGGGGGCTTGTCCCGTCGTGGGCGAAGGACATCTCGATCGGCAGCCAGATGATCAACGCGCGCGCTGAGACGGCAGCTGAGAAGCCGTCGTACAAGAACGCGCTGCGTCGCCGCCGCTGCTTGATCCCCGCCAGCGGGTTCTACGAGTGGCCGAAGAAGGGTCAAAATCCGCTGTATATCCACTTGAAGGACGACAAGGTGTTCGCCTTTGCCGGCCTGTGGGAAATCTGGCGCAGCCCCGATGGCGATGAGCTGCACACCTGCACGATTCTGACGACCGAGCCGAACAACTACATCCGCCAGTTTCACAACCGTATGGCGGTCATCCTGCCGCGTGATCGCTACGCCGACTGGCTCTTCGGTGGTGAACTTCAAGCTGCGGAGGCGCTGTCGATCCTTACGCCTGTCGATGAAGACCGGATGGCGGCGTACGAAGTGTCGAAGCGAGTCAACAGCCCGGCTTTCGACTCGCCGGAGAATATCGAGCCATTCGGCACACAGGCGGGTTTATCGTAATGCGGCTGATCCTTGCGCTGATCGTTGTATTCGTTCTAGCGGCGTGCGAGGCGACGACCGCTCCACCCGCGCCGGTGACGCTTGACGCTCCGCTCGTCCCGGTGGCGACCTCGATGGCCCCTGCCGGCACACCGCCGACACCGGATCGAACTGCACGGACGCTGGTGCCCACCAACACGCTGTTTGTCGCGCCGGTCGCAACGGCTTCACCCACGGCCGGCCCGACGGATGAACCGCCGCCCACCGACGACCCTGATCAGGTTGTCGTCACGCTTAGCCCGCTGGTCATCACCGATGTCGAGCCGCCGGTGCACATACAGCTTCCCAAAGGCTGGACGGTCGCGTCAGATGCCATCATTATGCCCGAACTCGATGAGCTTGGCGTGGTGCCGTTCGGCTACTATCGCGGCCCCATTACGGGCGGCACAGGCGTGATCACCGTCCTGTACGGATTCCCTAATCTCGTATCCGGATTTGGCGGCGGGAGCGCCAACGTGTTTACCGACGCCCTGCGCTTGCTGCTGTTTGCGATTATCGAGCCGGAGTGCGAATACTCGTTCGACGAGGAGCGGCCGTTCCGCATGGGCGAGATCACCGCGCGCGGCACCTACTATGCGGCGGATGAGTGCCCGGACGGCCTGCCCAGCCTCAAAGGATGGTTCGCCGCGTTCAACGTCGAAGGGCTGAATGTCGCCGTGTACGCGTATGTCGAGCCTCTGGAAGCCTACGACGGGCCGGGCCGGGCCGAATTGGCAGCCGTCTTCGACAGCGTCACGGTTGACGTATCACTGCTTGCCACCGAGACTCCAACACCATAACACGTGAGAACGTAAGGAACGCCCAGTGAATTGGATGAAACGTATCCTGCTGCTCGGCGCCGTATTGAGCTGCGTTTTTGCTCCGGCGTTTGCCCAGACCACCGAAACGCCGCCCCCCGACGGCACGACCACACCGACCGAAATCCCTGCGACCCTACCGCCGCCCGAACGCCCGACCGCGCGCACGACACTGACCATCGGTGCGGTCGAGGTGCAGTTGTATTTCGATGCGATCAAGCAGGGCGGGATCGGCGTGCTTCATGTGATCGGAGATGGCGTCACGGCGGCGCGCGCCGAGTGGCTGGGCGACATCATCCCGTTCTTCCCCGCCCGCGATGACGGCCTGTTCGCGATCCTGTCGGCCAATATCGAGCAGACTTCACGCGAATATGACCTGACCGTATACGTCGATACTGCGGCGGGGACATCGTCGGCGTCGACGCGTGTCCGTGTCGGGCTGGGCGGGTTCGTCCGCAGTACCTTCACCGTGCCGAACGACCGGGCGTACCTGATTGATCCGGAGATCGAACGTGCGGAGTTCGCGCGACTGTCAGCCGTGTTTGAAGACAATACCGCGCCGAGGCAGTGGGACGAAACCGGTTTCGCGATGCCTATCTTTGGCGAATTCACGTCGCCGTTTGGCGAGCTGCGCCTGCTCAATGACGTGGTCGAGACGCGCCATACCGGATGGGATATGCGCGCCGCGACTGGCGTCCCGGTTCAGGCGTCAGCGGCCGGGACGGTGGCGTTCGCCGGATTACTGGACATCCGCGGCAACTACGTGATCGTTGACCACGGGCAGGGCGTATTCAGTGGATACGCGCATCTGTCGCAGATCCACGTCACGCGCGGCCAAAAGGTCACGGCGGGTCAAGTGCTGGGCATGTCCGGAAACACGGGGCGCAGCAGCGGGCCGCACATGCATTGGGAGATGAACATCAACGGCGATTGGGTCGATCCGCGCATTGTCTCGCGGACATGGCTGCCGTAATGCGGCGCTAATCCCGTTCGTCGAGCGCCGTATAGCGCAGGAAAGCGCGTTCCTGCTGCGTGATCTCGTCGGGGAAATCCAGATCTACGGCGGATTCGAGAATGCGATACGCCTTCTTGATGTAGCCGCGCACCGTACTCAAACCGATTCCAAGCTCATCGGCGACGAGATACGCGGGCATCCCGCCAAGCCACAGCTCAAGTGCTTCTTTGACGCGCGCGGTGAGCTGGGGGAATTTTAAGCTGGGCGGCAGTATCGCGGCGTGCTGTAGGCGCGGCGGCACACCGCGCACGGCGCGTACAGCGTCGGAGACGCCGGACGTGACGGTGAAATCGCGCTTTTCAGAGTAGACGATAGCCCATCCGATACGCAAGTTGACCTCATGTTTGAGCAGGAACGCCTTTGCGCCTTTATCGGCAGCGGCGGTCACGAGGTCGAGGTCGAACTGCTGGGCAAGACATACAACCCGACAGCGCGGTAGTTCCAAGCGCAGTTGTTCGAGTATCCGCCGCAGGTCTGCCGGCCCGCCGACATGATTGGCGTCAATCAGGATGTAATCCGGCTGTTCGGCGATCGGCACGCTGTGGAGATGCTGCCACATGCCGCTCAGGCTGTCGGTGCGTAGGGTGACGCGCGTGCGCCGATCCCAAGCCAGAAACGTATAGATCGCGTGGCGCGCATACGTGTCCGGATCGTAGATCAGCACCTTGAAGTTATAACGCGTGATTGAGGTCATGGAGGCCTCCGACGTGTTACCAGTCCCCGGAAGTATACGACCTAACCCGCCGTGTGGCAAAACCATCCCGGCTCAGCGCCAGTCCGGCGGACGATGGCGGATACGCCACAACACCCCGGCAGGTAGCCGATCATCTTGGCGACATCACCGACGACGCGAATGACGGGAACCCATGCCGCCGCTTTCACGAAATCAAGGGTTCCGGCGTGTGGCAGCCCGCGCATGACCGCCGGCAGTCGTGACCACGGTCGGCGGCAGTACGCCACCGCGCCAACGGCAAACAGCCCCCACGCGGTCGGGTGGATCACGAAGCCCGCCGCGGCGATCAGCGGCGCGCCGATCAAGTAGGCGCCGCAGCGGATCGCGTGACGCTTACGCCAGAGGTCAGCTTTGCCGTCGCCGCGGGCGTACAGCCGGTACTGCTTGTAGAACGCGCGCAGGGACGTGCGCGGCTGAAAGTAGACGAGCGCATCCGGCGCGAACGTGAACGGGCCGGCGATGTCCTTCATACGGAAATCGAAGACCAGATCCTCGCAGTAATCAAGCCACTCCGGATAACCACCGACACGTTCCCACGCGGCTTTGGTGAACGCCACGCTGCGGCTGCTGGGAAGGAATGTCGCCGGGTTGATGTCTGTTCGCTGCGGCAGAACGGTCGCGCCCATCGCCGCCTCGAACACGGTGCGCACGTCCGGCAGGAAAAAACCGGAGACGCCTTGCACCGACGGATCGCTTTCAAACGGCGCGATCAAGTACTCTAGCCAGCGGTCGGTGAGGCGCACTCCGGCGTCGGTCGCGGCGATGATCGCGCCGGATGCCGCAGCGATAGCGAGATTGCGCCCACGGCTGATGTTCGCGCCGGGTTCGACGCGCAGCACAATCGGCAGGCGGTTGGTGTAGCTCTGGATGATCGCTGCGGTCTGATCGGTGCTGCCGCCGTCCACGATAACGATCTCGTCCGGTAGGCGTGACTGACTCGCCAGCGACTCCAGTAATCGCCGGATCGACTCGCCCTCGTTGAGGACGGTAGCGATCACAGAAACGCGCATGACTGAGCCTCTTGGCGTCGCGATTACGTGCGGCTCCGCTCCGCGAACGCCTGATGGAATGCGATGATCGCCTGAGTGCCCTTGTGGTACAGATCGAGTCTGAAGTGCTCGTCGGGGCCGTGCGCGCCATCGGTGCTCAAACCGAACCCCATCAGGATCACGGGGAGACCAAGCTCGCGCTGGAAGTCGGAGACGATGGGGATGCTGCCACCCTCGCGCATGAACACCGGCCGACGTCCCCACGCCTGCGTATACGCGTCGATGGCCGCTTGCATCGCGGTCGAATCGCGTTCGGTCAGGGCCGGGTCACCGACATGCAGCAGACGGACATCGCTCGTGACGGTGGGCGGCGTGATCTGCGCGACATACGCCTTGACCTTTTCGTAAATATCACGCGGCTCTTGATCGGCGACCAACCGGCAGCTGATCTTCGCCATCGCCTTGGCGGGCAGCACGGTCTTCGCGCCCGTGCCGGTGAAGCCGCTGAGCATCCCGTTGACTTCGAGGGTTGGGCGTGCGCTGACCCGTTCGCGCAGGCTGTAGTCCGGCTCACCCCACGGGGTCGTCAAGCCGGTCGCCCGTGACCAGTCCTCCTGCGTCCACGGGGTCTTCGCCAGCTCGTCGCGCTCGTCTTTGCCGAGCGGGCGAACGTCGTCATAGAAGCCGGGGACGCTCACCGCGCCGTCGGGATTGTGCAGCTTGGTGATGATCTCGGCCAGCGCCTGCGCGGGATTATGTACGGTGCCGCCGAAGCCGCCGCTGTGCAGATCGGTGGCTGGCCCCTGAACGTGGATCTCCATATACGCAAGGCCGCGCAGCGCATAGACGATCGACGGTTGTTCGGCCGAGTAGATCGACGTGTCCGAGATCAGGCACGCGTCCGCTGACAGGCGGTCTTTGTACTCGGCGACGAACTGTCCGAGATGGAGTGATGAAACCTCCTCCTCGCCTTCGAAGATCACCTTGATGTTGACCGGAAGCCCATCGGTATTCACCAGCGACTCGATAGCGTTCAGGTGCGCGACGACCGGCCCCTTGTCGTCGGTGCTGCCGCGCGCATACAACACGCCGTCCTTGACGACCGGCTCGAACGGATCGGTCGCCCAGCCATCGGCTTCGCGGTCGGCGGGTTGAACGTCATAGTGTCCGTAGATCAGGACGGTCGGGCGGTCGGCGCCGGCAGTCAGCCATTCGCCGTACACGATCGGATGTCCGGCGGTGGCGATCAATTCAGCCGTCGGGAACCCGATCCGCTTCATCTCATCCACCAGCCATTGACCGGCGCGCTTGACCTCTCCCGCCAATTCGGGCGTTGTGCTCACCGAGGGGATCCGCACGAGGTCGAATAGTTTTGTGTTGAACCGATCAGCGTGCGCCGCCGCGTAATCCTGAGGGGACATGAGGGTTTCCTGTGTCATAACCCGCGAAACAGGGTAGCATTATAGCAGGTCGCTCAACTTCAAAAGGTGTCGAATGTCCGAGGCGTTGAACCTGTCTCCAGATCATCTCGCCGTGATCTACCGGGTGTCCGGGATGATGAACTCCAGTCTCGATTTCGACACCGCCCTTGAAAACATCATGGGCGCGGTGATGACGGTCGTCAACGCGGAACGCGGCTTCATGCTGCGCGTAGATGAGGCCACCGGTGAACCTAGCGTGCTGGTGGCGCGCGGCCCGACGAACGATACCGAAGGCTACAGCACGACCATCGTCAATCAGGTCATTAAGACGCGCCAGCCGATGCTGACCAACAACGCGCAGTTCGATGACCGGTATCAGCCGGGGCAGAGCATCATCATACGCGGCTTGCGCGCCATCTTGTGCGCGCCGCTGCTGATTAAGGATCGGCTGATCGGCGTGATCTACGTCGATACGTCGATGCGCGCCGGAAACTTCACGCCCGGTGACCGCGATCTGCTTGGCGCAGTTGCGGCGCACGCGGCCATCGCGCTGGAGAATGCCCGCCTGTATTCGCTCGCGGTCGAGCAGGGCCGGTTGATGCGTGAGCTGCAAATGGCCCGCGAGATTCAGGAGTCACTGCTGCCGCAGCACATGCCGCAGATGCCCGGCTACGAAATCGCCGCGCACTGGGAGTCGGCGCGCGAGGTCGCAGGCGACTTCTATGATGTGTTCGCGCTCGGTGACGACCATTTCGCGGTGGTGATCGCCGACGTATCAGACAAGGGCGCGCCGGCCGCGTTGTTTATGGCGGTCGCACGGACGATGATCCGCACGATGGCGCACGCAGGCTCAACCGCGCTCGATACGCTCTCGCATACCAACGACCTGATCCTCGAAGACGCCGAGAGCGGCATGTTCGTGACGGTCTACTTCAGTATGTACCGCACGGGAGGCATGGTCGAGCATGTCAACGCTGGTCATAACCCGTCCATCCTCTACCGGCACAACGAGAAGCGCGCGTTTCTGCTGCCGCAGGGCGGGCGCGCGATCGGGTGGTTCCCGGACAATCCACTGCGGCGCGATGAGATTCGCATGCAGCCCGGCGACATCTGCGTGTACTACACCGACGGCGTATCCGAGGCGTCCAACAGGGCGGATCAGATGTACGGCGAGGAACGGTTGATCGCCGCGCTCCAGCGTAATGCTCATCTGCCTGCCGATCAGATCCTGAGCGCGATTTTGAAGGATGTCGACGCGTTTTGCGAGGACGTTGATCCGTTTGATGATCAGACGTTGGTTGTCGTGCGCTTTACCGGCTGAACGTAACGCCGGCCCGGCATCGGGGTTATGTGATTTGATGCGATAAGCGATCAAATCCCCCTATGACCTCCAATACCAACAGCCAGAACCTGCAAGCCTTTCGATGGGTTCTCATCGCCGCCGGTGTGGCGATCACGTTTGCGACGCTGTGGGCGATTCGCAGCATCTTGCTGCTCACGCTGGCGTCTGTCGTGCTCGTCGTGCTGGTCACGATGCCGGTGCGCTTCTTGGCGCGTTACAACGTGCGGCGCGGCCCGGCGATCGCGCTCTCCCTGACGGTGATGACCGGTGTCGTGCTGCTGCTCGGACGTGTCATGCTGCCGGAGCTTATCGAGCAGTTCAATACGCTGACCACTGAAATCCTGCCGGAGGGCGTCGTTCAGCTCATCCAGAGCATCAACGAGGCCGAGCTGCTGGCGCCCGCGCCGTTCCCGTATCACATCTTCGACCACGCCGCGAGCTATAACCCGTCGCGCTGGGTGATGTTGATTGCGCAGCCGTTGGCGTATCCAGACAGCTTCCTGTACGAGTCGCTGCGTCCGATCATCGAAAGCGTGCGTGTCGATGCTGATCTCGTGAATGAAGTCGCGCGGCAGATTGCGACCGCGATCGGGCAGATTGGCGTGTCGGTGCTGCCGTTCGTCGGGGACGTCGCCAGCACCGTGCTCAGCGTGCTGATCGTGATCTTCCTGAGCCTGTACTTCTTGATCGACCCCGGTGGTTATGCCGAGGGCATGATCCGGCTGTTCCCGATGTGGTATCGCGAACGGGCGCGCGCCATCATGTCTCAGATGTACGACTCGGTGCGGGGCTGGCTGGAAGGGACATTCATCTCGATGATCTTCGTCGGGGTGGCGAGCTGGCTCGGGCTGAGCCTGCTGCAGCTCGAACAGGCAGCGGCGCTCGGTGTATTGGCGGGGCTGTTGTCGTTCGTCCCGAACTTCGGGCAGCTCGTCGCCGTCATCGCCGCAATCGTGGTCGGCGTTGTACAAGCGCCTAGCAGCGTGGGTTGGATCATCGTCGTTATCTACGGGACTTCGTTTGTGCAAAGCCAAGTCTTTACACCGCTGCTGTTCGGTCAGAGCATCCGCATTCCGCCGGTGCTGGTGCTGCTGGGCCAAATTGTGTGCGGCTCGCTGTTTGGCTTTCTGGGGATCCTGCTGGCCGTGCCGATCACGGCGATCTTCCAGATCCTCGTCCGTGAGGTTTACGTGAGAGACGTGCTGGGCGACCGTTCGGAGGCGCGGGATTCGTCGCGCAAGCAGCGGCATGATCCGTCCACGGCGGCAGACGATGGAAGCGAGCTGGTCGCCGACACCGCCTGAGCACGATATTTGTGACAGCATTCGCAAACCGCCCTTGACACGGGAACGGCCGAGGCTATAATGCCGCCCTTGTCGCTAGAGCGACGTTAACAAACGACCGAACAGAGGATGACGGAGCGCGCGTAAGGGCGAGGCTACCGCCAGCGCGTACTCGTCGACGCATCGGGTGGTTGTGGGGCCACTCAGCGACAACTGAGAAAAGCGCACTTGCTTGGACAGATATCCCAATTTATCCAAAACAGTTTAAGAAACTGGGGAAAATGGGGTTGACTCTCCAACGCGAGGATGCTAATCTGTCGGTTCCGCGCAAAACTGCCGCAGGTATGTTTGCGCGCGGAGAGCAGCTTAACAGCAGAAGAGTGAGACAGAAGAGCCCCGAGGTTATGGGAGAACCATGGCCTTGAGAGAATTGATGGAGAGTTTGATCCTGGCTCAGGATGAACGCTGGCGGCGTGCCTAACACATGCAAGTCGAACGGTCCCTTCGGGGATAGTGGCGGACGGGTGAGGAACACGTAGCTAACCTGCCCTCAAGACTGGGATAACCCTGCGAAAGCAGGGCTAAAACCGGATAAGCTCACGAGGAAGAGAGGCCTAGTGAGAAAAGTCTAAGGAGCTTGAGGAGGGGGCTGCGGCCCATCAGCTAGTTGGTAGGGTAATGGCCTACCAAGGCGACGACGGGTAGGGGGCCTGAGAGGGTGACCCCCCACACTGGGACTGAGACACGGCCCAGACTCCTACGGGAGGCAGCAGTGAGGAATATTGCGCAATGGGCGAAAGCCTGACGCAGCGACGCCGCGTGGACGATGAAGGTCTTCGGATCGTAAAGTCCTTTTCTGCGTGACGAGGAAGGACGGTAGCGCAGGAATAAGTGTCGGCTAACTACGTGCCAGCAGCCGCGGTAACACGTAGGACGCAAGCGTTATCCGGAATTACTGGGCGTAAAGGGCGTGTAGGCGGCACGGTAAGTCAACCGTGAAAGCTCCCGGCTAAACTGGGAGAGGTCGGATGAGACTGCCGAGCTAGAGGGTCGTAGAGGGGTGTGGAATTCCGGGTGTAGTGGTGAAATGCGTAGAGATCCGGAGGAACACCAGAGGCGAAGGCGGCACCCTGGACGACACCAGACGCTGAGACGCGACAGCACGGGGAGCGAACGGGATTAGAAACCCCGGTAGTCCGTGCCGTAAACGATGTGCACTAGATGTTCGGTCCTCTACGGGGGAGTGAGCGTCGCAGCCAACGCGGTAAGTGCACCGCCTGGGGAGTACGGTCGCAAGGCTAAAACTCAAAGGAATTGACGGGGCCCCGCACAAGCAGCGGAGCGTGTGGTTTAATTCGAGGCTACGCGAAGAACCTTACCTAGGTTTGACATCCCCTGACCGCGTATGAAAGTACGAATCCGAAAGGCAGGGAGACAGGTGCTGCATGGCTGTCGTCAGCTCGTGTCGTGAGATGTTCGGTTAAGTCCGAAAACGAGCGCAACCCCCGGGTCTAGTTACAAGTGTCTAGACCGACTGCCTGCGACAAGTGGGAGGAAGGTGGGGATGACGTCAAGTCAGCATGGCCTTTACATCTAGGGCTACACACACGCTACAATGGCGCGCACAATGGGAAGCAAGACCGCGAGGTGGAGCAAATCCTGAAAGCGCGTCGTAGTTCGGATTGCAGGCTGCAACTCGCCTGCATGAAGCTGGAGTTGCTAGTAAACGCAGGTCAGCACACTGCGTTGAATACGTTCTCGGGGCTTGTACACACCGCCCGTCACGTCATGGGAGCTGGTCACGCCTGAAGTCGGGAAGGTAACCGAAAGGAGCCTACTGCCGAAGGCAGGGCTGGTGACTGGGACGAAGTCGTAACAAGGTAGCTGTACCGGAAGGTGCGGCTGGATCACCTCCTTTCTAAGCACAGCGGGTAGGAGCGCGAGCAGACTACCCGACCTAAGCAAGACCCATCCGGGGTTGTGGTGCTCAAGACCGAAGGACTCGTCTGTCTCACTGTTCTGCTGCTAAGCGCAGCAGTTTTCAGTTTTCTCAGGTTTAGCTACCTCACGGTGGTATGGAGCGCATGTTCCACGCCGCCGCCGGGCAGATAAACCGGCGCAGGTTAACAGCCGAATACGAGTAACGCGATACACGCAAGGGTGAAGCGGGGAGCGATATGCTCCTTGCATGACCACTGTGTTCTCGAATGAGGAAAGTAAGGGCACACGGGGGATGCCTTGGCGTCTAGTGCCGAAGAAGGACGTGGTACACTGCGAAAAGCTCTGGTCAGGGGTGTGCACCCGCGAGCAGCCAGAGATGTCCGAATGGGGAAACCCGATCCGGGTCATGCCGGGTCACGCTGAAAAGCGGGGGAACCGGGCGAACTGAAACATCTAAGTAGCCCGAGGAAGAGAGAGGATTCCGCGAGTAGTGGCGAGCGAAAGCGGAGCAGCCCAAACCGGTGGACGCGTTCCACCGGGGTTGAAGGACTGACGGAAATCTGTTGAAGCGAAGTGGAAGGGTCTGGGAAGGCCGACCGAAGAGGGTGAGAGTCCCGTACACGCAGCAGAGGCAGAGGGTCAGTATCCTGAGTACCACGCGGCACGCTAACCGCGTGGGAAGCTGGGGGGTCCACCCTCCAAGGCTAAACACACTAGACGACCGATAGCGCAAAAGTACCGTGAGGGAAAGGTGAAAAGAACCCCGGCGAGGGGAGTGAAAGAGACTCTGAAACCGTGTGCTTACAACCAGTCAGAGGGGGCGCAAGCTCCTGATGGCGTGCCTTTTGGAGAATGAGCCTGCGAGTGAATAGGTGTGGCGAGCTTAAGGCAGTAACAGCCGGAGGCGAAGCGAAAGCGAGTCTGAAGAGGGCGGCCAGTCGCATTTATTCGACACGAAACCGGGTGAGCTATGCATGGGCAGGGTGAAGCGTGAGTAACATCACGTGGAGGCCCGAACTCACGTTTGTTGCAAAAAACGGGGATGACCTGTGTATAGGGGTGAAATGCCAAACGAACTCGGAGATAGCTTGTTCTCCCCGAAATAGCTTTAGGGCTAGCGTTCGATGTCAGTGCCGGAGGTAGAGCACTGGATGGGCTAGGGGGCGTCCAGCTTACTGAACCCAACCAAACTGCGAATGCCGGACACTGAAAGTCGAGCAGTCGGGCTGCGTGAGATGAGTTTCGCAGCCGAGAGGGAAACAACCCAGATCCACCGCTAAGGTCCTGAAGTGTGTGCTAAGTGGGAAACGATGTGACCGTGTAGAGACAGCCAGAAGGTTGGCTTAGAAGCAGCCACCCTTTAAAGAGTGCGTAACAGCTCACTGGTCAAACGCGGTTGCGCGGAAAATGTAACGGGGCTAAAGCACACCACCGAAGCGAGGAATGCGAAAGCATGGTAGGGGAGCGTTCTGCGAGCGGAGAAGGCGACTTGGAAGAGGCGTTGGAGCGAGCAGGAGTGCGAATGCAGGCATGAGTAGCGAGAACACTGTGAGAACCAGTGTCGCCGAACCTCTAAGGTTTCCGACGGAAGGTCAGTCCGCGTCGGGTTAGTCGGGCCTAAGCCGAGGCTGAAAAGCGTAGGTGATGGACAAACGGTTAATATTCCGTTACCGGTTGCAGGGGAAAGTGGAAGGTCAAGGGAGACTCAGCCGTCGCAGTGGATGACGGTGGTAAGCGGGGAGATCCCGCGATGCCGTGCGCAAGCAAGAAGTGAGAGGTACCGAGATCCGAGAAAAGCCACAATCTAACGAAGCAGCCGCCCGTACCAGAAACCGACACAGGTAGAGGGGTAGAGAATACCAAGGCGAACGGGAGAACCCTCGTTAAGGAACTAGGCAAAAAGGCCCCGTAACTTCGGGAGAAGGGGCGCCAGCGAGAGCTGGCCGCAGTGAAGAGGCTCTGCCGACTGTTTACCAAAAACACAGGTCTCTGCGAACGCGAAAGCGGACGTATAGGGGCTGACGCCTGCCCAGTGCCGGAAGGTTAAGAGGAGGGGTGAAAGCTCTGAATCGAAGCCCCGGTGAACGGCGGCTGTAACTATAACAGTCCTAAGGTAGCGAAATTCCTTGTCGGGTAAGTTCCGACCCGCACGAAAGGCGTAACGAGTGGAGCACTGTCTCAACGAGGGACCCGGCGAAATTGAAGTACGTGTAAAGATGCGCGTTACCCGCAGCAGGACAAAAAGACCCTGTGGAGCTTTACTCTAGTTTGCTATTGCGCTAGGACGTTGATTGTGTAGGGTAGCTGGGAGCCGGGGAAGCGTGCGCGCCAGCGTGCGTGGAGGCAGCGATGAAACACCAGCCTGTGAACGTTTTGGCCCTAACCTACGTAGGACAGTACGGGGGACAGTGGCAGATGGGGAGTTTGACTGGGGCGGTCGCCTCCGAAAGAGTAACGGAGGCGCCCAAAGGTTGGCTCAGGCGGAATGGAAACCCGCTGAAGAGTGTAAAGGCAGAAGCCAGCTTGACTGCAAGGCCAACGCGCCGAGCAGAGACGAAAGTCGGGCTTAGTGATCCTACGGCCCTGAGTGGAAAGGCCGTAGCTTACCGGATAAAAGCTACCCCGGGGATAACAGGCTAGTCTCGTCCAAGAGTTCATATCGACGACGAGGCTCGGCACCTCGATGTCGGCTCATCGCATCCTGGGGCTGGATAAGGTCCCAAGGGTTGGGCTGTTCGCCCATTAAAGCGGTACGTGAGCTGGGTTCAGACCGTCGTGAGACAGGTCGGTCTCTATCCGCTGTGGGCGTAGGGAGTTTGAGAGGGTCTGTCCTTAGTACGAGAGGACCGGGATGGACGAAGCGCTCGTGTGCCGGTTGTCACGCCAGTGGCACAGCCGGGTAGCGAACTTCGGAGCGGAGAACCGCTGAAAGCATCTAAGCGGGAAACCGGCCTCAAGATGAGACTCCCCCTGAGACCGCATGGAGACGACGTGCTGGATAGGTCGGACGTGGAAGCGCAGCAATGTGTGGAGCGAACCGATACTAATGGTCGAAAGACCTCATTCAGAATGGGTGGTGATGCAGGGAGCAGATCGCTTCGCGCACCGGAGCGTGAGGAAAAGTTACTCGTAGACGGCAAACCGCAAACCCGATATCCCCCTTGAGAAAAGGCGAGGGAGGTGTGTTGGTGGCTAGAGCCGCGGGGGTACACCCGGTCCCATCCCGAACCCGGAAGTTAAGCCCGCGAGCGCCGATGGTACTGCACTGGCGACGGTGTGGGAGAGTAGGCCGCTGCCAACTCATCTCTCTCGCTTTTCTTTTTCCTACGCGACTCCACCTTCGCTGCTGCTAGCCTCAGATCACGGGGTTCCTGTTTAGACGCCGGGACGGTTTTAGGGTACTCTCACAGTGTGGCCGCGTTGGTGCATCCATTACGTCTCTCACTGCTTGTCGGGATTGCAAGGGAACCCTGCCATGTTACGCCGCTTTGCTTGGATGCTGGCTGTTCTGCTGCTGTCGGCCGCGCCTTCAATCGCCCAAATTCCCGCTGGACGCGGTGTTGAGCACCTCAGCGGTTCAGCGTCCTACACCTTCCCGTATTTCCGGCTGTTTCTGCCTGATCCATACGTTGTGTTGTACGACGCATACGGAATCATCGCCAAAGATATTGACTTCATGCCCGCCGAGGACTCGCAGATCATCGGGGCCATCACGACCGATCCATTTCAGTCGCCGTTTCGCTTTGAACTGAGTATGCCTTACAGCGGCCGTGGTGAGGCGCTTGACGTTGACAATGACGACGTCGCGGACACAGGCGTGCAGATCTACGTGGTCGCGGTCACGTCGAATACGTGGGACTCGCCGTTTCTGGAGCGGCGCGACGACTACGTTACCGGCATCATCAACAGCGCGGTCATCAGCAGTGATATCGACAGCTTCCTTGAGTTTCAGCGCGGAACCCTGATGGTTTACGCAGAGGACGGCGAGCAGGCGTTCCCATCCGGGCGTGGCGTGGACGGCGTGCTGTTCACCGATGACGACCCGAGCATGCCGGTCGAGGCGGGGTGGTCGATGATCGACATCACCGCCGAGCCGTTTACGATCAACCGCAGCACGATCGCGTCCATGGATCTGTTGGAGGCCGAGGAGGCGGAACTCACCGACTTCAGCACGCTCAGCTACACCGACGCGTTCAACGCGATGATCGATCACCTGAGCCGGGAGTACGCGTTTACCGCGTACAAGCATATCGACTGGGAGGCGAAACGGGCCGAGTTCTTGCCGCGTGTTGAGGAGGCGCAGCGGAATCGCAGTTCGCTCGCATTCCGGCGCGCACTGCGTGATCTCGCGTGGAGCATCCCTGATGGGCATGTGTCTGGCCCGAGCGTCCCTGAGGACTTCCAGCGCGATGTCTCAGGCGGGTTGGGCTTCGTGCTGCGAGAGCTGGACGACGGCTCGGTCATCGTGAGCTACCTCTCGCCGGGAGGTGCTGCGCAAACCGGCGGGATCGTCGTAGGCGACCGGATCCTCTCGATTGACGGAGAGCCGATTGGTCAAGCGGTCTCTGAGGTCGTCCCCTACACCGGATCCTTTAGCACGCCGCACACGCTGCGCCTTGAACAGCTCCGCTTCGTCCACCGCCGGCCGATCGGCACGCCAGTCAAACTGACGATACAGCACGCGGACGGTACCGAACTGACGACGTCGCTCACCACGATGCTCGACAGTGACAGCTTTCTTGCCGCCGCCCTGAACGGCCCCCTGTCCGGAACGGAGCTGCCGGTCGAGTTTCGGGTCGATCCGTCGACCGGCTACGGCATCATCAGCATCTATAGTTTCAGTGATGATCTGCCGCTCACGGTGGCGTTGTGGGAACGCGCTCTCTCGCAGGCACGGTACAGCGAACTGCCGGGACTCATCATCGACATCCGGCGTAACGGCGGCGGATCCGGCTTTTTGGGCGATCAGCTTCCGGCGTACTTCTTCGACGAGCCAATTGTCATCGGAAACACGGCCGAGTACAGCGAAAGCCGGCAGGATTTCGCCATCAATCCGCTGCTTGAGGATCGATTCATACTGCCGCCAGAGGATCGCCGTTACGATGGGCCGGTCGCCGTGCTGATCTCACCGGACTGCGCCAGCGCATGCGAGTCGTTCGCGTGGGCTATGTCGCTTGAGGGACGCGCCGCCATTGTCGGCCACTATCCTACGGCGGGGCTAGGTGGCAGCGTCGTTCCCATCTCGATGCCTGATGGGGCCACGTTCAATTACACCCACAGCCGCGCGGTAGACGCCGAGGGTAATATCAACATCGAAGGGATCGGCGTGCGCCCGACCGTGCGCGTCCCGGTGACTGCGGAGAGTGTGCTGAGCAGCCGCGATGTGCTGCTTGAGGCGGCGATCAGCTATCTTGCCGGCAATCGGCCGATAACCGCTGATGCGGCGGCTGGAGGTGTCGCGTCAGGCGGTGAGATCGAAATCGGCCAGCCTGTCACCGGCGAGGTCTCGCCCGGTGGCCGTATCCAGTATCAACTCATCGCACGCGCCGGTCAAAAGCTCGACATCGTCGTGCTGGGTGACGGCGCATTGGCGCGCGGCCTAGCCGTTCGCTTGCTGCTGCCGGGGGACAGTCGGCCGCTTGACGAGAGTTATGCGCTCAGTCCGGGTGAGCCGGGGCGGGATTCCTCGGCCTAGCGATCCCGTCCGATCTCGCGCTCATTATCGAGGTTGAAGCGATCAGTCCGGCTGTCGGCGGGACGTTCACGCTGACCGTGCGGGAGTCCGAGTGAGCGACGGCGGCGAGACCATCGACCTCGTCGCCAGCGAGCCGGCAGACCGGCTTGACCGCTGGTTGTCGGAACGGATCACCCGGCTGACGCGCGCGCAGATTCAGACGCTTATCCGTGACGGAAGCGTGACCGTGGACGGACGGATTGCGAAGCCGGCCGCCAAGCTCAAGGGACGCGGCGAACGAATTCGTATAGTCATTCCGCCACCGCCGCCGAGTGAACTCATCCCCGATGCGCTCCCGCTTGACGTGCTGTACGAAGAACCGTCGTTCGCCGTGATTAACAAGCCGGCAGGGATGATCGTGCACCCCGGCGCGGGCGTCGACCGGGGGACGCTGGCGAACGGTCTGCTGGCGCGCTATCCCGAACTGGCGATGGTGAAGGGACAGCGCCGGCATGGCATCGTACACCGGCTTGACAAGATGACGTCCGGCGTGATGGTCGTGGCACGCACGGAGATGGCGTTGAACGCGCTCATCAAGCAGTTTGCCGCGCATACGGTCTCGAAGCACTATATCGCGCTGCTGGAGTCTGCGCCCAAACCGGACGCCGGCGCCATCATGCTGCCCATTGCGCGCGACCCTGAACATCGCACACGTATGGCGGTGAGCCACAGCGGCCGGCCCGCGATTACGCATTACCGCGTGATCGAGACGTTCACGGGGGGGTATGCGCTCGTGGACGTTCGCATCGAGACCGGCCGCACACATCAGATCCGTGTGCACTTCGCGCACATGGGCTGTCCGGTTGTCGGCGATACGACCTATGGTTTTCGCAAGCCGCGGCTAAAATTGGGGCGCACGTTTCTACACGCTGCCCGACTCGCATTCGACCATCCCGACGACGGACACCGACTCGAGTTTGTGGCGCCACTGCCCGACGAGCTGGAACGCGTTCTCACACGCCTGCGTGCGATCTGAAAGGTTGGCATGAACCGCAAACGGATGCTCATGTTTGCGCTGAGCTTAGGCGTCAGCGCGGTGTTCTTGGTGCTGGCGTTTCGAGGTCTGCGGCCGGAAGACGCGTGGGACGCGATTCGCCAAGCCCAGTTCGGCTGGCTGGTGGTCGGATTTGCCATTTCATTCGCCGTTCGTCTCGTCGTCACACGCCGCTGGAAGTACCTGATCGACGGCGTTCAGCCGGTGCCCTTCACGCGTCTGTACGAGCTGGTCAATATCGGCTACATGGGCAACAACATCTACCCCTTCCGCGCAGGTGAAGTGCTGCGGTGCGTGCTGCTTCAACGGTCGCACAAAGTCCCGATTGCCCAAAGCGGCGTGAGTATTCTGGTCGAGCGCGCCTTCGATGGTATCGTGATGGTGACGTTCGTCCTCGTGGGGCTGATCGCGCTGAACCTCGAAAGCGATGTTTTGCGCAACGGAGCCGCTTTGACCGGAGTGTGGTTCTTGGCCGCGGTGCTGATGTTCTTTTTTCTCGCGCTCCGGCCAAGCCTGTTTCGCCGCGTGGCGGGTTGGGTCGCCAAGCGCCTACCTGATCGGATTGGCGCGCGCATCTTGCAGCTGACCGACGACATTATCAACGGCACCGTCGGCCTCAGCCGGCCGCGTGATTTGTTTGGCGCGGTCGGCACGTCCTATCTGACGTGGATGATCGAAGCGCTGGCGTACACGGCGGTCGCGGTCGCGTTCAACGTCGTGCCGGTCAACTATATGCTCATGCTGATCGTCGTCGGCGCGGTCAACCTCGGCCAGATCATCCCGTCATCGCCCGGCGGCGTCGGCGTGTTCGAATACTTCGCTTCTACCGTGTTGATCGCGTTCGGTGTGCCGCAAGCCGACGCAGTCGCGTATGCGCTGCTCGCCCATGTCATCATCTGGCTGCCGCCGACGCTCCACGGGTTCATCATCCTCAGCCGGCAGGGACTGTCCCTATCGACCGTGGCACATGCCCGCGACTTGCAAGAAGCCTAGCCGGGGCCGCGGAATCCACTCGGCGCGGCCGGCGGCGGGAGCAGCTCTTGGCTGTCGGTTCGCCGGATCACTCCTCGCTCGTGGAACAGCGCGGCGTCGTCAATCCACAGCTTCGCGCCGATCGACGCCGATTTGTCTTTGACCTTGAAAATGACCTTCGTGACATCATTGCGATAGAGCCATGCTTGGCTTTCCATCAGATACCATCCGCCGTCCGCCGGGATCGGGATCACGAGCTTAATCGTGGTCGCCAGCGGGTCGGCGTGCTTGATCTTGAGCTGTACGACGGCGTTGACGGCGGGATCGGCGAATGCAAAGAACCGCACGCGGAATCCGTCCGTGCTGCGCAGCGAGAACTCGTATGTCCCCGCGTCAAGGGTTTGGCGCGCTACGCCCTTGTCCGCAGCGGAGTTGTTCTTCAAGCGCATACTGCACGGCGCCGAAATGTACGTCCCGTAACACTTTAACTTGCTCTCGCTGACGAACTCCCATGCGCCGAGGCCGAGGTCAAACGCGGGATCGCGCAGCACCTGAAGGCTGTTGGTGACGGTGACCGACGCCGCTGCGCTGTCAACCGACGTGACGCCGTTCTCGATCCGCACCCAGTATGACGCGCCGGTGGTCAGCGGCCCGGTGTTGAGCACTGCGGACTGCGCGCCAGCGATCGGGCTGGATGTATCGCCGGATATGCCGTTGTACCACTGGTATGACAGACTCTGACCGGCCGCCACGACCGACAGTTCAGCCGGTTCATCGTAAAGGATGGTGACGTCTGATGGCTCGTTCACGATGACGATATTGTCGCTGTGCGTGCCGTAGATGCGCATCCGAACATCGTTCAGCGTACCGGTCGTGCCCGCGACGGCATCGCGCACGCGCAGAGTCCACGTTCCGTACGAGAACTCATCCCAATGCGCGACCGTGTTGAATCGCCAATTGGTGTAGTCGTCGCCGTTGTCGGGCCGGCCGGGCATCAGCTGGCTGACCATGCCTGAGGGGGAAACCAGTTCAAAGACGAGCTGACCACGGCTGGCATGTTGAGCCGTCACCCACACGTCGACGCTCTCGACGTTGATCGTGTCCGTGACGTTGAAGTCGACCGTCGTCCACGCGCCGCTGGGGCCGTCCTGAATGGCGTTGGCCGCCGTGATCGTACCGCTGTCATAGCTGGTTTCCGACGCGACTCCGGCCCACGTTTCCGCGAGTGCTACCGCTGCCCCCGCGTCGATACGCCCGAAACCGTAATAGTGGTTGTACGCATGGCCCGCGCCGTTCGTCTGCCAATTGGAATGAGAGACGTCAACCGGCGCGGCGGAGTGAACGAGGATGTGCTGCACGTCACGCCAAGTCAGGTTCGGATTGGCCTCAAGCATCAGGGCGATGACGCCCGCCGCCAGCGGCGCCGCCGAGCTTGTCCCGCCAAAACTGCTGGTACAGCCGCTGGGACTGCCCGCCGTCGTCGTGATTCCCAGTGACCCGCCGTTACTGGGCGCGCTGATGAGGATCGGAGACCCGTGCTCGCTGTACCACGAACTCACGCCGCCGTTGGTGATGGCCGCGACGGCGATGGTATAGCGCAGGTTAGCGTAACCGTCGGCGTTGACGTTGTCGAGATTCGCCTTACCATTGCCGGCTGCCCAAACGTAAATCGAGCCGAGGCCGCCGCGCCCCGACGTGATGCCGGCCTCAATCGCCGCGAGCGCCAGCGGGCCGGGGCCTTCGAGAGTCACGCCGTTGTCGGACGGCCCCCAACTGCTGTTGTAGATGTCGATGTCCTGCGGCATGAACCCGAGGGCTTGCGCCTCGATCGCGTCGGTTGTGAGGCCGCCGAGCATCCGCAGTCCTGACAGCGTGGCGTTATACGCCGCGCCAACGCCGCAGTTCACCCCGTCGTCGGCGGCCGCCATCACGCCAGCGACGGATGTGCCGTGCCAGCCGCCTTCGGGATTCGGATCACTCCCCAGAAAATCGTAGCTCAGGGGAGCGCTGTAGTTCGGAGTGAGATCGGGGTTGGTATGCCATACGCCGTCATCGACGCTTGCCACAACGACACCTGTTCCCGTATAGCCATCAGCCCACGCTGGTTCGACGTTCGCGTCGATGCCTGCCGTCCCGCCGCCCTGACCGGTGTTCTTCAGATGCCACTGACTGCCGTAAAGCGGATCGGTAAAGCGCGGATACCGACCGAGCGCCATTTGCTGCTGCAAGAACACGACGCCAGATTGACGCGAGTCCTGTGTGTACATCACTTGAGGCGAAGGCGCTCCGGCGTCGAGTTCGCCCGCTGGCCCGAACACATAGCGGTTCGTGCTGCCGGGGATCGCGCCGCGATTCACCAACGACCTGCGCGGCGGCGTTGATCCGGATCGGTTCCCGGCGCGAGTTCGGCGACCCAGATCGGAGCGAGCGTGCCGGGGGCTGCGGGCACGGCTAACGGTATCGACTGCGCCGACGTTCCAGCGCCAGCCAACAAGGCGCAGAAAGCTGAGGCTAACACTAAAATTTGAACTGGGCGCATCCGGCATCTTCCTTAATAGTATCCCCGTGGCTATTCTAGCATGATGCGGAGAATTCGGGCGGCGCGTCAGATGATCGTCAGGTACCGGGTATGGCATGTGTCCGCATCTTTGCGTTTCGCGACTCACGCGATGTGGTATGCTACACTCACAGCGGTTCTTACTCAGGAGACGCGCGAACATGAACTGGAAGCGGGCTATCCTACTCTTGCTCGTCGTGCTGGTGGCCGTGCCTGTGGCGGCTCAAGAGGCCGACGCGCCGGCACAGATCCTTGAATCAGACGTTACGTATACGGTTGTGGAACGAGACAATCTTGACCGCATCGGCGCCTTCTTCGATGTGCGTGTGGCGTGCATCCGGGAGACGAACAACCTACCGGTCGGCGCGATCTTGCAGCCCGGCGACCAGCTCGTCATCAGCGCGACCTGTCCGGCGTACGACGGCGCTGCCCCGGTGATCAACCCGCGGCCGAACGCACCCGGTCGTACGGGCGCCGACGGCACGTACGTTGTGCGCCCTCAGGATACGCTGGACGAGATCGGGCAGGTCTTCAACATCTCTGTGCAGGCGCTCAAACAGGTCAATGGCATCCCCGATGGCCGCCGACTCGAAGCAGGCACGGTCATTATGCTCCCCGTGAACGCGCCGGAATACGGCATGTTCCCGGCGATGACGCTGGCGAACGCGCCCGAAATGGCGAACGTTCCGGGCCAAACCTACGTGACCACCGCCAACGACACGTTGATGGACATCGCGCAGCGGTTCAACATTTCGATTGTCACCCTGCGAGTCGTCAACAACCTCGGCTATGCGCCGAACGTCGCGCCGGGCACGTCGCTGTTTATCCCGGAAGGCGCGACGCCGTACAATGGATTTCCGAACCCTGCCGAGCTGCACCAGCTTGAATCACGGGCGGAAGGCGCCGAGTTCTCCGGCGAAGTCGTGGTCGTTCAGCCGCAGGAGACAGTCGACGGCATCGGAGCGCGCCTCAACAAGGATCACTACTGCATCCTCGCCGCGAACAACATCACCAACACGCGGATGGTGATCCCCGGCACGGCGCTCGTCATCCCGGCTGAATGCGGGCCGTATACCGGGTTCGATGTGGTCGGCCGATAAGCACCGGCCGCACATAACGCCAACAAAACGGGCCGCGTACGTCACGCGGCCCGTTGAGTCAGCGCGGCGCCCTGCCTAAGCCCACGTGATCAGCCCCGGCAGAAACGGCGTCGACAGCGTGTCGTTCTTGGGGATCACGCGCACGGAGATGCCACGATCGCCGCTGAACCCGTAGCCCAGCGTCGTCACGTAGGTATGCTCGCCGCCCTTACTAGACGTATGCTCCATCTCGATGGCTTCGCCTTCGTCGATGTCCCCGTCGGTCGTCAGCGGGCCGGAGTAGAGCTGGACGGACACATCACCCGGCTCTAGTTGGCCGAGCGAAATCACCGCTTTGATCTCGACCTTGTCACCGACGTGCATCGTATCGCCCGGCACGTCGACGCGCAGCACGCGCACGCCGCGCCATGCCTGATCGAGGCTCGCGCGCCATGCGGCAAACGCCAAACCACGCTTCAAGTCAGGGTGGATTAGCTGATAGGCGCGGTCGAACTCGGGCAGATAGTACCGCTGCGCATACTCCATAACCATTCGGCGCGTGTTGAAGAACGGCGCCAGTGTCTTGATGCTCGACTTCACCTTGCGGATCCACCCGCGCGGCAGACTGTCCCGGCTGTGATCGTAGAACAGCGGGATGATGTCCTGCTCCAAGACGTTGTACAGCGCCTCGGATTCGATGGCGTCCTGCGTCTCGGCGGCGCGCTCGCTGTACTCCTCGCCAGCGCCGATGGCCCAGCCAACCTCCGGCGAATAGGCCTCCGCCCACCAGCCGTCCAGCGAGCTGAAGTTCAGCCCGCCGTTGTAAACGACCTTCATGCCGCTGGTTCCGCTCGCTTCCTTGGGCCGGCGTGGGTTGTTCAACCAGACGTCGACTCCTTGCACGAGGTAACGGGCGACCAGCATATCGTAGTTCTCAAGGAACACGATGCTCTGGCGAAGTTCGGGATCGCGCGCCAAGTTGACGATTCGCTTGATGAACGCCTTGCCTTCCTCATCATGCGGATGCGCCTTGCCGGCGAAGATGAACTGCACCGGGCGCTCAGGATTGTTGACGATCGCCTTCAGCCGGTCGATGTCCCGAAAGACGAGTGTCGCGCGCTTGTAGGTGGCGAAGCGGCGTGCAAAGCCGATGGTCAAAGCGTCTGGGTTGAGGACTTCGGCGGCGGCCTCAACTTCACGCTGGGGCGCGCCACGGCGCAGCAGGTGTGAGCGGAGGCGCGTGCGCACAAACCCGACCAGCCGGTCACGACGGCGTTCGTGGGTGCGCCACAGTTCGGCGTCCGGGATGCTGTCGATGGCGCTCCATACCTCCTCACGACGCTCATCAGTGCGCCACGACGGGTCAAGATAGCGGTCGAACAGCGCTGCCATCTCACGGCTGACCCACGTCTGAACATGGATTCCATTGGTGATCGAGCGGATCGGGACTTCTTGGACGGGGACGTTCGGGAACAACCACGCCCACATCCCGCGCGATACGTCACCGTGCAGTTCGGCGACACCGTTGGCATCGGATGACAGCCGGAGCGCCAGCACGGCCATTGAAAACAGGTCGTAGTTGTCGATGGCTTCGCGGCCGAGGTCGTGGAACTGGTCACGGTTGAGGCCGAGCTGCCCCCAGTACTCGCCGAAGTGCTCGTCGATCAAATCGTAGCCGAAGCGCTCCAACCCCGCGGGGACAGGCGTATGCGTGGTGAACAGCGTGCTTGTGCGCAGGATGACTTTCGCCTGCGCGAAGGTGATTCCCGACTCTTTCATCAGGATGCGGATGCGCTCCAGCGCGAGGAATGCACTGTGACCCTCGTTCATGTGACACACCGAGGGGCGCATTCCCAACGCCTCCAATACGCGGATCCCGCCGATTCCGAGTAGAATCTCCTGCCGGATGCGCTGGCGACGGTCACCGCCGTACAGCCGGTCGGTCAGGTTGCGGTCGTCGGGGCGGGAATTCTCCGCGATGTTGCTGTCGAGCAGGAAAAGCGGCACGCGGCCAACCTGCACCTTCCATACCTGCGCGTATAACGACCGGCCCGGCAGCGAGACATCAATCTTGAGCGGCGCTCCCTTGCTGTCACGCACGAGCGTGATCGGCACGTTGGCGACGTCGTTGATCGGGTAGATCTCCTGCTGATAACCGTCGGCGTTCAGATATTGCTGGAAATACCCCTCTTGATAGAACAGGCCGATTCCCACCAGCGGAAGACCGAGATCGCTTGCGCTCTTGAGGTGGTCTCCACTGAGGATGCCCAAGCCGCCGGAATAAGTCTGGAGACACTCCGAGAGGCCGTACTCCATCGAGAAGTACGCGATGACCGGGCTGGTCTTGGCCTTGCTGTCGGCGCGGTGGGTGACGTACCACGTTTCTTTGTCGTTCATATACGCGTCAAAGTCGTCGATGACTTTGTGGTACACGTTCATGAACGCCGGATCGGATGCGACCTGATTCAGCCGATCCTGCGCGATGCGGCCGAGCATCAGCACCGGGTTGTGATACGTCTCCTCCCACAGGTCGCTGTCGAGCCTGCGAAAGAGATTGATCGTCGCCTGATCCCATGACCACCGCAAGTTGTACGCCAATTCGCTGAGGCGTTCGATGGACTTGGGCAGCACAGGGACAACGTGAACTGTTGCGACTGGTCTGATCATGCCAGTACTCCCTTGATCGCGCGTTAACCACATTGCGGTCAGCCTGAGGATACTGCCCTGAACGTGGGTTAACAAGACGATACGTACGAATCGCGGCAATCTGGCGACTTATTTCGTACACTTCATACCACCGGGGTGTTGTGCATTATGTCTATTCGCATTGAAGCACGGTCACTGATGAACGAACGTACGGCAGCTCAACCATGATCGACAAGTTCATTGTCCCGCTGGGAGGCCGCAGCGCTGCAAGCCTTCCAACCCATGCCGGTATTCGGGCGCTGGATCGCGCGGCGCGCGCCGGCATGCCGGTTCCCGCCGGTTATGTCGTGCTGCCTGCGCTGGCGGATCTCGCCGTGCTGCACGGCGCGCTGACGGTCAACGGAGGGCGCATCGAGGTGCATGATCCATCGGTCGTGCGCCTGTGGCTGGACGGAGCCGCTGCGGCTGGCTCGGCCGTGTGGGTGAGGGGGATTCACGCCGTGGAACGCAGCACACCATCGCAGCCCGCGCACGTTCCAGCGAACGACCTGCTGTCCGCCGTCATATCGCTGTGGCAAACGCACCTCCACGCGCACGCCGACGCGACGATCCAGCCGGTGCTGATTCAGGACGCGCCTCCGATTGAACAGTACGGATTGGCGTGGACATCGGCGGGGATCGGGCGCGATCACGCTGCGATTGCCTCCGGCGCGCGATTCCGCGACGTCGTTCTGGAACGGCTCTTTGGTTGGGAGCGTGCGCCTAATCCGCCGGAGATTGAACCGGCCATGGCGCGCATTCAGGCCCTGCTGCGTGATGTTCGCCGCTGGTTGGGCGGCGAGCACTGGCAGATCGAGTGGGTGGATGACGGCTCGACGTGCTGGCTGTTGAGTGTGCAGCCGTGCGAGTCTGAGCGCCCGCATAGAGGTATCGGCGCGCTCGTGCCCACGGCTGGGATTGGCGGCGGCCCGTTTACGCCGTTGGTGGCGGACGTGTTTAGGGCCGCTATAGATCGTGCGTGGTCGAAGGTCACGGCGATTGAGAACGGGCTTACCGACTTGCCGCCTCCAGCATGTGTCGCCCACAACCGGCTGTATGTCGATCCGGCGGACACGGCGACCGCGCTGCAAACCTTCGGGCTGGGAAATGGCGGTCTGCTGCCTTTCGTGCCGCCGGCGCAGGACGTTCGGCTTCCCCCGCGCACGGGACGACTCCTGCACTCGCTGGGGCGTGGGACGGCGCTTCGGCTGCTGGCGGCGCACTTGAGGGCCGTCCTGACTACTCCGCGAGCGCACGCCCTAGACACGACAGTGAACGACGCCCGCGCGTTGGTGGATCTCTTCGACCGGACGGCGGAGGTATATGGTCGGCTCTTTTGGCGTGTGTCGCACGTCTGGATTGCGGCGACCGCGGCCGCAGGGGTGGACGGCCAGCAGATGCTGCTAGCGGCGCTTCAAGGCACGGCGGACGCGGGCCGGCTCGCCGCGTATGCACGGTTCCGCGATCTCGCCTCGGATTATCTGTCGGTGCGGAAGGCGATCGAACGCGGCGAGATGCCAAACAGCGAGGAGTTCCAAGCGGTTTGGGAGGAATACGCGCAGCGTTGGGGTGCGCGGACGGAGAACGAGCTTGAACTCGCAGCTGCGCGCGACCACGAACATCCGCTTGCCGTCGTGCGAGAGATCGTCATGAAACAAGACACCGCCCAACAGCAGCGCCGACGCGGGTTGAAAGGCGCTTTGATGCGACCGCTGTTAGCGCGGGCGGCCCGCCTCGGTGAATCCTTCGCCCGCGATCTCGACATCGTGCGCCATACGTGGTTGGTGGCCGCGGATTGGCTCGCTGAGCGGGGCTTGATCGAAGGCCGCGACGACATTTGGCTGCTGACCCGGGCCGACCTCGAAAGGCTCGTTCTCGGCTGGCGGCCCGAGGGCGAGTTCTGGGCGCGGCGGCGCGCAGAGTGGACGGCGCTGCTAACTCAAGCCTCCGAGCCGGTGGTTGACCGTATCTTCTGCAGCGAACGGGGGAAAAGCCTTGACACCCCCCGTGGCTAATGATAAACTGCGGTTCATTCAGGGGACGTGGTGTAGCGGTTAACATGCCACCCTGTCAAGGTGGAGATCGCGGGTTCAAATCCCGTCGTTCCCGACACAAACGGTCAGCATTTGCGCTGGCCGTTTTTTTGCTGCTTATGCGTATTTTGCACGGGAATCGGCGATGGCTGACGAGGGCAGGGCGGATGCGGCACAAATCAAAACGGCCGCCGAAACGCGACCGTTCACAGATTCAAGCACACGCCTGACCGTCAATTCAGGCTTTTAAGCGCGTCGTTGAGATCGTCATAAAGCGGGAACACGAGGTTGAGGCGGGTCTGCTTGAGCGCAACCTGTGTTTGGACGGCGGCGTGGGCCAGCACCAGTTTGCCGCTGCGCTCCTTGACGATGCGCAGGCCGCTAACCAACGCGCTCAGACCGCTGGAATCCACGAAGTTGACCTGTTGCAGATCAACGATGAGAAACACATAGCCGCTGTTGACGGTGTCTTGCAGCAGCGTGCGCAGGTTTCCGGCAGTGTGGGCATCCAAACGACCGCTTAGGTGGATGACCGCGCGCTTGTTCGGAAAATGCTCGACTGTATATTGCATCTCGACTCCCAGCGGAGAGGTTGTCAGCAATCCCGCAGGACAACCGACATGATCCACCTACACATAATAACGCGACTACTAGTATTAGAACAGTCTGATCCGTGCCGTGTCCCAGAATCATGACACGAAACGGCGCAGCTTGCCACACTCTGCCAACCTGCGCTTAGTTGCGGGTGCGCACCGAGTTCGGCAGATTCCGGATCATACGCCAGTGGTTGAAGTTGCCGGGAAGGCGCTGATACTGGATCGAGTCCATCACGTCCCGAATGATGTGCATTCCGTAGCCCCCCTCAGCCGGCGCGTCCTTGTCGAATCGCATCGGGGCACTGTCCCAGTTGAACGGCCGCCCGTTGTCCACCATCACCACTTCGATATGAGTAGGGTAGAGGGCATACAGGCCGTTGATGTACCCCTCGCCTTCGTTCACGCTGTGCTTCATGATGTTTGCCGCCGCCTCGGAAACAGCGAGATGAACCTCCTCGAACCAGACCTGATCGACTTCCACGGCGAGGTTGGCTGCGAAATGCTGAATCGAATCGGATACCGAGGCAAGCTGCGAGAGATCGCCCTCGATTCGCCAGTGCAGGTAAATATCAGGCTCGACCGGATTCTCAGGCAGCTTCTTGATGACGACGATGGTCATGTCGTCGGACACGGCGTACTCGCCCTGATGCTGCCCGTGCACTGCTTGTAGACGTTCGAGGATGCCTTCCGCCGGCAGCGAATTCAGCGTGAGCAAAAGCTGGCCGATCCCGCCTAATCCCAGCAATCGCCCCTTGTAATCTTCGACCTCGGTCAATCCGTCCGAATACAGCAGCAGGACATCACCGGCTTCCATGTCGATCGGCTGTACAGCCGCCGAGATATTGGCGAAGATGCCAAGCGGAAAGGTCGTGCTTTCGAGGTGTAAGATTTGATGATCGCTGGCGCGGTAGTGCAGCGCGGATGGATGCCCGGCGTTGGAATACACGACCGAACTGCCGTCCTGCCTGATGCTGAGAAGCGTGACCGTCACAAAGCGGTTGACGCGCACGAGGTCTTCGTACAACGACTGGTTGGCGTTGCGCAGGATCACGCCCGGATGATTGGCGCTGTGGAACTGCGACCGGATCGCCGCGCGGACTTCAAAGCTGAGCAGCGCGGCAGGAAAGCCCTTGCCGGAGACGTCGCAGACCATCACGCTCACCGAGCCGTTGCCGCTGTATACGTCGTAGAGGTCGCCGCCCACCTTGGAGGCCGGCTTGAGCATCGCGGCGATGCTGAATCCGTCCGGGTTGGGCAGCGTGAGCGGAAGCATCCCGGTCTGCACTTCCGACGCCAGCTCCATGTCACGGCGGATACTCTCGCTGTCGACCTGCTGTTCGTGTAACCGGTCGATCTCGATGACGGTCGTCAACTGCTCAACGAGGCTTTCGAAGATCTGGATGTCGCCCGCGTTGTAGGTATGCGGTGTTTCGCGCGCCGCCATTCCGATGTATACCGGACGGCTCGCGTCGGTGAGCAGCCGCCGGCCGATGAACGACTTGAATCCACCGCCGGGGATCATGCGGTTGCACTGATCGGGCGTATCGCAGCGCAGCAAGCCGTCGCTGCGGATTAGAGCATGTAAGATCGACGCTTCTTGGAAGTTGGTGAACCCATTCTGCGTCCACATGAACCGCACGTAGCCATCGCGGCCAAGCCCGACAAATGCCACGTCCAATTCGACGGTATCGCACGCCATCGCCATCAGCTCGATACAGATCTGTTCGGCACCCAACGGAGACCGCATCAGCAGCGCCGCCTTGTGCATCAGCCCAAGCCGGTTCCACGCCGTGACGAGCTGCTCGACAAGGCGCTGTGTGCGGACTTCCACCGTGGCCGCCGCCTGTAGTGTCACCGCCCAGCCTTTCAGCACGGCATTGGCCGACACACGCAGATCAGTGCTGCGCATCCGTCCGATGAGCCACGCGCCCGGAACCATCTCGTGACAAACCGCGAGGGCATCGGTCGTGGGCATGTCGTCGCCATAGGCCACATAGAGCACGTCACCAAAAAGCTCGTTCCAAATGGGCCTGAGGCCGGTTAACTGGTGCTCAATCTCGTTCTGATCAGACATCAGGAAGCTCGAGAGCGGTCTCTATTGCGCGGATCAAATCTATACGGCTGAAGGGTTTGAAGAGCAGTGACGTTGCACCCAAGCGGCGCGCCTCGTTGAAGAAGTTCTCGTCACTGGTCGCTGAGATCACAATAAACGGGACGTGTTCGAGGTCGGGAAGCTCGCGGGCGTATTGGAGCAGGACAAGGCCGTTCTCTCCGGGCATCATCAGATCGACACAGATGACATCTGGAACCCATTTCGCTAAGGCTTCGCGGGCCTGCTTGACGTTGAAGCAAAGCCGCAGGTCGAACTTTGGCTGAAGCATCATCTTCATCACATCGTGCATGATGATGTCGTCGTCAACGATCATGACACGGCGCAAGGTGTCCGTCATAGCCTCTCATCTCTGGTCGGCCAACCGCGCTGCATGGATGCAACCGGCCGATCTAGAATCCCTCCGCCGCTGTGCACACAAAAACCACGAGTGCATAGCGCCCGAACACTATTGTAGCGTAACCTATATGTTATAGTGGAGTCGCTCTTTTGGTGAGGAGTACAGCATTGAGATCGCCGGACGCGCGTGCTTTCATAGTTCTCCTCGTGTTTTTGTGCGGCGCGGCCTTCGCTCAACAGCCACAGGCGCAGCGGGCGTCGTCAAATGGACTTAGCGTACCGGTGCCATTGGGTTATGTTTCGGCGCAGCTTGGCCCCGGCGCGATCGGCCTAACTGCGCCGGACAACGGCGGCGTGATCCTCGTCGAGGCGCTCGGACGCACCGCGGACGCCGCGGCAGTGATGGATCAAACGTTGAGCCGCATCGGCGCGCGCCGATTTGACGATGGCCTAGCGGTCGAGGGCGGTTCCGGCGTCACAGCGGCCCTCTCGTACGAACGTGCCGGAGTCTTGGGCGCGCTGTATGCGGTCGATGCGAATGGCACGCTCGTCGTGCTGCGAATTGAGCCGCTGACCCCGGAGACGGCGCACACCGCGCAGGCTGTCGCAGCGGGTGTGGCCTATCACGCGCCGGAGGCCACAGCTTCCGTCGCACGCTGTGGCAGCGCGGCGCTTCCGTTGGCGCTCACCACCAGCGGCGGATTGCGGGCGTGCTTCGGCCCGGAATTCTTGGCCGAGGAGAAAGGCCCGCACTCGATCGGCCTTTCTGACCTCGACGCAGGAATCGTCGTCACGATCTATGCGGCGGACGACCTCGCGCTCTTGCTCGGGCAGACGCCGTCCGACGTGGAATCGGCCGCGCAAGCGCTCGCGCAGAGCATGGAGCAGGCGGGTGTGCATGTGCTTTCCGGGGCGGCCAATGACAGGGGCGTGTTGTCGCTGCCGGTCTCGTATCCGGGCGTGGGCGCGGGACGTTTAATGCTGCGCGGCATCGACGGTGAGGTGATCGCGCTGTCGGCGCTGCTGCTTAACAGCCCGCCGGCCGACGCCTCACAGCGCCTCGACGCGATCTTCGACAGTGTCACCGTTAGGAATGCGGTGGACACGCCGGGCGTCGTCGTTTCGGCCCCGGTGGTCGTCTCGGCCGGACTGATCACGTTTGCCGTAGCGGATGGATGGCTCGTCGATACGATCAGTGACGACGTTGTACAGCTCACGCGATCAGACGACCGCGCGATCCTACGCGTTACGTCAGCGCGAATCGGCCCGAACTGGAATGTCGATGCCTACGTGGCCGGCGTCCTGAGCAGCGCCGCGCAGTTTGCCGGTGACGACCGATTCACGCGGGAGTCGGTGACACCGGTCGACACCGGCGATCCCTTGCGTTCGCTGGCGTACTACAATTCAGCCGTGGCGGCGCCGCGTGCTTCGAGCGCGCTGCAAACGGGATTCTTGACGTTCGAGCCGGACGTGCTGGCCGTGTTTCAAGCGCTCATCAGCGATCCATCGGCGTCCGCGATCGTGCGTGCAGACGTGTTCAAGATGATCGCCTCTGCCGAGCGCCGCTAGATGGACACCAGCCCGATGGCCGACGCGATCACGCCGATCAACCCGCCGGCGAGGATCACGATAGTCGCGTTTACCTTGAAGCGCACCAGCAGGACGAGTGCGCCGAGGGCTAGCCCGGCCGTCAGCGGATCCACAATCGCGGCGATGCCCAGCTCGACGGTGACGGAAGCCATCAGCCCAACCGCCGCCGCGTTGACGCCATCGAGCAGCGCAGAAAACAGCTTGGAACGGCGCATGCGCGGGATCAGCGGGCTGCTGATCGCCACAAAGACGAAGCTGGGCAGGAAGATCCCGGCGGTTGCGACAATAGCGCCCGGCACGTCGGCCACCAGATAGCCGATGAACGTCGCAGTCGTTGACAACGGCCCTGGTGTGAACTGTCCGATGGCGACGGCATCGAGCAGCTGCTGGCTGGTGATCCACCCGTACGAGTCGACGAAGTCGCCCCGCAAGAACGCGAGCAGCACGTAGCCGCTGCCGTACAGCAGACCGCCCAGCTTCAAGAACGTCAGAAACAGCGTGCCGAGTGAGATCGGGATGAATGTCTGCGCTAGCGGGACGAGGCCCGGCAGCGGCAGGAACGCGATCAGCGCCAGCGTTCGTGTTTCCAGCCAGCGCCGGATCAGCACATACGCCGCACCCGCGCCGAACAGCAGCGCTAGTTCGTCAACGCCGAAGAAGTACAGCATGACGACCGCGAATCCGGTCAGCCAGAGCAAGCGGTTCTTGAACGCCTTCGGCAGCAGCATGTAAACCGCGTTGGCGACCACCGCGATGATGACCGGCTTGATGCCGTACAGCAGGGCATTGGCCGTCGGTGTTGTGCCGAAATGGACGTACAGCGCCGCCAGCGCCAGCACCATGAGGAACGCCGGGGCGATAAAGCACACGCCGGCCGCTATCAGGCCGATCCACCCGGCTCGAACATAACCGAGATGGATCGCCATTTCGGTCGAGTTCGGGCCGGGGATCAGGTTGGTCGCGCCCAGTAGATCGAGGAATTGGTCGTCGTCGAGCCACTGCTTGCGCTCGACCAGTTCATGCCGGAAGATGCCGATATGCGCGGCGGGGCCGCCGAAGGCTGTCGCGCCCAAGCGAAGAAACGTGAGCGCGACCTCGCGCACCGATTCGCGTGGCTTATCCGGCATGCCCCTCCTCAATCCGCTAGAGCGAGTGCAGATAGCGCAAGCTGGCGACGACGGCCTCCAGCATGTCGGTGTCGCAGCGATCGAGTTCGACAAAGCCCCACGCGGCGCTTGAAGCCGACATCGCCGCTGGCAGGTCGACCGCGCCTTCGCCGCAAGCGACCATCGCGTGTTCATAGGACTGGGCCGGGCCGTCTTTGAGGTGCAGCAGGGAAGCGCGCGCGCCAAAATCACGCACAACCTGCGCCGGATCAAGTCCGCCCACCTGCACCCAGTACAAATCAAGTTCGAAGCGGATGTCCGGTGCGGTCAGCTCGGCGACGTGATACAGGGCGGGCCGTCCCTCAACCGTCTGGATTTCCCACCAGTGGTTGTGATACCCGTAGCCGAAGCCTGCTTCTCGCGCGATTTCAGCGGACTGGTTGAGGTCGTCCGCTGCCCGTTTGATGCCATCCAGAGACGTGTACTGCTCCGGCGCGATGGCGGGGACGACAATCGTCGAGACGCCGAGCGCATGGGCCGCATCGAGCCAGCGCTGGCGGTCGTCGCCGGCCAGCAGCGGCAGGTGGATGCTGGGACAAGCCAGCCCGTTCTGCCCAAAGATGGCGGCCGCCTGCTCGAACGGAACCGGCAGTCCCGCCCACGGCTCGACGCCCTGAGCGCCCGCTTTGGCGAGCGCGGCGATGATCGACTCGAATTCAGTTTCGAGCTGCTCGCGCAGCGAATACAGCTGTACACCGATGTTCATGATTTGCCATCCATTCGGATCTCGCGGCCTGATTCGGCCGACTGGTATACCGCGTCGAGTATGGCGATGACCGCCAGCGACTGTTCAGGGGGCACCGGCGACGGACGCCCGTTGACGATAGCGTCGGCAAAGTCGATGCACTCCAGCGCGTGCGCCTCCAGCGGGGTCGGCAGGTATTTGAGGTTGATATCATACTGCTGGCGCGGGTTTGACCCGCTGGTGTAGATCTCCGCCTTCGGGTAGTGACAGCCGCCTTTCGTGCCGTACAGCCACACCTGCATATCTTCATAGTGCGGGCCGTGCAGCGCCCACGAAAATTCCATCATCATGGTCGCGCCGTTGGCGAAGCGCACGAATCCGGCGGCCAATTCCTCAACGTCCATCTCCGGCGGAATCGGTGTGCCGCCGCCCCACGGTGACCACGCGCCGGGCTGTTTGGACAGTTCACTGCGCGATATCCCGCTGACGGTGATCGGCTCCGGGCTGCCCATCAACCAGAACGCCGTGTCGAGCGCATGGACGCCGATGTCGATGCACGCGCCGCCGCCGGACTGCGCCTTGAGCACGAAACCCGGACGAGTCGGGACGTTATTGCGGCGCAGATACCATGCCCGCGCGTGATACACGTCGCCCAGCACGCCCTTGTCGACCTCGTTTTTGAGCGCGATGGCGGCCGGCTGATAACGGTGATGCTGGGCGGTCATCAGCAGCTTGCCAGACCGGTCGCGCGCGGCGATCATGCGTTGGATTTCGGCGGGAGTCGGTGCGAGCGGCTTCTCGCAGATGACGTGCTTGCCCGCGTCGAGCGCTGCGATCGTCAGATCGGCGTGGTAGTTGCTGGGTGTGCAGATGTCGATGATGTCGATATCCGGCGCGGTAATCAAGTCCTGCGGCAGACGGGTGAGCCGGCGCACGTCCCACTTCGCGCCCCATGCTTCGAGCGCCTCGAGGTTGACGTCCGCGCCTGCGACGACCTCCGCGTGTGGAGACGCCGCCCAACCCGGCATGTGCGTATTCGCGATGCCGCCAACCCCGATAACGCCGACCTTCAACGTCTTCGTCATGGCGATCAGTCTCCGGTGATCGGCGCGGTGTTGGCGAGCGGCTCAATCGGGGCCGACTTCACCGCGTCAAGGCGATAGCTCGAACCTGTCGGCGCGGCCCAGCGCACCGCGTTCTCGATCACGCGCAGCACGTCCGGCTGATAGTAAACGGGGTAGGTCTCGTGTCCGGGGCTGAAGTAGAACACCTTACCCCGTCCGCGATAGTAGCACAGGCCGCTGCGAAAGACCTCGCCGCCGGGATACCACGCGATAAAGACGGTTTCGTCGGGGGCGGGGACATCGAAGAACTCGCCATACATCTCATGCGCCGGGATTTCGATGTATTCGTTCAAGCCGTCAACGATGGGGTGGCCGGGGTTGACGATCCAGTGCCGTTCCTTCTCATGCGCCTCGCGCCACTTGAGCGAGCAGGTCGTGCCCATCAGGCGCTTGAAGATCTTGCTGTAATGGCCGCTGTGCAGGACGATCAGGCCCATGCCTTGCAGCACCCGCTGATGCACCTTATCGACCACGGCGTCGCTGACCTCGCCGTGCGCCATGTGGCCCCACCATGTCAGGACATCCGTGCTGGCGAGCACGTCATCGGTCAGGCCGTGCTCCGGGTCGTCGAGGACGGCGGCGCGCGCCGCGAAGCCCGCGCCGTTCAGGTGGTCGATAATCGGCTGGTGGAGTCCATTAGGGTAAATGGCTTGAATGTGGGGCGAGCGACGTTCGTGACGGAACTCGTTCCAGACAGTGACGCGAACCGGTGTCATAGATGCCTACTCCGTGGCAAGCACATATTCGATCGAATTCACAATAGCCTCGATCAGCGGCTGATACCGATCGACCTCGTCGGTGCGTACGTACGCGAGAAGGTCGATGAAGGTCGACGAGAAATACGGGCGCGTCGATGCGTACACGGTGAAACCGTAACGCTCGCTGACGCCTTCCGAGGCGATGCCCTCTAGCGCGTTGATGACGGTCGCCGCCGGAGCGCCCATGGTCGTGTCGGGCAGCGCTCGCACCAGTTTGGCGTGATGGTCGGCGGCCGCTTCGGGCGGCGCGGTGGGGATGTCCAACGTGATCTGAAACACGATCTCGCCCGGTTGCAGCCCTTGGCCGAATAAGTTCTCGCCGGCGCTGGGCGTGCTGTAGAGGAAGATATTGTTGGGATCGGACACGACGACGCTCCAACCCTCGGGGTGGCGAAGCCGCCAGCCGGGTTGGGTCGGTGACGATTCATCGTACACCACCGGCAGGGAATCGTTGGTGGGTTCTTCCGTGACTTCCGGGGATGGCTCTGCCGTCACCTCAGGCGTGATCGTCGCGTTCCCGGTGGTGGGGGCGGGTGTTGCACACGCGATAAGCATACCCGCCGCGACGATCAGCAGCACCGACAGCTTGAGTTGTGGCATGAGAGAAACCCGATACGTGGCCGGCAAACGCGCCAAGTATAGTCAGGTTAGAGGCGTGCCGCTAGCCCATCACAGGCCGTTCTTGACGCCCAGCTAGTCACGCCGATCACGGGTGAGCTGATGAGCGAGGATGATCGGGATGAACGTCACGGCGATCACGAACAGCGCCGCGACGTTGGTCACCGGGCGGTCGCGCGGGCGCGTGAGCTGGCTGAAGATCCAGATCGGCAGCGTCTGTTGATTGCCGGCGGTGAACGTCGTCACGATGACCTCGTCGAACGACAGCGCGAACGCCAGCATGCCCCCTGCGACCAGCGCGGTGGTGATATTGGGCAGGATGATATAGCGGAACGTCTGAAACGACGACGCGCCGAGATCCATTGACGCCTCGACCTGTGAGTGCGCCGTGCGCCGCAGCCGTGCGACGACGTTGTTGTAAACGGTGACGATACAGAACGTTGCATGGCCGAGGATGATCGTCCACGTACTGAACGGCACGCCGAGGATGCTCACGGCGCTGCGCAGCGCGATGCCGGATACGATGCCGGGCAGGGCAATCGGCAGAATCACCAGCAGCGAGATCGAGTCGCGGCCGAAGAAGTTGGCGCGGGCGAGCGCCAGCGCGATCAGTGTGCCGAGGATGAGCGCCAGCAGCGTCGCGATCACGGCGACTTGCAGTGACAGCCCCAGCGCGCGCCAGAAGTCCTCACGGTTGAACAGCTCGCCAATCCACTGCGTTGTGAGGCCCGGCGGCGGAAAACGGAACGACGCCTCCTCCGTCGTGAACGCGTACAGGATAATGATGAGCAGCGGAAAATGCAGGAACACGAGCGCGCCGAACGCGCCCAACCGAACCCCCCAGCCTGCGCGCAGCCTAGAGTGCATTGAAGGCCCCTAGCCGCCGTGCGATCAGCAGATAAATGAGCATGATGACCACCGGCACGACCGTAAACGCCGCGGCCAACGGGATGTTTCCCGCCGTGCCTTGCTGCGCGTAGACGACCTGACCGATGAAGAAGCTGCTGTTGCCGATCACCTGCGGGATGATGTAGTCGCCCAACGTGAGCGAGAACGTGAAGATGCTCCCGGCGACCACACCGGGAAACGCCAGCGGCAGGATGATCCGCCGGAAGGTATAGCGCGGCCGTGCGCCGAGGTCGCTCGACGCCTCGACCAGCGAGTTCGGAACCCGTTCAAGCGCTGTCATAATCGGCAGCACCATGTAAGGCAGCCAGATATACACGAACACGAGAAACATGCCGAGGTAGCTGAATGACAGCGACGGCCCACCGATGCCGGGGATAGCGAGGATGCCGTCCAAGATGCCGCGCAGTCCGAGCAGGTCAAACACCCACGTGATGATGCCTTCCTGCGCAAGGATGATCTTCCATGTGTACACCCGAACGAGATAGCTCGACCACAACGGCAGCAGCACCGCGAGGTACAGAAAGGTCTTGAGCCGGGGCGGGGCGAACCGTGCGGTGTAGTACGCCAGCGGAAATGCGATCAGCGCGCCGGCCACTGTGACCGCTGCCGCCATAACGGTGGTACGCACGACGATGTCGATGTTCGCCGCGGTGAACAACTGCTCGTAGGTCGAAAGGCCGAACTCGCGGACGATGCGCCCGGTGAAGCCGTCAAGCCGGAAGAAGCTCTGCGCCAACAACGCCGACAGCGAGCCGAGATACACCACCACCATCCACGCCATCGGCACGGCCAACAGGCTGAACAGGGTGAGTGTCGGATGCCGGAAGAACCACGCGCTGACGCGGCGCAGTGGAGTCTGAGGCGGCTGCGGAACCTGACTGTCGAGCATCACCGCCGACATGCTACGCTCCCGCCGTCGACAGCTCGCGCATCGCCGACTTGTGCCACACGGCGACCATCGGCGTCCCGCGCGCTGCAAAGGCTTCCTCGGCGCGCGTATCGAGGTTTTGTGAGACGACCTCAAGTTCTCCGCCGCCGTCCAGCGCCACGATGAACCGTGTCGTCATGCCCACGTAGATCACGTCGCGCACCGTGCCGGACGCCGCGAACTGATCGGGGTCGGGGGTCGTGCCCTGCGGAAGCAGCCGGATCTTCTCAGGGCGGATGCTCAACGCGGCCGGCCGCCCCACGAGCCGCTGCGCGATGTCGTCGGTAAGGATATTGGTCGTGCCGACGAAGCCAGCCACAAACGCCGTCAGCGGGCGCTCGTACACATCCGCCGGCGCTCCGATCTGCTCGATGCGACCGTGGTTGAACACCGCGAGCCGGTCGCTCATCGTCAGCGCTTCTTCCTGATCGTGGGTGACGAAGATGAACGTGATCCCGACCTCGCGCTGGATCGCCTTGAGTTCGATCTGCATCTGCTGGCGCAGCTTGAGATCGAGTGCGCCTAACGGCTCGTCCAGCAGCAGCACGCGCGGGCGGTTGATCAGCGCGCGGGCGAGGGCGATACGCTGGCGCTGGCCGCCGGAAAGCTGCGAGGGCCGCCGCGCCTGCGTCCCCGGCAGCCGCACCATCTCAAGCATCTCACCAACACGGCGCTGGATTTCGTGCCTGTTGACCTTGCGGATCATCAGCCCATAGCCGACGTTCTGCTCGACCGTCATGTGCGGAAAGAGCGCGTAGTCTTGAAACACCGTATTGACGTCACGGTCAAATGGCGGTGTCGTGGTCACGTCACGCCCGTACAGCATCACCCGGCCGGCGGTCGGCTGTTCAAAACCCGCGACGATCCGCAAACTGGTCGTCTTGCCGCTTCCAGACGGGCCGAGCATCGAAAAGAACTCGCCGTCGTAGATTTCGAGGTCGATGTAGTCGAGGGCTTTGACCCCACCGAAGTGCTTGCTCACCCCCTTGAGCACGACGGCGGCTTCGGCGTCCGTCCGGGATGCTGCGCTCATGCGTTCTTGACCATGACGTGTTTGGTGATCTTGTAGTCGGAGACCGCTTCGGCGGACAGGTCTTTCCCGAATCCAGACTGCTTGAATCCGCCGTGCGGCGTCTCGCTGGTGAGCGGGATGTGGTCGTTGATCCAGATCGTGCCGAATTCGAGGTCAGCCGCGATGCGCATCGCGCGGCCAACGTCCTTCGTCCACAGCGACGCGGCCAGACCGTAAGACACATCGTTTCCCAGCGCGACGGCGTCCTCGTCGCCATCGAACGGGCTGACGGTCAGCACCGGCCCGAACACCTCCTGCTGGATGATCTCGGACTTCTGGTCGGCGTCGACGATCACGGTGGGTTCAAAGTAGTAGCCCGCCTCGCGCCCGGCCGGAACGCCACCGCCGGTCAGCACTTTTGCGCCGCTGGCCCTTGCGCGCTCGACAAATCCGGCGACGCGATCACGCTGCACTGCGCTGATGAGCGGCCCCATCTGCACGCCGTCCTCATACTGTGATCCGACCTTGATGCCGCGCATCGCTTCGACCAGCGCCTCGACCGCATGATTCATCTGACTGCGCTGCACGTAGAAACGGGTGGCGGCGGTGCAGTCTTGGCCGGTGTTGAACGTGCTCATGATCGACGCATTGCCGACGGCCGCCTCAAGATCCGCATCGTCGAAAACGATGAACGGCGCCTTGCCGCCGAGTTCCAGATGCACCCGCTTGAGCGTGTCCGCCGCCGTCTTCATAATCTTCTTGCCGGTCGCGGTCGATCCAGTCAGGCTTACCATACGGACGAGCGGATGCTCCACAAGGGCTTGGCCGGTGTCGTTGCCCCCGCTGATGACGTTGACGACGCCGTCAGGTATGCCGGCTTCTTGGATCAGCTCCGCCAGCATGAGCGACGTGAGCGGGGTCGTAGGCGCTGGTTTGAGCACGACTGTACAGCCTGCCGCCAACGCCGGGCCGATCTTCCAAATCCCCATCATCAGCGGATAATTCCACGGTGCGATCTGGCCGACGACGCCGACTGGCTCGCGGCGGTAGATCGACGTGTAGCCCGCAAGGTACTCGCCCGCGGAGTAGCCGTGCGTATCACGCGCCGCGGCCGAGAAGAAGCGCAGGTTGTCGACGGCGAAGGGCAGGTCGGCGCCGATGCTGACGAACTCGTAAGGCTTGCCGGTGTTGTCCGATTCGACGCGGGCGAACTGCTCGGCATGGTTCGCCAGCAGGTCGGCGAGGCGAAACAGCGCCAACGACCGTTCCTTCGGCATCAGCTTCGACCAGCGCCCGTCGTAGAAGGCGTTGTGCGCGGCCTGCACCGCACGATCGACGTCGGCGCGCCCGGCCTCCGACACGGTTGCGATGGTCTTGCCTGTGGCAGGGTCTTCAATGTTCCGGCGCGCGCCGTCGGCGGCGTCCTGCCAGCGCCCGTCAATCCACAGCTTGAAGTCTGTCATCGTACGCTCCCAAAGCCTTACTTTTGAGAAGAACCGTTAACCAAAGGATGCCCGGCGCGTGACCGGGCATCCTCTGTGACTTTCGCGCGCATAGGCGCTGCGCGCTAACGACCGCCGATCACGGCGATGTAGCTCGTGACCCATTCGTAGTAAGGCACACACTGCACGTCGGTGCGGCCGTCCTGACAGACGGCAGTCGGCGTGCGCCAGAAGCTGATCTGGTCGAAATTGCCGAGGCCGTTGACGTCACAGCCGGTATCGCCCAGCAGCTCGTTGCCTTCGCACGCCGCGAGATTGACCGGCACGCTGCCGAACCATGCCGCCAGATCGCCTTGCAGCTTCGGATTGATCGACCACTCCAGCCACATATAGGCGCAGTTGGGATGCGGCGCGTTCACGTGCATCATGGTCGTGTCCGCCCAGCCCGTCGCGCCCTCGACCGGGACAACGCTGGCGATGGGGACGCCGCTGGCGACGAGCAGGTTAACTTGGAATGGCCATGTGCTGCTGGCCGCGACGCCTTCGTTGGTGAAGTCGTCGATCTGGATGAACGCGTCATGCCAGTAGCGGCCGACCAGCGCGCGCTGCTGGCGCAGCAGGTCGAGCGCCGCGTTGAACTGATCGCGGTCGAGGCTGTACGGATCGGTGATGCCCAAGTCCGGGTTGTGGTACTTCAGGTACAGGGCGGCGTCCGCGATGTAGATCGGGCCGTCGTAAGCCTGAACACGCCCGGCGTTGGATTCGCCATCCGGCAGTGTCTGCTCCTCGAACACGACCGACCAACTGTCAGGCACGACATCGCCGAAGATCTCGGTGTTGTAGGCCAAGACGTTCGACCCCCACTGATACGGGACGCCGTAATGCACACCGTCAACGGTGAACCACGGCGCATCTTGGAGCCGTTCGTCAATGGCGCTCCAACTGGGGATGAGATCGGTGTTGATCGGCTGAACACGCTCGCCGGCGATCAAACGCAGGCTGGCATCGCCCGAAGCGGTCACGAGGTCGAACAGACCTTCGTTCATGAGCGCGACCATCTCATCCGAGGTTGCGGCGGTCTTGACGTTGACCATGCAGCCCGTTTGTTCTTCAAATTCGGTGACCCAGTCATACGCTGGATCGGTGTCGCCGCGTTCGATATAGCCGGCCCACGCAATAATATCGACCTGACCCTCGCCGGGGCCAACCTCAGTCATCTGCGCGACAGCGGTAGGCGCCATGACGAAGAGCGCCGCCACCACGACAAAAAGCAAGAACTTCTTCATGGTTATTCTCCTCGGATACCACACACGTTCAAGTGTATGCGGATGCGTAGAAAATACTCCACGGGCAACGTGATTTGCAACAATCAGGAAAAAGTCACCGGCCGCCCTGTGGACTTGAGGCGGCCGGTGAATGGAGTAGGGTTAGGACGCGGCGTATTCTGCGTGCTGCTTGCCGGTCTGTTCGAGCGACCGGGAGGCGGATCGCACGTTGATCTTCGGGGCCGCGTCACTGTAGAAGCGCGCGGCGACTGCGGCGGCTGCGGCCGCTGTGCCACCCGACGGCAGCGTATAATCCGCGCCGTTCAACCCCTCGATCGGCTCCAGCGTGATCTCGACGACGTTCTCGCGCCGAACCCGTTCGAGCTTCTGCTTGCGCTTCTCGCTGGCGGCCGCCCAGTCGGGCTTGCCTGCTGCCGCGTACACGTCGGCTAGCTTGGCCTCAAGCTCAATGGCGAACGTCAACACCGAGCCGAAGGAATTGAGCACGGTCATCTACAGCCACCGTTCGATGACGATCTTGCGCTCGGTGTAGAACTCGATGCTGTCGCTGCCCTGACCGTGCAGGTCGCCGAAGAACGAGTCCTTCTGCCCGCCGAATGGGAACGACGCCGACGGCGCGGCGACACCGATGTTCACGCCGATGTTGCCGGCGTTCACGCGATACTTGAACTCACGCGCATAACCGCCGCTGCTGGTGAAGATGCTCGCGGCGTTGCCATAGTGGCTGCTGTTGATGACCTCCACCGCTTCGTCGAAATCGTCGGCGCGCATCAGCGAGAGCACCGGCCCGAAGATCTCCTCGGTAGCGACGGTCGTGCCGGGCTTCACCTCGCCGAGGATCGTCGGGCCGACGAACGTGCCGTTCTCGTAGCCTTCGACCTTGTGGCCGCGCCCGTCGAGGATGACTTCTGCGCCTTCTTCCACGCCGCGCGCGATCATGCGCTCGATGCGCTCGCGCGATGCGGCGCTGATTACCGAACCCATCTGCGTCTGCTCGTTAAGGCCATAGCCGACGCGCAGCTTGCTGGCCTGCTTGACCAGTTCGTCGCGCAGCTTGTCGTACGCCTCGCCGACGCCGACGACCACTGCTGCGGCGAGGCAGCGCTGACCGGCACAGCCGTAGGCCGCGCCGAGGATGTTACGCACGCTGGCTTCCATGTTCGCATCGGGCATGACGGCGATGTAATTCTTCGCGCCGCCCTGCGCCTGAACGCGCTTGCCGTGCCGCGTGCAGGTCTCGTAGACGATCTTGGCGACCGGCGTGCTGCCGACGAAGCTCACACCGGTGACGCCGGGGTGTTCCATCAGCGCCATGGACGACGTGACGCCGCCCTGCACGAGGTTGACCACACCGGGCGGTAGGTCGAGTTCGTCGAGGAGTTCATACAGAAGCTGCGCGCTGACTGGCGTCTGCGGCGACGGCTTGAGGATGAACGTGTTGCCGCAGGTGATGGCGGTCGGCAGGAACCACAGCGGCACCATGTTGGGGAAGTTGAACGGCGTGATCGCCGCGAATACGCCTGCCGGCTGCCGCAGTGTCGTCTCGTCGATCCCGCTGGATACGTCTTCCATCCCGTCCGAGCGCATCAGGAACGGCACGCCGATCCCGTAGTCGATCGCCTCGACCGCGCGCCGTACCTCGCCACGCGCCTCGTCGATCGTCTTGCCATTCTCGCGCACCACCATATCGGCCAGCTTGTCGAAGTTGGCTTCCATCAACACTTTGAAATGGTGCATGTACTGGGCGCGCACCATGACCGGCGTGGCGCGCCATTCCGCGAATCCTTCGCGGGCTGCCTTGACCGCCCGATCGACGTCGGCGGCTGTAGAATCTGGACATTCGGCTAGCGTCTCGCACGTCGCAGGGTCAATCACGGGTATCGTTGCGGACGCTGCCGACTCTACCCATTCCCCTCCGATATAGTTCTGCAGTCGTTTTGTCATTGTGCTATTCCTCTCTATCAATAGTCGTTCGGTGGCGCGTGCTCAGCGGACGTGCGCATCATTATACAGCGCACGTTTGGCCTACGCACGGGGGTTTCGTCGCGTGTGTTACGACTGTGTCGAGGCCGCCGCGTCCACCGCCTCGCCCAGCGCGTCGCGGAAGATCGCCAGCGCCTCCTCGACCTGCTCGTCGGTCACGATCAGCGGCGGGATCCAGCGGACGACGTTTTCGTATGTCCCGCAGGTCAGCAGCAGCAGTCCTCGCTTGAGACAGCCCGCCGCGGCCGCCTTGCAGATGAGCTTGTCTGGCTTGCCATCCGCGGTCGTGAACTCGACGCCGACCATCAGGCCGCGCCCGCGCACATCGCCGATCACCGGGAACTCCGCCTGAAGCTCGCGCAGTCCACTCACCAGCGTTGCGCCGCGCGCCGCCGCGTTATCCGCCAGCTTTTCCTCGACAATGACGTTGACCGTCTCCAGCGCGGCGGCCATCACGACCGCTGATCCGCCGCCGTACGTCCCGCCGTGCGAACCGGTCACCCAGCGCTCCATGATGGCGCGCGGCGCCGCGACGCCGCTGATCGGCAGGCCGCTGCCCAAGCCCTTCGCCATGATGACGATGTCCGGCTCGATACCGGCGTGCTCGAAGCAGAACAGCTTGCCGGTGCGCCCGAAGCCGGTCTGCACCTCGTCGGCGACGAACATGATCCCGTGCTGTGAACACAGCGCGCGCAGTTCCTTGAGGAAGTCGACCGGGGCGGGGACATAACCGCCTTCGCCCAGCACCGGCTCGATAATGATCGCGGCGGTATCGTCAGGCGAGGTTTGCGCCTTGAGGAGGTAATCCAACTGCTTGAGGCAAAACGCGGTCGCCTCGTCGTCGCTCATGCCGAGGTAGTAGCTGTACGGAAATGGCGCGACGACGATCCCTGACGGGAGCGGATGGTACTTGTACTTGTAGACTGTCTTCGAGGTCGTCATCGCCATCGTCTGCGCGGTGCGGCCGTGAAAACTGCCCTGAAACACGATGATGTTGGTGCGCGCGGTGGCATGACGGGCGAGCTTCACCGCGCCCTCGGTGGCCTCGGCGCCGCTGTTGGAGAAGAAGAACGAGTCGATTGACGGGGGCGTGACCGCGTTCAGCGCGTCGCTGAGGGCGGCCGTCAGCGGGTTGATCACGACGTTCATCTGCGCGAAGAGCAGTTTTTCGGCCTGCGCTTGGATCGCCTTGACGACTCTGGGATGACAGTGGCCCGTATTGGTGACGCCGATCCCGCAGGTGAAGTCCACGTACCGCCGACCCGCTGAATCGTACAGGTAGATGCCTTCGCCGCGCACCGGCGCCATGTGTGTGAGATGCGACCAGATAGGCGAGAGGTGGTCTGTCGTGCTCATGACGGAAGCTCCCTTGAAGTTGGCTAGTCAAAGCGGCGTCGCTACAATAGAAAGCCTGATTGTAAACCGCGCTCCCCGTTTTCACACGCGAGACAGGAGATCCTATCGATGCGAACTGACATTCTCAGCCCCTATGACGGCGCGGTTGTGGGAAGTGTGATCGAGTCGACCGAGCAGGGGGTACGGGACTCGATCGCGCGCGCCGAGGAAATCCGCCCCAATCTGGCCGCGATGCCGGCGCACCGCCGGTCGGCGATTCTGCGCCGTGTCAGCGAATTAGTCGACGCGAGCGCCGGCGAACTTGCGCTGATGATGACGCGTGAAAGCGGCAAGCCGATGCGCTACACCCGTGGCGAGGTCTCGCGCGCGGTCGAGACGTTCGCGTTCGCTGCTGAGGAAGCCAAGCGAATCCACGGCGAGACCGTGCCGCTTGACGCGGCCAAAGGCGGTGTGGGCAAGGTGGGCTATTACGTGCGTGTCCCTGTCGGCGTCGTGGCCGCCATCACGCCGTTCAACTTCCCGCTGAACCTCGTGGCGCATAAAGTCGCGCCGGCGATTGCGGCCGGGTGCCCGATTGTACTCAAGCCGGCGCCGGCCACGCCGCTGACGGCGCTGCGGCTGGCGGAGATGTTCGCAGAGGCCGGACTGCCCGACGGCGCGTTCTCGGTCGTGGTCGGCGGGACGGATGTCGGCCGGTGGCTGACGACCGACCCACGCATCGCCATGATCACGTTCACCGGAAGCCCGCCGGTGGCGCGGGCGATCAGCGAGGTTGCCGGTCTGCGCCGCACGACGTTTGAGCTGGGCGGTAACGCCGCGGCCGTCGTGGACAACACTATTGAGCTGGACAGCGTGGTCGATAAGCTCGTGACCGGCGCGTTCGCCTACAGCGGACAGGTGTGTATCAGCGTTCAGCGAATCTACGTGCACCGGTCGCGCTACGATTCGTTCCTCGCTGATTTCACTGCGCGTACCCGGCGGCTCAAGATGGGCGATCCGCTTGAAGACAGCACGGAACTCGGGCCGGTCATCTCCGATCAGGCGGCCGACCGCATCGAGGCGTGGGTGAACGAAGCGCGCGATGCCGGGGCGCAGGTAGAGACGGTTGCGCCGCGCGCTGGCCGAATGCTCGCGCCATCCATCCTGACCCAGTCGACGCGCGATATGAAGGTGATGCGCGAGGAGGTGTTCGGGCCGGTGGTCAACGTGCTGCCGTTCGACGACTTCGACGACGCCCTCGCGCAGGTCAACGACAGCGCGTTCGGGCTGCAAGCCGCCGTCTTCACCCGTGACCTGAACCGCGCTATGCGTGCCGTGCAAGCCCTCGAGGTCGGCGGCGTAATGCTCAACGATACGCCGACGTTCCGCGTTGATCACATGCCATACGGCGGCAATAAGGCGAGCGGGGTAGGGCGCGAAGGCCCGCGCTTCGCCGTCGAGGACATGACGACGCTGAAGATGATCGTGTTCAACATGGCGTAAACCGGCAGCAGAACGTGATGCGTGAGTGAGCAGGGCCACAGCGCCTTCTCATCACGCATCACTTGTGCAGAACACCGGGCGCTATCGTCGCACGGACGACGCGATCGTCCAGCCTTCGAACGGGTTGCGCGGCCGATCGACGCGGATGTAAACCCACTCGCCGCCCTCGGCCTCGGCCATCACGTAGACCTCTTGCCCCGCGCTCGCTGCGCCGACTCGGCTGAAGCCCGCGCCGGGGAACAGGCGGATGTTCGCGTTGGCGATCATTTCGCCGCGTGGCACGGCATCCGTCACCGCCGACGCCGTGCGATACAGCGACCGCACCGTGATGTTGTTGAGGCAAATGGTCGAGCCGGGCGAGGCTTCGATCCCGACGAACCCGCTGAAATACTCGTCTTCGAACAGCTCGTATTCGCTGATTTGCAGGCCATCGAAGAACGTGCGAATCTTCTCGTTGTCGACTTCGGCACGCAGCACACCCCATTGACCGCTGCGGATGTTGACCGGGTACTCGCCCATGCCGAGTGATTGGCCGGTGGCGCGCAGCGTGAACTGCGACACGTTGCTGGCGCTGGCGTCGATCCGGTGCCGGATTCCGGTGCCGTCCTGCTGCATGCGCGTGATGATGTCGAACTGCCCGGCCTGATTGGTGCGGTACTGGAACTCGACCACGACCTCGTAGCTGCGCCAGCTCTCAGACCCGAAGGTGAGCAGGGCGCTCTCTTCGCCGCCGACGCTGCACAACGTTGATTCTTCGTTGAACGGGCGGATTTCCCAGCCGCGCCGGGTGATGGCGTCAATCTCGGAGTCAAAGCCGGACTGCGCCATAATTTGCAAGAAGCCCGGATCGCCGCTGAGCGGGTCGGTGTCGGTCGTCCCCGGCGCGGCGAGGGGCAGCGCGTTCACGTTGCCTTCGATGCGATAGCCGGTCGACTCGCGCAGAACCCAACCGTCACGGTCGCGCAGTTGAACCTTGTACCACTGACCGTCGGTCGTGACGCCCAACACGACAAGCCGCGCGTTGGTCACATTGATCGCGGTCGCGGTCTGCCGCGGATTGTTGTAGATCAACAGCGGCCGCGTGCCGATTGCCATATATACGACGCTCGCGGCGGTTGGGCCTGCGGTGGGCGTCTGGGTCGGCGCCAGTGTCGGTGAGGGGGTGATCGTCGGCGGCACGGCCGTGACAGTTGGCGCGGCCGCGATCAGTGTGGGCAGCGGTTGAATAACGGCAATTACCTTGGGATCTGGGCGCCACGCCGCGCCGGTGTCATCGGTGCTGAACGTCAACTGCTTCAACTCGCCGCTGCTGAGGTCGATCTGCCACAGGTCGAAGAGAGTGGAGTCTCCCCGCAGCGACTCGAAGATCGCCACCGATCCATCAGGCGCGACCGCCGGATAGCCTTCTTCAAGAGTCGGCGTGTCCGTTAGCTTCGTAATCGTGCCGTTGTCCAACCGGTACGTGTAAAGATCGAAGCCGGCGTCATAGCCCTGATACAGGATCGCGCTTCCGTCTGGCAGCCATGTGGGATAGAACGCGCTTTGCGTGAGCACCTCTTGGTCGCTGCCGTCAAAATTCATCAGGCCCAAGCTGTTGACGCCGGTTCGGGCTGTCGTGAATGCGATCTGCCGGCCGTCGGGTGACCACTTCGGCTCGTAGTCAAATCCCTGCGAATACGTCAGCCGCGTCAGGCCGGTGCCATCGGCACGGACGAGATAGATCTCCGACCCGGTCGGTTCGTCGGTGCGCGCTGAGAACACGATGTATTGACCATCAGGCGACCATGCGGGGCCGGATGGGATAGTGACGTCGGGTTGGCCGATGATCTTGCGCAATCCACCGCCGTCCGGTTGGATCGCCCACAGTTCTGCCACACCGTCATACGTCCCGACGAATGCGATTTCCGAGCCATCGGGCGCCCATGTCGGGCCGGTCTCGCTAAATACCGCGTCCGTGAGCTGATGAACAATCGTGCCTGTCCGGTCGGTCAGGTACAAGTCCATCGTGCCGGCGCGGCGCGACGCATACACGATCTCCAGCGCGGCAAAGTCGACCGTAGGCGAGGGCGTGACGGTCGGCGTCTCTGTGGGCGTATCGGTTGACGTTGCCGTGGGCGTTTTCGTTGCAGTCGGACTCGGCGTGATCGTCGCGGTCGCGGTGTTGGTCGCCGTCGCTGTGGCGGTGAAGGTCGGCGTGGCGGTCGCGGTATCGGTTGCGGTCGCCGTCGCGGTGTCGGTCGCCGTCGCGGTGTCGGTTGAGGTTGCCGTTGGCGGAACCTCGGTGGTTGTCGCAGTGGGCGTATCGGTTTGCGTGGCAGTCGCCGTGTTTGTCGCTGTATCTGTCGCCGTCGCGGAGGGAGTCGCCGTGTTGGTCGCCGTCCTCGTCGCAGTATCGGTCGCTGTGCTAGTTGACACTACCGTATTTTGTGGCGTATCGGTCGCGATGAGTACGAGGCCGCCTTCGGAGGTTGATGTCCCGCCGGGTGGTGCGGAAGGTGTTGGTGTGGCTGTATCTTGCGGCGTATCGGTCGCGATGAGCACGAGGCCGCCCTCGGAGGTTGACAGCGTGCCAATCAGCGCGACGTTTGTTGCGGTCGTGCTTTGTGACTGTGGCGTATCGGTGAGCGCCGGTGTATCCGTGCTCGCCACGCCCTCGGTAATGACCGTTGGCGGCACGACGATTGCGGAGGTATCGGTCGCGGTGGGGCGAACGTCCGCGTCGGTCGCGGTCGGGGTTGGCGTCTCCGTCTCGATGATCGTCAAGCCGCTGCTGGGTGTATCACTCACGTTGGCGACCACGACCGGCTGCTCGTTACCACGGTTTCCAAGCAGAACAATCAGGATGGCGGCCAGCAGCACGATCACCACCAGTACGAGGTAGGTGATCGGATTTTTGTAGATTGGAGTGGGCTGGGTAAGGCCGACCTGCTGCGAGGGCGGCGGCGTATGACCCGCGCCGGCGCCGCCAACCGTGCTGGAACGCGCCCCGGAGCGCTGTGCCGACGATCCACCGGGAGTGATCGGGGTCAGCGGGGCCAGACCGGGCGGACGCAGGCTGCGCGTCGGGATTTTGCTGGTGAAGAACGCGGTCGCTTCCCCTTTGGCGCCCTCAATCGCCGCCTCGAAAGACAGCGCGAACGCGGCCACCGACGGGAAGCGGTCTTCCGGTTCCTTCGACAGCGCGCGATCCAACACGATATTGACCGCAGGTGGCAAGTCCGCGCGGTACGACTGAGCCGGCGTCGGCTGTTCGTGCAGGTGCTTGTGCAGCAGTTCGTACGGCGTGGCAGCTTCAAACGGAACGCGGCCCGTAATCATCGCGTAAACGAGGACGGCGAGCGCATACTGATCGGCGGCGGGTGTCAGCTCCTTGCCAGCCCACTGTTCCGGCGGCATGTACGCGGGCGTGCCCATCGCCATGCCGGTGCCGGTCAGGCCGGACTGTGCGCCCATCAGCTTGGCGATGCCGAAGTCGACAAGGTAGCCATTCCCTTGATTGTCGAACATCACGTTGCTGGTCTTGATGTCGCGGTGGATCACACCCTGATTGTGCGCGTAGGCGAGGGCGCTGCTCAACTGCGCGACGAGCATCGCGGTCTCGCCCAGCGACGGCAGGATTTGCTGATTCTTATCATCGCGCTGATTGAGCCGTTGGGCCAGTGTGCCGCCGGTCAGCAGGCGCATAACGAGATAGCTCGTGCCCTGCTGCGTGCCGTAATCGAAAATGCTGACGATGTGCGGATGTTCCAGCGCGGCGGCGGTCTGTGCCTCGCGGTTGAAGCGCTCGACATAGCCGTGTTCGTTCGCCAGACTTGACGGCAGAACCTTGACGGCGACTTCTCGCTTCAAACTAGTTTGGAAGCCGCGATACACCGCGCCCATGCCGCCCACTCCGAGCAGCTCGCGCAGTTCATATTGGCCTAGCATGTGCCCAACAAGGTTCTCGTGGGCCATCGTTCCCCCAGATGTTACCGTGCCCCGCACATTAGTTTAACGCAACCGGATTGCCCGGCAAGCGGTCATCCTCGCTAGGGCACAACCGGCAGCAGCACCGGTCGGCTCATCGTAATTCGTTCGACAACCCATCCGAGCGTGCCGTCGCTCAATTCGACCTGCCACCATGTGAACGCATCGGCCACTTCTGGCCCGCCGACAACCTGCACCTGCGTTCCCGATTCGAGCGTAGCGAGAACCTCGCCAGATACGCGGGCGGTCGCGCGGACGGCGACTGGACGGTCGATGTTTGGGCCGACTACAGCTGGACATCCAACCGTGACCGCAGCGCCGCAGTCACCTTGGCGTGGTTCACCGAGGTTGAGCAGTAGTTCAAAGCGACCAGTGGTGTTGCCTGCCGCGCCGCGGTAGCGGGTCGTGACTACTCGATATGTGCCATCTTCCGGCAGCCAGACGCCCGCAAGCTGACTGCGTGTCGCGTCCGAGAGCGAGATGTCGTCGTTCTCGGCGATCTTGCTACCGCTCGGCGCGTACAGCTCAAGGTACGGGTCGAGGTTGCCGTCCAGCGCAGTCATCGTGATCGTCACGGTCGTTCCCTGACGCCCCTCGAACCAGTACGCCCGCATGGGGAAGGTCGAGTCGATAGTGTTGAACTGCGCCACGTCGACTTGCAGTTCGCCTTCGTTCAAGATCGAGACATCATAGGGGGCTGCATCGCCGGCCGTCAGGATCAGCACGTAATTCCCCGCCGTGTTGCCAGATTCGCCGCGGAACCGTTCAAGCTCAACTCGATACGTGCCTGCATCTTGAATCTGAAGATGCTCGACTACACTGTTGCTGGTTGATACGCTGGCATCGTCGTTTTCCGCGATAAGCACGCCAGACGGGTTGATGACTCGCAGGTAGGTATCGAGATTGCCGCTGGTGGCATACACCGCAAGGCTGATCTCGTCGCCGCTTTGCGCCTCGAATGCGTAGACTGCGCCGGGCATCTGGTCACCGAGCGTCCCGGTGGCTGGCTCACCCACCACGAGGACTGCAGTCGGCTGAGCGCTCTCATCCACCAGTGACAGCGTGAACTCGCCGATGGTGTTGCCCCGGGCGCCGAACAAGCGCGCGACAACGACCGTGTATTGGCCGTCGACCGGAAGCTCGTAACTGAAGATGCCGGCGTTACGGGTGGTCTGCGCGAGGTCATCATTCTCGACCAGAACCGTGCCGTCCGGGCCGATGAGTGTCAGCACAAGGTCGAGGTTGGCCGCATCGTCGGTCTTTTCCGCAACAATGCTGACTACTTGGCCGGCCGTGCCATCAAACGGGAAGCGGTATTCTGGCGCGCTGTCCGTGATCGCATCATTCAGCGCTGAACCGAACGTGAGGCCGGTGCGAATGATCGGCTCTGGCGTTGGCGTGGGGGGCGGGGTGTTGGTCGCCGGCGGCGTCTCGGTGAGCGTCGCGGTTGGCGTGATCGACGGCGTGTGCGTCTCGGTGGGTTCCGGCGATGGCGTGATGGTGCTGGTCGCCGTCGGCGTATCCGTCGGGGCGTCGGTGGGTGTCAAGGATGGCGTGAACGTCTCGGTCGCCGTCGCCGTATGCGTTGGCGTCGTGGTGGCCGTAGCGGTCGGCGTCTCCGTTGGCGTCGCGGTCGGCGTATCGGTTGCGGTCTCGGTCGGCGTTGCCGTGAACTGCGACGCGATCAGCGTTTGCTGCTGGGCCGTGCCGGTAAACGCCGCGGCGACCGGGTCTTGCCTGCCACCCAGCGCCAGCACACCGACGACCGCCACTGCGACGACGGTGACGAGGATCGCGGCAATCACCGGAATCGGCAGTCCGAAGCTGCGCTTGGGCTGCTGAGGTGGAACGGCATAACCGCCGGTGTACGCTGCGCTCGGCGGGCCGCCTGCCTGCCCATACGGCGTCGGTGTGGATCCGGTGGGGTAGTACGGTGGCTGAGTTGGCGGCTGTCCGCCATAGCCACCCTGCGGCGTCGGCTGCTGCCCGTATCCGCCGGGCGCGGTCGGTGGCTGGCCGTAACCCCCGCTTGGAGGCGGCGCGTATTCGCCCGATGGCGGTGTGCCAGAAGTCGGCCCGGTCATCGGCTGCGGCGCGAACTCCTCGCCGTATGGGGTCGGCGTCATGCCGGAGGGGCGCGGCTTCTCTGAACGGAGCTTGTACGAGAAGAAGTTGGTCATCTCGCCTTGCATGCCCTCGATCGCACCCTCGAAGGACTGCGCGAACTGTGTGACGTTCGGGAAGCGTTGGGCCGGCTCTTTCGCCATCGCACGGCTCAACACGATCATGACGGCGGTCGGGATATCGCCGCGGAGTGTCGTCAGCGGCGTTGGCTCTTCGTGAAAGTGCTTGTACATGAGCTGTGCGGCGCTGTCGGCCTCGAACGGCAGCCGGCCTGCGATAGTCTGGTAGATCGAGACTGCGAGCGCGTATTGATCGGCCGCTGGCGTGAGTTCGCGCCCGGCCCACTGCTCCGGCGGCATGTAGGATGGGCTGCCCATCGCGACACCGGTGCCGGTGAGCGCGGTGGTCGCGCCCATGAGCTTTGCGATCCCGAAGTCGGTGACGTACGACCGGCCCTGATTGTCGAACATGATGTTGGCCGGTTTGATGTCACGGTGCAGCACGCCCTCGTTGTGGGCATAGTCAAGCGCGCTGGCGATCTGGTTGAGCATGTCGGAGACTTCGCCCAATGACGCGCGCGCCTGCTTCTGTTCTTCTCGCTGGGCAAGCCGTGCTGACAGCGAGCCGCCGCGCAGTAGGGCCATCACCAGATAACTGACATCCCCCTGCGTGCCATAGTCGTAAATGCGCACGATGTGCGGATGCTCAAGGGCGGCCGCTGTACGCGCCTCGCGGATGAAGCGCTCGACGTATCCCGGCTCGCTCGCAAGCGCGCGGGGAAGGACTTTCACAGCGACCTGACGATCAAGACCGGTTTGATAGGCGCGGTACACCGATCCCATACCACCGACACCGAGCAGCTCGCGCAACTCGTACTGACCGAACGTTCGCCCGCTCAGATTCTCAAAGCCCATACGTGCCCTCTAGCTGGATGCGTTGTGTATGTTCCCGTCCTGATCGTACTCAATGTTACCGTAGAACGGGCACTTTACACGGCCTATCACGAAACATTAAAGACAGATTAGCACAGCTTTCGCTTACGCGCACGATGTCGCGGCGGTTTGACGGCGGCCTGCTCTCAGCGTGGGTTCACTTTGCGGTGAAGCGTTGGCGGGTATGCTCGACCGCCGGCGACCGGGGTGAGCAGCCGCCCGCGGGTTGAGTTCGACACTGCTGCGACACGCGTGAACGTGGCACGGTTTTGGACGCCGTTGGTTCTCGAAAAGTTCCTGCGTGCGCGTATGTGCATGAGCGCATGTGATCGGATGTCGCGACAACCTTACCGATGAGGAAAGCCGCGGATGGATTGGGCGCAATCTCGACCGATCCGTTTTGGGAACACACAGTGCAGCCGAGTTCGCGGTGTGTCAATGTGCGGTCACGTATAAGCGCAGCAATTGCGCTGCAAACTCATCAGGCGGTCGGAATGAGTTGGGCGATGAAGCACGGTGTGTGGTGACTGGACGCGTTCACAGCGTAGGGCAAGCGCCGGTTTATAGGGTGAACGGGTCGAAATGTCTGGAAGTCCACACAAATCCGCGACCATTTCTTAGAAACGAATCAGGCGCAATTACGGACAAGTATTGAGCCATCAGGTACTTCTTTCACCCTGTGAGGGTTTCGGAAATCGGCTGTGATTCGATAGTATTGAACCGATCCCGTAACTGAGGGAGCGCTAAATCTGGTAGATGATGACCTACTTACGGGGAAACACTAACCCATACCTCATTGTCGAAAAATAAGTACAGGGTTAAGAGACTAGCCCCTATGGTACGTTAGTCCCCGCCTACTTGACAGGTTTTGTTTCTCAGCATACGCTAATGTTCGAACCATCCCCACACCGACATGCAGCAATCGTGCTGCAGGGATCAAAAGGAGAGGCACGATGGATAAGGTTCAGATGAAATATGAGGAACTGGAGCAGATCGCTACTCGCCTTGCCGAGTGGTCGAGCCGCACCCAAGCTGCCGGGCAGAAATTCCGCCAACAGTTTCAGGTTCTGCAGGGCGGTGGCTGGATCGGCCGCGGCTTCGATAAGTTCGCCGACGAGTCTGAGAGCCTGCTCCTGCCCGCCGTTCAGAAGTTGGAAGATGCACTCGAGCAGGTCTCGAACATCATCCGCCAGTCCGTCGAACGCATGCAGCAGGCCGAAGAAGAAGCGCGCGGGCGCTTCAACTTCTAACACCAACCGGAATTAGAGAGGAGAAACCACGATGGCCGACAAGATCCAGATGGATTACGACGCCGTACAGCAGATGGCAGAGATCGCCAAGCAGACGGCAGACGAACTGGAAGAAATGGTGGGATCGATCAAGGCGATCAGCGATCAACTCGATGGCGGTGTCATGCTTGGCCGTGCGGGCCGCGTGCTGTCCGATGGTCTTGGTGAGCGCCTCGCCCCGGCGGTGTCGCGCTTGGCTCAGAAGTTCAGCGAAGTCTCGCTCGATCTGGTTGGCGCGCTGACCGACCTGCGCGACTCGGATCAGGCCGCTGGCGGCTTCTTCGGTTAACACGGGACAGAGGAGGACTACACCATGTTCGGAATTCTGCTTAGCTTCGTTCGCAGTCAGGTCGACAACCTGCTGCAAAATGCCACCAAAGAGGTGGATCGCCTGCAAGACGAGGTCCTCAGCGGACTGCGTAATGCGATGAACCCGCTCTCTGGCGGGGGGTGGACCGGCCAAGGCGCCGAGAAGTTCTACGATGAGATGGAGAGTGTGGTGTTCCCGGAGATCATGTCGATCATGACCGGCGGCATCAGCTTCGTGGGCGCGTTCCAGAACGCGGCCAACATCATCGAGCAGGCCGATGAAGCCATCAGTGGCCTAATCGGCGGCGTTGTCGACGCGTTCGACATCTTCTAAATCAACCGGACGAGAACAGGCAAAGGACTAGGAGGCCCCCATGGCAAGCCCAGATGTGAGTATGAACATCCCCGATGTCGAGAGCATGGCCAAGACGTTCGACACCATGGCCGACGTCGCCAAGGCGATCTCGAAGGCGCTGAAGATCATCATCACCACCCTGAAGGCGATGGCGTTCATCAGCATGGGCGCAACGACCGCGCTCGAGCAGTTCCTGTCCCGCATTCAGCCGCGCATCGAGAAACTCGGTGAGAAGTTCGAGGAACTCAGCGGCGATCTGGACGGCGCGATCCGCAGCTACCGCGACGGTGACAACACCGGGTCGCAGCGCTTCGCCTAAGCGACCACGCGCACGACACGAAGAGACCGGCCCTCGAAGCCGGTCTTTTCGTTTGCGTATCTCGCTGTGTAGGGGTGAAGTTCGTAGTTCGGGCTAACCGAGCAGCGCCGTCAGCAGCTGAAGCAGCACGATCAGAAGCGTGCCGATAATCGCCGCGGTAATCAACATCCGCCGCGTGATCCGCCGCTTCTTGCGTTCAGGCGGGGCGTCGCCGTACAGACGCCGGATCTCGTGCGCGAATGTCGGGACATCCTGCTGGCGCATTTCCGGGCGGGCGGCAAGCGCGTTGCCCACGAATACGGACGTCTCGCGGTAGTTCTTGCCTTCGGGTGAGATGGGCAGGTCACTGCGATGCAGCGCGGCCACCATACCCTCGATCACTTCGCGCCGAACCATGTCCAACCCGCGCGAACGAGACGGATAGGCAGGGCGTCCTGCCAGCATCTCGTAAAACAACGCGCCCAGACCGTACACATCCGTACTCCGGGTTGGCGGCTGACCCCGAACAAGCTCAGGAGCTGTATAGGAGATGCCAGAGATCAGCTCGGCGGCGCTGGCGCTGGTGACCGGATACCCGAAGTCCATCAGGATCGGACGCGGGATGTCATCCTGATCGTTGCGGACATAGACGGCGGCCGGGCTGATGTTGAGGTGCAGCGTATCGTTCTCGTGCATGAAGGCTACGGCGTCCGCGACCTGCATCATGATCCACGCCGCGTGTTGATACCACGGCTGCGGCTGGCTGTGCAGAAGGTCGCTGAGGAAACGGCCGTGCACGTACTCAAACACCATGTAGTACTTGGTCTCGTTTTGGAAGCCGACCTTGCCGTAAGGCCGTTCCGCTACTGACGCCGTGCGGTACGGCGCGACGAGAACCGGCAGGGCGTAATGCTGCCGCTTGCCGACGAGCTTCAGCAGGGTCTTGGCTTCATGGCGGAGCTTATCCTGCGCGACCGGCGTGCTGTGCGCGACTTTCGCCAGCAGGCGATCTTCGCCGCGCTTGGCCTCGTAGATAGCGGCGGTACGGGTGACGGTCAACCGGCGCAGAATTTCCATGTCGCCGAGCGTGTCACCGGTGTCCAGCACAAGGGGCTTCTCCTCGGCTAAACAGTTCTGCTCTGTGCACCACAGGTTGCCATCTGGAGAAATGCGCTCACAGAATGTGCAGACATACTTCATGGGAACCTCCTTGTAACGCTTTGACAAGGATTCGGAATGGCGACACAATAGACTCATCTAAAGGTACTCATCCACCGCATGCGTGTCAAGCAAGCGTAGAGTTCCGTTGAGCTGAGGGAGACATCAATGGCGACGCAGTCCCAGCCTGTCTTGATCAACCGGCCACCGCGCATCCAGCCCGACCTACCGCAGGCCGAGTTTGAAGTTCCGCCGCCGCCGGAGCTGGAACTTGGAAACATCACGCTGATTCAGTCGTTTCTCCCGTTAATCACCATTATCGGGTATGTCATCGTTTCCGCAACTGGCAGCGGGCGCAACCTCGCGCTGATCATCCCGATGGGCTTGTCGGTCGTGGCGTCGTCTGGCCTCGCGTTTTTGGACGTACATCCGCGAGACGCGTGAACAACAGCGCCAGCGGGAGAGCTACGAGGCGCGCTTGGCAACGCTTCGCCGTGAGATGGAGGGGTATCACGATCAGCAGCGCACGTTTTACTACTACAACTATCCCAACATGGAACGTGTGCTGGCGATTGCCGAGAATCAAGAGCGCGGAACGAAGGACAATCGTTCCGGTACGCGCCTTTGGGAGCGCCGCACCACCGACCCCGACTTCGGCGCTGTCCGTCTTGGCGTCGGCACGCAGCCCTCGACGGTCAAATACACATTCCAAGCCGAGGCCAACAACGAAGATCCGATGATGTACGCGGCGATGAAGCTCGCCGAGGACTCGCTGAACGTGACGGACATCCCCGTTGCGATCCCGCTGCGCCCGTACAGCACCGACCCCAACGCGACCGATGGCATCGTCGGCCGTCATTCGATTGGCGTTACCGGCTCGAATCCGCAAGAGGTGTACGACTTCGTGCGGGCGCTGCTGGTCAACTTCACGGCATTCCATGCGCCGACCGATACACGCCTATATGTGTTTGGCGACCCGAGCGACGAGACGAATTGGAACTGGGCGCGTTACCTGCCGCACAGCAACTCCGGCAATAAGACCGAGCCGGGCGACCAGTTGTGCTTCAGCCCGCGCCAGTCCGCGGTCGAATCGTTCTGGGACATGATGATTAAGAGCGATCTCGAGCGTCGCTTGGTTCGCTTGGCTGATGACTCCAGCACCGACGTGACCCTGCCGTTCCTGTTGGTCGTGGTTGACCAGCTTTCGATCGAGAGCAACCCGAACAGCATCGCGAAAGGCGCCGACACGCAGGAAGCGGCCTCGCTGATCTTCCGGCGCGGCCAAGAACTCGGCGCGACGATCATCTTCCTCGTGCCGGACGCGAAGTACATCCCGAGTCAATGCGAGACGGTGATCGAGGTTGACTCCGAACCCAACTTGCGCGGCGAGGTCTCCGCCTACGGCCAGAAGCAGGGCACGCTGTTCCGCTACACCGAGGTCGGCGTGAACACTCGCCGTGTCATCGGCGTGGCCGACACGTTGAAGGCCGAGACCGCGATGAGCACCTTCTCGCTCAAGCTGAGCAACCTGTCGGTGCGGTCGACGTTCGGCACCGCCGGCTTGCCCAACGACGTGCGTCTGCTCAACCTGCACGACCACATTATGCCCGAACGGCTCGACGCTTCGGCGGACGGGATATGGGAGAAGTGGCGCAAGAGCCGCGAGGCCACCGCGGCGGAATGGCTTCGCGTTCCGATTGGCTTCTTGCCGGGACCAAAGCGGCGCGATCTGTTGTTCAGCGCCAACGGCGACGGCGTTCACGGCATGATCGCTGGCACGACCGGTTCCGGCAAGTCGGAGCTGTTGATTACGCTGATCCTCGGCATGGCGATGAAGTACGACCCCAGCGTGATCAACTTCGTGCTGGTCGACTACAAGGGCGGTACCGCGTTCAAGATGTTCGAGCGTTTGCCGCATGTGGTGAACCTCGTCACCAGCTTGCAGGGCAACGCGGGAGCCCGCACGTTCATCGCGCTGCAATCCGAAATGAAGCGTCGCGCGAAGATGCTGGCCGATCAGGGCGTTCCGCACATCGTGGACTACCGCGAAAAGGGGTATCACCGCACCGATCTGCCGATGGCGCCGGAGACGAAGGTCAAGCACAAACCGTTCCCGTTCTTGTTTGTCATCATCGACGAGTTCGCGGAAATGGTGAAGGAGATGCCGCAGTTCAAGGCGGATCTTGACTCCGTCACCCGCCTCGGCCGCGCTTACGGCGTCACGCTCATCCTCGCGACACAGCGCCCGACCGGCGCGGTCACGGATCAGATGCGCGCCAACATCAAGTTCAAAATCTGCCTGCGCGTAGAAACCGCCGAAGACAGCCGTGAGCTGCTGCGCGCCTCGGACGCGGCCTTCCTGCCTACCGGCGTGCCGGGCCGCGCGTACCTGATGGTCGGCAACGACAGCCCGCAGCTGATGCAGGTCGCATACGCCAGCTACAACTACATCCCCCCGACCGCCGACTCGATCGAGGAAGAGAAGCCACCGGTCATCAAGTGGTTCGACCGGCCCAAGAAGAAGGAAAAGAAATCAGCGAGCGCGGCCAGCTTGCGTACCGTGGCCGACCGCGTTGTCGAGATTTGCGCCGCGCTGGCGATTGAGAAGCCAGATGTGGTCGAACAGGAGAAGCCGTGGCCTGATCCGCTTCCGGTGCAGCTTCCGCTGAATGCCGAGTACATCACGTCGGCGATGCAGCGCATGCCGAAGGTCTCCGACATCTTCGCCGATGAGGAGAAAGAGCCTGAGATCGAGGCGGCGGATGAAGTCGTGGACGATAACCCGATGTTCCCCCTCAGCCGCAACCTGAAGCCGTGGATCGACGAGATCATGCGGCAAGCCAGCGGGCGCTCCAACGGCGTGACCGAGACCACGACCATGATGGCCGATGGCTCGGAACGCTGGCCGCACGTGGATTGGTCGAGTGATGAGGCGCTCTCAGGACGCATCGGCATGATCGACGATCCGTACCATGCGCGCCAGCTTCCGCTCGACCTCGACCTGAAGGCGGGCAGCGTGCTGGTTTACGGGGCGTCAGGCAAGGGTAAGACGGGCTTCCTGCGCACACTGATCACCAGCCTTGCCGTGCGGCACTCGCCCGATGCGCTGTGGATCTACGCGTTCGACTTCGGCGGCGGCGGCTTGACCCCGATCGAGAACCTGCCACACGTCGGCGCGGTGATCGACAGCGAGGAGAACGAGCGGGTGACGCGCCTGCTTAACCGCTTGAAGCAGTGGGTGCGCGAGCGCGCCGAGTTGTTCGGCGGCGACAGCCTCAGCGTTTACAACCGCACGCATCCCAACGCGCAACAGCCGGCGGTGCTGGTCGTTCTCGACAACTACGCCGAATTCCGGCAGCGTTACGAGGACGCCGGCGTCGAACTGGCGTCGCTTCTGCGCGAGGGCGCCAGCAAGGGTATATTCTTCGCGGTCACAGCCGATCAGCTCTCGACCGTGCCCGGCCGTATTGCCGGCTTATTCAACCAGCGCCTGTCGCTCAAGCTCTCCGATCCGAGCGAGTACAGCGGGATCGTCGGGCGTGTGCCAGCGGATCTCGACGACATCCCCGGCCGGGGGTACATCCCGTTTGAGCGCGCCGTGCTTGAGTGCCACATCGCGAAGCCGCTCAGCATCGACCTGCGCACCGCCGAGGGTGAGCCAGCGGACGAAAGCGTTCAACTCGCAGCGTTGGCTGAGGCGATGAACACGGCGTGGACGGGGCAGCGCCCACAGCCGGTCGAGACCCTCGAGTCGATTGTCGCGCTGCGTGACATGACGCCGTTGGCATCCGAGCGCCGGATCGAGATCATGCTGGGCAAGGCGCTCCATGATCTACAGCCGATTGCGCTCAACCTGAAGGAGCAGGGGCCGCATTTGGTGATTGGCGGCTCACCGCTCAGCGGACGCACCACGACCCTACGCTCGATGGTTCTCAGCCTTGCCGACCGGTATGCTCCCGACCGGCTTGGCATCATCCTGATCGACGCCCAGAAGCGGATGTTCGAGTTTGCAGAAGGGAAGTCGCTCGCGAACCTGCCGCACGTGCGCGCTGCCATCAGCGAGCAGAACCGTGAGATGATCGACCCGCTGATCGAATCCCTGCGCGCGTTGTATACGTCCGAAGGCTCCGCCAACCGGCCAGAGCTGTTCATCTTCATCGACAACTACGACGACTTCAGCGATCTGTTCGACCGCAAGGCCAAGCCGTTGACCGACTTGGCGAACCTCGCGCGGCGTTACGGTTCGGACGGCCTGCACTTTGTGATCGGGATGGGCGCGTCACCCACCGAAGACCTGCTCAAAGTGATCACACGGTCAAAGGTAGGCTTAGCGCTCGACCCGGAGGCGGCAGGCAAGGCTCCGTTCAACCTGACGGCGGCGGGTAAGCTGGCGCGCAACACGTATCCCGTTGGCCGCGGCTTCTTGATCGGGTCGGGCCGCTTCACGATCGTGCAGATCAGCACGCCGTATCCCATCGAGAACGCCGATGAGATTCAGGACTCCACCGAGCTGCAGGCGATGATCAACGTCCAGTTGGGTCAGTACGTCGATGATGTCATGGCGAAGTGGGATGGAGCGCCGCAGTGGGATTTCCAGATCAAGGCGCCGGAACCCGGTGAATCGAACGGCGCCGCGCCGGAGCGTAAGTCAAGCGGTGGCGGATCGTCCGCATCGGGTGCAGCCTCCGGCCCGGTATTACCGGCGGAGTATGCGGCGAAGCTGCGCGACGCGCTGAAAGAGATCGCGCCAATCGCCGGGATCGACATGGCCGTGATTAGCCAGCTCGAAGGGGCCGATCTCCTTCGCATGGCGTCGTCGTTCGAGGACATGGTCGACCTCGTGGCGCTGGCCGCCGAGGCCAAAGTCAAGCCGGAGGCGCTGCTGCCGGTGTTCATGGGGTACGGCATGACCGAAGAGGACGCGCGCAAGGCGCTGGGCCTGAGCACGGAGAAGGCATAGCATGAACGACTACATTACGATGATGATCTCGTCGGATCAGTTCGACGACAAACCCAATCACAACGTCGAAGTGCTGGCCGATGTGCCGATCAAGACGATCATCTACGAAATCCAGAAGGAGTTTCAGCTCAAGGGCGCGTTTGCGCTTTGGACGCGCAACGGCAAGCAGGAACTGGACGCCAACCGGACTCTGCGCGAGCTGAATATCTCGAAGGGCGCCGAGTTAGAGTTTGGCCGGCGCGCGATGCGTATTCCACCGGGCGCAGAGGAGATCACCGGCACGCAGCGCGGTGTACTCAAGGTTGAGGGGACGACCCGCTCGTTCATGCTGGCGTGGCAGCCCGCGCTGATCGGCCGCAGCACCGACGCGGCGAGCGCGGCCCAGCTTGCGATCGACCTGCGCGATCTTGACTCGAACAAGACGGTGTCGCGCCAGCACGCCCGCATCAACGAGGCTGAAGGCGAGTACTTGATCCAGCGCGTCGCGGAGAACAATCAACTCATCGTCGACAACAAGCCGTTGGGGTATCTGGCTCCGGTTCCGCTGAAGCCCGGAAGCGTGATCAAGCTCGGCAACGTGTCGCTGGTGTTCCAGATCGAAGAGATCGCGGACGAACTGCTGGTCTGATGTCCGGTTCGTTCACCCCGAAGGCGACGGCTCAGCGGTTGGCTCAGCCGTCGCTTCGCTTTCTGGCGTACCCGGCGTCGTGCTGCCGTCAGGTGTTGCGGGCAGCGGCGGCGGAATGATCGTCGGAACGTCGTTGGGATCGCCGAGGAAGCGAACCGCGTCGGACTCGATCAGCCCCGCCGAAATCCAGCCTTCGCCCCGGCGTGAACGGATCTTGTACCAGTTTTTGTCCGGCGAGACGCCCGTCACGACTACCAGCTCGCCTTTTGGCACCGGCGAACGCAGCGGCGCGTCGGGATCGGCGGTGCTGTACACACGAATCCCAACGTCGATCAACACCTCGAACTGCGGCTGAACGTCCTCGATCAGCCACCAGAAGCGCCGGCCCGCGAGCACATCTGGCGCTAGATAGACCAGCACATAGTGACTGCCCGCGTCCAGCGGATTAGGCTTTGTAATGTTGTCGTAACGGCGCTGGATCATGCCCTGATAAATCTCGATTGGGGGCGCGTTCGGGACATCGTAGCTGGTGACCGTCACCAAATCGAGCGCGCTCTCAGGCGTGCCTTGCAGAACCCAATAGTCCACGCTGAAGGTTGACGTCGGCGTGGGCGGCAGGGTAGGGCTGGGCGGCGGGGTGTTGGTCGGTGTCGCTGACGGCTCAGGCGTGTCAGTTGCCGTGGGCAGCGCGGTCGGTGACGCGGTGGGCGTGGCGCTAGAAGTCGCCGTCGCGGTCGCTGTTGGCGTCGCGGTCGCGGTGGGTGATCCCGTTGCGGACGCGGTGCGCGTCGGTGACGCGGTGCGGGTCGGCGATGCGGTCGGAGTCTTGGTGTTCGTTGCTGTGGCCGTGGGCGTCGCGGTTGCGGTCGCGTGGCGGATGGACGCCGTGTCGGACGATGAGTCGGCTCGGAGGTGTCGGTCGCCGTCGCCGTATCGGTCGGAGTCGCGGTGCGGGTCGCCGTTCGAGTCGGGACGCTCGTATCAGTCGCGGTTGGAGAGGGAGACGGCGTATCTGACGGAAGGACTTCGATGCCACCAGCGGCGTGTGTCTGAGTCTGCGCCGCGGCGATCTCCGTAGTCAGGGCAGCGGTGGTCGGCACGGGCAGCACGGGGGCCAATGTGTTTGCGCCGCCGCGCCCCGCGAGCACGGCCACCGCGCCAATCGCCACCAGCAGGACGGCCAGCAGCCCTAACAGCGGCCACAGCCAGCGGCGCTGCGGCTTGACCGTCCGCGTCGAGCCGATAATCACCGTGACGTTGTCGGGCGCGCCGCCCCGCAGGGTCAAGTCGATGAGCGTCTTGACGGCGCGCTCCGGTGGCTGCTTGGTGACCGTCTCCTGAATGACTTTTTCGCTGATGACATCCCACAGACCATCGCTGCACAGGATGAACACGTCGCCGGGTTCGACCGTCATCGGCTTATAGATCGTGTCCAACTCGAAGGGATGCCCGATGAAGGCTGTGATGTTCATATTGCGCGAGGCCGATGCTTGTTCCGGCGTGATCTCGCCGCGTTCCAGCATCGCCGCGTTGACGCTCTGGTCTTTGCTGACCATGGTCATCGTCTCGCCGCGCAGCAGATACACGCGCGAGTCGCCGAGATTAAAAACCAGCGCGGTACCGTCTGACCGGATCACGACACCGGCGGCGGTCGTGCCGATATACACCATGCCGAGTGAGGTGGCGGCTTTGCGCACTTCGGCGTGGGCCGCTTCGAGCGCCTGCTGCACGCGGGCCTGCGTGTCTAGCTCGCTGTTGTTCTCGTCATAGTACGTCTTGAAGAAGAACTCGACGGCAGTACGGCTCGCGAGATCGCCTTTGCCGACGCCGCCCATGCCGTCACAGACCAGCAGGACAGCGCCGAAACGCGATTCTGGCGATCCCGGCTCAGGCAGCAGCCAACGCATACTGTCCTCGTTGCGCTGCCGTTTGCGACCGACATCGGTTCCACCGGTGATCGTGAACGAGATCGCTTTGGGATCCAAGACGCTTAGCCTCTCCGCGTGAAGGCGATCACGGTGGTGCCGCCCAGTTTGATGACATCTCCTTCGCTCAACGGGACGCGTCCTGTGATATTCGCGCCATCATTGACGGTGGTTCCAAGCTGGCTGCCCGAGTCGATCACGTACCACGTATTGCGGTCGTAGATCAGTTCGCAGTGCGCGCGCGACAGGTTCTTATCGCCGTCGATGTTGAGGTCGTTATTGCGCGGCCCCGATCGCCCGATATAGAACGGTGACTTGCTCAATGTGATGGTGCGCCCGACGAGCGACTCGTCGCGTGATTCACGGATGATGAGGTATCCGCTGACGACAGGCGCCGCGCCGGTGGCCTCCCCGATGTCGATAGCGGCATTCGTCGCGAACGAATCTGGCCCGCCCGGCCGAATCGTCGGTTCATCCAAGAAGTTTGGCTTTGTGTCTGCCCCGGCTTGCTTGACTGGCCCGGCCGGTGGAGTCGTCTTGGGTTGATCGCCCGACGGCTTGGGCGCTTGCGGCATTTGCGGGATGATGAATGCGCCAGTCTGCGAGGGCAGCGACGCGGAGGTGTTCTGCCGCTTTGAACGCTCGCGGCGGCCGCTGAGCAACAGCCACACCAATACGCCGACGAGGATCAGCACGATCAGCCCGACGACAGCGCCGAGGATCGGATTCTCGCGGATGCGGTCGACAAGGCCCGGCGGCGTCGGCGTTGCGGTCGGTTCGGGTTTTGTCCATCGGAATGTGATACTCGCCGTCGCTAATTCGTTGTTTTTGTCGTCAAAGGCGGCCAGTGTCAGCGTATATTCGCCAGATGGCACCTCGGACATGCTGATCGTCCGGAACGTCTCCTCGCTCGGGATGAAGCTCTGCTCCGTGATGATGTTGCTGCCTGAGCGTTGTACGAGAACCAGCGTATAGCGGTCGACGGCGTCCGGGTTGCTGCTGACGTATTCGACACGCAGTGACTGCGTGGCGGCATCCTCGACCGGCGGGTTGAGCGTCAGGTTGACCACGACCGGCGTAACGGTTGGCGTCGGTGTAATGGTCGGCGTCAGCGTTTCAGTCGGGGTCTGGCTGGGCGTCGGCGTCGAGGTGCGCGGGTCGGTGAACTGCCGCACCTGCCGGTCGACCACGCGGCCGTCGAGGTTGATCGCCTTGATGCTGAACGTGTACTGCTGTTGACCGATCAACTTGCTGCCGGGCGTGTAGGTCACGACCTCATCAACCGGCACAGAGATGGTATCGACCAGCAGGTTGTTGGAGTCGAGGACGTCGATCTCGATCGTATCGATACGTTCAGGGTTCTCGTAGGCGATGCGCAGCACGAACTGCTGCGTGTTTGCGTCGAACGTAACGGCGTCGATGGCCGCGCGGATGATGACCTCGGTCGGCGTGGGCGTGATGGACGGGGTCACTGTGAACGTCGGCGTCGGACTCAGGATCGGGACGTACGTAAATTCCTGCGTACTCTCGTTCAGAACCGAGCCACCGCCATCGAGCGCCTGAACCCGCACGGTGTAGCGCGCGCCCGGCTTAAGCCCGGCATCGCGCCCGGCGAACAACACCTGATCGCTCAGTGACGGAGGTTCGATACTCCGGACAAGCGTGTTGTTCTCATCGAAGATGGAGATCCGGATACGGGCGATCTCCGCGATCTCGCGATACAGCAGATTGACCATGACCTCGTCGGTATCACGGTTATACTGAATGCTGTCGATGTTGGCGCTGCGGGGGCGCGGGGTTGGCGTTATCGTAGGCGACGGGGTGAACGTCGCGGTGCGCGTGAATGTTGCAGTTGGGCGCGGCACACGCACGGTGCGTTCGGCATCGGCGGCGGTGGTGCCGTCGCGGCGGATGGCGCGCACGGTGATCTCGACATTACCATCCGGCGCGTTGGCGGCGCTAAACGAGATCGGGCCGCTGATGGGTGCGTTCTGCACGAAGGAGGCGATTGTGCCGCCATCTCGATCAACAGCCTCGACGCGGTATTCTTCGATCTGGTCTTCGCCTGCCGCGCTCAGCACGAACGTGATCGTATCGGTTACGGGGTCGAACGTCGCGCTGTCGATGTTGACTTCCGGGGCGATCTCCGGCGTTGGCGTCGCCGGGATGCACTCGAAATTCGTGACAAAGTTGATGCTGTCTGCGAGCGAAGCGCCGCCTACACCGCCCGCCTGAACCAGCAGGGTTGCCGTGTGCTGTCCGCGCGTGATGCAGACATCACCGCGCGCGACGCGCTGATTGCGCAGCGATGCGACGATTCGCTCGAACATCGCGGGAAGGGCGTCCAGATTGCCGAACACCGCGAGGCCGTTAGATGAGTCGGTGATGCGCTGAAGCTCGCCTTGAGCGATGGGAATCCCACCGGTGAGGCCAATGGCATAGACGTTGACCGGGTTGGCGACGTCGGACGCGCGTGCGACGACCTCGTCCAGCGTGCGCGAACTGCACGGGTCGAGTTCACCGCCGGCGATCAATTCGTCACGACCGTCCGTAAACAACATGACCGAGCGCCGGTTCGGCAGCGGGATTTCAGTCGCTTTTTGCATGGCAGCGAACGTGGCGTCGAAGAGGCAGGTACCGGCATTGGGGTCGTTAGGGTTGGCAGGTGCGTACTGCGCAATCGTGTTGATCACGCCGTTCTTGTCTTGCGAGAAGTCGGTCGCCGTCGAGATTTGACGGTTGAAGGTCATTACCGAGAAACGGGTGCCATCCGGCAGGTTCTGGACGGCGGTAATCGCGGCTTGGCGCATCGTATCTGCCGCCCCGCCCATCGACCCTGACGCGTCGAGCACGATCACGACGAACAGCGGCGAGTTGGTTTCTTCAACGCGCGCTTCGGTTCGTGTGCCGTCCTCAAGCTGGATGATCGCCTGCCGCGCGCTGCCCGGATCGATCGCGTCACCGTTGGCATCGTTGACGGTAAAGAATAGGCCGAGCGATGTCGCTTCGTTTGGCCCGTCGGTGACCTCGGCGAACGACACGTTGATTGCGACGGGGTTGTTTTGCTGTGCTGCGCCGGGTGACGCCATGATGAAGAATCCCGCGGCAAGCGCATAGAACCACGTAGTGATTCGGGTTAGCCGACGCACAGAACCCCCCTTTGCGACATCAATGTCTCGAACCTGCGGTACACTTATTGCGAGTATATCATCAGTTCAAAAATGACCGCAATCGGCCCACGTTGAGCGTGGTGTTTGTTGAGGAGGGAAAATGACCGTTGAGAACCGCTACGCCGCGGATAAAGCGTCGGCCTTCACAACCGACCTCGCGCAGTTGGTCTATGTCTCGCGGCTGCTCGGATCCGATCAATCGCTCGTGCTGTTCGGCGGCGGCAACACGTCGGTCAAAGTGACTGAGACCGATCTGTACGGGGAACCGGAGGCGCGCATCTACGTTAAAGGCAGCGGGCATGATCTCGCGACCATTCGCGAGGAGGGATTTGCGCCGCTCCGGCTGATCGAAACGGGGCGGCTCGCGGAGCTGCCGGCGTTGAGCGATGCCGAAATGGTGGATGCGCTCGCCTCATACAAGATCAGGGCCGCGGCGCCTGCGCCGTCGGTGGAGGCCGTGCTGCATGCCGCGCTGCCGGGCAAGTTCGTGCTGCACACACACGCAGACGCCGTCGTCACGATCACAAACACGCCGAGCGGTGAGCGATTTATCCGTGAAATCTACGGGGAACATGCGCTGATCGTGCCGTATGTTATGCCGGGGTTCACCTTAGCGCGAACGGTCGTCGAATTGTGGCGCGCCCATGCGACCGATTCGACCGATGTCGTCGTGCTGATGAACCACGGTGTATTCACATGGGGCGACACCGCCAAGGACGCCTACGATCGCATGATTAGCGTGGTGCAGCAGGCGGAACAGTTCTTGGCCGACCATGGCGCCTACGAGTGGCCGTACAGCAGCAGTGATCCACTGATCGACCGGGTGCTGCTGCAAGCCGATCTGCGTAAGCGGATCAGCCAAGCCGCCGGTGCGCCGATGCTGCTCACGTACTATCCGTCATCCAAAGGGTTCGGGCTGATGAAGCTGGACAACGCCGCCGAATTGGCGACGCGCGGCCCGCTGACGCCCGATCACGTCATCCGCACCAAGCGCGTCCCGTTGATCGGGCGCGACGTCGAGCAGTATGTCACGGCGTATCGCGACTATTTCGACGCGCACTCGGAAGATTCGGGGCGCACGCTGGAGATGCTTGACCCTGCGCCGCGCGTCGTGCTCGACCCGGAGTTGGGCATGATGAGCGCTGGTCGCACGATGGCCGAGGCGGAGCTGGCCGGACGCATCGCGTCACAGACGATCGTCGCGATCGTGCGCGCAGAGGCGCTTGAAAAGTGGCAGCCACTCGCGTCGCAGCACATTTTCGACGTCGAATACTGGGAACTGGAACAAGCCAAGCTCAAGTCGACTGTGACGCGCCGTGAATTTGAGGGCGAGGTCGCGCTGGTGACAGGCGGGGCAAGCGGCATCGGCAAGGCCATCGTCGACCGGCTGCTCGAACTCGGCGCTGCGGTGATCGCGCTCGACATCGACCGTTCGGTCTACGACAACGTCCACGTCGAAAGCCCGGAATACCTCGGGATCGGCGTCGACTTGACCGACAGCCAAAAGACACGCGAGGCGCTGCACTACGCGATGTGGGTGTTCGGTGGGCTGGATATGGTGGTGCTGAACGCCGGCATCTTCCCGCCATCGTCGCAGATCGCCGATCAAGACGCGGACGTGTGGAAGCGCGCGTTCGATGTCAACGTTAACTCCAACATGGAACTGCTCAAGGCGACCTATCCACTGCTGAAGCTCGCGCCGCGCGGTGGCCGGGTAGCCGTGGTCGGCAGTAAGAACGTGCCCGCGCCGGGGCCGGGCGCCTCCGCCTATTCGGCGTCGAAAGCGGCGCTTAACCAGCTTGCGCGCGTGGCGGCGCTGGAGTGGGGCAAGGACGGTATCCGGGTCAATATCGTGCATCCCAATCAGGTATTCGACACGGCGCTGTGGACGGATGAGATCATCGCCGCCCGCGCTGCACAGTACGGCCTCACGGTCGATGCCTATCGCACCAACAACGTCCTGCGCGCCGACGTCAACAGCCGTGACGTTGCGCGGGCGGTCGCTGCGCTTCTCGGCCCGGACTTCAGCCGGACAACCGGCGCGCAGGTTCCGGTCGACGGTGGAAACGAGCGCGTGATCTAAAGTGACGAGAAGTTGAAAGTGGCAAGTGCTGCGTGATGGGTAAAAACCACGCTTGTCGCTCAATGCACTCTACGTCATTGGGGATCCGGTCTCTCCACTCTTGAACGAGGGGTTACGGCGTGACCGGTTGCGCAGTGCTGTGCGCTGGGATATTCTCTTACGCGAGGCGGCCCGACCTTTTCCGTCAATATGACAACTTGCTTGGAGGATATATGCGAAAGCTATCACTTGTCCTGCTGCTGCTTGCTGCGCTGGTTATGAGCGTTGCGGCACAAGACGCCGTTGAACTCCGTATGGTCTGGTATAACGATGGCAACGAAGGTGAAGTCGTAAGAGACCTTCTAGATCGGTTTGAGGCGGATAACCCTGATATCAAGGTCGTGATCGAGACGGTTGGCTACTCGGACGGTATCTTGCAGCAGCTTCCGCTTCAGGTGCAGGCCGGCGAAGCGCCGGATTTGGCGCGCCTGACGCAGTTCGCACAGCTGCGGGACTACTACCTCGACCTGACGCCGTATCTCAGTGATGCCGAGACGTTCGCGTCCTATTTCCCGGCCCCGCTGCTCGCGGCCTTCCGCCCCGATGGCGACGAGACGGGGATCTACGGCATCCCGACTCAGTTGACGGTCACCGGCCCCTATATCAACCGGACGCTGTTCGAACAGGCCGGCGTTGAAGTGCCGAGCGATACGTCCGACGCCGTCACGTGGCGGGAGTGGGTGGACGCGGCGCAGGCCGTCGCCGAGGCGACCGGCACGGACTATGCGGTTGCGATTGATCGCAGCGGCCACCGTATCGCCGGCCCGATGATCAGCAGCGGCGCGACGATCATCGACTCGGAAGGCACCGTCACCATCGACAGCGAAGGCTTCCGTGCGTTCGCTGAGGAGCTGAAGCGGTGGCATGATGAAGGTTTGACCCCGACCGATGTTTGGCTCGGCAGCGGCGGCAACTACGCGCCTGCCACCAACTACTTCCTGAACGGTCAGGTCGTGCTGTACATGGCCGGCTCATGGCAGATCGGCAACTTCGACGCCAACATCGGCGACGCGTTCGATTGGGAAGCGGTTCCCAACCCGTCTGGCCCCGGCGGCAGCACGGGCATGCCGGGCGGCGCCACGCTGATGGCGTTCGCCAGCACCGAGCATCCGGCGGAAGTCGCGCGTGTCATGGAATACCTCGCCTCGCCTGAGGTGTACGCGGAATTCACGGCCCGCACGCTGTTTATCCCCGGACACCTCGCGCTTCCTGAGTTCGAATACGTGACCGAAAGCGAATCCGCGGCGGCGGCCCTCAACGTGTTCGTGGCCGAAGTCCCCAAGCTGGCCGATCAGGCATGGGCGCTTCAGCTTTACGCGCACTTCACACCGCTAGCGAACTCAATGCGCGACCGCCTGACTCAGTACATGATCGGCGAACTATCGCTCGATGACGCAATCGCGCGTATCCAGCAGGACATCGACGAGGCAATCGCGGCGGCCGGCGGCTAAGTCTGGCGGGCTGCGCAACGCGTAAGTAGTCTGTCCCATGCGGGGACGCCCGATCAGGCGCCCCCGCATGGCCGTTCATATCACAGTTGCGATGGATGCGGCTGCCATAGAACTTACATCAAGAAGGAAAGGTTGATCAGGGTATGGCCGAAGGAGGTGGAATCCGCGGCGAGTACCGGGTTCGTAGAACGCTCGGGGACGTCGTTTTCAACAGCGTCGTGGATTTCTTCGACGGGCTTTTTCGGCCGATACAGGCGCTTATCGGCTCGAAGCGGATGCCCTACGTCTTCGTCCTGCCGAACCTGCTGGTCTTCGTAATCTTCATCTTGATCCCGATGATATTGAACTTCTCGTATGCGTTTACCGGGGGGCAGCAGTTCTTTCTCGCGGATCGCACGCCCGTCGGGGGTGATAATTTCGCCCATTTATTTGACTGCGGAAATTTCCTCGATCCTAATACGTGCCGCGAAGACACGTTCTGGATCGCGATGTTCAATACGGTCTGGTTCGTCGTGCTGCAAGTCGGGGCGCTCGTCGTGGTTTCGCTTGGAACCGCCCTCGTGCTGAACCAGAAGGTCAAAGCGCGCGCGTTCTTTCGCAGCGTGTTCTTTTATCCGGTGCTGCTCTCACCGGTGGTCGTCGCGCTGATCTGGCGTTGGATCCTTCAAAACGACGGCCTTCTGAATGCGCTCATCGTCGCGTTCGGCGGCGAACGGCTGCCGTTCCTTGTCAGCGTGGGATGGACGCGGTTCTGGGTGGTGTTTATCAGCGTCTGGTCACAGATGGGGTTCTACACACTCATCCTGCTGGCGGGGTTGCAGTCGATCCCGACCGAACTGTACGAGGCGTCGTCCATCGACGGAGCGAACCGCTGGCAGGCGTTCCGCCGGATCACGCTGCCGCTGCTGATGCCGACGATGCTGGTTGTGCTGGTTCTTTCCGTGATTCGCGCGGTTCAGTCGTTCGATATCGTGTACGCGTTCTCCAACGGCGGCCCCGGAACGGCGACGACCTTCATGGTTCAGTACATCTTCAACACCGCTTTTATGCCGCCGAACCAATACGGGCTTGCGGCCGCTGCCTCGCTCGTGCTTGCGTCGATCCTCCTGATCCTGACGCTGATTCAACTGCGGGTTGGGCGTCAATCCGAACTGGCTTAGGAGGACGCGACGATGGGCGCCATAGGGAAATTCTTGGGCCGCACTCACGGCAAACGCGGGCCGGATTGGGCTGACTACGTGACATATCTCTACCTGATCCTCGGCACGGTTCTGATGTTCGGGCCGGTCATGTGGCTGGTGACGTCGTCGTTCAAGCAGCAGTCCGACCTGCTGCGGTTTCCGCCCCGGCTCCTCCCGTATCGGCAGGAAATGGTCGAGGTGTCGGGCTATGACGAGCCGCTTCCGCTGTATGTCGTTGTGTTCGAGGACGGGACAACCCGTGAGCTGGCGCGTGTTCGGCGCGTCGGCATTGAAGGACACCACGTCGATCCGGCCAACCCTGAGGAGATCATCAAAGTCAACATCAATCAGACGACGCCGGTCGAGCAGGTGGTCTTTTCGTTCGACAACTACATCCGGGGGATCGAGCGTTTCAACTTCCTGCGGTACTTTGTGAATACGGTAACAGTCACGGCGGTCGCCACGGCCCTGACGCTGTTGGTTAACAGCATGGCGGCGTTCGCGCTCAGCAAGTATCAGTTCCGGGGGCGAAACAGCATCTTCGTGCTGATGATCTCGACGCTGCTGGTGCCCCTCTCGGTCATTTTGATCCCGCTGCTGCTGACGATTAGGAGTGTGGGCTGGTTTGACAGCCTCATCGGCGTGATCATACCGAGCATCGCCACACCGACCGGCGTTTTCCTGCTGCGGCAGTATATGCTGACCATCCCGGACGAGCTGTTGGAGTCGGCGCGCTTGGACGGCGCGAGCGAGTGGCGCATCTACCTTCAAGTCATCTTGCCGTTGGCGCGGCCGGCGCTGGCGGTTTTGGCGATCTTTAGCGTCATGTGGCGCTGGAACGACTTTCTGTGGCCGCTGATCGTGCTGCAATCCAGCGAGTACAAGACGCTTCAAGTCGGGTTGAGCAGCTTCAGCGGCGAACTCCAAACACAGTGGGACACGCTCTTGGCGATGACCGTGCTGACCCTGCTGCCCGTAACAGTGGTATTCGCGTTTCTTCAGAAGTACATTACCACAGGGATTGCTACAACTGGGATGAAGTGACCTATGCGTCCAATACCGGTATCGCAAGGGCAGCTTGACTCGGTCGATAAGAATCATCTCGTCCTCACGGGGGGGCGTGGTGAAGCGCTGCGGATCACCCCACTGGCCGACGATGTCGTGCGCGTGCAGTTCATGCCAGACGGCGCGCCGCGCTCGACGCGGACGTGGACGGTTGTCAATCGTGACGGCTCGATGCCGCGAGAGGGGCGTAATCGGGATGCGCCGTGCGCGTTCGCGCCAGCGCCGTTCACGTGGATCGACAACGCGTTGTTCTCGGCGCGGCTGCGCGTGCAGGTGAACCCGGAGACGTTCGCGCTATCGTGGTCGGTCGCGGGCAAGCAGATTTTCCGCGATCTCCCTGACCGCGCCTACACCTACGACTGCGCCGGTCAGTCCGTATGGCACTACCTCGAAATGAACCCCAACGAGCGCTACTACGGGTTCGGTGAGCGTACGGGCCGGCTTGAGAAATCCGGGCGGCGGCTGCGCCTCAAGATGGTTGATGCGCTGGGGTATGACGCCGAGACCTCTGACCCGCTGTACAAGCACATCCCGTTCCACATCATCCTCAACACCCAATACAACGTCGCGTTCGGGATATTCCATGACAACGCGCACAGCGGCGAATACGACAACGGCGCGGAGATCGACGCCTTCTGGGGATCGTACCGGTCGGTTCGCTTTGACGGTGGCGACCTTGACTACTACGTGATTTACGGCCCAACGATGGCCGAGGTGCTGGACAAGTACACACGGCTGACAGGCCGGCCCGCCGAGATGCCGGGATGGGCGCTCGGTTACTTGGGGTCGGCGATGAAGTACACCGAAGCGGAGGATGCCGATGCGCAGTTACGGCGCTTCCTGATCGACTGCGAAAAGCACGAAATCCCGGTGAGCGGGTTCCACCTGTCGTCAGGCTACACGACCGATGCGCTGGGACGCCGCCGCACCTTCTGCTGGAACACCGACAAGATCCCCGATCCAGCGGGCCTCGCGGCCGAGTTCAACAAACGCGGTGTTCGCCTCGCCGCGAACGTCAAGCCGTACATCCTTGAGTCGCACCCGAAGTTTGCGTCGCTGCGTCGCTCTGGGGCGCTCATCAAAGAACTCGAAAGCGAGCGGCCGCAGATCGCTATGGCATGGCCCGGCGGACGTAACGAAAAAGCGCCGTGCGCGTACATCGACTTCACGTCCGAAGCGGGCTACAACTGGTGGGTCGAGCAGGCGACCGAAACGCTGCTCAAGTTCGGGATTTCCGCGCTGTGGAACGACAACAACGAGTTTCAGCTTCCTGACGATGCGGCCCGCTGCGCCGGATTCGGTGAAACGCTGGCGCTCGGCGAAATCCGACCCGTGCAGACGCTGCTCATGGCGCATGCGAGTTACACGGCGACCGCCCAGCACGATCCCTCTCAGCCGCCGCTGGTGCTGACGCGCGCGGGAAGCGCAGGGATCCAACGCTATGCGCAGACGTGGACGGGCGACAACCGCACGTCGTGGCATACGCTCAAGTTCAATATCCCGATGGGACTAGGCCTCAGCTTGAGCGGCGTGCCGAACTGGGGGCATGATGTCGGCGGGTTCGACGGCCCGCCGCCCAGCCCCGAACTGCTCGTACGGTGGGCGCAGGCCGGCGCGCTGACCCCGCGCTTTACGATCCACAGCTGGAACACGGACGGCAGCGTGACTTCCCCGTGGATGTACCTCGACGTGCTGCCGCTGGTGCGCGACGCCATCCGGCTTCGGATGCGGTTCATGCCGTACCTCAAGCAGCGCATGCTGGCCGCGTCGGTGCGCGGCGAGCCGATCAATGCGCCGACCGTCTTTTATCACTCTGACGACCCGAACACCTACGATCAATCGTTCGAGTTCATGGTCGGGCCGGATGTGTTGGTCGCGCCGGTGTACGAAGCAGGCGCCGATCATCGCACGGTGTATCTGCCGGCGGGCCGCCGTTGGGTCGACTGGCATACCGGCGACAGCTACGTGGGCGGCCGGACGACAACCGTGCCGGCCCCGCTCGAACGCCTGCCGCTGTTCGTGGCCGAGGGCGGAATTCTGCTGACATCGGTGTAGAATCGAATTGTAATCACGAGTCGACAAGGGGTGATCGTGTGACGGACTCCACGAGGATTGCGCTGGTGCAGACCCGTTGGCTGGGTTCGCGTGCAGCAATGAAGGCTGAATACGACCTGCTGATCGGCGACGCGGTGGCGCTCGGCGCGCGCTGGGTGTGTTTGCCAGAGCTTTCGCTATCTCCATATTTCCCCGTCCAGCGCGACCCGAACGGCTTCGAGTGGGCCGAATCGCTGGACACTGGCGAATCGGCACAGTTTTTCGCTGAGGCGGCGCGGGGCCACGACGTCACGTTGATCGGGAGTCTGTTCGAACACAGCGCCGACGGCACGTATCGCAACACGGCGGTGATCTACGGCCCCAGCGGCGACCGGATCGGACTCACGCGCAAAGTGCATATCCCGTCCGGCGAGGGGTATCACGAGACCGACTTCTTCGCGGGCGCGGACGAATATCCGGTGCATGACGTCCATGGCGTGCCGACCGCCGTGCCGACGTGTTATGACCAGTGGTTTCCAGAGCTTGCGCGCATCTACGCGCTCAATGGCGCGGCGTTCATCTTCTATCCGACCGCGATTGGCAGCGAGCCGACCGATCCCGAATTCGACTCGCAGGCGGCATGGACGACTGTCATGCGCGGTCATGCCGTCGCCAACGGCGTATACGTCGGCGCGGCGAACCGGGTCGGCGAGGAGCATGGACTGACGTTTTACGGCAGCAGCTTCGTGTGCGACCCGACCGGACAGGTGCTTGTGCAGGCCGGCCGTGATACCCGTGAAGTGATCGTCGCCGATATCGACATGGCGGTGTTGAGACGGATGCGCGCGTTGTTCCCACTGCTGCATCAGCGCAAACCCAAGCTGTACGGCCGGATCGTCGAGCCGACCGCCACGGAGATCCCCGAACGCTGGCGCAGCAGCGAACGACTCGACCCGTGATGCCTCCGCCGCCACTTCCGCGTGCGCCCGCCGCCGACGGGTATTGGATGCCCGCCGAATGGGAGCCGCATGCGGGCTGTTGGATGCTGTTTCCATACCGGCCGGATAACTGGCGCGAGTCGGCGGGGCCGGCGCAAGCCGCGTTCGCGCGGGTCGCCGCGCAAATCAGCCGCTTCGAACCGGTCACCGTGGGCGTCAGTGCGGCTCTCGCAAACCGTGCGCGGTCGCTTCTGCCGTCGTCCGTCCAGCTGGTGGACATTGAATCGGACGACGCGTGGATGCGTGACGTCGGCCCGACGTTCGTCATCAACGCGAGCCGTGACGTGCGCGGTGTCGACTGGCGGTTTAACGCTTGGGGCGGGACGGCGAAAGGCTTGTATGCGCAGTGGGATCGGGACGACCGGGTCGCGGCAGAGGTCTGTATGCGGGCCGATGTGCCGTACTACCGCGCCGAGTTCGTGATGGAAGGCGGCGCGATTCACGTAGATGGGCAGGGCACGGCGTTGGCGACCCGTCAGTGTTTGCTCAACCCGAACCGGGGCAGCCGGCTGACCGAGAGCCTCGTCGAACGCCGACTGCGCGATTACACCGGCGTGCGGCGCGTCATCTGGTTGGACGAGGGCATCCAATTTGATGAGACCGACGGACATATCGACAATCTGGCGTGCTTCGTCGCGCCGGGGCACGTTGTCCTCGCGTGGTGCGACAACCCGCGCGATCCGCAGTATCGCATCTCACGCAGCGCGTTCGAGGTGCTCGCCGATGCGACCGATGCGAACGGCCGGCGTCTGATGGTGTCGCGGCTTCCGCTGCCTGAGCCGCTTTCGATGACCGCGCAAGAGGCCGCCGGGATTGTGGAAGTTGAGGGCACGAAGCCGCGGCGTGCCGGTGATCGGCTGGCGGCGAGTTATGTCAATTTCTACATCGCCAATCACGCCGTGATCGTGCCGCAGTTTGGCGATGTCAACGATGGCGCGGCGGTGCGTATCCTCGCTGGCCTGTTTCCCAATCGCCAGATCGTGCCAGTGGCCGGGCGTGAAATCTTGCTCGGCGGCGGATGCGTCCACTGCATCACGCAGCAGCAGCCCGCCGGGAGAGTCGCCGCGTAGGTGATCGGCTCGTGTATCAACCGCCGTGTGATGCGCGGCTTGCCGATGGATTCAATTGGACTCACAACGCCGAGTCGATTGCCGTCCTATACTTCGGTTAAGTTCATACGCGCAGACCGTATTTTATTCGACTCACGCACGGCCTCACATTGATCACCTTCGCCGCCGTCCAACCGGATCTGTCTTATGCAGTCGGAGTGGGGCGGACGTTTGGTGTGCCCGTAGGCACGACGTGAAACGTATGCTATAACCGCCGGGATCGCCATCAGCCCAAATGTCAGCCACAGTCGTGTAGGACAATCCATGTCAATCGCAACCGCAGCACGGCGCGCCCCGATATCGTACCGTGGAGCGAAGCATGTCGCGCTCTACCTGATCAACTACGGAGCGCGCGGCTTTTATGCGCCATTTATCTCGCTGTATCTGGTGTCGATTGGATACTCACCGGTCGATCTCGGTCTGCTGGCCGGTTTGAGCGCGATCGTCCGAATCGTAGTCGTGCCGGCGTACAGCGCTTGGGTTGATCGGTTGGGCGCGCATCGCAGGCTGTTGAACGTGCAGTTGGCGATTGCCGGTTTCGCGTCGCTGACGATGGTCTTGTGGCCCAACCGGACGTGGCTGGACGCTATGTACGTCACACGTGATGCAGTGGATGTCCCCGGCTCCGCCTTGATGTCACAGCTCGTCCTCAGCGGTGATCCCAATCACGGCTCGACGTTCTTCGCACGTCTGCGCGCCATGGGGTCGCTGGGCTGGGCGATTGCGTCGATCAGCGCAGGCTGGGTGATCGGAGTCGGCGGGTACACGCTGCTGATTCTGCTGGCCGGTATCCTCAATATCATCTCACTGCCGCTGCTGCGGATCCTACCGGAACGTACAGCGACACTGAATACGCGCATCGAGAAGCCGCCCAAGCGAAAGCCGGCGTTCTGGCTGATGATGTTCAGCAACTTCTTGTACTATGTGTGCACCAACGCAGTCTTCGTGTTCTTGTGGGTCTATCTTATGGACTACCTCGCCATGGATGACGGGGCGGTCGGTCTTGTCGCCGCGGCGCTCGGACTGTTTGAAATCCCGTGGATGATCTACATGAACCGGATTTACCAGCGCATTTCGCCGCGCCGTGCGCTCGCGTTCGGGATTGCCGGGCAGGCGCTGTTCGCGCTGGCCCTCGCGTTCCTGACCGGCCCTGTGCTGCTGGTTCCGTTGATCGCCTTGCGCGGTGTGTTCTACGCCATGCACAACATCTCGCTAACCCTACTGGTGACGGAGATCAGCCATCCGACCAATGTAGCGACCAATCAGGCGCTCGCTTGGGTGACGATCCCGGCCATTGCGGCGGTGCTTACGGGGCCGCTGGCAGGCTGGATGTACGAAAACATCGACGCACGGTTCATGTTCACCGTGTCGGCTCTGGTTGGGCTGGTCGCGTCGCTTATCCTACTGCTGGGGCGCAGGATGATTGCGGAGGCGACGGCAGATCGTCAGGCGCTTAGGAACGCGGCGCTGTCGGTGCCGATGGGCGTCGGCAAGGCGCGCTAATCGCGCAGCGAAGCGAACGCCTCGATGGACTGACGCCACCCGTTGTCTGCCTCGCCGGGGACGAACGGCAGGTAATAACTGACACGATCCAACAGCCCGTGATAGCGTTCGGAAATCATGTGTGGCAGTTCCGCCCACGATCCCCGCACGATCATCTCATCGGTGACGGACTCGGGCAGCACGTCTGCCATCGTATCCCATTCACCGCGCCGCGCCATGCGGCTCAGGCCGTACTGGATGTCCTCCCAGCCGTGTTGTTCTGCGACCACGCGATAGGCCGGGGTGCTGAGGTAGAACGCGATCTGCGAGCGGACGTGCCGTTCGGCTTTGCGCGCAAAGGCCGCGTCGTCCATCGGCACGGCAAAGACGGCGCTGTTGATCGTCACGTCCTTGCGCGTACGTCCCGATTCGGCCAAGCCGGACTCGACGTTGGGCAGCACGACCTCGCGCAGGTAGCGGGTGGTATGCAGCGCGTGGACGAACGCGCCGTCAGCAGATCGACCGACCAGCCGCAGCATGTGAGGGTTGACCGCCGCTAAGTACACGGGAATCGGCCCGAAGGCATGCGGGGCAGGGGAGAAGAACGGCGGCATCAGGTCGATGCGGTAAAATTCGCCCCGATGCGCAAGGGGGGCGCCGGTTTGCCACGTGTCCCAGACGGCGCGCATCACGGCGATGGATTCCTCGATTTTGGCGACTGGCCGTTCCCACTTCACGCCAAAGCGGCGCTCGTTGTGCGCGCGCACCTGCGGCCCCAGCCCAAGCACGAACCGCCCACCGCTGAGGTCTGCGAGCGCATGCGCGGTGTAGGCGAGGACGGTTGGCGTGCGCGGGAACGCGACGGCGATGGCTGACCCGATTGTGACGCGCGTGCTGTGCTCAGCGGCAAGCGTCAGCGCAGCGAACGGATCGGCGTTGGTTTCGCCGACCCAGAAGCCGTCGAAGCCGATCGACTCCGACGCACGCACCAGCGCGGGGATTTCTGTTGGGCGGTACGATAACACGACGACATCGAACTTCATGCGACCCTCTCCCGACGATGATTCAAGACTACAACTCACTCGTGTTATTACAATAAAGTTACAATTGAGCACTCAAAGAAAAATTGAGGAAGAATAAATGGTCTCACAAACAGCACCTTAACCTAAATCAAACCTATAGTCCGCGTTATTGGAGGTACCAAAGTACTTGGGTTAAGCTATTCATACTCATCGAGCATGCTCTTGTGCGGGAGACAACACAAAATGTCACCTCAGCGGTTGAAAAAGGATTTGGTCGTAATCAGCAGCGCCGGCCATGATGCTGAGTTCGCCCACCGGTTAAAAGAAGCGTTAAGCGACATTTACGAGGTGTGGTATTACAAAGACTCCATGCCCGTCGAGCATAACGGCTGGGATGAGAAGATCGATGAGGCGTTGAAGAAAGCGCGATTCTTTATTGGCGTCCTTTCGAGTGCTTCGGTGAAGTCCGAATACGTCCGGCAGGAATGGCGCTGGGCCGTCACTGAAGGCAAACACAATCACGGCCTGATCTTCATGACGGTACAGGCCGAGCCGGCCGATCCCGGTCATCTCTACGGCGGCTACACATGGACGGACTTCTATAATCGTCCGTTCGACGTCGCCCTTGCGGAACTGCGCAGCCGGATGCGCCATGCCCTGCGCCGCAAGATTACCGCAGCGGTCGATGCCGTGTCCAATACCGACCCGCATCGGACGTATCTGCGCACGCTGTGGAGCCGTATCTCTACCATGCTGCATCACCTCATCATCTCGTCGCTTGAGGCGGATCCGATCGACCTTGAAATGGACAGCGTGGACGATGTTGTGGACGACAATGCGCGCACGCAGCCGTTCGTCGACCTGATGTTCAAGCGCATTGGCTATGGAGAGGAGTTCGCGACACTGGGCGATGCGTTCGCGTTCTATGAGCGCCGTCTGCTCTTGCTCGGTATGCCGGGAAGCGGCAAGACCGTAACCGGCCTGATGCTGATCCGTGACGCGATCTTGGATCGTCTGGACAACCCCGATGCGCCGATCCCTATTCTGGCGAACATTCAGAGCTGGGATGGGCGCACGCCGCTCGTCGATTGGCTCAACAGCTATCCGTACACGCCGCGAGACACGATCGATCTGGCGGAGAGTGGCAAAGCGCTGATCTTCTTCGATGGGCTGGACGAGTTGAGCGATCACACCGTGATGTCCAGCACCGAAGATCCGTATCGTATCCACCGTCAGTTCATGGCGCAGATTCCGCGGAACTGCCCCGTGCTGGTGACCTGCCGCAACGAGGATTATGAGCGCATCAGGTCTCGTATTCCGCTCAATGGCGGCGTGCTGCTGTCCCCCCTGAACAATGACCAGATCCGCCGGTTCTTGGGTCGTGTCCCCGAACTGTTCGAGCTGGTTCAGGATGACCCCGACCTGATGAACATGATGCGCACACCGCTCATCGCCTCGCTGTTCGCGTTTACGTGCGAACGCATGTCGCCGGAAAATCGTGATCGTCTCATCAACAACAAGAACAACGCGCAGTTGTTTCGCGAGGAGTTGATTGCCGCATATATCATGGAACTGTACAAATTCGAACGCCGCCGCCGCCCTGAGAACACGCTGCCCGTTCCGGTGCTTCGCCTGATGGAAGCACTCGGACGCGTGGCGATGCGGAATGCGGCCAACTTCATGTCGCGCACCAACTTGTTGTCCGAAGGTGACCTCAATCTGCTCAGCGCCAATGTCGAGGAGCGCCGCAAGATCAAAGAAATCGCGCTTCAATTGGGCTTGCTGCAGCGGGTGTCGACCAGTCGCTATAAGTTCATTCACCTGATGGTGCGGGATACGCTGGCGTTCTACTACAGCATTAAACACTGGCGTGAACCCAGTGAATACATGGATCGCTACTGGAGTCCGGCCCTCGCGCTGGGCCGAATCAAGGATCCACGGGCCACGCGTGTTCTGCGCACCATTCTCAAGGAAGTGCAGTCGGCTATCGTGCGCCGCCACGTTGCGCAGGCGTTCGGCTACAACAACGACCGCAAGAGCGTCCCTGATTTGGTGAAACTGCTGGCAGATCCTGAGGACGACGTGCAGGCCGCTGCGGTCGAGTCGCTGGGGGCGATCGGTGATCCATCGGCGTTTGACTATGTGCTGCCGCTGCTGCGGCGCAGCACAAGCCCAGCGGTCTTGCAGAATGCATGCAGGGCGCTCGGGGCGTTCGGCGATACGCGCGCCGTCGAGTATCTCATCGACATGCTGAACAACGAGCACGTTTCGGTCGTGCAGCAGGCAGCGCTCGCGCTGGCACAACTCAAGGCCACACAGGCGGCCCCGGCCTTGCGCAAGAAACTGTCGACGCCGGAGCACGGCGCGACCTCGACGGTGATTGAAGTGCTCGGACGGCTGAACGATGGTGAGAGCGTGTCGCATCTGGTGCGGCTGTTGTCGACCGAAACCGCCAACAAGATTCAGGACTGCATTGTGGATGCGCTGCGCCGTATCGCAAGCCCAGACGCCGTTCCGGCGTTGTGCGATAAACTTGCGTCGACGGAGGAACGGTCGCCTGACTTCCGCGCGAAGGTTGCCGAGGCACTAGGCGCAATTGGCGACACGCGAGCGATCCCGATGCTGCTCGAAGCCATCACCAAAGAGGTGCACGAGGCGACTTATTCGTACAATGCGATGCGAGAGGCGCTGCTCAAGCTGGGACACACAAACATCCCGGAACCGGAGTACTTTGCGGAGGACGTAGACAGCCGCCTGAATGACACCAACGTCGAAGACCTCATCGACATCAGCCCGAACGTGCGCTGGGATGCGGCTGATGACGAAGACAGCGACACAGATAGGTCGCGTGGCACGCCGCTGTAATGGGCGGTGATCATGGCGCTGTGATGTCTGCGTCTTGCGGTTCTGCGTGAAAATCGGCACAATAGTTGCTATTCCGCAGCGAAATCACGCGAGGTTGGCGGCCCATGGCAAAGATTGGCTTGTTCTTTGGAAGCAGCACCGGCAAGACCGAGGCGGTTGCGTACCAGATCAAATCTGAGTTCGACAAGTTTGAAAAGGACATGGTCGAAGTACACAATATCGGCGCCTCGACGCCTGAACAAGTGCTGAAGTTCAAGAACATCATCATTGGTATTCCGACATGGAATACGGGCGAGTTGCAGGACGACTGGGATGTGTTCTTCCCCCGACTGCGCGAGATGGATTTCTCAGGCCATAAGGTCGCCTTCTTCGGGCTGGGAGATCAGAACGGCTACGGCTTCAACTTCCTCGATGCGATGGGGATCGTCGCGGACGAAGTCCTCATGCAAGGCGGCGATGTGTTCGGGCTGTGGCCGAACAAGTCGTATGAGTTCGAAGAGTCGAAGGCGCAGGTTGAAGACCACTTTATTGGCCTCGGGATCGATGAAGAGGGCCAGCAGGGGATGACGCCTGAGCGCCTTGGAGCTTGGGTAACACAGGTCAAGGAAGAGTTTGGCTTGTAAAGCCAACTCAACTGATATTGCAGTATTCAAACGCCCTTACCCCCTGACGGTAGGGGCGTTTGCGCTATCATTACCCGTATGACTACCCCGAAGCGCGGCCTCAATACTCGGACATGGATCGTTGGCGCGTTGATTCTCGTGGCCGGCACGCTCGGCTTTGCAGGCGCGTTGTCGCTTGTGTCGAGTATGCAGCAGATCAGCACTGATCCACAGCCGACCCTGCTGACCAACACTGCGGAAGTGATCGTTCAGCCTGTGGGCCGCGTCGTGGACGATCGGTTCGCGGTCAGCTATGACGACTCGCCGCGTGAGATCGTGATTACATACGCCGGTGCGACCTATATTCAGCCGTTCTTGGAAAACATAGACATCGCGCCCGGCGACACCGTCGTTATCGCTTCGCCCGACGGCGTCCAGCGTTACACGTATGATTCGGCATCGGCCGGACAGTGGGCCTATCCGATTGACGGCGATACGGCCGTGGTTACGCTGACAAGTTCGGGCGGTGACCACGCGGGCCACACCGGCGTGCTGATCTCGCGGGTAGGGCAGGGATTCTCCGCGACCGAGTTTGCTCAAAGCCTCTGCGGCTCGAATGATTTGGCCGATGTCGCGTGCAGCGCGTCGAGCTTCCCAATTGAGTACGGGCTGCGCCAGCCGGTCGCGCGGCTGTTCTACACCAACGGCGGCGGTCAGTACGTCTGCACGACATGGCGCGTCACCCCCGGCAACTTCATGCTCACCAACCAACACTGTATTCCGAATCAGGCCGTCTTGAATACGGCGATTGTCCGCTTCAACTTCCAATCGGCCGGCTGTGGCGCCGGATCCATCGAACCTTACGTCGAGGTGCGCGGTGGATCGCTGATCTACGTCAATGCGACCTACGACGTCGCGCTGTACTCGCTGCGGGAGTCAGACTTCCCGCTGGTTCAGCAGTTCGGTTATCTGGAGCTGGATACGTCTGCGCCGTCCGCCAATGAGACGATCTTCATCCCGCAGCATCCGGCCGGTCTGCCGAAGATGTTCGGACTCAACAGCACGTCGGACGGCGGGCGCTGCCGCGTGATCGTCCCGTCGACCGCCGGATACGCGGCCAACTCGGATCTTGCCTACACATGCGATACACGGGGCGGCAGCAGCGGCTCGCCGGTTATCGCGCTCGATACCCTGCGAGTTGTCGGCCTCCACCATCTCGGCGCGGGCCGACCCGATGGATCGCAGTGTGGGCCGTCGCCGTACTACAATCAAGCCGTTCGCATCGACCAGATTTGGCCGCTGCTTGAGCCGTATCTTCCGCAGCCATTCGTGCCGCAGAGCACCGCCACGCCGACCCCGACCGAGACGCTGACGCTGACGCCGTCGGCTACGTTTACCCCGACGCTGACGTTCACGCCATCGAATACGCCGACCCCGACCTTTACCCCGACTGTGACTCATACACCGACGACAACGCCGAACGTATCGCGCGCGAGCTGCTGGTCGATGGCGGATTTGAACTCCATTCCGACGCGTGGGTGCTGATCGACGGCACGGATGGGGACGAAGTGCGCGACCGCAAGCAGCGTTCGGGCGGGTGGGCGTTCCAGCTCAAAGGCGGCGCAGGCGATAACGTCAAGCTCTTGCAAACCGTTGACGTATCGGGGATCACACCTGTTGAGGGGGATACACTTGAGTTCGTCGCGCATATCGACGTCCGAAAGCTTCCCGTGGGGTTTGCGATGCTGCGCGTTACCTATGCGGACGGCGTGAGAGAGAAGGTCAAGATTCGCTTTGAATCCGCCGGACACTATGAGCCGCGTTCTGTGGTGATTCCGCTTCGCGCGGTTGCGCTCTCGCATTTGGTCGTGAAATTCCGCCACTGGAGTCAAGACAATGCGAAGGTCTGGATTGACGATGTACGGCTGGAGTGGATCAGCCCGCTATCGTAATCTAATGTAAATTTTGCTTAACGTCGGGCGACCGCTGTATACTGGCGCCGATAACGTTGTGTGAAAGGATTGTTGCCATGAGCGCTGTTGAGCACATGTCGGCCGGCGTAAACTTCGCCCTCACTGACGACCAGTTGATGCTGCAAAAACTGGCGCGTGAGTTCACCGCGAAAGAGATTATCCCGGTCGCCGAGGAACACGACCGTCACGCGAAGTTCCCGAAAGAGATCTTCCACAAGGCGCGTGAACTGGGCATCGCCAATATGAACATTCCGGCGGAGTACGGCGGCGTGGGCGCGTCGGTGTTCGAGGAAGTCCTCGTCAGCGAGGAGATGGCCTACGGATGCACCGGCATCAGCACCAGCGTCGGCACCAACGGCCTCGCCTCACTGCCGATTCTGTTGGCGGGTAACGAACAGCAGAAGCAGTACTGGTTGGGCGAACGCCTTGTCGATAAAGGTGAATTTTGCAGCTACGGCGTGACCGAAGCCGCTGCCGGCTCGAACGTCATCGGAATCGAGACGCGCGCCGAAAAGAAAGGCGCCGGGTGGGTGATTAACGGCAGCAAGACGTTCATCACCAACGCCAGCCACGCCAATTTCTTCACCGTGTTCGCCAAGACCGATCCGAACGCCGGCCATCGTGGAATGACGTGCTTTATCGTCGACCGCAATATGCCGGGGGTGAAGGTAGGCCGCAAGTTCGACAAGCTCGGTCAGCGCGCCAGCGACACGGCCGAGATCGTGTTTGAAAACGTCGAGGTTCCGGGCGAAAATCTGGTCGGCGGCGAGGGCAAGGGCTTTTACCTTGCGATGAAGGTGTTCGACTACAGCCGTCCGGGCGTCGCTGCCGCAGCGATAGGCTTACAGCGCCGCTGCCTCGACGAGTCCGTGAAGTACGCCAGCGAACGCATTGCGTTCGGCGTGCCGATCTATCAGCATCAGGCCATCGGGCATAAGATCGCGGATATGGCGATCAACTACAACGCCTCGCGCCTGCTGGTGTGGCAGTCGGCATGGCAGGCCGACGCGGGGATCCAAAATCCGGCTGTTCCGGCGTATGCTAAAGCCTTCGCGGCCGATATGGCGACCAAGGCTGCCGTCGACGCCGTGCAGGTGTTCGGCGGCTACGGATTCATGGAAGAATACCCGGTCGCCAAGCTGCTGCGCGATGTCAAGATCTTTCAGATCTACGAAGGCACGAGCGAGATTCAGCGCAACATCATTGTCCGGGAGCTGTTCCAAGGCAAGAAATAAGGTCAAGATATGGCCGACTTGTCGACCCGCGCGTCGGACACCCCGGCGCGCGGGGTTTTTTCTGTCGTGTTGATGCTCACGGTGGCGCGCACGTGTGTCAACATGACGCGTCGCTTCACCTATACGTTCGTGCCAGAGATCGCGCGCTCGCTGGGCGTTGCCAACAGCGCGGTGCAGAATGCGATTGCGGCGCAAAGCGGCGTGTCGATCCTCAGCCCGTTCGCGGGCGGAATCGCTGACCGATTCGGCCGCAAGTATGTAATGGCCGGCGCGATGACGGCGTTCGGCATCCTTGCGCTGCTGGGCGCGGCCTTCGCGACTTACAGCGCGTTCTTCCTGATGATGATCGGGTTCGGCCTCGGCAAGATGCTGTTCGACCCGGCCGCGCTGGCGTATCTCGGCGACCGTGTTCCGTTCGCAAGGCGCGCGACCGCGGTCGGGATTAATGAGATGAGCTGGGGCGGCGCCCTGCTGATCGCCGCGCCGGTGACGGGCCTGCTGTTGGAACGATCGACGCTCTCGGCAGTGCTCGTGGCGTTGGGGATGGTGAACTTCGCCGGTGCGCTGGCTGTCGTTGTGCTGCTGCCGGCAGATCGGCCGTCCAACGAATCGCGGGCGCTGCGTGTGCGCATCCGTCCGTGGGCGGTGCTGCGTCATCCCGCCGTGGTCGCGTCCGCGCTCTATGCCGGGTTGAACGCAGCAGCGAACGAACTCGTGTTTATCAACTACGGCGCGTTCATGGATGCCAGCTTCGGACTGGCGCTGTCGGCGCTGGGGTTCGTGACCATCGCTATCTCGCTGGCGGAAGGCGTCGGCGAGGGGGTCGTCGCGACGCTCGGCGACCGGCTCGGGACGAAGCGGCTTGCCCTGACCGGACTCGCGATTGCGGCGGCGTGTTACGGTGCGCTTCCGCTGTTTGCCAGCTCGCTCACACTGGCTACCGTTGGCATCTTTTTTGTTGTTCCTCGGATATGAGGTCGCCGTTGTCGCTGCCATCCCGCTGTACACCGAGCTGGTTCCCGGCCAGCGCGCATCGGTGCTGGGCACGATCATCGGGTTTATCGCGCTCGGTCGGTTCTCCGGCGGCGTGATCGGCGGCGCGTTGTATGCCGCGGGCGGCCCCGGCATCATCGCGGCTGCTGCGGGTGTGACGGCGCTGATTGCGATGTTTGTTCTGGCCCGATGGGTACGCGTCTCAACTGGAGGTAAGGAATGACCACGAACGAAGCCGTCAAGCATCTCGACGCGGCCCGCGCCAGCGCTGAAGCCGCGATCCGTGCCGTCGAAAACCTGCTGGTTCCCCACGACTATCAAGATGTCGCCGCGCTGACGATTCGTGCGGCGGAGGCGCTGCTTGCCGCTGCGGCCCAGTTTCTCACCGAAGGCGACGAAGCGGCTTTCGACTCGATCAGCCGCAGCGAAGACCTGCTCGATGCGGTCTACGAGACCATCACGGGCGATATGGACGCCGACGAGGACTAGTGACCGGCACGGACATCGCCATCGTCGGGGCCGGGGCCGCGGGACTGATGGCGGCGATCTGGGCGGCGCGCACGCGGCCGAATGCACGAGTTACCGTCCTCGACGGCGCAGAACGGCTGGGCGCGAAAATCCTCGTTGCGGGCGGCGGCCGCTGCAATGTCACTCATGAGCGCGTCTCGCCGGAGGACTTCAACGGAGGATCGCGGCACGCCATTCGCAAAGTCCTGCTGCGATTTGACGTGCCGGAGACGGTGCGCTTCTTTGGAGACCTCGGGGTCACGCTCAAGCGCGAGCCGACCGGCAAGTTGTTTCCGACGACTGATCGTGCGCGGACGGTGCTTGATGCGCTGCTCGCGGGGGCGCGGGGAGCAGGCGTGATATTCGACTATCCACGGCGCGTCGAGGCTGTGGATTACAGCCACGGGTTGTTCGACCTGCGCGGGGCGTGGGGGAGCCTGACGGCCCGCCGTGTGATCCTTGCGACCGGCGGCCGCAGCGTGCCCAAGACCGGCAGCGACGGCCACGGCTATGTGCTGGCGCGGTCGCTCGGCCATACGCTGACGCCGCGCATTCTCCCGGCGCTGGTGCCGCTGCTGCTGCCGGCAGGTCACCCGCTGACCGGTCTCTCCGGCGTCAGCAGCGAGGTTGTGCTGGCGCTCACGCAGGACAGCGGACGCGCCCTCGTCACCGTCAGCGGGCCGATGTTGTGCACGCACTTTGGCATATCCGGCCCGGCCGTGCTCGACATCAGCCGGCACTGGCAGCCCGCAGCGCTTGACGCGCCATCCGTTCAGCTTATCGTCAACTGGCTGCCGGGAGAGTCGTTTGAGTCGGTGGATCGGGCGCTGGCGGCTCATCCCGGATCAGCGCTCCGGTGGCTTGAGGGACGTCTGGTGGAACGTCTAGCCCGGACGCTGTGCGCCGCCGCTGAGGTTAACCCGTCTGAGCCGCTGTCAAGGCTGACGCGCGATCAACGTCGCACGCTGGCCGCCGGCCTCACGCACTGCGTGCTGCCGGTCGAGGGGACGCGCGGCTTCCAATACGCGGAAGTCACGGCGGGCGGTGTTCCGCTGACCGAAGTCGATTTGAAGACGCTTGAATCGCGCTGCCAGCCCGGCCTGCATCTGTGCGGCGAAATCCTCGATGTCGATGGCCGGATCGGTGGGTTCAACTTTCAGTGGGCGTGGTCATCGGGTTATGTCGCCGGCTGCGCCGCTGCGGAAAGCCTCGCCTAGTCCCCTGTGTATTAAAGCTCACCGACGGCCAACGGCTTGCTGGTTGGGGCGTCGCTGCCACCGCGCGGCTCGACCGAGATTCCCAACGCCGACACGCGATCCCACGGCTGAGCGACTTTGAACACCTTCGTCATGTCGCCTTCCGGATCGGTGTTAAACATGCCCGTGCTAACAGCGCCGTCAGGGCCGATGAGCCACAGCTGATACGTCTGATCGGGCGTCAGCGCCGGCAGGTCGTGCGTGACGATCACCGCCTCGTGCATCTCCGGTTGAAGCACGACCATCGCGCGCATTTCGCCGTCATCGCTCATCAACTCGACACGGCGGCTTTGGTTCTGCATGACGAGATCCACCGCCATCGCGAGGTCTGCGTACATCGAGTTGACCTGCTGCGTAAGATCGCTGCGCAGTGATTCGAGGTTGGCGCGCTCGCTGCGCAGGGCGTTGACCTCGCCGAACATATAGAGCGACAACGCCAGCAGGACGACGGCGGCAGTTGACGTAAGCCACAGCAGGGTGCTGCGCAAATTCGACGAAGCCCGTGCGGGCTGTGGCAGCGGAACGATGCTGCTTGTGGGATCGTGCGCCTCGTGACTGGCGTGCGCAGCGGCGAGAATACGCGCTTTCAAGTCCGGCGGGGGCTGACGGCGCGGCACATCCGACAGCAGCACAGTCGCCTGAGCCGCGAAGCGCGCTGCTTCAGCACGAAGATCGGGGCGCTCTGCCAAGAGCGACTCGATGTCGGCGCTTTCACTGGAGTCCGCCGCGCCGAGGCTGAACGCCGCAAGATCGTCGTGCAGGGGGTCATCGCCGTTCCGGCCGGTACCGGGGTCGAGTCCGTCGTTCATGTGCATTGATACCCTTGCTCAGGGAATGAACCTGCATTCCCTAGAACTATGTACGATGAAATCGGCCGATCAGATGAACGTCCAGCGGTCGGGCGGTGCGCAGTCATGTCGCGCTGTCCTCCGTCTGTTCAGCCCACAGATCGCGCAGCTTATGAAGCGCCGCACGAACGCGGCCTTTGATCGTCCCCAACGGGATCGCGAGATGTTCGGCCATTTCGGAGTGGGACATATCCCGGAAGTACGCAAGCTCCAGCACCTGCCGCTGTTCGGGCGAAAGGCGGTTGAGCAGAGACTTTGCGAGCCGTTCGTCCGCCCACGTCGGCTCATCCATCGGCGCGACAGAGCCGAGCGTGTACAGTACGTCGTCGAGATCGACGGCGTGAGCAGCGGTGCGCCGGTTCTCGACGCGCAGGCGATCGATCGCGGTGAAGCGTGTGATCGTCAGCAGCCACGTTGACGGCTTGCCACGGTTGGCGTCCCACAGATGCGCCTGAGTCCAGACTTTCAGAAACGCGTCTTGTGTCGCTTCTTCCGCTAGGGTCGAGTTCTGCAAAACGTGATAGGCGACGCTGTAGGCAGCCTTGCCGAACCGGTCGTACAGCAGCGCAAGGGCGGACTCGTCGCGCCTTTGCACGCGCACCATGAGGTCGGCGTCGGAGATACTCGGGTCGATAGGCATCGGTTTACGTCAAACGTGAAGTTAGACTGGATGAGTATAGCACGGCGTACCGGTCAATTTCGGCGGATCGTCGTCTATAATGGCAAGCGTAGGTGAAGATCCGGCAGGAGACCGCATGGAGCTGTTTGGCGTAGGCGGGTTCGAGTTCGCGCTCATCATCATCATCGCGCTGATCGTGGCGGGGCCGGCGCGCATGGCGGTCTGGGCGCGTAAGCTGGGGCAGTGGACGGGGCAGCTTCGCAACCTGTGGAAGACCGCCGCGACCCAACTTCAGCGCGAACTGGATGATGCCGGTGTCGACTTCAAGGTGCCGAAAGAACTGCCGACGCGCCGCGCGCTTATGGATGAGATCAACCGCAGCACGGCGGTGAGAGAACTCTCGCAGCCGATCAAAGAGGTTCAAAGCGTGCTTGAGGAGGGGCGTTCTGCAGCGGGGGAGCTGTCCGGCGCGCTGAGCAGCGTCGAACGCAAGATGCTCGAAGCGACGTCAGCCAACAATCCCTCGCTGGAGGAACTGTCGCGCCCCGCGCCCTCCAACGGATCGAAACCCCGCGACACCGAAGCGCCGACACACCAGCCAGACGGCTACGGCACATGGGGCAGTGACGCCAGCGAGACATCGCACGACGCGTCGTTCGGAACGTGGTCGCGGACGACCGGGGACACGTAGGGATGTCAGCATGGCTCGTTTGAAACTGCGGCGTACACCGCGCACCGCGCCACCTACGGCCGATCCTGAACGGCACATGGGCCTGCTCGATCATCTCAATGAGCTGCGTCAGCGCCTGACGAAAGCGTTTCTCGCCCTTGTCGTCGGAGTCGTCATCGGTCTGGTGTTCGCCAGCCCAGTCTTGGAATACCTGAAATCGCCCTACGGCCAGCAGTTCACGGTACTGGGGCCGACCGGCGGCGTGGTCGCGTATTTTCGCGTGTCGCTGCTGATCGGCGGCATTCTGGCGATCCCGGTCATCACGTATCAGCTCTTGATGTTCGTGCTGCCCGGTTTGCTGCCGAACGAGAAGCGTATTGTGATGATGGCGCTTCCGGCGATTGTAGGGCTGTTCATCGTTGGGGTGCTGTTCGCGTGGTTCATCTTGATCCCGCCGGCGTTGGATTTTCTTGAGAATTTCGAGTCGGAGATCTTCCGCGCAGAGTGGACGGCGGATCAATATCTGGGGTTTGTGACGGCGTTGATCTTTTGGATGGGGGTCGCGTTTGAGATCCCGCTGGTGTTTTTTGTCGTCGGGACGCTGGGGCTGATCGGGCCGGGCGCGCTCGCGTCACAGTGGCGGATCGCGATCGTTGGCGCGTCGGTTGCGGCCGCGCTAATTACGCCGACGGTCGATCCGGTCAACATGATGCTCGTGATGGGGCCGCTCATCGCGCTTTACGTGTTGAGCATCGGGTTGGTCGCGGTCGGCAATCGCATCGGGATCGATCCGACCGGCCGCTCGGAACGCGTATCGCAGCCGTCGTGACCTGTTATGGCCCGTAATGTTCCGTGGTTGACATTCAAAAAGATTCAAACTACACTGACAGTTACGGAGTTTCGTCGCGCAGGACGATTGTCCCGCGTGCTGCCGTGCCTCGCGAGGCCCCCGCGCGCATCGCCAACAATCTAACAGCTTCAGGAGTAGTACATGGCGTTGAAGTCGGAATTCTTCGTTCAACCCGCGTATCCCTATGACCGGTCGAGGCCGATTCGCTGGGTTTGGTCGCATATCTGGCGTTACAAGCGGTTGTTCTTGCAGTGCGTCGCCGGCTTCATCATCGGTTACACCAGCTTCAGCTATGCGCGTATTCTGATCGGACAGGCGGCAGACGCCATCATCAATGCCGACCCGGCCGCGCTCGCTTCGGCGGGCTTGGCCGTGCTGCTCATTCTCCTGCTCGACAGTCTCGCTTCGCTGGCTGGCTCGCTCTCGATTGAGACGGTCGCGCAGCGGATGGAGCGCGATGGCCGGCAGGAGCTGTATGAGGCGCTTCTCGGCAAGAGCCAGACGTGGCACGACCGGCAGCGCGTCGGAGACATAATGGCGCGCGCCACTGACGACATGCGCCAGATGAACGGCATGATCAACCCGGGCATCCTGTTCATGCTCGATATGATGCTTGGCATCACCGTTCCGGTCATTATGATCGCCTCGATCCGCCTTGAACTGGTGTCGCTGCTGATCGTCTTCGTCCTGATTTACGCCCTTGCGGTGCGGCGCTATGCCCGCGCGCTCAACCCGGTCGTGAATCATCAGCGCTCAACCTTCGGTGCGATGAACGCCGGCCTTGAGGAGACCATCGTCGGCATCGAGGTCGTCAAGGCGAGCGCGCAAGAGGCGTTTGAACGGCGGAAGTTCCATCTCAACGCGAAGGCATATCGCGACTATTTCGCCCAGCAGGGGCGAATTGAGGCGCGCTATCTGCCGATGTTTTTCTACGCCCTGCTGACCGGCGGCGTGTTCATGCACTGCATGCTGCTGTTCGCGGCCGGGCGTCTCGGCGTCGCCGAGATCGTCGCCGTGATGGGCTTGATCGGCGTCATGCGCTTCCCCGTGTTCGTCAGCATCTTCTCATTCAGCTTGGTGCAGCTCGGCATCGCATCGGCCCGCCGCGTTCTGGAGATCATTAACGCAGAGACGGCGATGGACGAGAACGCGTCCGGCCATGCGGCTGTGATGCAGGGGGGGCTGACGTTCGAGAACGTCACGTTCACGTTCGACGATGGCATCCCCATCCTCAAGAACATCTCGTTTGATGTACAGCCCGGCCAGACTATCGCTATCGTCGGCCAGACGGGAAGCGGCAAGTCGACGCTGACCGATCTCATCAACCGTACGTACGATACGGTCGCAGGGCGCATCCTGATTGACGGCATCGACGTGCGCGATTGGAACATGGCGTCGCTGCGGTCGCAGATCAGCCGGATCGAGCAAGACGTGTTCCTGTTCAGCCGGTCGATCGCCGAGAACATCGCGTTCGGCGCGCCGGGGACGCCGCAAGAGGACATCGAACGGGCCGCGCGCGAGGCGCAGGCGCACGACTTCATTATGGCGCTGCCGGACGGCTACAACACGGTGATCGGCGAGCGCGGCGTGACCCTATCCGGCGGCCAACGTCAGCGGTTGGCGCTGCGCGTGCGTTCTTGAGTGATCCGCGTATCCTGATCCTCGACGACTCGACCAGCGCGATCGACTCCGCGACCGAGGACGAAATCCAGAAGGCGATCAATCGCGCACAAGTCGGCCGGACGACGCTGCTCATCACGCATCGCCTGTCGCAGATTCGCTGGGCCGATCATATCCTTGTGCTCGATCACGGCGAGCTGATCGCCAGCGGAACGCACGAGGACTTGCTGCGCACCTCCGCCACGTACCGGCGTATCTTCGCCCGCTACGACACGCCGCTTCCGCCAATTGAGCAAGCGGCCGAAACCGCCGCCGACTAGCCTGCTAGGAGACCGCCGCTATGGGCTTCATTATGGACGGCCTCGACGCCGAGGCTTATGACCGGTCGTACTCCGACCGCCAGCTTGTCAAGCGCATCCTCGCCTATTTCCGCCCTGAGGGCTGGCGTATCGGCGTCGTGGCGCTGGCGATCTTCCTGACGTCGGTAGTCAATACCGCGCTTCCGGTCGTGATCTCGAACGGCTTGGACGAGCTGGGCGTGACTCATCCGACGCCCGCGATGCTCATCCGGTTGATGCTGATCGTGACCGCGCTGGGCGTGTTGGGCTGGACGTTCAACGCGTTTCGCCAATGGTTGAGCGCCGCGGCCATCGGCAACGTCACGCTGCGCCTGCGCGAGGACGCATTCGACGCCGTGACCAAGCGCGATATGTCGTTCTACGACCAGTTCCCCAGCGCGAAGATCGTCAGCCGTGTGACCAGCGACACGCAGCAGTTCAGCCAGACGGTCGGGCTTGTGACCGACCTGATGAGCCAGTTCCTGCTGGTCGTGCTGCTGATCGGCTACCTGTTCAGCGTCAACGTGACCATGGCGCTCATCACCCTGGCGCTGGCCCCGTTCATCATCGTGACCGCGCTGGGGTTCCGCAAGATCGCACGCGCGACCATCACTCAGAGCCGCCGCGTGAACGCCGAGGTGTCGTCGCATATACAAGAGACCGTCAGCGGCATCCGGATCGCCAAGGCCTTCCGTCAGGAACAGGCGATCTACGACGACTTCCTCGATGTGAACAGTCGCAGCTACCGCATCAACCTGCGCACCGGCTACACGTTCAGCAGCATCTTTCCGATCTTGAACTTAGTTGCGGGCATCGGTACGGCAGCGCTGGTGTACTTCGGTGGCCGGATCACCATCGACAGCCCGAACTTGCTGACACCGGGGCAGTGGTACCTATTCATTCAGGGTCTCGCGTTGTTCTGGTTCCCGCTGACGAGCATCGCGTCGTTCTGGAGCCAGTTCCAGCTTGGCTTGGCGGCTGGCGAGCGCGTGTTCGCGTTGATCGACGCCGAGGCGAAGGTCGTGCAGACTGGAAATCTCACGCTTGAGCATGTCGGCGGCGAGATCGAATTCAAGCACCTCGACTTCGGTTATGTGGAAGGCCAGCCCGTGCTGTCGGACTTCAACCTGCATATCCGTCAAGGCGAGTCGCTGGCACTGGTCGGACATACGGGATCGGGCAAGTCGTCAATCGGCAAGCTGGTGGCGCGCTTCTACGAGTTTCAAGGCGGGGACATCGCAGTCGATGGAATCAGCCTGCGCACCGTGAACCTCGACTCGTACCGCAGCAAGCTCGGCATCGTGACTCAGACGCCGTTTCTGTTTGACGGCACCGTTCGCGAGAACATCCGCTACGGCCGTGCGAGCGCGTCCGACGCGGAAGTTGAAGCCGCCGCGATGCAGGTTGCCAATGGCGACTGGCTGTCGGTGCTGGCACAAGGGCTGGATACGCCGGTTGGTGAGCGTGGCAGCGCGCTGTCGATGGGGCAGCGTCAGTTGGTGTGCTTGGCGCGCGTCGTGCTGCAAGACCCCGCCATCTTCATCCTTGACGAGGCGACCGCCAGCGTCGACCCGCTGACAGAGGCGCTCATTCAAGAAGGTCTCGACACCGTCATGAAGGGCCGCACCAGTATCGTGATCGCACACCGGCTGAGCACGATTAAGCACTCCGACCGAATTATCGTGCTGCGCGAGGGCGAGATCATCGAACAGGGGACACACGACGAGTTGATCCAGAAAGACGGCCACTACGCCGAGCTGTACAACACGTACTTCCGCCATCAATCGCTCGAATACATCGAGTCGGCGAAGGACATGGTGGCCTGAACGATCAGGAGACCGGTAGCCGGTTGTCAGGGTGTGGCCCTGCTGCCGTCTCATAGGCGCGCAAACACGAGTGGCGATCCCGCATTGCCACTCGTGTATTGTTGACACGTCAGCCCAGATAAGCCGCGAGGATCGCGGGGTTGTTGCTGAGTTCAGCCGCCGTGCCCTCCGCGACGACCTTGCCGCGCTCAAGCACATAGGCGTAATCGGCAATCGCCAGCGCCTGCCGCGCGTTCTGTTCCACCAACAGAATTGAAATCCCGCGCTCTTTGATCTCCGCGATGATGCGGAACACGTCTTTCACCAGCAGCGGCGCAAGGCCCATGCTCGGCTCGTCCATCATCAACAGGGTAGGCTGCATCATCAGCGCGCGGCCAACTGCGAGCATCTGCTGTTCGCCGCCGCTCAACAGGCCGGCCTTCTGCGTTCGGCGCTCGTTGAGGCGGGGGAACCGCGCGTAAATCGCGGCCAATTCCTCATCTGTTCGCCCATCGCGCCGGACGTGCGCTCCGGCGGTCAAATTCTCCGCGACGGACATATTGGCGATCACCTGTCGGCCTTCGGGAACCTGCACCATGCCCATTGCGGCGATGCGATCCGGCCGGCGGCCGATCATCTCGACACCGTTGAACCGGATGCTTCCTGCAGACGCGCGCAGCAGGCCCGACAGCGTGTTGAGCGTGGTCGACTTGCCCGCGCCGTTCGCGCCGATCAGCGTGACGACCTGCCCCTCCTCCAACTTGAAGGATACGCTGCGCAGCGCGGCGATCATGCCGTAGCTGACCCACAAATCGGAGACTTCAAGCAGCGCCATCGTCACTGCTCCCAAGATAGGCTTCGATTACGGCGGGGTCGGACTTGATCTCGGTTGGCGTGCCGTGCGCGATGATCTGGCCGAAGTTCAGCACGTAAATCTCGTCACACACCTGATGGATGAACGCCATGTCGTGCTCGACAACGAGGATCGATAAACCTTCGTCGCGGAGCGTCAGGATGGCCTCGCCAAGCGCGTGTGTCTCGACCGGGTTCATGCCGGCGGTCGGTTCATCGAGCTGTAAGAGCTTGGGCTGTGTGGCGATAGCGCGTGCCAGCTCAAGCCGCCGTTGATCGCCGTAGGGCAGGGACGCGGCGTGCGTATTGGCGACCGGCAGCAGGCCAAATCGGTTCAGCAGCTCGCGCGCACGTTCGCGCATACCCTGTTCCTCGGCACGGAACGCACGGCTGAACATGACCGCGCCCAGCAAGCTGCCATGCCCGCGCGTATGCTGGCCGATGAGAAGATTCTCGAGCGCGGTCATCCGTCCGAACAACCGGATGTTCTGATAGGTGCGTGCGATGCCCAGCCGTGTGATGTGATGCGGCTCGGCGTTGTGGATGGGCGTGCCTTCAAACTGAATCACGCCGGACGTCGGGTGATCCAACCCGCTAATGCAGTTGATGAGCGTCGTCTTGCCCGCGCCGTTAGGGCCGATCAACCCGACGATACGTCCTTTCGCCACGTCGAGGTTGACGTTGCCCAGCGCCTTCAAACCGCCAAACTGGCGCGTGACCGCCTCAAGGTGCAGCATGAGACGACCTTTCGGCGGCGTCCGCGCGGCGGCGGAGTGCGCGGCGCGCCCGCCGCAGTAGCAGCCGCACACCGGCCGGATTGATCAAGCCGCCGGGTAGGAACAGGATTACGCCTAGTAGGATCAAGCCGATGAACACGCCGCGCAGGTCGTTGAGGAACCGCAGTACTTCAGGCAGCGCGCCCATCACCAGCCCGCCGACAATCGGGCCGACCCACGTCGACGTCCCGCCCAGCACCGCAAAACTCAGGATGTCGACCGCTTTGTCGAACCCGTACGCACCGGGGGAGATGATGCGGGTGAGGTGTGCGCTGAACACCCCCGCCGACGCAGCGACAACGGCGCTCATCACAAAGACGACATTCTTGACGTACACGACGTTGATGCCCATGTTGGCGGCGGCGCGTTCGTCCTCCCGAATGGCAGCCATCGCGCGACCGAGGCGTGACTTGTGCAGACGCCACAGCAGAAACATCAGCAGGGCCAGAAAAGCAAACAGCATCCACGTTTCCGTGCTCTTGGGGATCCCTTTGATCCCGCGCGCGCCCTCCAGCAGCCGGATACGCACCCGTTCACCTTGCAGCGCGGTCGCGATCGACGAGATGATCTCGTCGAAATTGAGCAGCAGAATGATGACGACTTCACCGAAGCCAATCGTTGCGATAGCGAGATAGATGTCTTTCAGCCGCAGCACCGGCAGCCCGATCGGCAGGCTGATGATGCCCGCGACAGCCATTCCAATAATCAAGCCGAGCCACAGCGGCATTCCGAGAAACTGTGTGGCGGCGACACCGGCGTATGCCCCGATCGCCATGAAGCCGGCGTTGGCGAGTGAGAACATGCCGGTGTACAGGGTGAGGTAGATGCTGATGCCGAGGATTGCGTTGACCAGCATGAACTGAAGCACTGGCTCGGTGATACCGAGCGGCCGTAGGATATCGACGAGGGCTTGGGTGAGCGCGTCCATGCCGCCTTATGCCCGTGTGCTTTCCGACTGGCCGAACAATCCTTGCGGCCGCGCCAATAGAAGGACGAACAACAACCCGAAGACCACCGCGTTCTTGTAGTTGCTGCCGCCGATTGCGATGCTGAACGTTTGGATCGCGGCGACGAGGAATCCACCGACGAGCGCGCCGTTGATGCTGCCTAGCCCGCCCAACACGATCGCCGTAAGCCCGACCAGCGCCACGTCATCGCCGATGAACGGTGTGACGTTGAGAAAGACAAGCCCGTACAGCAGGCCAGCCGCCCCGCCCAAGAGGCCCGCTAGAAAGAACGTCAGGACGTAGACGCGCCCGACGTTGATGCCGAGGAGCGCGGCGGTTCGCTGGTTGAACGCGACGGCGCGCATTTGCTGGCCGATACGCGTGCGCATCACGAGATACTGCAAGGCGATGACCAGCGCCAGCGCGATCACGAGGATAATCATGCGGATCGGGACGATGCGCAGGGAGAGCGCCTCGATGACGATAGGCTGATCCGGCACAAGGCCCTGTGGAAAGTACGCCTCTGTGCCACCCCACAGCGGCTTGAACGCCAACTGTGCAAGGTTGACGATCAGCAGCGCCGCGCCGATGCTGCTGATAAGCTGCGACATGCGCGCCGCGCCCCGCTGTCGCAGCGGTCGGAACGCCACGAACTCCAGCAGGATGCTGACGAATCCGGCGGCGATCATCGCCAGCGGCGCCGCGATCCACAGCGGTTGATGGAGTTTGTCGACCAGCAGCAGCCCAACAAATGCGCCGGTCATAAACACGGCGCTGTGGGCAAGGTTGAGCACACCGAGGATACTGAACACCAGCGCGTAGCCTAGTGCGAATAGGCTGTAGATCGCGCCGAGCGAGACGGCATTGACGACCTGTTGAAGAAAACTATCCATCTGCCGAAATTCACAATCATCGATACGGCCCACGCCGGGCGGCGAGCGTCCAGCGTGGGCCGATACAGTACGGGTTGTAACTACTCGCCAGCGGTCTCTGCGCTAAGCACGGCGAAAGCGCCATCCTTCGCGATCTGCGCGACCGGATCATGCACCGGATTGCGGTTCTCGTCGAAGCTGAACACACCCAGCGGACTTGGGAAGTCCGTGATAGCAGCCAACGCGTCGCGCACGTCGGCGCTGTCGGTCGAGTCGGCGCAGCGGATCGCCGTCGCCATCAGCCACGCGCCGGTATACGCTTGCGCGGTGAACTGGTCGGGCAGCGCGCCGTACTCTTCCTCGTATTCCTCCGCGAACAGCACGCTCAACGGATCAGGGCTGGCGATGTTCCACGCCGCGCCAACGACTACGCCGTTAGAGGCTTCACCGGCGTTCGCCAGAACTGCGGGGCTGTTGAAGCCGTTGCCACCGATGATTGGGCCTTCAAAGCCGAGCTGGCGGGCCTGCACGATGATCTGTGTGGCCTCAGCGGCTAGCGCGGAGACGACCAGCGCATCCGGTTCGAGGCTGAGCAGCTGCGTGAGCTGTGCGTTGAAGTCGACATCGCCGCGGGCGAACGTCGCTTCGTCGAGGATTTCGACCTCGTTCTCCTCGAGCGCGGCGACGAATACGTCATAACCGCTGATTGTGAAATCGTCATCGTTGCCGTACAACACGCCAACCTTCTCGAGTCCGAAGATTTCCGTGGCCTGCGCGACCGTGCCGGGGATGACCGACGCCTCAGGCAGGCTGTCGCGGAAGACGAACTCGCCCATGTCGGTGATGCCAGCGGCCGTGTTGCTGACGCCCATGACCGGCACGCCGTTTTCCTGTGCGATCGGGTCGGCGCTGAATGCCTCGCTCGACAGCGTCGGGCCAAGCACGGCGACCACGCCGTCCTCTTCGACCAGCTTGGTCATCGCCGCGATGGCCTGTTCGTTGGCGCCGGCGGAGTCTTCGTAGATGACTTCCAGCGTTACGCCTTCACCGAGGTATTCCGCCTCGTTGATTTGGTTCACAGCAAGCGCGACAGCCTGTGACTGCGGAATGCCGTAAACTGAGATGTTTCCGCTTTGCCCGAAGATCGCGCCAATGGTGACGACCTCAGGTAGGTTTTCAGGGTCGGCGCAGGCCTCCCACTGCCCCATTTGGGGTTCTTCTTCGTCTTGTGCTACGACCGCAACCGGCGCGCTCAGCGCAGCGATCAGGAGTACGACGAGAACACGACGCAACAGTGACATAACGCGGGTCTCCCTTTTCAAAGAAACGCTGCGGAGGAGTGTACCGTGCGGTTTTATCCCCTGCAACGCGTTATGCGAGAATCGTCAGGCTTTCGAGATCTCGCGGGTAGTAGGTCAGGCTTTCGACCCCGTCATCCGTAACCACCACCGTGTCCGAGTGCCGGAATCCGCCCAGCCCCGCTTTGTACAAACCGGGTTCGACCGTGAACACCATGCCGGGCTGGATCACCGTGTGATCGCCGATATCGAGGAACGGCCCCTCATGGTAGCGCAGGCCGATGCAGTGGCCGACGTGATGCTTCCAATACGGCCAGAGATCGTGCTTGTCGTAATAGGCGCGCACGGCCTCGTCGACGGCGCTGCACGGCACGCCGGGCTTGATCGCCTCTAGCGCGGTATCTTGCAGCGCGACCATGTGATCGAACATGACCTTCTGATCGTCGCTGGCCGGGCCAATTACCATCGTGCGCTCAAGTTCACTGACGTATCCCCAGACCGGCGCGCTGGCCCCGGTCACGAGCACGTCGCCGACTTGGAACGTGATGTTGTTCGCCAGTGCATGGGGGATGGCCGCGTTGCGCCCGATCTGACCGCGATAGCCCGCCATCGCGCCGCCGTAGTAGGATGACTGCCCGCGCCAGATCGGGCCGATGGCATCTGCCATCGCACGCGTCGCTTCTAGCCTTGCGCGGTCGCTGACGTCGGTCTCGGTCAGGCCGGGGCGGGTGTAGCGCTGAAGCAGCACGTGAGCGAGGTTGGCCCACACGCAGCTCTCACGCAGCAGATTGATCTCCGCCGCGGACTTGATCGCCATCTGGTCTTCGACCCACGCGCGGACAGGATGCGGGGCGCTGCCGGTCATCTCGCTGAGCGACGGGCCGCGATACCCGAAGATCCACGGGTAGCCATCGCTATCAGCGCCGTAGTTCTGGGTGACGCCGAGTTCGTGCAGAAGCCGGTTGAGCGCGACCGTCGGATGTTCCTTGCTTGGATATTCAGGGTAGTCGGCGACCGCGTCGACCAGCGCGTTGGCCTGCGCATGCTCACGTTCGAGCCGTGGGACGAACATGCCGCGCTGTCCCTTGTTGTTCAGCACCAGCGCCATTGGCCGTTCGGTCGGGATAAATGCGAAGCCGGTGTAGTACTTGATGTAGTCACCGTCGAACAGAACGACCCCGGAGAGGCCCGCTTGCTGTATCTTGTGTGTGAGTTTCTCGCATCGTTCAATATGTTCTGCGTCACTGATCTTCAGGGAAATTGTGCGGACAGACATCGGACTGCTCCTTGAGAATTACCGTAACAATGGCGTAACCCGCTGTGCGTAGGACGTGCGTTACGCTAAACTTATCGAGTGTATCCTAGCCACCGGCCGTTGCGCACCCATGTGAGTCATGACCATTCCGGTTGAGTACCCGACATCGGCACGTCCCGCGCGTATCCTCCGCAAGTTCGTCAAGCCGGGTGGCAGCAAAGTTCCTCACGAAGGGATCGATATTTACGCGCCGCACAATGTGGATGTGTTCGCGGGCGCGTCGGGGGAGGTCAACCGCGTCGTCCTGAGTAATGACGATTTGAACTACGGGCCGTATGTCTCTATCGTCACGCGGCTGGGCGGCGACAAAATCCGCGTGTTGTATGCCAACCTGAAGGACATCCGTGTTTCTGTCGGGCAGGTGGTCAGCACAGGCGACGTGATTGCGAAGTCGCGCGGCGATTACGTCAAAGTCGTTATTCAGGCGCCGAAAGACAACCCATATCCACAGTTTCCGCTGAAGTATGTCGCGCATCCCCGGCGCCACCTGACTCTTCCGCGCCTGCGCCTTCGCCCGACCGACAACCGTCTGCGGCTGCGCCGCGAACCGAACACCGACAGCGAGGTCGCCGGTTTCGTCAATCAGTGGGATCAACTTGAGACACCGGATCACGATTACCGCGTGCTGAAACTGGTCGGGCGTGAGGGGAAGTGGATCCGGGTCTACAACCCGTATGCGACTGGTGACATCGTGTATGCGGCGGCGTGGTATCTCAAGGCGGTCAGTCTTGACGATCCGAAACAGGGAATACCCGGCATCCCGATACGCGGGATGAACCTCGACCGCTATCATCCGCTGGGGACGCCATCTGCGACGCCGCTGCGTTATCTGGGCTGGGTGCGCCTGCTGTATAACCTGTCGTATAACCCGGACAACGGCACCTACGGCAACAACGATCTCGCCGCGACGTTCAATCGTTATCTGCCGGTGCTGCAGCAGTACGCCACCAGTGGCAACAAGATCATCTTGATCTTCAACCACCAAACGTATGGCGAGGCGCGCGGTTACGTGTGGGGGCAGATGTCGCCGGCCCAATGGGATGACTTGATCGCGTCGTTCGTGTTTTACGTGCGGCAGATCGCGCAGCAGTTCGCGTCGCTCAACCTGATCTACGCCTATCAGATCTGGAACGAGCAGGACTCGCCGCCGACCAATCAAGCCGCCGTGCCGATTCCGGCGAGCGTGTACGCCAAGCTGCTGACCGAATCGATCCGGGCCATCCGCGCGGTCGATAGTAAGGCCAAGATCATCACCGGCGGTCATATCACCGGGCCAGAGCTGGGCGTGAGCTACGCGCGTGCCGTCGTCGCGCTGCTTCCGAACGATGCCATACCGGACGGGATCGGCGTGCATCCCTATGGCACGGGGCCAGCGGATTCTCCGTTCAGCATCTTCGGCAGCATCAACAACGCGATCCAGAAATGGAGCGGTGTCTTGCCCAACACGCCGCTGTGGATCACCGAGTGGGGCATCCTCGACCGGCAGGGCGACGACAGCATCGCCACAGCCGCCGCCGATTTCGCGGACGGGTTCATCGAGATTTGTGAGGACGACTATCCGGGGATGGTCGCCTGCGCGGTTTGGTATGCGTGGGCTGACACGATGCACAACGGCTATGGCATGGTGCGCTCGGACAGTTCCGCCCGCCAGCCGTTGTATGCACGCTTTCTCGGCCTTTAGCGCATCGTAGACCTCAACCGGCGTTCAAGCAGTTTCACCCCCAGAGACAGCACAATCGTAAGGGTGAGATACAAGACTGCCGCCGTCAAGTACGTCTCGACATAGCGGAAATTTGAGCCGGACGTTGTCTTGGCGCGCTGTGTGATGTCGTTCAACCCGATGGCGCTGACGAGGGCCGAGTCCTTAATCATCGAGACGAAGTCGTTGCCGAGCGGAGGGAGAACACGACGGATTGCTTGGGGCAGCACCACGAACCGCATCATCTTGATGTAGTTGAGGCCGAGCGCGCGCGACGCCTCGATCTGTCCGCGTTCGATCGACTGGATGCCGGCGCGAAACGTTTCGCTCATGAACGCCCCATACGCGAGCGCCAAGACGATCATCGCGGGTTCGGGGGTACCCCGCGCGAGGGGATGCCGAGATGGAACGTTTCGTTGAGATAGTCGCGGATCGGCGGAATCAGCGCGTACACCGAGATGACGAGTGTGGTTAGCAGCGGCAGCCCGCGCATGACCTCAACGAAGATCGTCGCAAGCTGGTAGATCAGGAGCCGGACGAGGCTCAGCGGTATGCCAACCAGATCGGATGCCGGCTTGGGCGGGTTCGAGCGAATCAAGCCGAGGAGCAGGCCGAACACCAGCGCGCCGAGATACGAGAAGAACGCCACGCGCAGCGTCAAGCTGACGCCATCATCGAGCTGAGAGAAGATGTTGGCCCAGATCGGGTTGGCCGGAACGAGTCGATCGCCAAACGCCTCAATCGACGGCGTATACAGCGACACAGGAACCACCAGCATCCGCGTGTGTTCGAGGATGCGCCAGTAGACGAGGATCGCCACGAAGCACAGTAGAACGCCCCACCACGGCACACTAAACATCTTGACGTACAACCACCGTAGGACGGTGCCAATCGACAGCGGACGCTTCTCATCTGTCGAATCGGCATCGATCTGTGGGCTTCGTTCTAACGGGACATCCATGGCAGCTCCTAAAGTGAGAAGTGGAACGTGGTGAGTGATGAGTGGAGAAAGCGCCAGCCGTTTTCACTCGTTTCGTGCCGCGGGTCGGATCGTCTAGCCCGCTGACGTTCGATAACCTCCTTAAACAAAGGGGGCGGCACACAACGCCGCCCCTTCCGTACGTCTTACACCGCGAAACTTACTCGCCGCCGTTGATGATCCACTTCTGGTTATACGCGTCCAGTGAACCATCGACGCGCATTTCCGCCAGAGCGAGGTTGACCGCCATGACGAGTTCCGAGCCTTTCGGGAAGATGAAGCCAAGCGCGTCGGTCGGCACGAGCGGCTCGCCGACGATCTTGACGGCATCGGCGTTGACGCCCACGTATCCCTGACCCGCGACATCGTCCATCACGACCGCATCAACATCACCCGCGATGAGCGCCTGCACGGCAATTGCGAACGTGTCATAGGTGATGATACGGTCTTCACCGACGAGGCTCACGGCAACTTCGTAGTTGGTCGTGCCGGGCTGGACGCCGACGAGGTAGTCCGGGTTGGCGACGAACGCTTCAGCGCCGTCGAACCGATCTTCGTCGATGCGGGTGAGCAGCACTTGATCGGTGGCGACGTAACCCGCCGAGAAGTCGACAATTTCCTTGCGCTCGTCGGTGATCGTGATGCCGTCGGCCGCCATGTCGAACTCGCCGTTGCTGACCGCGACGATCATGCCGTCCCATGAGGTTTCGATGTACTCCGGCACGCAGTTGAGGCGACCGCAGATGTCGTTGATGACGTCATAGTCCCAGCCAATGGCGTTTCCAGCCTCATCGAGATAGTTGTACGGCGGATATGCGTTCTCGACCGCGACGGTCACGGTGCTGCCTCCGAGGTCGGGCAGTCCGGCCCCGGTAATCCACTTGGCGTTAAAGTAATCCAGCGTGAAATTGGCTTCCATCGCCGCGAGCGCCGCGTTGAAGGCGCCGACCAGTTCCGACCCCTTCGGGAAGATGAAGCCCAGTTCATCGGTCGGCACGAGCGGCTCGCCGACGATCTTGACCGCATCGGCGTTGACGCCGACATAGCCCTGACCCGCGACATCGTCCATCACGACCGCGTCGACATCGCCGGCGATGAGCGCCTGCACGGCAATCGCGAACGTGTCGTAGGAGATGATGCGCTCTTCGCCGACCAGATCAACCGCGACCTCGTAGTTGGTCGTGCCCGGCTGCACGCCGACGAGGTAGTCCGGGTTGGCGACGAACGCTTCAGCGCCGTCAAACCGATCCTCGTCGATGCGGGTGAGCAGCACCTGATCGGTGGCGACGTAGCCGGTTGAGAAGTCGACAATTTCCTTGCGCTCGTCGGTGATCGTGATGCCGTCCGCGGCGACGTCGAATTCGCCGTTGCTAACCGCGACGATCATGCCATCCCACGACGTCTCGATATACTCGGGGACGCAGTTCAGCATGCCGCAGATGTGGTTGATGACATCATAATCCCAGCCGATGGCGTTACCGGCCTCGTCGAGATAGTTGTACGGTGGGTATGCGTTCTCAACAGCGACCGTGATCGTCTCACCGCCGAGATCGGGCAGGTCACCGCTTTGGGCGCCAGCCACACCCACCAGTGCCAGCGCAAACAACGCTAGCAAGAGCGCAAACTTCTTCATAGACCACTTCCTCCATACGACCAATTGATGATAGACGTTTCAGCGGCAGAGTGTAGCGAACGGTAAAGGACGCGTCAAATTAGATTCGCCGTTGTCCGCCGAAATTCATGTTCGCATTGTGGATCAATTCCGGATCACGCTAGGCAGCGCAGGCCTGCACCGTCGTGCCGCGAGCGATCCATCGCGTCTCGGCCGCTTGTGGCGCACTCCAGTGTGAACACGATTTCACGTTTGATTTCACGTTTGAAGGTAGAGTGTGCTATGGTTGGAATCAGAATCTCCGCTGTCAGAAAACCACCCAATGACACAATCAGTTCGCCGAACACCGGTACAAGAACGTGCTGTGCAGCGACGCAAGCGAATCTTGCAGGCGATGGCACAGCTGCTCGGCATGCTCGACTATGGCGCGATCAACATCGCGGAGATCGCCGCGCGCGCCGGGACATCCGTCGGATCGATCTACCAGTTCTATCCCAACCGCGACGCGATCCTGTATGCGCTTGCCGAGGCGTACCTTGCCGATTTGCGAGAAGCGAGCGCCGGCGTAGTCAATGACACATCGTTGACCCAACGCCAGCGCGCCGAGCAAGCTGTGAATTGGCTGTTGACCTATGTGGATGCGCACCCCGGCGTGCTGCGTATGCTTGGCTGCAGCTGGGTATCCGCCGACATCGAACGGGCTGCCGCTGAACTGCACGCGGGCATGACGGCGATGATCGAAACCGTTGTCGAGTCGGCCGCGCCGGACGGTGAACCAGCGGCGCGTCATCTCGCCGCCGAGACGATCCTCGCCGCGTCGCTGGGCGTAATCGCGGATATGGCGCGGCTTGACCCGAAGATACGAAAAGCCGCACGACAGCAGCTCGTGCGGCTTATTACGGTGTATGTGGATGATCTCGCGCGAGGTTCGGGCAGCTAGAGGATCTGCGACAGGAACGCCTTCGTGCGCTCGTGGTGATCGACGTCGAGGTCGAAGAACGTCTGCGGGTCGCCTTCCTCCACGATTCGTCCTTGACTCGAAAAACAAGAATGACGGTCGGCCACCTCACGGGCGAAGCCCATCTCGTGAGTCACGATGCCAGACAGCGCAAGCTCTTTCATCACGTCCAGCACTTCCTTAATCATCTCCGGGTCGAGGGCCGACGTTGGCTCATCGAACAACATGATCTTCGGCTCCATCGCCAGCGCCCGCGCGATCGCCACGCGCTGCTGCTGACCGCCGGAGAGCTGACCGGGATACTTCTTGGCCTGCTCCGGGATACCAACACGCTCAAGCAGTTCGAGAGCCTTCTTCTCGGCCTGAGCGCGCGGCACACGTCGAACCTGCATGGGCGCGAGGCTGATGTTCTGCATCACCGTCAAGTGCGGGAACAGGTTGAACTGCTGGAACACCATGCCGATCTCGCGCCGGATCGCGGCGATGTTGCGAATGTCGTTGCCCAGCGGGATACCGTCAACGATGATGTCGCCCTCTTGATGTTCTTCAAGGCGGTTGATACACCGGATGAACGTGGACTTGCCGGAACCTGACGGCCCGATCACGACAACCACCTCACGCTGTGCGATATTCACGCTGACGTCGCGCAGGACGTGAAATTCACCGAACCACTTGTTTACGGCGTTGCAGATGATGATAGGTTCACCGGCAGTCTTTGTCATCGAGTCTTATCCCTTACAGTTTGGTTTGGCGGGCGCTGCCGCTGCCGCTGCGTTCGAGGCGCCGGCTAACATAACCCATAGCGTAGCTGAATACGAAATACACGATCGCGATGAAGATGTACGTCTCTTGGCGCAGGCCGATATACTCCGGCTGTGCCACGACGTTGTCGGCGTTCTTGGTCAGGTCGAGCAGGCCGACAATGGCGACCAGCGACGTATCCTTGAACAGCGAGATGAACTGGCCGACGAGCGCCGGGATGACCGCCCGCAGCGCCTGCGGCAGGGTGATCCGCGTCGTGATCTGAACCGGGTTCATGCCTAGCGCCTTCGCCGCTTCGACCTGTCCGGGTGGCACCGACTGCAAGCCGCCGCGCACGTTCTCGGCCAAGTAGGCGGCGCTGAACAGCGTGATCGCCACCATCGCCCGCACCGCCTGCGGCACAGTCGCCAACGCCGGGTTGACCAGCGGCAGCGCCAGCGACGCGAGGAACAGCACGGTAATCAGCGGGACGCCGCGCACCACCTCGATGAACGTGACGCAGAAATACTTGATCGCCGGAAGCCCATCTGCACGCCGGCCCAACGCCAATGCGACGCCAATCGGGAACGAGGCCACGATGCCGACGACGGTCAGCATGAAGGTGAGGAACAAACCGCCCCAACGTCCGAGGTCGGTAGGCGCGACGAGCACAAAGATCACGATCGGCATGACGAACCACGACCACATCGCAAGGCGGCGCGACCACGGTTGTGCGGGGGGCGTTGTCGGGGCCATGCGATCGATGGCGCGGGCAGCCCAGAACCCGACGGCCGCCGCGATGAGCAGTGGGATCAGCAGACGATTTGCGCGTTCGAGGAACAGCGCGGCATGCAGTCGGAGGTAGTCGTCCAACGGACGGCCGCCGCGATACTGGTTGTCGATGACGACGTTGCGCGGGACATCCGTGCCATCGCGCTGCGGCCCGCGCTGCTCGACCACCAAGTCGTCGACGATACGCAGGAATTGATCGACCGACACGATCTGCTGCTGACCGGCGTCATTCAGCACCGGCGCGCCGGTGGCGTCCACCTGACCGCGCGTGATCGTGCGTTCGGTGTGCGGATAAATCCCCTTCGCCTCAAGCAGCATCACCGACTCGGCGGGATCGCTCGACTTGTCAAGGATATACCAGCCGGTCGCGGGGATAGTTACGGTGATCGGCGCATCGCCTGCCGACAGCGTCTCATCGACGAGAACGGTCTCACCGTCGCCGCTTACGATCCGAACCGATAAGACGCCTGAATTGAGGGAAAAGGCTGTGCTCACCGGCTGTTCTGTGGACGTGCGCAGCGCTTCGGCCTCGCTTTCGAGCGCAGCGCGTTCGGTGTCGGTCAGCGATGTGCCGCCGAGACGCGCTTCTATCGACTCTAGTTCCGCGAGGGCCGCGATCCGGTTCCGGGCGGAGTTGTACAGCGCGTCCGTGGCACGATCGCCGAAGGCCGCGATTGACGAGAGGCCGCTGTCGCTGTCAATCGGCGCAACCTGAAGGATCAACTCCTCACCTTCAGCCGCGATGAATGCAATGCTGTCTAGCGGGGTTTCAGTCAGGCTTCCAGAGACGATGCCCGTATCGCTGGCGCTGAACAACGCGCTTGCGCGATCCGTCGCTGAGTAGATGATCGTCGGAAGGACGAACAGCACGGCGGCCGCCAGCGCGAGGACGACCCATGTCCGCAGTCCGAGGCGCGTCCATGAGGCGAGGCTGATCCCGACCGACGCGGCGAGGATCAACGTCAGGATTTGCACATTGATGACAGACGCCGGATCGGCTTGCAGCGAGCCAAGCATGAACAGGCTGAGGTTGCGCGTGACGGCGAACCAGTTGGCGTCCACAACGGCCCACGAGACGAGGCTGCTCACCACTCCCCAGATCAGCAGCCCGGACAGCACCGTCAAGACGGCATCAAAGGGCGTGCGGAACAGGTTGTGCCGGATCCAGCCGAGTACACCTGTTGAGCTGACCGGGGCATGCCGGCGTGCTGGTTCTTGATTGTAGATGACCGAGCGTCCAGAGGCGTTCTCAACAGCCATCTCAACTGCCTCCCCGCTGCGGCGCGAGTCTACGGACAAGCGATCCTATGGCGCCATGTGGGGCGAAGATCGCAAACAGCCCGCCACCTTTCTGCGGCGAACGCGTGACGAGCTGGAATCGGCTGTTGACGGTATTCATCACATACGAGATGAGCAGGCTCATGGAGAGATAGGTCGCCATGATGACCACGAACACAGAGACGGTCTGTCCGGACTGGTTGATGATCGTGTTGCTGACTTGAAAAAGGTCGGCGTACGAAATGGCGATGGCGAGGCTCGAGTTCTTGGCGAGGTTCAAATACTGATTGCCCATTGGCGGGATGATGACGCGCAGCGCCTGCGGCAGGATGATGAGCCGCAGCGTCTTGCCGTATCCGAAACCCAACGCCCGCGCGGCCTCGACCTGCCCTTTATCGACCGCCTGAATACCGGCGCGCACGATCTCGGCGATGAACGCCGACGTGTAGACAACGAGACCGAGCAGCAGCGCGATGTATTCGCCGGAGTAGTTGACGCCCGCCACATAGCGCAAGCCCTGACGGCGCGGCTGTTCCATGAAGAACGGCGCACGGGCGACTTCACGCAGCTGTTCGTTCGTCAGCAGGTTCTGCGCCATCGCCTCACTAACGGGCATTTCGACTGTTTCGCTGCCATTCGTGACGGCAGCAGTTTCAGGTGCGGGCGCAGCCGTTGCGACACCCCATCCGATGACGGCCGCCGCAACCACGATCCCCAATGCAATCCACAGCCTTGGCGTCGGTTTTCCAGTCCGCTCGGAAATCTGGCCCAGCTCCCGCTGCACGACGTAGGCCATCACCAGCCCGACGATAGCGATCACGGCGAACGGCATGAAGCGGTCGGTGGCATAGAACGCCGGCAGCACGAGGCCGCGGTTTGACAGCGCCAGAAGCGGGTTGCCCTGCGGCACTTCGATTGCGAACCGGATCGCCGGGAGCGCCAGCACGAGGATGAAATAACACGCGAACAACTGCACCAGCAGTGGGGTGTTGCGCAGTATCTCGACGTAGACGCGCGCAATGGTCTTGACGAGGAAGTTGGTGCTCAACAAGCACACGCCAAAGAAGATGCCCACGATCGTCGCGAGCGGCAGGCCCAAAATGACGACGCGGATCGTGTTCTCGACCCCGACGACGTAGGCCCGCCAGTAGGACTCGTCGGGGGAGTAGTAGGCTTCAGCGCCGCCGATGCTGAAGCCGGCGCGCGTACTCCAGAACTCGAAGTTCGGCGCTAGGTTCTTCTCTCGCAGCGACGAGTCTACACTGCGCGCCAGTGAGATTGCCGCGATAATTATCAGCGCTGTAAACGCGAGCTGTAAGGCCGCCTTGATGAAGCGCTCGTCGCGCAGGATGCCAAGGACGCTGCCGGAGCCTATCGAATTCACGGCATCGCTCCTTTAGTACGGATAACTGAAGTCAACAAATACCCCAATCCCATCTCGCTCAAATGAACAGTGCGGCGAACCACAACACGTGATTCGTCGCACTGTTCGCTATTCTTCCACCTATTGCCTAACGGAACGGCGGAGCGTAGATCAGACCACCGTCCGTCCACAGCGCGTTGATGCCGCGCTCCACACCCAGCGGGGTGAGGTGACGGTCGAAGATTTCGCCGTAGTTGCCGACGGCGCTGATGACGGTCACCATGAAGTCATTGGCGATGCCGAGGTATGCGCCGGCGTTGTTGTTGTTCTGGCCCAGCAGGCGCTGGATGTCGACGTTGTCGGACGCCAGCATGTCGTTGACGTTCTCGCTGGTCACGCCGAGTTCTTCAGCGGTGATCAGGCCCCAGACCGTCCAACGGATGATGTCGGCGAACTGTTCGTCGCTCTGCGGGGACAACGGGCCGAGCGGTTCCTTGCTGATGATGATCGGGAGGATCGTGTACGAGCCGGGGTCGGCTGAGGTCGCGCGGCGCGAAATCAAGCCGGACTGATCCGTCGAGACCGCATCGCAGGCATCCGAATCGAACGCAGCCATAACCGCGTCGAAATCTTGGTAGGTCTGCAAATTGAAGGCCAGACCGCGCTCGGTGAACGCATCGGTCACTTGCAGCTCGGTGGTCGTGCCGGCGTTGGTGCAGATCGTGCCGCCTTCGAGGTCTTCAATCGTAGCCGCGCCCGAAGCCGTCTTGACCATGAAGCCCGCGCCATCGTAGTAGGTGGTCGGTGCGAACGTCGCGCCCCACTCGGTGTCGCGCTGAAGCGTCCACGTCGTGTTACGGCTGATCATGTCCGCCTCGCCCGAGGCCAAGACGGTCGGACGTTCGGCGGCGGTGATGGCGCGATAGGTGACGGCGTTCGGATCACCGAGGATCGCCGCGGCGACAGCCTTGCAGACATCAATGTCGAAACCACTGAATTCACCAGCGTCGTTCTGCGAGCCGAAGCCCGGAACAATGGCGTTCACGGCGCAGATCAGTGAACCACGATCAATGATACGCTGTGTGATCGGGCCAACTTCGGCTTGGGCAGCCGCAGGCGCCACCGCGAGCATCAGCATCGCGGCGGCCAACACAAAGATGAGGGTTTTCCTTACCATGTTTACAACCTCCAATCGAACGAAAACGTTATTGGCGCGCAGAGAATCAAAAAGACTGCCCCACAAGCCATGTAGGGCAGTCTATCGTGTCACGACGTGCTTGTCAAAACTACCGCGTGCGCGTTATCCGGCATCTGAGGGGCAGAGCTTCCACGCGCCGTCCTCGACGATGACTTGCAGCGGCGGGATCCCGCTCAACGGTGTCTTTTGGGAGGCGCCGCCTACCGTCACACCCAGCTCGCCGCCGACGGTGACTGTCGCGCTGGTGTCGGTCGCATCGCTGACGGTGTAGGTCAACCCTGAGAAGTCCAGCGCGACCTCGACCCCCGGAACCGCCCCGGCCATACTGCCGAACGCGCTGGCTATGGCGTCTGCCTGTGCGGCTTGGGCCTTGCACAATGCGGTGCGTATTCCGTCTGCATTACCGGCGAAGGCGGCTTCGAAGTACGCTTTGGCCGCGTCTTCTGGCGAACCGCTGCCGCCACCGCCACCGCCACCGCCATCGCCACCACCTGACGAACCGCCCTGCTGGCAGGCCGCTGCGACAAGAATGATCATCAACAAGGCAAAAATGCTGCGCAGATGCTTCATGTGATTCCTCCCTCGTGGTGAATGAAGCTCGCGATATGCACACAATACGAGTGTTTTGTTGAACGCGCAACTTGGCTGATGGCGAGGATATTTTGCTTGGGTGACAGCCGGCGAGTCTGCAGGGTTGCAGGCCGGAAAATTCGGCGGCTAAGACAGCCAGCGTTTGCGACGGCGGTAGTGTTTGACGTCGCGGTAGCTCTTGCGCCGGCCGACCTCGGTCAAGCCGAGATAGAACTCGCGCACGTCGGCGTTGCTGCGCAGATCGTCCGGTGTACCGTCGAGCACGATGCGCCCATTTTCCATGATGTACGCAAAGTGGGCAATCGAGAGGGCGATGCTGGCGTTCTGTTCCACCAGCAGAATCGTCGTGCCTTGCTCCTCGTTGATGCGCTTGATGATGTCGAAGATTTCACGCACCAGCAGGGGTGCAAGCCCGAGCGACGGCTCATCGAGCAGGATGACGCGCGGATTCGCCATCAGCGCGCGGCCTATCGCCAGCATCTGCTGTTCGCCGCCCGACAGGAAGCCAGCGACCTGATGCCTGCGCTCGAATAGGCGGGGAAAGTAGCTGAACACAAGGTCGATTCGGTCGCGCACCTGAGTCGCTTCGCGTACCGTATAGGCCCCAGCGCGCAGATTCTCCTCGACGCTGAGGTGCTCGAAAATGCGCCGTCCCTCCATCACCTGAAAGATTCCGTCGCGGACGATCTGCGGCGCGTCCCTTCTTTGGATCAGCAGGTTGTCGAACACGATCGTCCCGTCGGTGACGGCGCCGTTCTCCGGCTTGAGCAGTCCGCTGATCGCCTTCAGCGTAGTCGACTTGCCCGCGCCGTTGGAGCCGAGCAGCGCGACGATCTCGCCCTCATGCACCTGCAGCGAGAGGCCCTTCAACACGAGAATAACGTCGTTGTAGATCACTTCGACGTTGTTGAGCGAGAGCAGCGCACGCTGTGCGGCGCGTTCACGTGGCATAGCGTCCTCCGGCGCAGGGAAGCAGCGAGGGCGTCATTCGGCGCCCCCGCAGAGAGGGAAGGGTTACTCCATCGCGCGCAGGTCGATCAGATCGCTGGCCGCGACCCAGATGCCATTTTCGACCTGATAGATCTTCAGGGCGCGGTTGGCGCGGTGGTCTTCGGGGCTGAACGACACCGGCGCGAGCAGGCCGCCGGTCTCGTAGTCCTCGAACGTCTCAAGCGTCGCGCGGATGTTCGGGCCGGTCAGTTCGAGGCCGGCATCCAGCGTACGGCGGATCGCTTCGGCCATCACGTCCATGGCCGCCCAACCTTGCGAGAAGTGCAGCGACGCCTCTTCCAGCGTCTGCCCCTGTGCTTCGAGGAACGCGCGCGGGCCTTCCTGACCTTCGACCTCGACCGTCGTCGGCGTGAACGGGATCGCGCCGAGCACGCCTTCGGCGGCCTCGCCAGCACGGCTCACGAAGAGTTCGTCAGCGCACCAGTTCAGGCAGCCAAAGTGCACCATGCCGGCCCCGCCAAAGAAATCGAGGCGTTTTGGGCCAACAGCGCGGCCGGGCTTGACACGTTCTGAACGATGATGTGCGTCACGCCGAAGTCGTCGGCCTGCTGAAGCTCGGCGGTGAAGTCGGTCGCGCCGCGCGGCATGGGGATATGGAGCACGCCGCCGATGCCGGCGCTGGCCGCGTATTCGTCACCTTGTGCGAGCGGGTCGGTGCCGAACGGGCTGTCGTGGTGGAACACAGCGATCCGCATATCGGCTGCGCTGTTGCCTTCCGCTTCCCACTGTTCCAGCATGTACATCATCATGATCTCAAGCTGGTCGCCGTAGGTGGTGGCGATCAGGAAGTTATATGGCGCCGTCCCGTTCGGATCGTTCAGCGAGGCTGAATACGACGCGGAGATGAACGGAATCTCGTCCTCGGCGATGCGGCTGACGAGCGCGAGCGTGTCGCCCGTGCCCCAGCCCATGAACACGACCACGCCTTCAGCGACGAATTGTGCGTAAAGCTGTTCGGCGGTCTCGACGCTGTAGGCGTAGTCGGCTGAGATCAGCTCGATCGGCCTGCCGTTGATTCCACCGCTTTCGTTCAGCGCCGCCACATACGCGATCACGCCGTTCGCATACGGCGTCCCCACGTCACCGGTTGCGCCGCTCAGGTCGAAGACCGCGCCGATCTTGATAGGTTCCCCGTCTTGCGCGCCGGCCGATCCAACGATCAGCATGGCGCAAACGGCCAACAGTACGATCACTCGCTTCATCATGGTTAGGCCTCCCAGTTGGCTAACACGGTGCACGGCAACTGCGCCGCCCGCAGCGCGCCACACGTCGTCGCGCGCTGCCGAAGATGCGGTTACTCGAAGTCTACGATGCAATCGTTCGATAGCTCCCCCTAATTAGTAGCTGAATGGCCACAGCCGGAAATAATCCTTGATGTTGCGCCAAATCCGCTGGATGCCTTCCGGCTCGATGATGAGCGTGGCGACGATGACCACGCCGAAAACGCCCTCCTGAACGAACGGCAGCACGCGGTTGAACTCGCTCAACGAGGCGGCGTCGGTGCCGGTCAGCATACGGCCGATAGATCGCAGCACTTCGGGCAGCACGACGATGAACGTGGCGCCATAGATCGACCCGCTGACCGTGCCCAATCCGCCGATGATAATCATGGCGAGATACTCGATGCTGACCGATAGGGAGAAGCGCTCGAAGCTGATCGCCGTGCTTTGCAGCGCCAGCAGGGCGCCGGCGATCCCGACGATGAACGACGAGACCATGAACGCCAGCACCTTGTAACGATGTAGGTTCACGCCCATGACCTCGGCCGCGATGTCCTGATCGCGGATGGCGACGAACGCGCGCCCGATGTGCGTGCGAAACAGGTTGGTCGTCGCGATTGCGACCACAACGAGGATCGCCGCGGCGACGATGTAGAACAGCGTATCGTTGTTGTTCAGCCGCAGGTCGGCGTTACCGAACAGGGCGTTGCCGGGGATGCGCAGCGCATCCGTCGCGCGCCCGTTGATCTCCCCATCAATCGGATCCCAGTTGATGATGACCCAATCGACGATCTGCTGCGCGGCGAGGGTCGCCACCGCCAAGTACAGCCCTTTGAGCCGGAGCGAGGGTAGACCGATCAGCCCGCCGAGCAGCGCGGAAATGAACGCGGCCGCCAGCAGCGCGATCGGCCACGGCACGTTCAAGTACGCCTGAAGCAGTCCGCACGAGTATGCTCCAATCGCGAGAAACGCGCCTTGACCCAAGCTGATCTGGCCGGTGTAGCCGACGAGGACGTTCAGCCCGATTGCACCGATGGCCGCGATCACGACCGTGTTGACCAACCGCTGGGTGGAAGAGTCGACGACGAACGGGATGATCACCAGCAGCGCCGCGACCAGCACGAGCCGCACGCGCTGCATCGTCGTGGGGCGCAGCTGCATATCACTGGCGTACGTCTGATGATAGATTCCGCTTTGCGTCGCCATCGTCTTATACTCGCTCGATTCGCTTCTGCCCGAACAACCCGTACGGTTTAATCATCAGGATAATCAGCAGCGCGATGTACGGGACGACGTTCTTGAGCGATGGGTCGATATAACCGCTGGCGTACGTCTCAAGCATGGCGATGGTGAACCCACCGACAATCGCGCCGGCGACGCTGTCCAGCCCGCCGAGGATGATGACCGGAAAGGCGCGTAGGCCAACGACCGGGATATCCCCGCCAACGGCGTTGGTCAGCTCCCCGATGAGAAGGCCGGCAATCCCCGCCAGCACCGCCGTCAGCGACCACGTCAGCCCGAACACCACGCGGATGCTGATGCCCATGCTCATCGCCGCCTGCTGGTCATCGGCGGTGGCCCGCATCGCGATCCCGTACTTGCTGCGCTTGAAGAACACCATCAGCAGCACGACGAGGATCACCACGACGAGGATCGTCAGCATCGCCTCCTGCGGAAGGTTCAAGGGACGCCGCGCCCCTTCCATCTCGATCTGCCAGCGCCCTGACAGCGCTGCCGGCACGATCGAGTAGGGGAGGGGCTGTGGAATGGTGCCCCATGCCAGCCCCACGATAGCGTCGATAATACTGCTCAGGCCAATTGTCACCATGATAACGGAGATGATCTGCTCGCCGATCAGCGGCCTCAAAATCAATCGTTCAACCAGCGTGCCGACGATCACCATGGCAGCGACCAGCGCGGCAACCGAGAGGATTGTGCCCAGCGTCGGGTCGATACCCCAGCTAGCCGTGATCGTCAGCAGTTGATAGCCGACGAATCCGCCCAGCAGCATGAATTCGCCGTGGGCGAAGTTGATGACGTCGGTCGATTTGAACACCAGCACAAGGCCGAGCGCGATCAAAGCGAGCAGCGCGCCGTCACTGAAACCGGTGTAGGTCAGGCGCAGAAACTTGAGGACTTCGTTGGGATCCATCAGCTCGCCACTCCGCCCGGTACCGGTTCCATAGGTTCGATTCGGATGGCGACGTCGAGCGTTTGAGTGCGCCCATCCTGATACGTGATGGTCGACGTGATCCGCGCCTCGTCGTAGTCTCCGTACAGCGCGTCGATCAGTTCCTGATAGCGGGACGCGATATAGCCCCGGCGCACCTTGCGGGTTCGGGTGAGTTCGGCGTCGTCGGCGTCCAGCTCCTTGTGCAGCAGCAGGAACTTGCGAATGCGCGCCGCCCCCGGCAGATCAGCGTTGGTGCGCTCGACCTCGCGCCGGATTAGGTCGTAGACGTTGGGCTTCTGCGATAAGTCGGTGTAGGTGGTGTACGCGGTTTTGTGGTTCTCCGCCCACTTGCCGACGTTTCCGAAGTCGATGTTGATTATGGCCGTCACGTATGGGAAATCGTCGCCGCCGAACACGACCGCCTCGCGGACGTACTGGCTGAACTTCAGCTTGTTCTCGATGAACTGCGGCGAGAAACGCGTGCCGTCGTGCAGGGTCATCACGTCTTTGGCGCGGTCGATGACGATCAGGTGTCCGTCCTCGTCGAAGTACCCCGCGTCACCGGTGCGAACCCAACCGTCTTCGGTCAGCGCCGAGGTCGTCGCTTCGGGATTGTTGAAGTAGCCGGAGAAACACATCGGGCCCCGCACGAGGATTTCGCCGCGATTGTCCGTCGTGACCTCCGCGCCGGGCATCGCCGTGCCGACAGTCTGGAACTTGATGTCGTCGTCGCGGTGGATGACGCAGATTCCGGTCGTTTCGGTCTGGCCGTAACCCTGCTTGAGGTTGACGCCGAGGCCGTGGAAGAAGCGGAACACATCAGGGCCGAGCGCCGCGCCTGCCGTGTACGCCCACTTGATTCGGCGCAGGCCGAGCTGGTCGAGCAGGTTGTGGAACACGAGGAGTCGTGCCGCCGCCAGACCGGCCCGCTGCCAGAACGTCAGCGACTTGTTGGCGAACTTGAGATCAGCCGCGCGCCGGCCGATGGTCAGCGCCCAATTGAAGATCGTGCGCTTGACCCGGTCGGCGTCCTCGATCTTGACCTGCACGGTGCTGAGCATGTTCTCCCAGATGCGCGGCGGCGCGAACATGATATGCGGGCCGATCTCGCGCAGGTCGTGCTGCACGGTCTCCGGCTCTTCCGGGAAGTTCAGCGCGAAGCCGATCCGCATGCCGCACGCCATCGACATCATCTGCTCACCGATCCACGCCAGCGGCAGGAAGCTCACGAATTCGTGCTGCGGTTTGAAGTGATCGACCGCGGCCAGTCCATCCGCCATGCTGAGCAGGTTGCCATGCGAGATCAATGCCAACTTGGGCTTGCTCGTCGTGCCGGAAGTCGTGCTGATGATGGCGGTGTCGTCGGACTTGCCGAGATTCACCTGCTCGTCAAACCACGCGGGTTGTTCGGCGTGCATGGCCGCGCCATCGGACTCGACATCGGGAAACGCGACGAGAAAATCGGCGTCGTAGTGACGCAGGCCGCGTGGATCGAAGTAGATCAGCGACTCGACGGTCTCAAGGTCGTCCCAGATATCGAGCAGCTTGTCGACCTGTTCCTGATCTTCCACGACGATGAAACGCGCTTGGCACAGGTCAATGATGTACGCCACCTCGCTCACAACCGAATCTTGGTAGATTCCGATGCTGGCGCCGCCTAAGGCTTGCGCCGCGACCTCCGCGATCACCCACTCAGGCCGGTTATCGCCGAGGATGGCGATGCGGTCGCCGCGCTGAAAGCCCATGCGATGCAGCCCGAGCGCAAAATTGCGCACGCGTGTTAAGTACTCTGTCCATGTGATCGACAGCCAGATGCCAAAGCGTTTCTCGCGTAAGGCCATGGCGTCGCCGAACTGTGCGGCGTTGGCGCGCAGCTGCTGGGGAAGGGTAGCGGGAACACTGCGCGCCGTCATTCCTGCTCGCCCAAATAGGCTTTGATCACCGCGGGGTCGGAGCGAACCTGATCCGGCGCACCGACCGCGATACACCGCCCGAAATCGAGAACCGCCACGGTGTCGCTGATATCCATCACAACGCCCATGTCGTGCTCGATCAGAATGATGGTGATGCCCCACTCCTCATTGATATCGAGTACGTAGCGCGCAACGTCCTCCTTCTCCTCGACGTTCATGCCGGCCATCGGCTCATCGAGCAGCAGTAGGCCGGGGTTGACCGCCAGCGCGCGGCCCAACTCGACGCGCTTTTGCAGGCCGTACGCCAGCGCGCCGACCTGCTGCTTGCGAATCCCTTGAATCTGCAGCAGGTCGATGACGTGCTCGACAAATTCGCGGTGGCGGATTTCCTCGGCCTGCCCGCTGCCCCAGTACAGCAGGGCGGTCAGCAGATTCTTCTTCATGTGGACATGCCGGCCCAACATCAGGTTATCAAGCACGGTCATGTGGTTGAATAATTCGATGTTCTGAAACGATCGGGCGATCCCCAGATGGGCGAGACGGTGAGGGGCGGTCTTTACGAGATCGGTGTCGCCGTACCAGATGTGGCCGTGCTGCGGGCGATACAGGCCGCAGATGCAGTTCAGCATCGACGTCTTGCCCGCGCCGTTCGGGCCGATGATCGCGAAGATCTTGCCGGGTTCGACCTGAAGGCTGACGTCGGTGAGCGCCTTCACGCCGCCGAAACTCAAACTGATATGATCGACCACCAGCCGGCGCCGAGGCGGCGAATTGACTTCATAGGGGCGGGCGAAACGCGATAAGGTCATTTGACGGTCAACAAGATAATCGTAGGCGCCGCAAGAATCTCTGGCGCGGATATTTGACGTTCAGATTACACGCTATCGACTAAATTGCGCAAATATCAGCCGGTATCGCCGGCCAACCAGCCGGGTGGCGGCGGATGATACGGCGTCGTTGGCCGCATGACGCCCCCGTCGATCACAACGGCGTTGGCGCGCTTAAGCTCTGCGATGTACGACGTGACAAAGTCCTGAGGCGTCGTGTCGAAAGCGTGCTTCGCGTAGTCAACGAACCACGGAGCCTGTAGAAGAAATGTGGTGAAATCGCGTTCGGTCATCCCGTCGGTCAGCATCAAGTTGTATGTGCCGAGCCGCTTCAAGGCGTGCCACGCCGCGCGTTCCGGCTCGGCGACCCATGTATCTAGGCGTTCGAGCGCCGCCTCCATCGCCTCGACCGGCGCGGTGATGACCGGGCCGTGCCCTGACAGCGCGCGCCGTACCGGGGCGTCAATCGCAAGCAGGCGGTGGATGCTCTCAATGAGGCGGTGCAAGCTGGTCGCGCCCTCACGAAACGGGGTCACAGGCGCGACGTCGTTGGCGTGGAACGTGTCGCCGGCGATCAAGGTGCCTTCGTCCGTCACGAAACTGAGATGCCCGACGGTATGCCCCGGCGTGGCGACGGCCTGCACAGCCGGGCCACCGGTTTCCAGCACCATGCCGTCATCGAGGTAGACATCGACGGTGTAGCGCGGCGCGGGCTGTACGTACCACCTGCTGACCATGCGCCGCAGGGTGCCGTCGACGGCGGCGGCGGCTTCGGTGCGCTCGGCGGCGATGGGCACGCCGTACGTCTGCTGGAAGTACTCGACCGCGCCGTTGTGATCGCAGTGGTAGTGCGTGAGCGCGATGCACTGCAAGTCGCGCGGGTGCAGGTCAAGCCGGTCAAGATGCGCCTCGACTTCCGCGGCGTCGGTCGCAAAGCCGGGGTCAATCAGAATCGGGCGCGGGCCGCGGATGATCGCCATGTTCGCGCTGGGGAACGTGCGTTCGATCAGTTCGACCGGCCTGCGGTTTGGGGGAAGTCTCACGGCGTTCACAGTCCTTCTCGATAGCGGCGGGCGATACCGGTCAGCCGGCGATTACGGCCGCGGCACTCGTCATGCAGGCCAATCGTGAGTCAATATAGTAACGATGAATTCTATGTACAACCGGCGGGTGAATGATGACAGGACAATTCGTTGGCGCGCTTGATCAGGGTACCACAAGCACGCGTTTCATTCTGTTCGACAAGTCCGGACACATCGCGGCTTCCCACCAGCTTGAGCATCGCCAGATTTTTCCACAAGCCGGTTGGGTCGAGCACGATCCAATAGAGATCATTCAGCGGACACATGAGGTCATCGGCGGCGCGCTCAAGGCGGTCGGTGGGCAGGCCGCGGATGTGGCGGCAATCGGCATCACGAACCAGCGCGAGACGACCGTCGTATGGGATCGTCACACCGGCAAGCCGTACTACAACGCCGTGGTCTGGCAGGACACGCGCACGGACAAGATCGTCAACCGGCTGGCGTCAAACGGCGGGGCCGACCGTTTCCGCGAAAAGACCGGGCTGCCCTTATCCACCTACTTCAGCGGCACCAAGCTGATCTGGCTGCTGGAGAACGTCGCCGGGCTGCGCGAGGCGGCGGAACGCGGTGACGCGCTGTTCGGCACCATCGATACGTGGTTGATCTGGAATCTCACCGGCGGCAAGGCGCATGTGACCGACGTGACCAACGCCAGCCGGACGCTGCTGATGAACCTCGAAACGCTCACGTGGGATGAGGAAATCCTGACCGAACTCGCAGTGCCGCGCCCAATGCTGCCGGCCATCCGGCCATCCAGCACGCCTGAGCCGTACGGCGTCGTCAACGTCGGGGGTGGAGACATCCCCCTGACGGCGATCCTCGGCGACCAGCAGGCCGCGCTGTTCGGGCAGACGTGCTACGGTGTCGGCGAGGCCAAGAACACCTACGGCACAGGCTGCTTCATGCTGCTCAACACGGGCGAACGGATCGTGCTCAGCCAGCACGGACTGTTGACGACGGTTGGTTACAAACTGGACGACCAGCCCGCGGTGTACGCGCTTGAAGGCAGCATCGCCGTGACAGGATCGCTCGTGCAGTGGCTGCGCGATAACCTCGGAATCATCCAGTCATCACCGGATGTAGAGGCGCTGGCACGCGCGGTTCCTGATAACGGCGGCATCTACTTTGTGCCGGCATTTAGCGGACTGTTCGCGCCGTACTGGCGAGGTGACGCACGCGGCGCAATCGTGGGCATGACGCGTTTCATCAACAAGAACCACATCGCGCGCGCCGCGCTGGAAGCGACCGCGTATCAAACCCGCGAGGTCGTGGACGCCATGTTGAACGACAGCGGCGTGCAGCTTCACGCCCTCAAGGTCGACGGCGGGATGACGCAGAACGATCTGCTGATGCAGTTTCAGGCCGACATCCTCGACGTGCCGGTGGTGCGCCCGGTAGTAGCCGAGACGACGGCGCTTGGCGCAGCGTATGCCGCGGGGCTGGCCGTCGGGTTCTGGGGCGGGCTGGACGAACTGCGCAGCAACTGGCACGTCGCGCGGCAGTGGCATCCCGCTATGCCCGCCCTTGAGCGTGATCGCCTGTATGCGGGGTGGAAGAAGGCGGTGACTCGCACCTTCGACTGGGTCGACTAGCGGCGTGTGAAGCGCATCCGCAGGCGGTTCCATGTGCCGACGATCCCGAACGGGAAGATCAACACGACCAGCACGAAGATCAGGCCGAGGATCAACAGCCAGCTGTCGCCGATGTCGATGGTGAGCGATCCAATCGAGACCGTCGCCTCGCGCAGCAGCACATCGGCCAGCGTCAGGCCTGAAGCGCCGAGGATCGGCCCGGTGAAGGTGCCGACTCCGCCGATAATCGTCATCAGCAGCGCATCGACAGTGTGCGAAACGTTGAGCATCTCCGGCCCGATCTTCTTCGCTAGCAGGGCGTGGATGATACCGGCCAGCCCGCCTAGCACGCTGGCGATCGTGATCGACAGCAGCTTGAAGCGCAGCGTGTTGAAGCCGATGGCCTGCGCGCGCATCTCGTTTTCGCGGATCGCCTTGAACACCGCCCCGGCTGGCGAATTGACCAGCCGGCGGATGAACACGAACGTCCCGGCGAACAGCGCGAGGCTGACGTAATACAGGTTGATACGGCTTTGCGCGGCGTCGATCCAGACCGGAATGGTTGAGAGGGCGAACCCATCCTCACCGCCGGTCACGGCCCAGCGCCCGAAGTAGATCAAGACCATCTCGGAGACAGCCAGCGTGAAGATGGCGAAGTACACGCCGCGCAGCCGCAGCGTCGCAAACCCGATGCCCAAGCCCAGCACGGCGCTCACAACGATCACCAGCGCGACGCCCGCAATGAACGCGATGTCGGGTGGAAGGCCGGTCATCTGCGTCACTATGCCGAGCAGATAGCCGCCCAGCCCGAAGAACATCGCGTGGCCGAAGCTGATCACGCCGGTGAAGCCGAACATCAGGTTGTAGCTCATCACCAGCACAGACAAGGCGAAAATGTCGATGAGGATCGACATCCAATAGACGGCGGAACCTGACATGATATAACGCGTGCCGCGCTGGACGCCGAACGGGCTGCTGTCGGTCATCCAGCCCACGATGTGCGGAAACAGCACCAGCAGCACGGAAGAGACGATGTAAATCCACTCGCTGCGAAGGAAGCGCGTAAGACGGTTCTGGGCCATGAACTAGCGATCCTCCCCGAACAGGCCCTTCGGCCTCAACAGCAGCACCAGCGCGAGCAGCAGCATTGGCGACATGCTCGCCAGTACCGTCCCGATCTCAGGACGCGCGCTGAACTGCTCCATGGCCGCCCAGCCCAACCCGACCACCACGCTGCCGACCGCCGTCCCTTCGAAGCTGCCCAGCCCGCCCAGTACGATCACGGCGATGCTCGCCAACAGAAACGTGGAGCCGAGCGAATTCGTCGCGCCGAGGAACGGCACCGCGACCCCGCCGCCGAACGCCGCAAGCGCGCATCCCAGCGTGAACACCAGCGTGAACACCGCGCGGACGTTGATCCCTAACGCGCTGACCATCTCCGGATCCTGCACGCCGGCGCGGATGATGATGCCAATGCGGGTGCGCCTGAGCAGCACGGTCACGCCGGCCATCAGCAGCAGGCCCATCGCGATGACGAACAGGCGGTACGTGCTGAACGGCGTATCAAAAATCCTGAACTGCGCCTCTTGGATCGGGAGCCTGACCGTCCAGCTGTAAGGCGACGGCCCCCACAAAAACTTGACCACTTCCAGCAGGATGATCGACACGCCGAACGTCAGCACAAGCTGGAACAGCGCGCGTTTGTACAACGGGCGCAGCAGTCCGCGCTCAAGCACATAGCCGAGGGCCGCGCCGACAAGCGTGGCGACCATAATCGCGAAGGCAAAGCGCAGGGTCGGGTCGCTGATGAAACCGCCAAACGGGATGACGCCAGCGTCAGGGTGCACGATGTCGAACGTGATATACGCGCCGAGCATGAAGTACCCACCCTGCGCGAAATTCAGAATGTCCATCAACCCGAAAATCAGCGACAGGCCGGCGGCGACGAGGAATAGCAGCATTGCACGGAGCAAACCCGATAGCAGCGTGATGGCGAATATGCCGGGCGAGAAGTTGGCGGCGTACAACGCGAAGAGTAATATCGCGCCGATCAACGCGACCGATGTTGCGACCGACCCGCGGCCGGCCGGAACGAGCGACTTGAGCATTACGCTACCCCCAAATACCGCTGCACCGTAGCTTCGTCCTGAATCAAGTCAGGCATCAGGCCGGACTGGACGCTGTGGCCGTCGTCGATGATGACGTAGCGATCAGCCAGCCGCGAAGCCACGCGGAAATTCTGCTCGACCAGCAGCACCGTCTTGTCCGCGGCAAGCTCGCGAATAGCCGCCATGAGCTGTTCGATGATGACCGGCGCCAACCCTTCGCTCGGCTCGTCGATCAGCAGCAGGTGGTTGTCGGACACCAGCGCGCGCGCGACCGCCAGCATCTGCTGCTGTCCGCCGGACAGGCTTCCGCCGCGCAGGGTCACGAGCCGCTTGAGATCGGGAAACAGCCGGAAGATGAAATCGGACGTGCGGTCGAGATCGCCTTTGGCGCGCTCGCTGATGCGTAGGTTTTCAAGGACGGTCAGCTCGCGAAAGATCGCGCGGTGCTCCGGCACGTAGCCGACGCCGAGCCGGGCGATGGTGTATGGCGCGCGCGACTTGATGCTTGCGCCGTTGAACAGCACATCGCCGGCGGATGGCGGGGTCATCCCCATGATCGTGCGCAGGGTGGTCGTCTTGCCTGCGCCGTTTCGCCCCAGCAGCACGGTGATGCTGCCGGCCGGCACGGTGAAGTCCACGCCTTCGAGGATGTGGAACTGGTTGATGAACGTATGCACGCCCGAAAGAGTCAGTACGTCGGTCATGCGTGCGCTCCGGGCAGATCGTACAGTTCGCCGAGGTACACGTCCTGAACCTGCTTGTTAGCGCCGATCTCCGCCGGCGTTCCTTCAGCCAACACTTGGCCGAGGTTCATCACCGTGATCCGGTCGCAGGCGTTCATCACGACGTTCATGTTGTGCTCGACGATTACAATCGTGCGCCCACCGAGGCTGCGCACGCGCTCGATAATCTGCATTAATTCCGGCACCTGCTCGGACGCCATGCCCGCCGTCGGCTCGTCCAGAAGTAGCAGCTTCGGGTCGGCCGCCAGCAAGATCGCGAGTTCGAGCTTGCGCTTTCCGCCGTGGGGCAGGACGCTCGCCGGTACGCTGGCTTGTCCTTGCAGGCCGACGATTTCCAGCGCCTCGGCAGCACGCGCCACATACGAGACGATGGTCGAGGCGCGCCGGAAGATCCGGAAGTTGTCGTGGCCCAACGCCTGCGCGGCCAGCCGGACGTTTTCGAGCACGGTCAGGTTCGGGAACAGGTTGATGATCTGGAACGACCGGCCGATCCCCAGATGCGCGCGCTGATGCAGCGGGACGTTCGTGATATCCTGCCCGCGATAGAATACGCGCCCGCTGGTCGGCTTGAAGTTGCCGCACAGCAGATTGAACAGGGTCGTCTTGCCCGCCCCGTTCGGGCCGATGACGGCGTGAGTCGAACCTTCTTCGACCTGAATGGATACGTCGTTGACGGCGACCAACCCGCCGAACGCTTTCGTCAGCGAACGTGTTTCAAGAATAGGTGTCATGTCACTGTACCAAGAATCGCGTCCGGGGGCGTTGGCGCTGCCCCCGGACGCACACTTTCAGGCTATTCTTCGGCTCGCATAGCTTCGACCGCCGGCTTGACGACCTCCTCGATGAAGGTGTCGTTCAGCGCACAGCGTTCGGCGTAGTCGCCTTCGAGCAGGCAGGGCGGGTTCGCCGCCAGCGCATCGACCTCGGTGACCAGCGTCCAGAATGCGTACTCAGGGCTGTCGAGGTTGTCCAGCTGCGCGACGTACATCGGCACGAGCACCTGATGGTCGCCCGGACGGATGAAGTACGTGCCCTTCGGGCCTTCAAACACCATGCCTTCAAGCTGCGGGATGAGCGATGCGGGGAGCGTATCGCCACCTGCCGCGTCGACCGCCGCATACAGCGCCTGACCGGTCGCAAACGCGCATTCGGTGAACAGGTCGGGATAGTCGAGCGCGCCCGCGGCCTCGGTCACCGCGACATGCTTCGCGACGAGCCAGTCGTTCGCCTCGGTGTGCGGGAACGTGTAGTGATACACGCCCGGCGCTACTTGACCGATCGTGCTCGGATCAGACAGCGCGACGAGATCGTTGCTGTTGAGCGCGCCGATGACGGCCATGTTCTCGGAAATTCCGAACTCGGCGATCTGCTGCAGAAGCGGGATAGTCGTGTCGCCGGCCCAGATCGGCAGCAGCACATCGGCGCCGCTGTCGCTCACCTGCTGCAGGTAGGCGGTGAAGTCGGTCGTCTCCAGCGGGGCGAAGATGACCTCGCTGGCGAACTTGACGCCGAACGCGGCCAACGTCGCCTCATAGGCGGCGGCTGAAGCACGGCCGAAGTCGTAGTCGGCGGCGAGGATCACCCAGTTCTCGCCCAATTGGGTCGCGTACGACGCAAGCGCCAGCGAGTCCTGCGCGGTGTTGCGGCAGACGCGGAACGTGTTCGGGTTGAAGTTCGACCCGGTGATCGTTGGTGATGCGCCCGGCGCGGCAAACAGGATCGTGTCATAGTCGACCGCGACCTGCTGCAAGCCCAGAGTCACGCCGGAAGACGGGGCGCCGACAAGGATCTCGACCCCTTCGTTTTCGATCAACTCGCGCGCCTGCTGGCTCGCGGTATCCGGATCGCTGGCGTTGTCGCGGACGAGGATTTCGACCGGCCGGCCGGCGATCGTTAGATCGGCCAGCGCGGCGTCGAGGCTGTCGTACTCGGCCGGATCGATGCCGGCGGCATACAACAAGCCGAGCTTGAGGCCGTTATCAAGCTCGATGCCGTAGATAGCGAGCACGCCAGACAGGTCGGTCAACAGACCGATCTTGAGCGGCGCGGCCTCCTGTGCAACGCTGCCGAAGGCCAGCAGCGCGGCAAGCAGGACAAGAATAACGACTTTGGCACGCATGTGTTTCCTCCAAGTAAGGTTCTAGCATAGATTACGAGCGGCGCTCGCCAAGCGCGGATTGTATCCTGTTCGCCACGTTGGGCAAAGGATCGCAGGCCAGCGTGTTATCCGCCGGTGAGCAGGGCGTGGAATGCCGTGTTGAACTCCTGTGGATATTCGAGGTACGGAGTGTGGCCGCAGTCCTTCAGCGCGAGGGTGGTGACCGATCCGCCCCCGGCGGCGTATTTGGCGAGTACGTCGCGGGTCTGACTGATCATCGGCTGCGATGGGAAGACATCCACGCCCGGCCAGCCTGGAACGATCCCGAATGCGCCAAGGGTTCCGATGTCGAACAGCGAATTGTCGCTGACGATCTGGTCATCTTGGCCGTAGACCCACAACACGGGCGGCTTGACCGGGCTGGCCCAAATCTTGCTGACATCGCCGGCGTACTTGGGCGAAAGCGCGTTGATGGGGCCGTAAACTCCCGGCGCGACGTTCGGCCAATTCGCCGATGCCACAAAATCGCCGGCATACTGCTGCGGGCCGGTGTGTTCGCTCAAGAGTCCAGAGAGCAGCTCTTCCTCGCGCGCGGCCCGAAATGGTGGTTTCCAATAAAACTTGTTCATTACATCGCGCGGCGAGTTCGGCGCGTCGGAACGGTCATGGTCGGCGATGGCTTGCACGAATGCAGCGTTTACCACGCCGCCGCCAGACCCCGCGAAATCGGCATAGCACGGCTGTCCGTCGACGCCTTTTGTGCCGCCGAAGCCATACGGAGAAGCTGTCGCGGCTAATGTCACCGAGAGCAGGCGGTCGGCGTGATCGCGCATCAGCCCCCAGCACACTCCGCCACCGAGGCTGTGCCCCGCGAGGTGAAACTGTTTGTGTCCGAGCTGATCCATCAGCGCGATGGCGTCGGCGACCCAATCGCCTGAGCCGCGCGTCGCGTCGACCAGCTTGGCCCGGTCGGCGCCGCCGTACCCGCGCAGGTCTGGCGCGATGCCGCGGAACCCAGCCGGCAGCGCGACCATCGTCTCTTCCCAATAGGTCGCATTACTGGCGTTGCCATGGATGAACAGCACCGGTGTGCCGTCCTCTGGCCCGGAGAACAGCACGCGAGTCGACAGGCGTGGTGTCTCGATTGATGTGGCTGTGACGCCGGGTAGGGTGGGGATATCGATCATCGACATACTCTCAGTATCCGATCACAGAATACGCAGGCCGCACAAAAGCCCGGCCCACAGTATACCCACGAACCCGCCCAACACACCGCTGTCTAGTGATCGAGATCGCCGACCCGCCAGCGCCGCCCTGTGCGCGCCAGCAGCTCATCTGCCTCGTCCGGCCCCCACGAGCCGGGTTCGTAAAATTCCAGCGACGGCGCGCTAGCGGACGTTTCCCAGCTTGTGATGATCGGGTCGACGATCCGCCACGCCGCTTCGATTTCGTCCTCACGCGTGAACAGCGCAGCATCACCGGTGATGGCATCGATCAGCAGCCGTTCGTAGCTGTCCGGCACGGTCGTGGTGTCGAAGCTGTCGCGGTAGTGGAACGTGAGATCGACCGGATGCATCGACTGCGTGGTCTCCGGTTCTTTCGCCTGAATGGTGAGATGTACGCCCTCGTCCGGCTGAATCCGCATCGAAAGCACGTTCGGCGAAATCGCGTCTGGATCGACGCCTGCAAACATCAGGTGCGGCGGCTGGCGGAACGTGATCACGATCTCGGACTGCTTGCGCGCCAGCGCCTTGCCCGACCGCAGATAGAACGGCACACCCTGCCAGCGCCAGTTATCGACGTACAGCTCCAGCGCGGCGAAGGTCGGGGTCTTGCTGTTCGGTGCGGTTCCGTCCGCATCGCGATAGCCGATGTACTGCCCGCGCACCGTGTGCGATTCCTGCGGCGGGCGTATCGCTCTGAGGACTTTGACCTTTTCGTCGCGCAGCGCGTTGGCCTCGAACGACGTCGGCGGCTCCATTGCGATGAGCGACAAGAGCTGCATCAGATGATTCTGGAACATATCGCGCAGGACGCCGGCCTTATCGTAGAACTCGCCGCGATGCTCGACGTCGACCTCTTCGGCGACGGTGATCTGCACGTTGTCGATGGCGTTGCGGTTCCACACCGGCTCGAAGATCGAGTTGGCGAAGCGGAAAAACAGGATGTTCTGCGCGGTCTCTTTACCGAGGTAATGGTCGATCCGGTAGACCTGACTTTCGCTGAACACCGCGTGAATCGTGTCGTTGAGCGCGTGGGCCGAGGCGAGGTCGATCCCGAACGGCTTCTCGACCACCAGCCGCCGCCAGCCCACATCTTCGCGCGCCATGCCGTGCGTGCCGAGGTTCTGCACGATCGGGGCGTACAGCTTCGGCCCGACCGACAGGTAATACAGCCTGTGCTCGACGTCGGACTCGCACGCGTCCAGCGCGGTCTTGACGGCGCCCATTCCGTCCGCGCTGCTGAGATCGGCGCTGACGTAACGCATGCGCGGGGCGAACGCGTTCCATCGTGTCTCGTCAAAGTGCTCCGGCGCGAACTGCTGCACGCCGTCCTTCATGCGCGCGCGAAAGTCGTCGTCGGAAAGCTGCGAGCGCGACACCCCGACGATATAGACGTTGGACGGCAGGTGGCCCTTGACGTGCTGGTTGTACAGCGCGGGGAGCAGCTTGCGGTGGGTGAGGTCGCCCGACGCGCCGAAAATGACGATTGTGATCTGTTCGTGGTGCTGCATCCGCTATTCCCCCGTTTTCTTCACGCTGTGGCCGCCGAACGCATGGCGCATGATCGAGAGCAGCTTGTCCGTGTAACCGTCCTCGCGGCTGCGGATACGGCGTTCGAGCGCGGTCGTAATGACCGGCGCCGAGATGTTCAAGTTGATCGCCTCGAATACCGTCCAGCGCCCCTCTCCGCTGTCTGGCACATAGGCCGCGATGTCCTCAAGTGCCTGATCTTCGGCCAGCGCGTCGTGGATCAAGTCGAGCAGCCACGAGCGCACAACGCTGCCATCCTGCCAGATGCGCGTGACCTCGGCGAGGTCGAGGCCGAACTCCTTCTTGGCGCGCATGATCGACAAACCCTCGGCGAACGCCTGCATCATGCCGTACTCGATGCCGTTGTGGATCATCTTGGTGAAGTGGCCCGCGCCAACCGGCCCGACATGCCCCCAGCCGCGGTCCGGGGCAGGCGCGAGCGTCTCGAAGATCGGCGTCAGCGGCGCGACAGCCGCTTCGTCCCCGCCAATCATCAGGCTGTAGCCGACTTCCAACCCCCAAACCCCGCCAGACGTGCCCGCATCGACGAAGTGGATTCCATGCGGCTTTAGGCGCTCGGCGGCGGCCAGCGAGTCGACGTAGTGGGAGTTGCCCCCGTCAATGACCGTGTCCCCCGGCGACAGGCGCTGCGCCAGATCGTCAATCGTGGACTGGGTCGGCGCGCCGGATGGCACCATCACCCATACGACGCGGGGTGGGGTTAGCTGCTGCACGAGGTCGTCAAGGCTGTTGGCCGGAATGGCTCCACCAGCGGCGGCCTCCGCGACAGCGTCGGGGCTGCGGTCATACGCGACGACTGCATGCCCCGCGCGCAGCAGGCGGGTGGTCATGTTGGCCCCCATCTTTCCAAGGCCGATCATTGCGATTTTCATCGGTTCAATCCTCGGTGATAGTTCTCCCTACAAGACTCTGACGCGTGCACTGACACGGGCTTACGCCGTGTGATCGCACAACAGAGAGCATACCTCATGCGCGATACGGCCAAGCAGTCCCCGCTCACGCTGAGGCGGCGGTATAATGAAAGCAGTTCGTGAGAAATACCGCACTGGAGGCGAAACAATGCTGACTCGGACACAAAAGTGGGATCGGCTCAAGGCGAATCCCAACGCCTCGGTGCTTGTGATCGGCGCCGGGATCAACGGCATCGGTACGTTTCGCGATCTCGCCCATCAAGGTGTGGACGTGGTGCTGGTAGACAAGGCGGATTATGGCTCCGGGGCCAGCGCGGCGTCCAGCCACATGCTGCACGGCGGGATCCGCTATCTTGAGAACGGCGAATTCCGGCTTGTGCGCGAGGCGCTCACCGAGCGCAACCTGATGCTGCGCAATGCGCCGCATTACTCCAAACCGCTGCTGACCTCGATCCCGATCTTCAACCTGTTCAGCGGATTGTTCAACGCGCCGCTCAAGTTCCTGCGCCTGCGCGAGAAACCGTCCGAACGCGGCGCGCTCGTCATCAAGATCGGCCTGATCTTCTACGACTGGTTCGCACGCAGCTACCGCGTGATGCCGACTCACCGGATGCTCGGCCGCAGCGAGGCGCTCAAGACCTATCCCGGCCTGCGTGAGGACGTGAAGTACGTGGCGCAGTACTACGACGCCTACATGCCGAACCCGGAGCGCATTTGCGTCGAGCTGGTGCAGGAAGCCGAGCGTGTATCGGAGCAGGCTATCGCGCTCAACTACGTTCAGGTGACCGGTGCGGCGAAGGACAAAGTATCGCTCCGCGATGACCTCACGGGCGAGACGTTGGAGATCACGCCGAAGCTGGTCGTCAACGCCGCCGGGCCGTGGATCGACTTCACGATGCAGGCGATGGGGATGGAGACGAAGTTCATCGGCGGCACAAAAGGGTCGCACCTGATCCTCGATCATCCTGAACTGTATCGCGCGTGCAACGGCGGCGAGTTCTTCTTCGAGAACAAGGACGGCCGCATTGTGTTGATCCTGCCGTATATCAACGGACGCGTCATGGTCGGCACGACCGACATCCGAATCGATGACCCGGAGAAGGCGGTCTGCACGCCGGAGGAGACGCGTTACATGCTGGAACTGGTGAACCGAATCCTGCCCGGAATCACGGTCGGTGAGGAACACATCGTGTTCAAATTCAGCGGGGTGCGCCCGCTGCCGACGGCCGACAAGGGATACACCGGGAACGTGAGCCGCGATCACAGCATCAAAGTAACTGAGCCGGACGGCGTCGTCGCGTTCCCGACGCTGTCGCTGGTGGGCGGCAAGTGGACGACGTATCGTGCGTTCAGCGAACAGACGGCGGATCGAGTACTTGAGCGGTTAGGACGCCAGCGCAAAGTCTCGACGACGCATATCGCCATCGGCGGTGGACGAGACTATCCCACGGACGAAGACGAGTGGATCAACCATCTGGAGGCGGAGACGCATCTCGATCGTGATCGCCTGCGGACGCTGTTTGAACGCTACGGCACGACGGCCCGCGAGGTCGCCGGTTTCATGGCGGATGGCGATGACGCGCCGCTGCGGTTTCATCCCGGCTATACCCGGCGCGAGATCGAGTGGATCGCCGCGACCGAGCAAGTGATCCACCTTGACGACCTTGTGCTGCGGCGCACCGTCATGGCGTGGCTCGGCGGTTTCACGCGCGACCTGTTAACCGAGGTCGGCGGCATCGTCGCTGGCGTCGCCGGTTGGGACAGCGACCGGGCCGCCGCGGAGATTGAACGCGCCGCCGCGATCTTGAAGGATCGGCACGACGTCGTGGTCTAGCAGCGGCTGCTACTGACGGGTGTATTCGATGCCGGGGCGCAGTTCGAGATGATACGAGTCCCACTGGTACTTCGCGTGCATCCCGGCGCTCTCGTAGAGGTGAACCGCGTTGGTGAGGCTGCTGGCGTCGACGTTGAGCGTCAGACCCTTCCTGCCGAGCGCGTGCGCGGTCACAAACGCGTGCTGTAGGAGCTGGCGCGCCAGTCCTTGACGCCGGTAGCCGGGCATAATCGCCAGCCAATGCGTGTGCGCGTAGTCGGGATCGTCTTCGTCGGACGGATGTACGGTGAGCAGCCCGACCGGCATGTCGCCGTCCATGAGAAAGAAGATGAGAGTAGGGTCGGTGTCCGGCCACGACAGCAGGTCGTTTACGCGGTGAAGCGGATGCTCCATCGTCCAGCGGATAAGCCAGCCACGGTGATCGGCGAAGCTGTGGCCGTAAACATACGCGAACATGCGCGGGTCGGGCCGGTCGGCATACGTAATCAGGCGGATTCCGTCGGGGAACTTCGCCGGTTCCGGCGCGGTGTCCAGCGTGATACGCATCGCGTAGAACGACCCGGCATAGGAGAAACCGTGCCGCGTGAGCGCGTGCTTGGTGAACTCATGCGCGCCGAATGCCGTCGCCTGCAAGACCACGCGGGCCTCGTCGGGAACGTGAGGGATCGCCTTGCGCGCGCGGTCAATCGACCATTCGAGGAGAGTGGCGCCGATTCCCTGCCCCCGGTACGGCGGCGCGACAACACCCCATAGGAACGGGCGAACCGGCGGGTCACGATACTCGAAAACCGCGCTGAACCCGACCGTCTCTCCAGCTGGCGTCACAGCGATGACCGCGTCGCGTTCCAGCTCGAAGCGCGCCCGCCCCAGCCAATCGCTGCGCATCTCTTCCAGCGTCAATCCAGCATGCCCGATGGATGATTCGTCAAATTCGCGGATCAGCCGATGCACGTCGGTGAAGTCCGGCAGGGTCATCGGCCGGAGTAGGATGTTTGTGTGATTCGCAGCCATGGTTGATCCCTCGTCCCGGCCTGATGCGCGTCCAGCACTCACGTTATGCGTGAAGTCGAGAGTTGTCAAGGGGTCAGGAAAGATCAATAAGTGGGCGCTTCGCACAGGACGATACGTGCAGCTGGCCTCTAGCGGCAGACCGGTGCACAGGGCCGGACGGGTTACGTCGTACCGATCGCGCTCAGCAGCGCAGACGCCGCGTCGATCTCGTCCTGATTGATCGTATGACCCATGCCGGGGTAGATGCGTTTATCGACCACCGCGCCCATCGTCCTCAGCACATCCGCTGTTTCGTCGACCCGTCCGACCGGGATATGGCTGTCGACGTCGCTGCATCCGATGAACGCGGGCGTGCCATCCAGCGGCGTGCCGGGGTGATGGATCGGCAGCGGCTTGCTGGCGTCGCCGATCAGCCCGCCGCTGAAGGCGAGGACGGCCCCATAGCGGCGCGGATGCTGTGCGGCGTATTCGACCGTCAGGCATGCGCCTGCGAGAACCCACCGATGGCGATCCGTTCGGGCGGGATGCCGCTGCCGCTGAGGCGCTGCACAAGCCGGTCAATCGCCGCCAGCGCCGACGAGAGGTACGGTTCGTTCTCCTCGACCGGCCGCATAAACCGCTGCGGATACCAGACGCTGCCGGCGGCCTGCGGCGCGAGAACTGCAAAGTCCGTGACCGGAAGGTTGGGCGCGAGCGTCAGGATTTCGCGCGCGGTCGAGCCGCGGCCGTGGATCAGGATGAGCGCCCGCTTGGCGGTTTCGACCGGCACGCCGGCGTGAAGGATGTCGATTCCACCGTGCGGATCGTGCGATGAGGGCATGCTGACTCCTGAACTGACCCCTTGAACGTGGTGAGTAATGAGAATGTGCTGATTCTTTTCACGCGTCAAGCTCCGCGAGTCAGATCGTCCAGCCTTCCAGTGTTTCAGTCACGCATCGCAGCAGATACCCGCGTTTCTCAGCTGGAGACCCACGTTCAGGTCGCGGACGAATACGATCTGCGCAGCTTGCCCGCGGCGTCGCTGTCCACGATCCAGCGCACGGCATCGGACTTTGGCGCGATGGCCTGCGCCGGGAAACGGTTGGCGTTGTGCGGGCCTTCCAGCGTGTGGAGCAGCGCGTCCGCCTTGCCGCTGCCGGTGACGAGAAAAGTGACCTGTCGCGCGTTCGACAGCGCGGCGGGCGTCATGGTGACACGCCACGAATCGAGCGCCGCGGAGAAGGCGGGGATTGCCCACATCTCCGTTTCAAGGATCGCGATGGAGTCTGGGAACAGCGACGCGGTATGCCCATCTCCGCCCATACCGAGGAATACGAGATCGAACACCGGGCTTCGGCGCGATTCCGCGAACTCACGCAGCAGCCGGTCGTACTCCGCCGCCGCGTCCACCGGATTGATCTCGCCGCGAATCCGGTGAATCCGCGCGCCCCGATTGGCGATCCGCGCCAGCAGCACCTTGTTCACCGCGCCGAAGTTGCTGTCCGGATGATCGGGCGGCACGCACCGTTCATCGCCAAAGAATACATCGATCGTCGGCCAATCCAGCGTGTGGGCCTGCTCGGCGATCAGTGCGTATGCGCCGAGTGGTGTCGTCCCGCCGGACAAACCCACGCCAGCGACCGGCCCTCGCGCCGCGCGCTGGCGGCCGCGTCGAAGAATGCTTTCGCGGCAGCAACCGAAACGTCGCGGCTTTCCGCCAAGATATCGACACGCATACGGCCTCCTAGAGTCCTCAGAAGATCAGCGACAGACCCAATACGATGAGCGCAATCTGCACCGCGCGGCGAAAGCCCTGCGGGCTGATAAATCGATCCAGCCACATGCCGGCCAACAACCCGCCCAGCATCGCAACCGTTGCCACCGCCGCCACCTCGAACACCTGCGGCGTATAGCGTCCGTTCAGCGCGTGCGAGGCGATCACGATCGGGGTGTTGACGATGAACGCGCCTTGAATGTTGGCCTTGAACTCGCTGGGCGTCCAGCCCTGCGTCGCGCCATAGACCACATAGGGCGGCCCGCCGGTGTTGAACGCGCCGCTGAGCAGGCCCGACGCGCCGCCAAAGAGGTAGCTCCAGCGCGGGTTGGCGATACGCGGCATGTGCGGACGGGTCAGCGAATACGCGCCATAGCCGGCGACAACGACGCCGAGGATCGCCAGAATTGCGGCCTCTGGCAGGCGCGGGCCAATCGCGGCCCCGACCGGGATCAACAGGACGGAGGCAGCAACGAGACGCCAGACGCGACCCACCGAAAACGAATGGCGGTAGCGCGCCATCATCGCGATCTCGGAGAACAAGACTGCGACGGCGAACATCGGCGCGGCGACGGCGAGACCGAGCGTCTGCACGAGGACGGGCATTGACACGAGCGCCGAACCAAAGCCGGTCAACCCCTGAATCAACCCCGCGAGGATCATGATGAGTGCGACGACGACCGTGTCCGGCACGGGGATGCCTTTCGTTCGATGACGCTGGACAAGGAAGCAAGGTGTGTCCGGCGAGCCGCTGCTGACTTAGAGTATACAGCGTCGTCTCAGAAAAAAGCGCCGGAGTCGAACCACTGTGATGTGGGCGTCGACCTCATCTCTACCTTTTCTTGACCATTCTCCACTCCATACTGACCCCATTTTGACCCCTGCAGGGCATACACTCGCTATAAGACCGAACGTGGTGCAAAGCGAGGGGACGCTCAAGCGCGAAGTTGCAGGTGCTTGAGCGATCCCGAATCGGAGAGAAATCCCATGAATACGCAGGTCATTATGGTTCAAATCGGCGAGCGACAGTGGACGATGGACGCGCTCCATGCGGCGTGTGTGCTGGCCCGCAGAACCTCCGCGAAGATCGCACTCGTCTTGATGGTTCCGGTTCAACATGCCAGCTGGCTTGGCACGGACTGGGGATATGCGACGCTTCCGGCCGAGGTGAAAGGCGCGTTTGCGGATTATCAGGCGACCATCGAAGACTATGGCCTCGACTGCGTTCCTACGCTGTTTCAGTACGTGACATGGGTGGAAGGCACGCTCCAAGCGGCAGCGCAGGTTGATGCGCGAATTGTGTTTGTTCCCGAACCGCACAGTCACCTGCCACTCTGGACTCGTTTCCAACGATGGATGATGCGGCGGCAGTTTGCGCGGCAGGGGCGAGATTGGGCTGCGCCATCGTACCCTCGTGTCGCCGTAGAAGCGGACGAAGTCAAGCAGTTTCAGTCCGTCAGCACGCCCTGATCCCGCGCGTACTTGCACTTTCTTGACCCTTTTCTCGGACATTCTTACGGACTTTTGACCGGCATGCCTGATATACCGGTGATGTCTCGGCACGGGAAGGAACTACGCGATGGATGTCCTCTTTATCGGCCTTGTGCTGTTGTTCTTTGCCCTCACGTGGGGCTTTGCGGAACTCTGTGACCGCCTTTAGGGACGACAAGGGAGAAATCATGACCGTACTCTATGGGATTGTCGGAGTCATCATGCTGCTGCTGTTGGTCTATCTGACTGTGGCGCTGCTGAAACCGGAGTTGTTCTCATGACAGCCAATGGATTGCTGCAAATTGGACTCTTTCTCCTCATCCTCGTTGTGGTCGCCAAGCCGCTCGGGTTGTACATCTATTCCGTGTATGAAGGGAGATCCATTCTTGGCCGTGTGTTCGGGCCTGTTGAACGCGGCCTATACCGTTTGTTCGGCACGCGCGAAGACGCGGAGATGAACTGGAAAACGTACACCCTTGCGGTTCTGGCATTCAGTCTGGCAAGCGTTATCCTGCTCTACGCGCTCCAACGCCTACAGGGGTCTCTGCCACTGAACCCGGAGCACCTCGGCGCAGTCTCGCCCGATTCGTCGTTCAACACCGCGGCCAGTTTCGTCACCAATACCAACTGGCAGGGCTACGCTGGCGAATCGACGATGAGCTATCTCACTCAAATGCTTGGGCTGACCGTGCAAAATTTCGTCTCGGCGGCTGTTGGCATGGCGGTGCTGATGGCGTTCATCCGGGGGTTTGTGCGTCAAACAGCAACCACGTTAGGAAACTTCTGGGTCGACCTCACGCGCGGCACCCTGTATATCCTGCTGCCGATGGCGATTGTGGTTTCGCTGGTGATCGTCTCTCAGGGCGCGGTGCAGAACCTCTCGCCGTATCAGACTGCGCAGGTGTTGGATGAAATCGCACAGGGCGATGCGGACGGCGCTTCGACGACGGAGCAAATCCTTGCTATGGGGCCGGCCGCATCCCAAGTCGCGATAAAGCATCTGGGGACGAATGGCGGCGGCTTCTTCAACGCGAATGCAGCGCACCCGTTTGAGAATCCGACCCCGCTGACGGACTTGATCCTTATTCTCGCTGAAACGGTGATCGCCACTGGCCTCACGTATACCTTCGGCAAGATGGTGGGTGACACCCGTCAAGGATGGGCGATTCTCACTGCGATGCTCATCGTCCTTGCCGTGTTTATGACTGGCGCGTATGCGGCAGAGGCCGCGGGGACGCCCCAACTGGAAGCCTTGGGTGCGGATGTCGTGGCGAGTGATGTCAACCCCGGCGGCAACATGGAAGGCAAAGAGACCCGCTTTGGGATTGCCCGTTCGGCGCTGTTTGCCACGGCGACAACCGCCACGTCCACCGGCGCGGTCAATACGATGCACGACTCGCTCACTCCGCTCGGCGGGCTGGTGACACTGTTTATGATGCAGATGAGCGAGTCCGTCCTCGGCGGCGTGGGATCGGGCTTATACAGCGGAATGTTGATCTACGCTATCGTCGCGGTCTTCATCGCCGGGCTTATGGTTGGGCGGACACCCGAATATCTCGGCAAGAAGATCGAGGCATTCGAGATGAAAATCGCGTCCATCATCATTCTCGTCATGCCAGCGCTGGTGCTCGGATTCACCGCTCTGGCGGTCATTAGCGCGGATGGCGCGGCGACCATTTACAACACCGATCCGCCGGCGCACGGCTTTAGCGAAGTCCTATACGCGTTCACGTCGGGGGCGAACAACAACGGCAGTGCATTTGCCGGACTCGGTGCAAACACGCCGTTCTACAACACGACGATTGGGCTGGCTATGCTGTTCGGGCGCTTTTTCCTCATCGTCGCCTCGCTGGCGATCGCCGGATCGCTGGCCCAGAAAAAGGCCGTCCCCGCGAGCGAAGGCACGCTGCCGACGCATACCGGGTTGTTCATCGCCATGCTGATCGGCGTAGTGATTATCGTCGGGGCGCTGACGTTTGTCCCGGCGTTGGCGCTAGGCCCCATCGTCGAACACTTGAGCATGATTGTCGGCTAACGGTTCGCCGCAAAGGAAGACTAGGCAATGACACTCGAAACACGCGCTCAATCACGCCCGTTGCTTGACCCGCCCATTGTGCGGCAGGCCGTGATTGATGCCTTCAAGAAACTGAATCCGCGTTTGCAACTGCGTAACCCGGTCATGTTCGTGGTTCTCGTCGGCGCCGCGCTGACCACAATTCTGCTCATCCTCGCGGTGATCGGACAGGGCGAGGCAGCGCAGGTTGCCCTCGACAATGGTGTATCACCAGAAGCCGCAGCGCAGGCATCGCGCAGCTCGGCCCCTTTCATCTTCGTCATCACGGTCTGGTTGTGGTTCACCGTGTTGTTCGCCAACTTCGCGGAGGCGATGGCCGAGGGGCGTGGCAAGGCACAGGCCGACTCGCTGCGGAAAACCCGCCGCGATGTCATGACCAAAAAGCTGAGCAGCCCACAGCGCACGGCCAAATACACGCTGGTCTCTGCGCCGACCCTACGGAAGGGCGACATTGTGCTGGTCGAGGCCGACGACATCATCCCCAGCGATGGCGAGATCATCGAGGGCGTAGCATCCGTTGACGAGAGCGCCATCACGGGCGAAAGCGCGCCGGTGATACGCGAAAGCGGCGGCGATCGCAGCGGAGTCACGGGGGGTACGCGCGTCTTGTCGGATTGGTTGATTGTCCAGATAACGGCCAATCCCGGCGAAGCGTTCCTTGACCGCATGATTTCGTTGGTCGAAGGCGCCAAACGCCAGAAAACCCCGAATGAGATTGCGCTCAGCATCCTGCTGTCCGTATTCACGATCATCTTTCTGCTAGCGACGATGACGCTCCTGCCGTACTCGATTTACGCGGTCAGCGCCACGGGTGAAGGCTCCCCGATCACCGTGACCGTACTGATCGCGCTGCTCGTTTGCCTGATCCCAACGACCATCGGCGGGCTGCTGTCCGCCATTGGGATCGCAGGGATGGATCGCATGATTCAGGCGAACGTGATTGCCATGTCCGGGCGCGCGGTTGAAGCGGCAGGTGATGTGGATGTTCTCTTGCTGGACAAGACCGGGACAATCACGCTGGGTAATCGTCAGGCGACCGAGTTCATACCGGTTCAGGGCGTGACAGCTGAACAACTCGCTGACGCAGCGCAGATCGCCTCACTTGCCGATGAAACGCCGGAAGGGCGCAGCGTTGTCGTGCTGGCGAAGGATAAGTTCAAGATTCGCGAGCGCCAGATTCATGAGCTAGGCGCGACCTTTATCCCCTTTACCGCCCAAACCCGGATGAGCGGCGTGGATTTGGACGGCCGTCACATTCGCAAAGGCGCGGCAGACGCCATCAGGGCGTATGTCGAGGAACAGGGTGCGCATTTCCCGCAGGCGGTACAGACCGTCGTCGACGACATCGCGCGCAAAGGCGCGACGCCGCTGGTCGTGGCGGAGAACAAACGGGTGCTTGGTGTCATTCAGCTCAAGGACATTGTGAAGGGCGGCATCAAGGAACGCTTTGGGGAACTGCGCCGAATGGGGATCAAAACGGTGATGATTACCGGGGACAACCTGCTCACGGCCGCAGCGATCGCCGCCGAGGCAGGCGTCGACGACTATCTGGCGCAGGCGACACCGGAAGCCAAATTGAAGCTGATCCGCGAGCAGCAGCAGGGCGGCCGGCTGGTGGCGATGACGGGCGACGGCACGAATGATGCGCCGGCATTGGCGCAAGCCGATGTCGCGGTGGTCATGAACAACGGGACACAGGCGGCGAAAGAGGCCGGCAACATGGTGGACTTGGATTCCAACCCCACCAAACTCATCGAAATTGTCGAGATCGGCAAGCAGCTGCTCATGACCCGAGGGTCGCTGACGACGTTCAGCATCGCCAATGACGTGAGCAAGTATTTCGCCATCATCCCGGCGGCGTTCGCTAGCACGTATCCGCAGTTGGGCGCGCTCAACGTCATGGGCTTGACCACCCCCAACAGCGCGATTGCGTCCGCCGTGATCTTCAATGCGCTCATCATCATCTTTCTGATCCCGCTGGCGCTGCGAGGCGTCAAGTATCGTCCAGTGCGCGCATCCGCCCTGCTGCGCCGGAACCTGCTTGTGTACGGACTCGGCGGGCTAATCGCGCCGTTCATCGGTATCAAAATCATTGACGTGATCCTAGCCGCACTGGGCTGGGTATAGCGTAGAAAAGGCGAGATCAAGGCTATGAACGTGAATTCACACGGCAAGGTGGCGCAGGGGATCAATTGGCGGCAGGTGATCGTCCCGGCGATCGTCTCTATCCTGTTCTTTACCGTGCTGACGGGCTTGCTCTATCCACTGACAATTACGGGGCTTGCTCAGGCCATCTTCCCCTATCAGGCGAATGGCAGCCTATTGACCGATGCCGAAGGGAATGTCGTTGGCTCGGAGCTGATCGGTCAGCAGTTCAACGTGCCGGCGTATTTCTGGGGACGCCTATCTGCAACCGGCCCCGTCCCGTACAACGCCGCAGCGTCCTCCGGTTCAAATCTAGGGCCGATGAACCCGGCGCTGATCGGGCCGGAGGGAATGATCCAAGCGCGGATCGCCGCACTTCACGACGCGAATGCAGCGGCAGGCGTAACGGTTGATGGCCCCATCCCGGTTGATCTGGTCACTGCATCGGGGAGCGGCCTCGACCCTCACATCAGCCCCGCGGCCGCCGCGTATCAAGCGCCACGCATCGCGGCGCTGCGCGGGATTGATGTCGAACGGGTGCGGGCGTTGGTCGATCAGCATACGGAGGGTCGGGTGTTCGGTATTCTGGGCGATCCACGCGTCAATGTGCTTCGTCTGAACCTCGCGCTTGATGCGCAGTACCCGCTTCCGGCGGCGCATTGAGCATCGTCGCGCCTGATAAACGACGTGAGCTGGCGATAATGAGTCCCTCGCCAGCTCTGTCTATTCCTGCGATAAGATGGTGATGCGTGAGATAGGGAAATGTATGGAACACCAGCGTCCTGATCCCGATAAACTCTTGGCGCATGTCAACAACCAAGAAGAACGCAGCCGGCGCGGTCACCTGAAGATCTATTTTGGCGCGGCGGCAGGCGTGGGCAAGACTTATGCCATGCTGGAAACTGCCCAGATGCTGCGTCAAGAAGGCGTCGATGTGGTGGCGGGTTACGTGGAGCCACATCGCCGGCCAGAGACCGAGGCGCTGATGCAAGGCCTAGAGGCGATTCCACCGCGCCTCGTTGAATATCGTGGCATCAAGATCAGCGAATTCGATCTGGATGCAGCGCTGAAACGCAAACCCCACATCCTCCTTGTCGATGAGCTAGCACACACGAACGCGCCCGGATCCCGACACCCCAAACGCTGGCAGGATGTCGAGGAACTGCTCGATGCGGGGATTAACGTCCACACTACCGTTAATGTGCAGCATTTGGAGAGCCTGAACGATGTCGTAGCCCAGATCACCGGAACGCTCGTACGGGAAACGATCCCCGATTCCGTCCTCGAACACGCCGACGAGGTGGAGCTGATTGATCTCTCGCCGGATGAACTCCTCAAACGGCTGCGCGAAGGCAAAATCTATCTGCCCCATCAGGCCGAACAGGCAATCCAGAGTTTCTTCCGCAAGGGCAATCTGATGGCGCTGCGCGAGATGGCGCTGCGGCACACGGCTGAACGCGTCGACGAGCAGATGCAGGTCTACCGCCAAGACAAAGCGGTAGCCGAGATTTGGCCCGCGGGCGAACGGATCATGGTGTGTATCAGCCCTAGTCCTTTGGCGTCGCGGCTGATCCGGTCAGCGAAACGGATGGCGGCGCGGCTTCGCGCCGAATGGATTACGTTGTACGTCGAGAGTCCGCGTGCGAAGCAGTTGAACGAGGCGGCTCGTAACCGTGTCATTCAAAACTTGCGCCTTGCCGAACAGCTTGGGGCCGAGACCGTGACGTTGAGCGGCGATAACGTCGTGGATGAGATTTTGACGTATGCGCGCCAGCGTAACGTCAGTAAAGTCATCATCGGTAAACCCACTCATCCTGCATGGCGCGATCTGCTTTACGGCTCGATGCTCAACGACTTAGTGCGGCAGAGCGGCTCGATTGATGTGTACGCCATCAGCGGGGAAGCGGATGCCCCCGTCCCAACGGTACGGGCATTTATGCCGGCGCAGTTCCGATGGGGGCTGCATGTTCAGGGGCTGATGGTTGTCGTGGTCTGCACCCTGATCGCCGCCTTGATGTTTCGATTCTTTGCGCCGGTCAACCTCATTATGGTGTACCTCGCGGGGACGGTCTTCGTCGCGGCACGGTATGGTCGCGGCCCGTCGATCACGGCTTCGATTGCGAGTGTTTTGGCCTCTGATTTCTTCTTCATTCCGCCTTATCTCACGTTTCATGCGAGCGACAGCGAATACTTTGTGACCTTTGGAGTCATGCTGTTGGTCGCGCTGGTGATTAGCGGCATGACAGCGCGGATTCAAGGACAGGCCGAAGCCGCCCGTGAGCGCGAGAGACGCTCCACAAGCCTTTACGAGATGAGCCGGGCCTTTGCCAGCACCAGCGAGGAGCACGACCTCACCGTGATTGCGGTACAGCACATTGAAGCCTTGTTCCGAAGTCACGTCGTACTCCTGCTGCCCGACCACCGTCAGCAGTTCCAGCAGCACGGCACGGACGCCGGGAAGGCGCTGCTGACTCCGCAAGAGTTAGCCGTCGCGCGTTGGGCCTATGATCACGGTCAGGAAGCAGGGTTCGGCACGCAAACACTGCCGAGTTCAAAGGGGCTTTACCTGCCACTCCTGACGTCAAAGGGCAAGACGGGGGTATTGGGTATCTTTCCCAAACAAGGAGATCAGCCGCTGTCGCCCGATGCGATGCGTCAGCTCGAAATCTTCGTCAACCAGACGGCGCTTGCGATTGAGCGCGCTCGCTTGGCGGAGGAAACAGAGCGCTCCCGCCTGCAAATTGAGGCGGAGCAGATGCGGAACTCCCTCTTAAGTTCGGTGTCCCACGATCTCCGTACACCCCTCGCGGCGATTACGGGCGCAGTCACCAGCTTGCTGCAGCGCGGCCAGTCACTCGACGCGCATGGGCAGGAACTGGCACAGATCGCCTATGAAGAAGCGGAGCGCCTTAATCGGCTGGTGGGCAACCTGCTGGAAATGACGCGGCTAGAATCCGGCACGGTGACGGTTGAGAAAGAGTGGCAGCCGCTCGAAGAGGTGGTCGGAACGACCCTGCTTCGCCTAGAGAAACTCCTTGCCGACCATCCGCTCACGACGGCCCTGCCAGACGATTTACCCCTCGTGCCGATTGACGGGTTATTGATCGAGCAGGTATTGGTCAATCTGCTGGAGAATGCGGTCAAGTATACGCCCGTGAACACGCCTATTGACCTTTCCGCGTATCGTGAGGGGAATGATGTTTGCGTAGAGGTCGCCGACCGTGGCCCGGGTATCCCCGACGGTGAAGAAGAGCATATCTTTGATAAGTTCTATCGCCTGCATCAAGCCAATACGAGTGGGGTCGGCCTGGGGTTGGCGATTAGCCGGGCTATCGTCAAAGCGCATGGGGGCCGCATCTGGGCAAGTCATCGTCCGGGTGGGGGAAGTGTGTTCCACTTTACGATACCCCTTGGCGATAAAATACCGGAAGTCGACTTTGGAAACGAATGATCTATGGACAGGCCGAACACTGCGGTTGTACTGGTGATTGAGGATGATGCGCAAATCCGACGCTTTCTCCGCGCGACGCTGGTGGACAATGGCTATCATTACCTTGAGGCAAGCACGGCTCAAGACGGGCTGCGGCAGGTCGGGATGCAGCATCCAGATTTGGTGATCTTGGACTTGGGCTTGCCGGACATGGATGGGTTGGAAGTGACGCGCAGACTGCGTGACTGGACGTCGACGCCAATTATCGTGCTTTCTGCGCGCAACCGGGAACGCGATAAGGTCGACGCGCTGGATGCAGGGGCCGATGACTACTTAACGAAACCGTTCGGCACGGCGGAGCTACTAGCGCGGATGCGCGTGGCGATGCGCCATGCCATTCAGATCGCTCAGGGGACGGACGATCCCGTTTTCACGACAGGCGGGCTGCGCGTCGACCTTGCCCATCGACAGGTGTTTGTCGATGAGACCGAGATTCATCTCACGCCGATTGAGTACAAGCTCCTGCTTGTCCTCGTCCAGCATGCAGGCAAGGTGGTCACACGCAAGCACCTCTTGCACGATGTTTGGGGGCCGTCCTACGAAGACGAAATGCACTACCTGCGGGTTTACGTGGGACAGCTGCGGCGCAAGCTGGAAGCTGAACCGATGCGGCCCCGCTATCTGATTACCGAACCCGGGGTAGGCTACCGTCTCAAAGTCGAGTGATGACCGACGATGTTCGACGCGGTGCTCCACGGCGTGGAGACCTGCGTATCAGCCAACGCCTACACTGTGCAGAGACGCGGCCCAGAGCGATACCGGAGTCGAAGCCTTACCCGGTAACAGCCTGTTCGTCCCCGGAAGGGGCCGCCGCGTCATAGCGAATCATCACGTCGAACAGTGTCTTCTTGGTAAGGGTGGGAACCACCGTCCCGTCGGCAGGGTAGCCGACCGGGATGACCACGAAAGCGCGCTCGTTGGGCGGGCGGTGAAGGATCTCGGCAAGGAAGCCCATCGGGCTGGGCGTGTGGGTGAGCGTCGCCAGTCCGGCGAGGTGCAGCGCCGACAGCAGCATACCCACCGCGATCCCGACGGACTCCGTGACGTAGTAGTGCTTGATCTGCGCTGTATCAGTGCCCGCCGGATCAACCGCGATGCCGTAGCTCTGCGCGAACACGACGATCAGCACCGGCGCGTCGGTCAGGTGCGGCTTTTCCCACGTCGTGCCGAGATGGGCCAGCGCCGCCTTCCACTCGTCACTCATCCGCCGCCCGTAGTTTTCGCGTTCCTCGGTCTCGGCTGCCTCGCGGATTTTCGCCTTGAGCGCCGGATCGGTGATGACGGCGAACGTCCACGGCTGTTGATTCGCTCCGCTTGGCGCGCTGTTGGCCGCCGTGATGGCGTTCTCGATCAAATCCATCGGCACGGGCTGTGTCGAGAAGTCGCGCACCGTTCTGCGCTTGAGCATCGCGCGCGTATACGCCTCGCTTCGTGCGCGCGCTTCGCTTTCGGCGAGGCGTTCAAAGTCGAGTGGCACAGGGTGATAAGCAGAGTCGTCCATCGGTTCCTCATGTAGGCCGCTGCCGGATAGACACATCGGACATCGACCGCGATATAATGGCTGCTTCTGACCTAGTTTACACTGCGAAACGAGAAAAACGCGCGTGCCCGCTGCTGTAATGGCCCTTGCGCTGGCGATAGGGGTGGCCGTTGTATGGCTGCTGTACCGCCGGTCTATTCACCTCCGTCATGCTCGCATTGACCCCGATGCGCTGACCCTTCCGCAGAACCCGGATTGGCTGCGTGATTCCGACGGCGCGCTTCACGACCGGTTCCTACCGATTGGCACCGCGGTCAACCTGCGCGATATCGGCGGATATCCGGCTGTGGATGGCAAGCGTGTGCGCTGGGGGCGGATCTATCGCAGCGGCACCCTCAACGAACTGTCCGAAAGCGACGTGCAGAAGGTGGCGCAGCTGGGCCTCGAGGTCATCTGTGATCTGCGCACTGAACGCGAGACGGAACGATTTCCCGACGCGCCGGAACGGTTCGGCGCACGGCCCGCGGTCATGCCGCTGCGCGCCGATCATGAGTCACGGCGGCGTTTGATGGTGCTGCTGTTTCGCACAATGCAGATGCGCCAGCTTGTCTACGAAACGTATATCGACCTCATCCTCGAATACAACGCGGACGTGATCGGTAGGCTTCTTCGGCTGGCCGCGGACTCAGACAGCTATCCACTGCTGTTCCACTGCACCGCGGGAAAGGATCGCACGGGCATGGCGGCCATGGTGCTCTACGGCCTGCTCGGCGTGCCGGATGACGTGATCGTCGCGGACTACAGCTTGAGCAACAAGTATCATCACCGGTTCCGCGACTATGTGGGTGAGGCAGTCGCAGGGTTCAAGTGGATCGCGATCACCGCGGACGACATGACCCCGTTTGCCGTTGCCGATCCGGGTATCTTGCGCGAGGTGATCGCGGAACTCCGGCGGCGTTACGGTACGTTTGAGACCTATGCTTTGACGCGCTGCGGGATCGACGACTCGATCATCACGGCGCTGCGCGCGAATCTGTTGGAGGAATAGCAGGATATGCGAGTCACACTCGTCCGGCACGGTCAATCGCAAAACAACGCCAACCGCGAGCGGCAGCGGCAGCATGACCCGGAGCTTACGAAACTCGGCCATGAACAGGCACGTATCCTTGGCGAGTGGTTCGCAACGGCGCAGGATATTGAAGAGATTTCGGACATGGACGCGCACGATCCCGACCGGATGACGCCGGCACGCGCGCGAATCACGCGGATCTACGTCAGCCCGATGCGCCGCGCGCTGCAAACCGCGAAGCACTTGCAGGACGCCTTGAACGTCCCGACGCTGGTCTGGACGGACATCCACGAAAGCGGCGGCCTGTACGTGCATACGCCGGAGGGCGTTCGCGGCTTTCCGGGGTTGACGCGTGAGAAGATGCAGCACGATTTCCCGAAATACACCTTGCCCGACACCGTGACCCAACACGGATGGTACGATCCAAGCCGGGGTGAGGAGGACGTGTTCGGGTGCTACGCCCGCGCGACACGCGTGGCGTCTTCACTGCGGTCGCAGGCCGGCGACGCCGCGAACCGCAGCGAGCACGTCCTCTTGGTATCGCACGGCATCTTCATCAACGCGCTCATTCACGCGCTGCTCGATAATCTGCCGTCAGAGCATACGTATCACATGATGTACAACACCGGCCTGACACGGTTCGACTTCGTGGATGACCGGATGATGCTTGTGCGCTACGTCAACCGGATCATGCATCTCCCGCCGCATCAGGTGACGTAAGGGCCTCATAAAAGTACAGCATAGCGTGAATGCCACGCTTGAAACTTTGCAGCATGATGTGTTCGTTCTGACTGTGCGCGCCGCCTAGTTTGTGGCCGAACGGCATCAGCACAATGGTCGTGTCGAGGTGGCGCTGAAAGGCGGTGACGACCGGAATGCTGCCACCGTCACGATTCCACAGCGGCTCGGCCGACCATGCCTTCTGATACGCCGTTCGCACAGCCTGCATGGGAGCGGAGTGGCGGTCAACGACGAATCCGGGAGATCCTTCTTCCAGTTCGACCACTTCTGCCGTCACCGTGGGTGGCACAAGACTCAGGATGTGCGCCTTGACCGCCGCGAAGATCGTATCCGGGTTCTGGTTCGGAACCAACCGGCACGAGAAGCGCACGAACGCGGTCGACGGCAGCACGGTCTTGAAGCCGCTTCCGGTGTAGCCGCCGGAGATTCCGTTAATCTCCAGCGTTGGGCGCGCCGAGATGCGCTCGTGAATCGCATACTCTGCTTCACCCCACGGCCGCGGCGCAGATGCGTTCTTGCGCCATTCGTCGACGACTGCGTCCGCAATTCCGCTTAGGGCCTCGCGTTCGTCAGGCGACAGCGGCGCGACGGCATCGTAAAACCCCGGCACCGTCACTTTTCCGTCTGGCGTGTGCAGCTGGGCAACGATCTCGGCGACCACCTGCGCCGGATTATGCACGGTGCGCCGTAGTGGCCGCTGTGCAAGTCACGCCGTGGGCCTTTGACTCGAAGCTCGCCGGTGATCAAACCGCGCAGGCCGTAGACCAGCACCGGCTGATCGGGGTCGGGCATGCTGCCGTCGGTGACCACCGTGACGTCGGCTTTGAGCAGAGCCGGATTCTCTGCTACAAACGCGAAGATATGTTCAGACCCCGACTCCTCCTCGCCTTCCAGAAGGACTTTGAGATTCACGGGCGGTGATCCTGCCTCCATCATGCAGGCGATGGCCGAAAGCTGGGCGGTCACGTGGATCTTGCTGTCCACCGCGCCGCGCGCGTACAGCTTACCGTCGATGATCTCCGGCACGAAGGGGTCGGTCTCCCAACCGTCCTCGCGCGCGGCGGGCTGAACGTCGTAATGGGTGTAGATCAGCACAGTCGGGGCGTTCGGGCCTGCGCCGAGATACTCGCCGTAAACCAGCGGGAGGTAGTCGCCGCGAGTGAAGGTTTGGACGTTCTGAAGGCCGATGTCGCGCATCCAATCCGTCAGCCATGCGGCGGCGCGCTCGACATCCGGCCAGTGCGCAGGGTCAGTACTGACGCTTGGGATCGACGTGAGCGCCTTGAGCCGACCGATAAACTCCTGCAAGCGGCGGTCTGCGGCGATATGGGCTTCGGCGAACATGAATGCTCCTATAAAGTACGGATAGCCCGGACGCTCCGCAGAGTGTAGCACTATGGGGTTAAGCGGCGCACCGGCGAGTTTCCGAGGGGGACTTTCGTCTTCGGCGAGAGCCTATCGCTGATACTCAGGAACTCGGAGCGCATCCCGCCGTCTTCTCGCTGGCCTTGACACTGGCCCCGCGTAGGACTAGAATTTTGAGAAGTAATGTATGCGTTCCGAGGAAGTGGGCAACCCCCACTTTTTTGGTAGGTAGAGGCCGCACAGACGTTCTGTGTCGCAAGTTTCACGGGGGTACAACAACTCACATGAGAGAGGATGAAGTCCGGTTCGACCGGGCATTCCAAGAAATCGCCGAGTCGCGCATGCTGCAAGCCGACGTCGTGCGCGAGGCGCTGTGCGAAGCGCTGGTGTCTGCCTATCGCAAGGACACCAACGCCAGCAAGGCGCAGCGCATCGAGGCGGAAATCGACCCCAAGCGCGGCCGGCCAACGATCTACGTCGAGAAAGAGGTCGTGGACGAGATTGTCTCGCCGCACACCGAAGTGACGCTTGAAGACGCCCGCTTCTTTGAACCCGAAGCACAGGTCGGCGACGTCATTATGGTGCGCGTTGAGAAGACAACCAAGAACTTCGGGCGCATCGCCGCGCAAGCCGCCAAGCAGGTGATCCTACAGCGGATTCGGCAGGCGGAACGTGAGAATCTGTTCCAAGAGTACGACCAGAAGACCGGCGAGATCGTCACGGCGACGGTGCAAAGTGTGACGCCGGCGGCGATCACGTTGAGCCTGAACAGCCGCGCCGAAGCGGTGATGCCGCGCGCGCAGCAAATCCCCGGCGAAAAGTTCCGGCCCGGCGACAAGGTTCGCGTGTTGGTGAGCGACGTGAAGAAGTCGTCGCGCAGCCCGCAGATCGTCGTGAGCCGCGCGCATCGTAATATGCTTAAGCGGCTGTTGGAATACGAAGTACCGGAGATCTACAACGGGCAGGTCGAGATCAAGAACATCGCGCGCGAAGCCGGCGGCCGGTCAAAGGTCGCGGTTGTCGCGCTGATGGACAACATTGACCCGGTCGGCGCGTGCGTGGGCATCAAGGGTAACCGTATCCAGAACATCGTGAAGGAACTCCACGGCGAGAAGATCGACGTGATCGAGTGGTCATCGGATCACGAGGAGTTCATCAAGAAGGCGCTCAATCCGGCGCAGGCCCGCGCTGTGTTCTTGGATGACGACCCGGACAGCGGCCGCACGGCGGTGGTGTTGGTTCCGGACGATCATCTTTCGCAGGCGATTGGCCGCGAGGGCCAGAACGCTCGCCTTGCCGCCAAACTAACGCACTGGCGCATCGATATTAAGGCGGTGAGCGAAGCGGTCGCGCAGGCCTTGGAGCAGATCGACGCCGGTAACGCCGATCTCGATCCGGTCGTCCAGCGGCTGGGCGCGACGGTGGCCGACGTTCGCCGGATCATGGAGAAAAAGGCAGCGAACCTCACCGTCCAGCCGGAAGAATACTCGACGCTCGCCCGCTTCGCTGAGGCGGTCGAAACGCATTTGCTCGGACTGCGTATTCAGTCGCGGCAGGCCCGGCTCGCGGAGATCAACGCGCTGCGCGCCACGCTGCCGCAGCCTGCGTTCCAGATCCCGGTCGAGAAGCTCGATCTTCCAGAACCGCTTTTGGATGCGCTCGCCCCGCTTGAGAACGTGGGTGAAATCCTGCTGCGCTTCCTGATCGACGAGAAGCGCATCAACCGCCTGCTGTCCGGCCAGCCCGAAGGCTCGGTCGAAATGCTGCAAGTGGCGTTGGATAAGGTGATGGATCCGGAGGCGCTGGAGCAGTTAGCCGCTGCCGAGACAGAAGCTCCCGAGATGGTCGAGGCGCAAGAAGCTGAGGCGTCGGCGGCGCCTGTCGAAGCAGCCCCAGAAGCTCCTGTCGCGGCGCCCGTCCCGTCACCCATCGTGGCTTTTCCGGACGAGATACCAGCGAGCGATCGTCGCCGCGTGCGTAAGGAAGCGCGCGCCGAAGCCGAGCCGGTTCTCGAGATCGAAGAAGACGACGACGTGTTGCCGGCCAAAGGCAAAAAGGGCAAGAAGGGCAAGAAGAAGCATCGTCAGATTTACTTTGACGAAGACCGTGGTGAGATGGTCGTTCGCCGCCAACATCGCGGCGGCCCCGGCGCACGTGGGATGACGATTTCGAGTAAGGCCGCGTGAGCCGCGACCGGTGTTAGGACTCATGGAAATGAGCGCAGCGAACCGCAGACAACCTCCCATACGCATGTGTGTCATCTGCCGCACGAAAGATGTGAAGCGGACGATGACGCGGATTGTCAGGCTGCCGGACGGGGCGATTGCCGTCGATTTGACAGGCAAGCGGAACGGTCGCGGGGCGTACTTATGCGACGACCCGGCTTGCTGGCGGCGTGCGGCCGAATCTAATGTTCTTGGAGCAGCGCTGCGCATCGTCCTCACCGACGATGCGCGCGCTGTCATTCGCAGTCATTCACCCGCCCAATGAGCGCGCGGATTGGCCGGCGCGGGCGGGCCATAAATCAGGATCGAATGCGGGCATAGGAAACAGGGTTTTCCTGATGCCATGCCCGCGCGTGGAGGAAGCAATGGCACAGGAAAAGCAAGCAGTACTCGTCCCGGACTACATTACCGTTCGGGCATTGGCCGACCTCATCAAGGCCAGTCCAATCGAGGTCATGAAGCGTCTCATCGCCAATGGGGTGATGGCGACGATCAATCAGCAGATTGACTTCGACACGGCTGCAATCGTGATCGAAGAACTCGGCTTCGAGGCGTCATCCGAAAGCGCGGTGCAAGCGGAACAAGCCGAACGCACCCGTGTCGAAAACAGCACACAGGTCGTCAGCAAGCTGATTCAGAACGAGCGCGCCGAAGACTTGAAGCCCCGGCCGCCCGTTGTGACCATCCTCGGCCACGTCGACCACGGCAAAACGACCCTTCTCGATGCGATTCGCAAGGCGCGCGTTGCTGAGGGCGAGGCAGGCGGCATCACGCAGCACATTGGCGCCTATCAGGTCAAGCGCGGCGACCGCGTCATTACGTTCCTCGACACGCCGGGCCACGAGGCGTTCACGCAGATGCGCGCGCGTGGCGCACAAGGCGCAGACATCGCCATTCTGGTCGTGGCGGCGGACGACGGTGTGATGCCGACTACCCGTGAGGCGCTCAACCACGCGCGGGCTGCAAACGTGCCCGTCGTCGTCGCGATCACGAAAATCGACAAACGTAACGCCAACGTCGAGCGAGTGAAGCAGATGCTTGACGAAGTTGGCTTGCAACCGGACGACTGGGGCGGCTCCACGCTAATTATCCCGGTGGCGGCGATTAAGGGCGAGGGTATTGAAGACCTGCTCGAAGCCGTGCTGCTCACCGCGGATGAGCAGCGCATCGTCGCAAATCCAAAGGCCGAGGCATCTGGCGTGGTGATCGAAAGCCGCGTCGACAAGAGTCGTGGAACGCTGGCGACGGTGCTTGTCTTGAATGGCACGCTGCATCGTGGTGATGTCATTACGGCGGGTGATGCGTATGGACGCATCAAAGCGATGTTCGGCGAGGATGGCAGTCCGATTGACGTGGCCGGCCCGTCGACACCGGTGCAGGTGCTCGGCTTGAGCCAGCCGCCGCTTCCGGGCACGACGTTCGATCACGCCAAGAACGAAAAAGCAGCGCGTGACATCATCAACAGCCGGCATGATGCGACGACGCTCGCGGCCCAGACCGGCGCCCGCGCAACGCTGACGCTCGAGCAGGTCTTTGCGCAGGTCGCCGCCGGTGACGCCAAGGATCTGAACCTCATCATCAAGGTTGATGTGCAGGGTTCGCTGCAGCCGATCGAGGACTCGCTGAACCAAATCGGCAAAGCAAGTTCGGATGGCGTGCGCCTGCGGATTCTGAACGCCGATGTCGGCAACATCACCGAAAACGACGTGATGCTCGCCAGCGCGTCGGGCGGCATCGTGATTGGCTTCAATGTCGATGTCGACACGGCGGCGCGGCGCTCGGCCGAGGCGCATCATGTCGAAATCCGTCACTACGACGTGATCTACAAGCTGTTCGAGGATGTCGAACTGGCGCTGAAGGGGATGCTGGATCCGGTCTACGCGCCGAAGACGATCGGAGTTGCAGAGGTTCGGCAGGTCTTCAGGATCAGCAAAGTCGGCGCGATTGCCGGCAGCTTCATCCGCGAGGGCGAAGCGCGCCGCAGCGCCAAGGCGCGTGTCAAGCGCGGCGGCAAGGTGATCCACGAGGAAGCGTCGGTCAGCTCGCTCAAGCGCTTCAACGAGGACGTACGCGAAGTGCGCGCCGGGTTCGAGTGCGGCGTCGGCTTAAGCAATTTCCATGACCTTGAAGTGGGCGACATGATTGAGTTCTTCATCATGGAGCGAGTGAGCTAGTCATGTCGATCAAGCAGGATCGTGTCGCGGGGAGGATTCGCGAAATCCTCAGCCTACTACTCTTGCGTGAAGTCGCCGATCCGCGCTTGCATGACGTGACTGTGACCGACGTCAAGATTGACACCGAGCTGTCGGACGCGAAGATCTACGTCAATGCACTGGGTGATGAAACGAGGCGCGCCGAGGTTATGAGCGGACTGAAGCGCGCCAACAGCTATCTGCGGCGTGAAGTCGCCCATCGCTTGCAAGTGCGCAGCGCGCCGATGCTCCACTTCTTTTGGGATGAAGGTCTGGAGCGCAGCGAGCGGGTTCAGCGCATTTTCCACGATCTTGTGATTCCGCCGGCCGACCCGCATGATGCGGAGGGTTCCGAAGAGACGGACATCGCTGCAGTCGACTACGACGAGGAGGAGCCACTTGACTAGCGTACTTGAGGCGCTTCAGGGCGCACAGAAGATCGTCGTCGTGACGCATGTTCAGCCCGACGGTGACGCGATTGGCACGTCGCTGGGACTGGCTCATGCACTGCGCGGCATGGGCAAGCAGGTCGATGTCGCCGTCGATCGCGGCGTCCCCGAATACCTGCGTTTCCTGCCCGGCTGGGAGCAGGTTCATGCGGAGCTTTCGACGGGTGAATGGGACGTGCTGATTTCGGCGGACAGCAGTGATGTCGAGCGCACGGGAGAGTGCGGGCGGTACGCACGCGCGCATAGTAAGTTCGAGATCAACCTCGACCATCATGCGACCAATACCCAATTCGGCGATATCCAGATCGTCGTGCCGGAGGCGGTCTCCGCCAGTGAGGTCGCCTATGACATGTTGACCGCGTCCGGCATACCCATCAGCCCGGACGCCGCCAAGTCGCTGTTGACCGGGCTTGTCACCGACACGATGGGATTTCGGACAAGCAACGTAAGCCCGCGGACGCTGCAAATTGCGCAAGACCTGATGAAGCACGGCGCTTCGCTCACGGAGATCACATCACGGTCGCTGGACACGCGTAGTTACGACAGCCTGTTGGTATGGCGCGAGGCGCTGACGCATCTGGCGCTCGACGACGGCGTGATCTATACGCTCGTCCCGTTTGATGTGTTCCGGCGTCTGCGTGTTGACCCGGCGCTTGATCTCAGCCTTTCGAGCTTCCTTGTCACCGTTTCTGAGGCGATGGTCTCGGCGACGTTCAAGGAACTGCACGATGGGCGCGTCGAACTGAGCTTGCGCTCCAAACTCGGCTTCGATGTCTCGCAGGTCGCATACAAGCTGGGCGGCGGCGGCCATGTGCAGGCGTCTGGCGCGACCATCGACGGCCCACTTGATGACGCGGTCAACCGCGTGCTTCCGCTTCTGAAGGACGTCGTCCGCGCCGGTAAGCTGATCGTCCGGTAATTCTGTGTTCGGTTTCCTCAACGTCGCCAAACCGCCGGGCATGACCAGCCACGATGTCGTCGCTGTGATTCGCAGGGCGCTTCGCCAGCAGGGCAGGGGTGATGTGAAAGTCGGGCACGCTGGCACGCTCGATCCGATGGCGACGGGCGTCCTCGTCGTATGCGTGGGGGGCGCGACGCGCCTGAGCGAGTACGTCATGGCGCATACGAAGCAGTACCGGGCTGCGATGGTGTTCGGGATTGAGACCGACACGTACGACGCAGACGGCACGATCACAGCCCGCGTGCCAGCGAACGCTCTCACGCGGACGGAGATCGAACACGCGGCAATGCAGCTGACGGGCGACATCGATCAGATTCCGCCCATGCACAGCGCGATCAAGGTCGGCGGACGTAAACTGTACGACATCGCACGCAGCGGACAGTCCATTGACCGGGCGCCACGGCGCGTGACGATAGAACGCATCGACGTGCTGGACTTCACGGTTGACGATGGGGCCGGGACAGCGACCGCCGCGGTCGACGTCACATGCAGCGCCGGGACGTATATTCGCAGCATCGCGCACGATCTGGGCGGGCTGCTGGGCACGGGCGCGCACCTGTCCGCCCTTGAGCGCACCGCAAGCGGCCGCTTCAAGCTGGAGGACGCGACGCCGCTTGAAACGCTGAAGGCCGAGCCGGATTGGCAACCCTACCTGATTGCACCGCTGGACGCGCTTGCCGATATGCCGCGCGTCACGCTTTCGCCTGAAAACGCCGCGCACCTCGCGCATGGCAGGGCGATCCCGGCCGACATCCCGGATGGCGTGACCGCCGCGGCGATCTATGCCGGTGAACTCGCGGCGATTGTCACGGCGCGGGGTGGCGCGTGGCATCCGCACAAAGTATTCTTGCACTCTGAAGCCAGTGACCCCCTGAAACGGTAACGCACATGACGCATGTGGACTCGCTGCAAGCGATCCGTCTCTCTCAGCCAGCACAGGTTACGATCGGTGTGTTTGACGGCGTTCATGCTGGGCATCAACACCTCATCCGCGAGCTGGTCGCCCGCGCCCGCGCCAGCGGACATATCACCGTCGTTCTGACGTTCTTTCCGCATCCGGCGGCCATCCTGCGTGGGATCACCGGCCGCTATTACCTGACGTCTCCGGACGTGCGCGCCGAGGAACTCAAGAAGCTCGGCGTCGACGTCGTCATCACGCAGCGGTTTGACGATGAATTCCGGCATATTCGCGCGGCCGACTACATTGATCTGCTCTGTCGCCAAATCCCGATGCGCGAACTATGGGTCGGGAAGCACTTCACGCTCGGCTATCAGCGTGAGGGAACCGTCGCGTTTCTGCGTGAATTGGGCGCGCGCTACGGGTACTCGGTACACGAGCTTGAACTCGTCACCGGCGACGATCAGGAAGCGATCAGCAGCACGCGCATCCGATCGCTGCTTGAGGCGGGCGACGTCAAAGCGGCAGCCGGTCTGTTGGGGCGGCCGTATTCCGTCCGCGGCGAGGTCGTCATGGGCGATCAACGCGGCCGGACAATCGGTTTTCCAACCGCGAATCTGGCGATCTGGGATGAGCAGCTTCTACCGCCGTTCGGGGTTTACGCGGGTTACGCGTCATTTGACGACTCCACGCATCCGTGCGTGACGAATCTCGGCGTGAGGCCGACGTTCGACGGCCAGCAGCTGCGCGTCGAATCGCACTTGATCGATTACTCCGGGGACTTGTACGGTAAAACGCTCACCGTCTCGTTCGTCGAGCGCCTGCGTGGCGAGATCAAGTTCCCCTCTATTGACGCGCTCGTGGCACAGATCACGGCAGATGTCGCAACGGGCCGCAGCGTCTTGAAGCTCTCGTCTTAGTCAAGGTTTGTGCAAGTCAACCAAGCGAATGCCTTGGAAACCAGAGGCTAAGCGCATGCGGGTTCGATATAATGACGCATGCCGTTTTCCGTTGCGGCAATCGTATATTGCGTTTCTCCCCATGATCGGGGATGGCGAAACGCGACGAAAGGATCACTCCGAGATGCTTCGCAGAAGGTTTTTGACCCTATTTGTACTGGTGTTGGTCGCGGCCGCGATCAGCCTCGGTGCAGTCGCTCAAGACGACGCCCTCGTGATTTGGGCGGACGGCGAGCGTGCGCCGCTGTTGGCCGAGCTTGCGACCCAGTTCACCGAGGAGTTCGGTGTTCCCGTCGAAATCCAGCAGTTCGGCCTCGGTGAAGCTCGCGATCAACTTCTGGTCGCTGGCCCGGCGGGTGAAGGCCCTGACATCCTGATCACCGCGCATGACTCGATCGGGCAGTTTGTCGCTAATGGCGCGATTGTCCCGGTCAACCTCGGTGATCGCGTGTCCGAGTTCACCGACCTCAGCATTGACCTGTTCACGTACAACAATCAGTTCTGGGGCATCCCGTACGCGACCGAGAACATCGCGCTCATCCGCAATGTCGATCTGGTTCCGGAAGCCCCTGCGACGTGGGATGATGTCCGCACAATCGCCGAACAATTCAAGGCCGATGGCACCGCCGACTATGCGTTCCTCGTGCAGACGGGCAACACCTACCACAATTTCCCGATCACGTCGGCGTGGGGTGGTTACATCTTCGGTCAGAATGAGGACGGCACGTTCAACGTTGCCGATGTTGGCTTGGGCAGTGAAGGTGGTTTGACCGCGGCTCACTGGCTGTCCGGCATGTACGCCGACGGTTTGATGGTTCCGAACGTCAACGACGACGTCGTGTTCGAGTTCTTCGGCGCCGGCGAGTTGGGTATGTTCGTGACTGGCCCGTGGTTCAGCCAACGCATCATCGACAGCGGCGTCAATTACTCGATCGACCCGCTTCCCGGCGCGGTGGGCGGCAAGGAAGTCGGAACGCCGTTCGCAGGCGGGCAGGGCTTCGTCATCAGCGCCTTCAGCGACAAGCAGCTTGAGGCCGAGACCTTCCTGCTTGACTTCGTCGCGACGCCGGAGTTCATGCAGGCGATCTTCGATCAGGGTGGCCGTCCGCCTGCGTTCTTGGCGGTCGATACCAGCGCCGACCCGAACATCGCGGCGTTCACCGCGGCGGGCGTGGGCGCGATCCCGATGCCGGCGATTCCTGAGATGGCCGCGGTTTGGGGCGCCTCGGATGCCGCACTGACGGCGATCAGCACCGGCGGCGACGCGGACGAGGCCATTGCGGGCGCGGTCGCGCAGATCGCCAACGCGATTGGCTTGATGAGCAGCACCGAACGCATCGTCACGCTTCCCGGCGCGTTTAACATGGCGCTGGGCTGTGCAGGCGACTGGGATCCAGCTTGCCGTAACACGGAGCTGACGCTGCAAGACGACGGCACGTACGCCGGCACCTTCGACATCCCGGCAGGTACCTATGAGTACAAGGTCGCTATCAACCTGAGCTGGGCGGAGAATTACGGCGCTGACGGCGCGAAGGACGGCGCGAACCTCGTTCTCGAACTGGCGGCCGACAGCACGGTGACGTTCGTGTTTGACGACACCACGCACGTCGTCACGACAACAGTCGAGTAAAGATAGCCGGCCATGGCGGTCGCGAATGCGAAAGTTGGGGTCCCTGCGGGGGCCCCATCTTCACATCCCCAAAACTCAACGTTGTGGACGGTGCTGAAGTATCTCGGCCTCGCACTCTTCAACGCCTTCACACTGCTGCTTGTATACGCCTTTTTTCGTGACGAAAACCTCGGCCTAGCGGCTGTCTTTCTGGTGATCGGCGTCGGCATGAACACGATTTTCTTCGTGCCGTCGCTTTATCCGCTGCGGTGGATGTCGCCGGGATTGGCGCTGATTACCCTGCTCGTGATCTACCCCATCATTTATACGGTGCTTACGTCGTTTACGAACTTTGGTGACGGCCACCGGCTGCCCAAGAGTCAAGCTATCACGCAGATTGAGCGAATCGGCGGATTCATCATCCCTGAGGATGCGCCCCGGTACTCGGTTGTCCCCTACCGGAACGATGCAGGCACGGTGGCCTTGTGGCTTTCCAACGCCACCGAGACGATCTTCGTTCCGTCGGGCGGGGCGATCCAGACGATCACCGATCCTCCGGCCGAGCCACCTGCGGACTACGACGGTTACACGCAGGTTCCCCGCAGAGAACTGCTGCCGACCCTCCGCGAAGCCCAGTCGCTGCCGTTCGGCGACGAGGACGACGTCATCACCGTGAGCGGGCGTGAGGCGATCCGGGCGACGATTGTGCCCCGCTTCGACTACGACGAGGCTCAGGACGCAATTATCGACCGAACCGACGACACGATCTATCGGGCCAACGAAAAGACCGGATACTTCGTCGGGCCGAACGGCCGACCGCTGCAAAATCAACCGGGCTATCGTGTTGGCGTGGGCCTGTACAACTTCGAGCGCATGATCTCCGATCCCGGCCTGCGCGGCCCGCTGATCGACATCTTCGTATGGACGGTGGCGTTCGCGTTCTTGTCGGTTCTCCTGACGTTCATCGTCGGCCTAGCCATGGCGCTGGTGATGAATGACCCGCGTATGCCGGGGCGCACGATCATCCGGTCGCTTCTGATCATCCCGTACGCCATTCCGGGCGTTATCAGTATTGTGGTCTGGCGAGGGATGCTCAACCTGAACCTCGGCGTCATCACGAACGTATGGAACGACCTGTTCGGCGTACGTCCGGGGTTCCTGATCGACCCGTGGCTGGCGAAGTTCTCGATCCTGCTGGTGAACACGTGGCTCGGCTATCCGTACATGATGCTGATTTGCAGCGGCGCGCTTCAGGCGATCCCGTCCGATGTCTATGAGGCTGCCGCCGTGGATGGCGCGAAGCCGTGGCAGCGCTTCTGGGGGATCACGCTTCCCTTGCTGCTGGTCAGTGTCGGCCCGCTGCTCATCGCGTCGTTCACCTTCAACTTCAATAACTACTTGTTGATCGAGGCGCTGACCGGCGCTGATGCGCCGAACATCCCCAATTCGCCGGTTCCAGCGAGGTATACGGACATCCTGATCTCGTATACGTACAACATCGCGTTTGGCAACCGTGGCAGCGACTACGGATATGCATCCGCCATCACTATCGTCATCTTCTTAGTCGTGGCGGTCGTGACGCTTATGCAGTACCGCTTCACGAAGACGTGGGAACAGGTAGGTGAAAATGTCTAGCACCGCCAAGGCGCCCAAACACGTCCACCATGAAAGCCGGATGGTGCAGTCCGGTCGCGAGCGCGCGGTGGGCCTGACGCTGCGCTTGATTGTCGTAGGGATCGCCATTGTGTTCGCGCTGTTTCCGGTGCTGTTCATCGTCCTCTCGGCGTTCAACCCGGCCGGGCAGTTGTCGTCCGGCCTCTCGATCCCGCGTGTGAACGAGTTCAGCGACCTGTTCAACAACTTCGAGGCGCTGCTGGTGACCGAGCTGGACATCTGGCCGTTCTGGCGCTGGATCGCCAACTCGTTCATCGTCGCGACCACCAGCACCATCTTGACCGTGCTGATCTCCGCGCTTTCGGCGTATGCGTTCTCGCGTTTTCGCTTCCGCGGCCGGCGTCAAATGCTGCTCGGCATCCTGCTCGTGCAGGTGTTCCCGAACCTGCTGGCGCTCGTTGCGCTGTTTCTGATGATGGATCAGATCAGCGCGCTCTCGCGGATCATCCCGCAGATTTTCGCTTTTCTGCAAGGCTCGTTCCTCGGCTTCCTCGCCGATCCGGGGTCGTGGCAGTGGCTGAATACGTTCGGGTTGAACTCGCTCGGCGGGTTGATCCTGATCTATCTCGGCGGCGCGATGGGCGTCAACACATGGTTGATGAAGGGGTTCTTCGACAGTATCCCGCGTGACATCGACGAGTCCGCGCATGTGGACGGCGCGACCGACTGGCAGATCTTCTGGCTGTTGATCTTCCCGCTGGTGCGGCCCGTGCTTGCGGTTGTCGGCGTGCTGGCGTTTGTCGGCACGTTCAACGAGTTCGTGCTGGCGCGGCTCATCTTGCGCGACACGCAGAATTGGACGCTGATGGTGGGCTTGTTCCAGTTCATCAACGCCGACTTCAACCGCGATTGGGGCAAATTCGCCGCCGGCGCGTTGGTCTCTGGCATCCCCGTTGTGATCGTCTACCTGTCGCTCCAGCGCCAGATCGTCGGCGGCCTGACGGCGGGCGCGGTCAAAGGCTGAGGGTGACGTTTGGGGAGATGCGCGGTGGGTGATGAAGAACATCCAACGCCATCGGGTGTCGGGGTCGTCTTGAACTGAACACAACGCCGGGGCAAGTTCGCTCCGGCGTTTTCGATTCGTTGGTGATCCGTCCGGCTACGGCGTTCCTGCCGCGGTTTCCAAGAAGTACGGGGAGACCAGCTCGTCGGCCAACTGCGAACCGGCGTAGTTGCATGACTCCGTCGGTGGAATGTAGCCGTCGCGGATGTGTCCCAGCGGCGTCGACGGGTTCAGGAAGTTGAACATCAGCCGCGACGTCTCCGCGACGAGGGGCAGCGACTCGCTGAACACAAGCCATTCGGGCTGGAACATCATCATCACGAGCACGTAGTCTCCGCCGGGGGTGAAGACGATCGCCGCATTGCCGTGGGTCTCCGCCGTCCAGCCGTGTTTGTGCGCGACCGTGATCCCCTCAGGCACGCCGGCCTTGGCGAAGGCGTCGACGGTGTTGTTCGACATGACGTGCAGCATCTTGCGGCATTCTTGGGGTGTGAACGCGGTTGTCCGTTCCAGCAGTGGGCCGGTCTCGTTGTAGGCGCAGTCGTAGATGCTCGCCAGCAGATAGCCCATCTCATCGACCGTCATCTGGTTGGTTGCGTCTGGCCGGGCTTTGGCCTGATCGGCGTCGGTGTGCGGATAGCGGATCGGGCTGGTGGGCTGCGGAAGCTCTACGCCGGGGATGACATACGGCGCGGTGATGAACGTCCGGCGCAAGCCGAGCGTCGTCAGCAGCTGCGTGGTGCGCTCAGCCCCCAAGTACATATCGCCGCCACCGATGCGCGCCAGCAGGCTGTTGGTTGACGAATTCTCGCTGCAGATCATGGTGTCGGCGATGTCAACGGCCGTCGCATAATCGGGCGGGCCGTCCAAGATGCTGAACAGCCCGGTAAGGATCGCGACCTTGTTGATGCTTGTCCCGCTGAACGCGTACTGGTTGCCAAACGTGATCTCTTCGCCGGTGCTCAGGTTCTTCAGGTACATCGCGGCGAATTTGCTGGTTGTCGGGTTGAAGCCGGCGCGTAGAACCCCATCCCACATCAGGTTGCCGAGGGTTTGCAGTCCGGTGCTTACCGGCACCAGCGTGCCGTCATGCGGGATGCTGCTGTGCTGCTGCACGGCAGGCGTCGGCGTGAGGGTTGGCAAATTGCTGAAGTCGGTCTGGGCAATCGGCTGAGTGGTGCGCGGATCGCCGGTGATCTCGATGATGTCGGAGCTGACCCACGCGACATTGTTCGGCGCTCCTTCGTGACGCACCAGCACCCACGGCAATGTGGTGTGATAGCCGACGATCTCGAGCCGGTCGCCGGCGACCGCGCCGCCCACGCGCGGATAATCCGATCCCGGCCCATAGCGCAGATTAATCTCGCCGAGGACGTCCCCATACACAGGCGGTACTGTCGGTTGTGGAGTTGCGGATGCTGTGACGGATGGCGATGTGCTGACCTGCGGGGGCGTTGGCGAGGGTTGAGCAGCGGCAAATGTCGATTGTGACGGTGTCTGAGTAAGTGCTTGCCCGACGATGAAATCCTCGGTGACCGGAACGACGACGATACTGCCGCTGACCGTGACGAGGTCTTGAAATACCCAACCGATGGGCGTGAACGATACGGGATCGCCCAGCAGCAGCCACGGGAAGCGCGCGCTGCGCCCGACGACCGGGTAGCGGATGCCGGTGGCGATGTCGCCGACGACTTCGGTGTCTGTGCCGACGCCTGCTCTGAGGTTAGCCGTTCCGATTGCTTCAGCGACCACGCCCGTGTATTGAGCCGCTGCGCTGTTTGCCAGTACGAGGATTACGGCCGCTGCGACGGCCAGCGCGATGATGATTTTCCGCATGAAGTTCCAATGTGCTCAGCCAGCACCGGTCGGCCATTATATCACGCGAGGCGCGGTCGGCCGTCGGCCCTTACTTGACGATTGTCGTACGGTCGGGCCTTAATCCATCGGTGCGGCCGTGCTGGGCGATCCGGGCGACAAGACGACATTGGCGACGCCGAACAGGATGAGCGCGCTGGCGACGGCTTGAATCGCGGTCGGGACTTCACTGAGCAAGAAGAACGCAAGCACCGCGCTGACAATCGGCTCAAGCTGGGTGATGATACCGATATACGTCGCGGGCACGTACTTGACGGCGTAGTTGAACGCGCTGTGCCCGATCAGCTGCGGAAAGAGGGCGGTCAGCGCGATGAAGGCATAGGCGTTCGTGCTGTGCCCGGTGAACGGCGCGCCGCTGAGCAGCGCGAAGACGACGAGAATCACGGCGGCGATGCTGTATACGATCCAGATATACGGAAGCAGTGGAAGGCGGCCGCGCACGCCGCGCCCAATCACCATGTAGACCGCGACAGTCATCGCGCCGATCAGCGCCAGCCCACCGCCCAATACCGGCGACGATCCGATCCCTGCGTTTGACGCACCGGCGATGCCGATGACCAGCCCGCCGGTCATGCACTGTGCGAGGCCAAGCAGAATCCAGCGGTTGAGGCGTGCTTTCAGGAAGATCATTTCAAGCGCGCTCACCCAAAGTGGAGTCGTCGTCACCAGCACGGTGCTGATGAGCACGCTGGTGAGCGAAAGCGAGGTGATCCATGACGCGAAGTGGAACGCCAGAAACACGCCGGAAGTCGTGAGCAGAAGCAGGTCGCGCCGGCTGAGTTTGCGGAGGGTGCCGGCATGGCGTGACAGCGTGATCGGCGTGAGGATCAGCGCAGAGATGGTCAAGCGGAGCGCCGCGATGACCAGCGACGGCACACCTTCGTCTTGCGCGAGCCGGATCAGGACGGCGGATGTCGAGACGGCGCAGATACCGACAATCAGGCCGATCCACGCGGAGGTAGGCGTGCTGCGTGGCGCGGCGACACGGGTGATGGACATAGTCTGGCCTAACGTACAGGGTGCAGGCGCACAATTCTACTCGTTTTCTTATCCGAGCGTGATAGACTGCTTGATGTTATCGGTTTATTCACTCCAAAGGAGCAAATCGCATGGCTTTCGAATTGGCTGCACTGCCGTATGCTGCCGACGCGCTGGAGCCGCATATCGACGCACGCACGATGGAAATCCACCACGGGAAACATCACAAGGCGTATACCGATAATTTGAACAAGGCGCTTGAGGGACATGCCGACCTCGCCGGCAAGTCGGCGGAATGGCTGCTGCAAAACCTCAACACCCTGCCTGAGGGCATCCGCACGGCTGTCCGTAACAACGGCGGCGGGTACGTCAATCACAACCTGTTCTGGTCGGTGATGGCCCCGAACGCCGGCGGCGCGCCGAGCGGCGAGCTTGCCGCGGCGATCAACGCGGCGTTTGGCAGCTTCGATGCCTTCAAGGCCGAGTTCGCTAAAGCTGGCGCAACGCGTTTCGGCAGCGGCTGGGCGTGGCTCCTCGTCGCCCCCGGCGGCGCTGTGAGCGTCACCAGCACCCCGAATCAGGACTCGCCGTTGATGGAGGGCAAGACCCCGATCCTCGGTTTGGACGTGTGGGAACACGCCTACTACCTGAACTACCAGAACCGCCGGCCAGATTATATCGCCGCGTGGTGGAACGTGGTCAACTGGGCGAAGGTCGCCGAACTATACGCAGCCAACAAGTAGGTCGATGGACCTGCTTGGACAAAAAGGCGCTCGTGAACGGGCGCCTTTTTCATGTTATAACGCTCTCGTGTGAATCGGTTCAGACTTAGGAGGACTTATGTCTGAGTTTCGTATTGAGAAAGACTCGCTTGGTGAAGTGCGCGTTCCGGCGGCGGCCTACTACGGCGCGCAAACGCAGCGGGCAGTCGACAATTTCGCAGTCAGCGGCCTGAAGCCGTACCGTGCGTTTGTCTGGAGCATGGCGGTTATCAAACGCGCCGCGGCGGAAGTCAACCGCGACCTCGGCGTACTGGATGCGCGCCTCGCCAACGCCATCATTCAGGCGGCGGACGAGGTCATCGCCGGCAAGTGGGACGCCGAGTTTGTTGTCGACCCGTTCCAAGCAGGCGCGGGCACGAGTCACAACATGAACGCCAACGAAGTGATCGCCAACCGTGCGAACGAGATTCTGGGCTTTGGCCTGAACTCGACCGAGAAGAAGCCGGTTGGCGCGAACGATCACGTCAACATGGCGCAGTCGACCAACGACACGATCCCCACGGCGCTGCGCCTCGGTGTGTTGTGGAAGCTGGACGAGCTGATCGCGACACTCAAGGCGTGCGCGGATGCGTTCCGTGCAAAAGCGACCGAGTGGGACGGAATTGTGAAGTCCGGCCGTACGCACTTGCAAGACGCGGTGCCGGTGCGGCTCGGCCAAGAGGTCGGCGCGTGGGCGAAGGCGATTGAACGCAATATCGAGAAGATTCAGGCCGCGGCGGAAGGCGTGCGGCGGCTCGGTATCGGCGGCACGGCGACCGGCACCGGCTTGAACGCGCATCCGGAGTATCACAGCCGGATGGTGTCGGTCATCAGCCGGCTGACCGGGCTGACGCTGTACACCAGCGACGACCTGTTCGAGTCGATGCAGTCGCATCAGGACTCAGTGTTCTTCAGCGGCGCGCTGCGCTCGACCGCGCAGGACTTGTCGCGGATCGCCAGCGATATCCGCCTGCTGTCCAGCGGCCCGACGACCGGCCTTGCCGAGCTGACGTGTCCGCCGGTGCAGCCGGGATCGTCGATTATGCCGGGTAAGGTGAATCCGGTGCTGGCCGAAATGCTGAACCAAGCCATGTTCCATGTCATGGGCAACGATCACGCGATCACGATGGCGGCGCAGGCCGGCCAGCTTGAGCTGAACGTGATGATGCCGATCATGGCGCATAACCTGAACGAGATGATGATCGTGATGATCGGGTCGGTAAAGATGTTCACCGAGAAGCTGGTCGTCGGCTTGACGGCGAATGCCGAGAAGGCCGAGTCGTGGCTGCTCAAGAATCCGATCCTCGTCACCGCGCTGAACCCGGTCATCGGGTATCTGAAGGGCGCGGAGGTCGCCAAGAAGTCGCTGGCCGAGAACCGCACGCTGCTGGACATCGTGGTGAGCGAAGGGCTGCTGAGCGAGGACGAAGCGCGCAAGGTACTGGATGCCCGCGCCATGACCGAAGGCGGCATCAGCGAAGTCAAAGGCGGAGGCTAAGGGAAAGCAGCCCGCTGCGCGAGGGCAGTAGGCCGTAGGCGCAGCGATGATGGCCCCGACGCGGTGTTCCCGCGGCCGGGGTCATTTTGATTCCGGAGGTGTAACGCCCCGCGTGTGAACCTTCCCTGAGAAAAACGCCAAGAGGCACCCAGTTGGATGCCTCTTGGATGGATACGAGCGATGCCTTAGTTCTGGCCGCGGAAACCGTCCACCGGTGGCGGAGGCGGCGGCAGCAGCAGGCCGTCCGTGCGCGCGCCTGTGATTGGGATCCGTGTGTTGGGCAGATAGCGTATTCCGTCGATGCGCGGCCCCGCCGGAGCCAGCAGCAGCAGCTTGAGTTCGTCGAGGTAGAACTTGCCGCTTGCGGCCTTGTTCGAGATCTTGACTTCGATCTCAGCCACAGCCCCGTCAAGTGTGATTGTCAGCGGTGTGATCGGGCTGTCGGTGTATACGCCGGTCAGCGGTTTGAACTTGACCTTGTCGCTCGGCTGGCCGGGGTCGCTGTACTTGACCTTGAGCTTGAACTTGAGGTCGCCGGTCGTCAGCGCCGCTGCGTTGAGAATGCCTTCGAGCTGGACGACGTCACCGGCGATCATATACCAGTTCGAGTCATAGACCACTTGCTTGATGTTGCTGGATTCACCGACGCTGCCCTTGAACCGGAACGCACACTCGCCGAAGTTAGTGACCGGCTTGCCCGGCTTATTGCACTTCACCTTGTCACCGGTGGGGTTCGTGATCGTCCAGCCGATTGTGGCGCCCGTCACCGGATCCTTCTCCTCGAAGCCGCCGTTGACGAGGATGTCGATGTCGCCCGTGTTGATGCGGAACGTGATCGCGCCGAACGAGCTTTCGCGCGGGGTACCCGCCGGGCTGAGCGCGAACACCGTCCATGCGAACGTGCCTTCCGACAGCGCGCTGAGTTCGCCGGCGGTCGGCGTGTACGTGCAGATGCGCGTGTTGAAGTCACACGTCAGCCCGTCGCCGTCGCTTTCCGGAGTCAGGCCAAGCTGATTGATGACCGTGCCGAGGCGCGTGTTGTTGTTCGAGATTTCGATGACGACGAGGTTATACGACGCCGCGTCCTTGTTGTCGCGCCACGTGAATCCCGCCCAGCCGGTGAGGTTACGCAAGAACGTATCCTGTGCCGGAGTGAACAGCCCGAAGTCGCGCGGGGGCAGGGTATCGTCGACGCTGAACACGCCGGGGTTATTACTGGCCTGCGTCGGTACGCCTAGATCGTAGATGTTGCGCGCCTGCACGGTGAAGTTATAGCTGCCGTTCGCCAGTAGGCTGGTGACCGCCGGCGGTGGCGTGTACAAGCAGCGGGTGGCGTCGCAGATCGTCGCGGCGTCGAACGTCTCGCTGTGGATCACCGCTGCCGTCCCGGTATTGGTGATCACGAGGTCGAAGTCCTCGGCCTCTTCCGACGGCGTCCAACGGAAGTCGACGCGCGCCGGGTTGATTACGATCTCGCCGTCGATCGGAGCCAGCAGGCTGAACGGCCCCGGCGGGCAGCCGAGCGTCTTGACGCGGAGGATATTGGACGACGAACGGATGCCGTCGTCGACACTGAACACGCGGAAGTCGTAGGTGCGGCATGCGGCCAGCGACGAATTGGTGAACAGTTCGGCGTTTGGCCCAAGAGTCTGCACAATCGACCAACCCGTCAGCGATCCGTCATCGTGCAGCCGGCGCCGCTCGACCACGAAGTTATCCTCGCCGCTGCTATTGTCGTCCCATTGGATGGTGATGCTGTCAGTTGTCTTGTTGACCAGCGACAGGTTGTTGGGTGAGATCGGGCCGGCGACGCTGTGGAATACATCCGACGTGCCGTTGGTATCGCCGGGGACGATGTTGCTGGCGTTGGACTCGAATGCAAAGAGCAAGCCGTCATCGCTGAGCGCGCTGAACTGTCCGGCCGGCCCATTCGCGAGCGTTCCGCCTGAAGTCACGCTTGCCAATGTTGTGATGTGGGTGGTGCGGTCATGAATGAAGATGTCGCCCGCGCCGTTGGTGTCGCCGTCGACCAGATTGCTCGCGTCGGAGTAGAACGACACGAAGCGGCCGTTGTCGGTCATCACCGGACGGTCGCTGCCGGCGTTGGCCTGCGCGCCCTCGCTGCTGAGGCTGACGCGTTCGATGACGCTGGTGTTGCGGTCAAACACGAAGATGTCGCTGCGATTGTTGGTATCGTTGGCGACCAGATTGGACGCGTCCGACCGGAAGGCGACGTAGCGCCCGTTGCCGCTCACGCTGGGGTTGTAGCTGCTGCCGTTGGGCTGTGCGCCAGCAAGCCCCATGATGCGGATCGTCGTATTGTTCGGGCGGTCGCGGATGAAGATATCGCTGCGGCCGTTGGTATCGCCCGCGACGAGGTTGGTGGCGACCGACGCGAACGCAACGATGAACCCGTCGTCCGAGAGGCCGTAGCCGGAGCTTCCGTCCTCCATATTGGCCTGCGTGCCATCCGATGCGACGTTGACGCGGGAAGTACGGAAGCTCACCCGGTCGTAGATGTAGATATCCGGAGTCGTGCCGTTGCTGTCAAACAGGATGTCGGTCGACGATGACCGGAACAACACAAACTGCCCGTTGCCACTCACACGCGGGTTCGTGCCGCCCTGATTCGCCTGAACGCCGGTTGAGCCGGTGTTGTCCTGTACGCTGACTTGGATGGTCGGGAACCCGGCCCCACAGCGATCCACCGCGAAGACGTCGGAGGTCTCATTCGTGTCGGCCACGTTGCGGATATTGGTGGCGTCCGAAGCGTAGACAACGATGCACCCGCTGTCGCTGATGTCGATGTCGGGGTAGGAGGTCGGCAAGCCGCCGGTGCGGGCCGTCTGCACGCCGCCATAACCGAGGCTGACGCGGGTGGTCGTGTTGTTCTGCGTGTCGCGCACGAACACGTCGCCGACGAAGTTCGTATCCCCGACGACCAGCCCCTCCTTGTCCGACCAGAAGGCGACATAGCGCCCATCACCGTTGATGACGGGATGCTGAATGTTGATGCCCTGCACGCCGGTTGAACTGATGCTGATGCGGCTGGTCGTTTTGTACTGCCGTGCGAACACGGTTGTCGGCGCGACAAGCAGAACAAGTACGACCAGAACAAAGACGGTGCGCTTCCACGCGCCGGTCACGCTGCGATGAACAGCCATGCGTGCACCTCAATTTTGCTATCCACGTTAACCTCTCGATTATAGAGTTCATCGCCCACAAGCGCGATACCGCGTAGGGAAAGCGGCGGCGCAGCGATACCTCACCGGACACATTTCCGTGCAAGGTCTCAAGTCTGCAATGCACGAGAAGTTCTACAATAGGCTACAATGAAAAACATGGCCGACAGGCCATCGGTTTTGAAAGGGGCGACGTTGTCCGCAAAAGAGGTCGCGGTCGTCAGCGACCGGTACGTTTTGCTGCAACCACTAGGACAGGGTGGGATGGGCACGGTGTACCGTGCGTCCGACCGCCTGACCGGCCAGACCGTCGCCTTGAAGCGCGTGCGCACAGCCAAGGATCAAGACGGGAACGCCACGCTCGACACGCGTCTTGCGCTCGCGCAGGAGTTCCGCCTGCTGGCGACCTTGCGCCATCCTAACGTCATCACCGTGCTCGACTACGGCTTCGACGATGACGGCCAGCCGTTCTTCGCGATGGACATGCTGGAAGACGCGCAGGACATCATCACCGTCGCCAAACGCAGTGACCTGAACGGCAAAGTGACACTGGTCGCGCAGATGCTTCAAGCGCTGGCGTATCTTCACCGGCGCGGGATCGTCCACCGCGACCTGAAGCCAGAGAATCTGTTGGTGACCAACGGGCAGCTCAAGCTGCTCGACTTCGGCATCTCATCCGCCGCCGACCTGCTCGGCGTCGCCAGCCCCGGCACCATTGGCGGGACACTGGCGTACCTTGCGCCGGAACTGCTGCGCGGCGCGGCGCCGGCCGAGACATCCGACCTGTACGCCGTTGGCATCCTGCTGTACGAGATGCTGGCAGGCCGCCATCCGTTCAACATCAACGATGCCGCCTCGCTCGTGTACGACGTGATGAACACCGACATCGACATGAATCGCATTCAGCCCAGCGCGGCAGATTCGCCGCAGGTGATCGCTGCGCTGCGGTCGGTGATTCGCAAGCTGCTCTACAAACACCCTGAACACCGCTATCAGCGCGCAGGTCAGGTGATCGAACTGCTGTGCTCGGCGGCGGGTATTCCCGCGCCCCCGGAAACCGGCGAAATTCGCGACAGCTTTCTCAAGTCGGCCCGGTTCGTTGGCCGCACCGAAGAATTCTCACAGCTTCGCGACGCATTAGGGGAGGCGTCGCTTCGGCGCGGGAGCGTGTGGCTGGTCGGGGGTGAAAGCGGAGTAGGCAAGAGTCGCGTCCTCGAAGAACTGCGCGCGTTTGCGCTGGTGCGCGGCGCGCTGGTGGTGCGTGGGCAGGCCGCCGCGGAGGGCAGCTTGCCGTATCACGTGTGGCGTGAACCCGTGCGCCGCCTTGTCCTTTCTGCTGCGCTCAGCGATCTTGAAGCGGGTGTGCTGAAGCCGCTGGTTCCCGACATCACCCGCCTGTTGGGTCGCACGGTCGAGGATGCCCCGCCGCTGGACGCCGAACCCGCGCGTCTTCGCCTCGCGCAGACCATCATCGACATGCTGCGGCGACAGCGACAAACCGCGGTGATCCTGCTCGAAGACCTGCACTGGACGCGTGAGAGCTTCGATCTGCTCAAGACAGTCTCGCATGGCGTGATCGACCTGCCGGTGCTGATCGTCGGCAGCTATCGCGATGACGAACGTCCAGACATCCCGGATTTGCTGCCCAACGCCAGTGTCATCCGGCTCAAGCGCTTCTCGAACACGACGATCGCCGAATTGAGCCGCGCGATCCTCGGCCCGCTGGGCGGACGCCGGGATATCCTGACGCTGCTCGAACGGGAGACGGAGGGCAACGTCTTCTTCGTCATCGAGGTGCTGCGCGCCTTAGCGGACTCCGCCGGACGCCTTGACGAGATCGGTGACGTGACGCTGCCGCGCGCGGTCGTCACCGGCGGCGTGCGAGCGGTCTTGCAGCGCCGTATTCAGCGCCTGCCGGCCGACGCGGTCGAACTGCTGCAGCTCGCTGCTGTCGCCGGCCGCCACATCGACCCGGTTATTATGAACCACGTGACCGGCACGCCTGAGCGCCTCGAGGCGTGGTTCAACGGATGCGCCAACGCTGCCGTGCTGGAATTTGTGGACGACGAGTGGCGGTTCACGCATGACAAGCTGCGGGAAACGCTGCTGGAGTCGGTGCCGGATGACGTGCGTCCGCGCCTCCACCGATCCGTCGCGCACGCGATTGAAAAGGCGTATCCGGACGAGGCGTCGCGCGCGGTCGTGCTTGCGGAACACTACCGGATCGCGGGGGACGCCGACAAGCACCTGCACTATCTTCTGCTTTCGGCTCGCCAAGCCCGCGCCATCAGCCGTCACGAGGAAGCACGCCGGTTGTGTCAGGAAGCGCTGGAACTCTTGACGCATCCCGACGACCAGCGCATGCAAACGCTGCGGCTGCTGGGTGACACCTACGCCGACACGAACGAATACCGGCAGGCGGAAAAGACGTATCACGAAAGCCTCAAGCTGGCGCGCCGCCTGAGTCATATCAGCGGCGCGGCGGAGGCGTTGATCGGCCTCGGCACGGTAAGTTGGCGGCAGGGGGCGCTCGGTCAGGCATTGCAGCTTTTCGGCGAGGGATTGGCGTTGGCCCAACGCGCGAACAGTATCGATGCGCAGGCAGATGCGTATAACGGCCTCGGCGTGGTGGCGTTCGACGAAGGCGATTTTGCTGAATCGCGCGAGAAGCTTGAGAAGTCGCTGCGGCTGGCGCAGGATGGTGTCGAACTGTGGCGCGTCGCCCGCAATTACGGCAATCTCGCGCAGGCGCTGGTGTATCTCGGCGAGGTCAGCAAAGCCCGCGATTACTATGAGATCGCGCTTGAGCTGTACCGGCAGATCGGCGACCGCCGCAATACGGGCTATATCGTGATCGCACTCGGTGCCGTGCTGGAACAGCTCGGCGAGGCGAAGGTCGCGGTCGCCTGCTATACCGAGGGCATTTCGACGCTGCGGGCGATTGGTGCGCCGGTCACGACCCTAACACGCACAATGGAGATGCTTCCGGCGGCGGCGCAAGACGTCTTAGACGCGTCGATCATGCTCGGCTTCCGGCAGGTCGAGGCGCTGCAAACCGCGCGACAGCTCAATGCGCCGTTCCTCGAGTGCTCGCTGCTGTGGAACATCGCCAAGCGGGCGGCCGTGATGCACGATCCCGCAGAGGTCAAGCGCCGGTTGGCCGATTTAATGGATCGGGCGCGCGACCGCAGCATGGTCAGTCTCGAATGTGAAACTATGGCGGTCTATGCGCGCATGCTGGCGAGCGAAAAGCGCCTTGTTCGTTCGGCAGAGCTGACGGGCCTGCTGTCGGTGAGTTTGAAAAAGCATGCCGTGGACGCGCGCGTGTCGCGCATCATTGAGGAAATCTCTCCGCAGATGACCGCCGATGAATTCACCGAGGCGCACGACCTCGGCAAGCTGATGAGCCTCGAAGCTGTGTTGGATCAAGCCATTGTCGATCTGCGCCGGCAGGTGGTATTCACGTCGACGTAGGACAGGTTAGCGCTGCGCCAAGTCCGACCCGCGCTTATGGACGATCATGGGCAGCCCGAACTTGGGGCGCAGCGTGAATCGATCCTCAGGCTCGACCGTGTGACCCGGACGTAAGCGGAGCGTGAACCGCTGCGCCAGCACGGCGAGCACGAGCTTGGCTTCCATCTGTGCGAACGCGTTCCCAACGCACACACGCGGCCCGCTGCCGAACGGCAGATACGCGCCCTTCGGCAGGCTGCGCTCGAATTCCGGCGTCCAGCGGTCGGGGTCAAATCGCAGTGGATCGGGATAGATGGCCGGATCGCGGTGTACGCCGTAGATGTTGATGATGACGATGGCGCTGCGTTTAAGCGGCACACCGAGCACGTCAACCGGCTCGATGGCGTCGCGGGTCGTGACCCACGCCGGCGGATAGATCCGCAGCACTTCTTTGAGAAACCGGTCGAGGTAGGGGAGATTGGGCAGGTCGTCCATCGTCGGCATGCGCCCGCCCAGAACCGTATCGAGTTCGTCGTGGAGCCGGGCCTGAATGTCGGCGTGCTGCGATAGGACGTACCATGCCCACGTCAGCGCCTTTGCGGTCGTCTCGTGGCCGGCGCCGAACAGCGTCATGATCTCGTCCCGCAGCTGCTTGTCGGTCATGCCGCGACCGTCTTCGTCGTGTACCGCGGCCAGCAGCATCGAAAGCGCGTCGCCCTTGTCGTCGATGTCGGCGCCGGTGCGGCCCGCGCGGCGGTCGTTGATCACGCGCTGGATCAGCGTGTCGAGCCGTGCGATGGCGCGCAGAAAACGCCGGTTCTTCGCGGTGGGGATCCAGTACGGCCATCGCAGCAGCGTGTTGAAGTTCTCGTCCGCGACCGACAGCGCTTCTTCGACCGCGCCGCGCAGCTCGTGCTCATCGCCCGTGACGTCGGAGTCGAAGCCGGCTTTGGCGATGATGTGCATGGTGATCTCCGCCATTTCGGACTCGGTGTCGATCTCCGCGCCGTCTCGCCATGTGTCGGCCTGCGTCGATGCGAAGCCAACCATAATTTGCGCGTATCGTGCGATGCGCTTGGTGTGGAACGCGGGCGATACTAATTTGCGCTGACCGCGCCAGAACTCGCCGTCTGACGTGAACAGGCCCGTGCCGAGCAGCGGCTTGAGCACGCCTTTCGTACCGCGGCTTTTGTAGAACGAGGCGGCTTTCGACACGAGGACTTCGTGGATGGCCTGCGGCGAGTTCATGACATACAGCGGGAACGGCCCGAACCGGAAGCGAACGATGTCGCCGAGGCGATAGGCGTGGGTCAGAAAGTCAAGCGCGTCTGCCTGAAACTGCGGCATGTGGCCCATGAGCCATTGACCGCGCGGCGCGATGGTGAGTGTCATATCGGCGCAGCTCCCGAAGCAGTGTGTGAATTATGTCACAAGCACCAGTGTATGAGCGAACTGCACGCGTGTCAACAACATGCCAAACGCAGGGTGCGCCGCGTGACGTCAGCCGGCGTTGGGGCGGTAGACGTCGGTGACGCTCGGCGTCATGCTGATCCGCGAAATGATGCGGGTGAGCTGGCGGGGACTGCTGATCTGAAGCTTGAGGTGCAAGATAGCGACATCGCCGCGGATGTCGACGTTGACGCCGTGGATGTTGATACGCTCGTCGGCGATCACGGTGCTGATGTCGCGCAGCAGGCCGTCGCGGTCATAGGCCACGACATCAATGGGCACGATAAACCGCTGATCGTCGGTCGAGCCGCCCCATGCCACCTCGATCAAGCGCTCGCGGTCGCTGATGTTGGCGATATTCGGGCAGTCTTGACGGTGGATGGTGACACCGCGGCCGCGCGTGACATAGCCGACGATTTCGTCGCCCGGCACAGGGTTGCAGCAGGTGGCGAGCCGGTTGAGCATGTTGCTCGTGCCTTTGACCTGTACGCCGTGTGACGGGTCGACAACCAGCGGCGCGAGGTTGCGCTTGGGCTTGAGCAGTTCGGACTCCGCCTGCTGCGCGCGCGTCCGCCGGCGATCTTCCTCCATCGCGCGGTTGGTGATCTGCGCGGCGTTGATGTCGCCTGCGCCTACCGCGGCAAGGAAATCCTCGGTGCTTTCGATTCCGAACAGTTCTGCCAGTGCGTGATGCGAGATGGCGTCCGCGAGGCCGATCTTGCGCAGCTCGCGGTCGACCGTCTCACGGCCAAGTTGAATGTGCTGCTCGCGGTTAAGCTTCTTGAAGTAGTAGCGGATCTTCTCGCGCGCGCGATTGGTGACGACATAACCGGTGTCGGGGTTCAGCCAGTCCATGCTCGGGCCGCCGCGCTTGGCGGTCATGATCTCGACCTGCTGACCGGACTGAAGCTGATAGTTCAGGTTCACGAGGCGGCCGTTGACCTTCGCGCCGCGCGTGCGATGGCCGATGTCGGTGTGGATGTGATAGGCGAAATCGACTGGCGTCGCGCCCGCAGGCAGGTCGATGATGTCCCCCTTCGGCGTCACCACGTACACGCGATCTTGGAAGAACTCCGTCTTCATCGCGTCGACGAACTGCTCAGCGTTCTGGTTGACCTCGTCGCCGAACTCCATCATCTTGCGCAGGATGTTCAAGCGGCGCTCGAACTCCGGGTCGTTGGCCTTGCCGCCCTCCTTGTACCGCCAGTGCGCGGCGATACCATATTCGGCGTGCTGGTGCATCTCCCACGTTCGGATTTGGACTTCGACTGTCTTGCCGTTGACGTAGACCGCCGTGTGCAAGCTCTGATACATGTTGTCTTTCGGGCGGGCGATGTAGTCGTCGAACTCGCGCGGGATCGGCTGCCACAGGTTATGGACGATACCCAAGACTTGATAACACTGCGCGACGCTGTCCACGATCACACGAATCGCGCGCACGTCGTAGATCTGCTCGAACGGTAGGTTCTTGCGCTGCATCTTGTTGTAGATGCTGGTGATGTGCTTCGGCCGCCCGCTGACCGTGACGTTTTCGAGACCCTCTCTGGAGATCGCGTCCTTCAGCGCGCTGACGATCTCGTCCATGTAACGCTCGCGGTCGGCGCGGCGTTCATCGATCTTGTTTGCGATCGTGCGATACACATCCGGCTCAAGGTAGCGCAGGCTGAGGTCTTCGAGTTCCCACTTGATCTGCCAGATACCAAGCCGGTTGGCGAGGGGAGCGAAGATGTCCATCGTCTCGCGGGCGATGCCACGCTGCCGGTCTTCCGCCATGTGATGCAGCGTGCGCATGTTGTGCAGGCGGTCGGCCAGTTTGATGAGCACGACACGGATATCCTGCCCCATTTTCATGAACATCTTGCGGATGTATTCGAGTTCTTTGTTGACCGTGCTGGTGCGCCGCCCGACCTCTTTTTCGATGTTGATCGGGATCACCTTCAATTTCGTGACTGCGTCTACGAGATTGGCGACGTTAAGCCCAAACTCGTCGACGAGTTCCTGATAGGTGATGTCGGTGTCTTCGAGCGTGTCATGGAGTAGGGCGGCGGCGATGGCTTCGGCATCAAGGTGCAGATCGGTGAGAATCGCGGCGACGGCCGCACAGTGGGTAAAATACGGTTCACCCGATTTTCGGAATTGACCTGCGTGCGCCGCCTCGGCCTTCCGATAGGCGCGCTCGATGATGGCGCGGTCGTTGGGGGACAGCGCGGGCAGCGGGGCAACGAGATCTTCGAGCGAAGGTGCGGTGTAGACGGTCGAAACCATCGGTTGCAGCGCCTTTGATCCATTGAACACCCCAATCTTAACACGTTCACGATAAATCGCGTACCACGGAGGATCAATGACTGACCTGCTCTCGTTATCTGAAGCGATTGCCCGAATCGAAGCGGAGATGCCGCGTCTGCCCGCTGAGCACATCGATCTCTTTGCTGCGGCAGGCCGCGTCCTCGCGGAGGACGTGGTCAGCGGGATCGACCTGCCGCCGTTTGATACCTCCGCGATGGATGGCTATGCGGTGCGGGCGAGGGATGCCCATGTAGGGGCGCGTCTCCGTGTTGTGCAGGATATCCACGCCGGCGGTTGGCCGGAATACCCCGTAAGCGCGGGCGAAGCGGCGCGTATCATGACCGGCGCGCCGATGCCGGTTGGCGCCGACAGCGTTGTGCCGGTCGAGAACACAGACGCGGATTGGAGCGCGGGGCAGTCGCCGGTTGATGTCACCGTGCGCATCGCCGCGACGGCGGGCGGCAGCGTTCGTAAGCGCGGCGAGAACGTTGCGCGCAGCCAGACGGTGCTGCGGGCCGGCCACATGCTGCGCGCCGTGGATGTGGGCATGCTCGGTTCGCTTGGGTTAAGCAGGGTGACGGTCGTGCGCCGGCCCCGCGTCGTAATCCTCACCAGCGGGGATGAACTCGCGCCCTACGGCCAACCGCTTCGTGATGGCGAAATCTACGACGGCAACACGCCGATGCTTGCGGCGGCGCTGGCCCGCTTCGGCGCGACACCGCACGTCCTTCCGCCGGCGCGCGATACCTTCGAATCCGTACGCGGCACGTTCGAGGCGGCGCTGGCGCTTACGCCTGACCTGATCGTAAGTTCGGCCGGCGTGTCGGTCGGCGCCGCGGACTTCGTGAAGGACGTGCTCGATCAGCTCGGTGAGGTCGGGTTCTGGCGCATTAACCTGCGTCCGGGGAAGCCGCTGGCGTACGGCCGGCTTGGCATGGCGCCGTTCTTCGGCCTGCCGGGGAATCCGGTCAGCGCGTTCGTGACGTGTGAGCTGATCGTCAAGCCCGCGGTGTATGCGATGTTGGGCCGCGCTGACGACACGGAACGGGTTATCGCAACGACCGAGCATGACATCGACTCCGACGGGCGGCGGAGCTACCTGCGCTGTGCGCTCACCGCGACGCCGGACGGGTGGACGGCCCGACTAACAGGAACGCAGAGCAGCGGGGCGCTGTACTCGCTGGTCGTTGCCAACGGCCTGCTGATCGTCGAGGAAGGCGTGCGGCATGTGCCTGCGGGGACGGCGGTGCAGGTACAACTCCTTCACTGAGAATCAAAACGGGCAGAGGTCGCCCCCTGCCCGCTGATCGTGTGAATGCTAGTTGCTGCCGTGTGAACGCAGCGTGCGCGCGATGATGTCTTCCTGCTGCTGCCGCTGCTTGGCTTTGCGATTGGTCGCTGCTGAGCGCCCGCTGTCGGACGACGTGCCCTTCATGGCTTTTTGCAGCGCAAGCGCCATCGCCGTAAGCTGCGGCTCGTCGTCCTCGTCATCCTGATACGACGCGACCGACTCCTCGACCGGCTTCATGCTCAAGTCGATCTGCTTCTTCTTGCGGTTGTACTTGAGGACGCGCACCTGAACCTTGTCGCCGACCTTCACGACGTCCGAGGCCTGCTTGACAAAACCCTCGGCCAGCTCGCTGATGTGGGCCATGCCCGGACGCTCTGCGCCAATATCGATAAAGGCGCCGTAGCTCTCGACGCGCACGACTTCACCGTCGTAGGTCTCGCCTTCTTTGATCTCTTCCCAGTTGACCTTCGCGGGCTTGACCAGCGAGACGGCGACACGTTTGTTCTCGGCGTCGACCTTCAGGACGTAGACCTTCAGCGAATCGCCGATCTTCACGATGTCGCCGACGTTGCGGACATTGGGCTTGCCGAGCTGTGAGATGTGCAGCAGCGCGTCACTGCCAATGCCGATGTCAACGAACGCACCGTACAGCTCGATCGCTTTGACTGTCGCCGTGCGTTCTTCGCCAACGTGAAGGCTGGCGAGGGATGATGTGTCGTTCATGGTGGGCCTCTCCTCTCGGGATAGGTTGACGAATATGCTGGGACGCGCCCGCAGGCGATGAGACGTCCCGATTTAACCTTCTGGTGTTTCATTGGCTTCGGGAGTCTCTGCGCCGTCCCCTTCGCCTTCCACTGTCGGGAGCGGCGTCACGTTGAAGGGACGTTCTACATAGGCTTGGAAGCTGTCGTAACCAAGCCAGTCGTGCAGTGAGCTGGTCTCGATAACCTCTTGCATGTCTTCCGCGCTGAGATACAGCGCCGCGAAGATCTCACTGGTCTCGCTGACCGTGCCGGACTCTGCTCCTGCGACGAACGCGTAGACCACAAGGCTCTTTTCCGGGTAGAACAAGGCTGCCGCCGCCTGCTCTGGCGAAACCTCGGTTCCGCTGAAGTAGACTGGCTCGCCGAGGTTTTCGATCACTTCAGCGAGCGTGTTTTCGGGGGCAAGCTGTAGAAGCATCTGGTCGACGAGTTCGCCGTTGCGCGAGTACACCAAGCAGCACGGCACGCCGCCGTCACGCTGGAACGTCGCGGCGATTTCACCGGATTCGTCGTTGGTCTCGGTCTTGAGGTCGACGATGCCTTCCGTATCTTCGAGGATTGTGAGGGCGTCTCCCCACTTGGTGACACCCGGTGTGATCCCGTTCCAACACGGGGCGCTGCACGGTTCGTTGTCCACGAGGCTGTCGTCGATGAGGAACTGGGGGTTACGCAGTTCGGGGGGCGCTGCGCATGCAGCAGCCACGACCACGACGAACAGCAGCAAAAGCAGGATACGCAGTTTCATGCGAAGTTACTTTCGATGTCACATGGACAAAAACCGTGCTGACAATGGTCACAGGGCACGGGGTTTGGAACCGAACCGGAATTGTATCGCAGGGGGAATGTGAATTCTAGTGCGGTTTGTCACGAATGGGGTGGGCGCCTAGAGTGAGAAGTTGAACGTGACAACTGAGGACGCCGCGCGTTATCGCTCAATGAACACCGCGAGAGAGGAGACCGAGTCTCTCGACGCTCGAATCGTGATTATAAGTAGGTTACCGAACGTCGGCGGGCAAGACGATCCGAGCCGCGTGATGCTTGACTCCCCCTCTCCAGACCATCGGAATTTCATGTGACCGGGGTCATGGAGAGGGGGAGGAGGTGAGGCGGCGCGCTGTGTTTACTCGACCGAGTACGAGAGTTGATACGTTCCGGTCGTCCCGCCGTAGATGGTGGCGAAGTGCGTCGCCAGAACGACGTAGCGGCCCGATTCGGGAAGCGTGAACCCGTCAATCAGCGAGTCAGTGGTCGTGCCGATCACTGCATCGTCGTTGGCGGCTACTTCAAACAGGCTGGGGCTGATCAGGAACAGACTGGTGTCGAGCGAGCCTTGCGTACGTTCCATACGGACATCGACGACCTGACCGGCTTCACCGTTGAACGTGTAAACGTCGAACTTGTTGTCGGCGCTGATCGTGCCGCGCACGACCTGATTAGGCAGCAGAGAGGGGGCGGATTCGAGTTCGCCGGCGAAATCCAGCGTCTCGCTGCCGCCGATGATCCCGCCTTCGCCGAGCGATGCGACGCCCGTGGGTTCGATGACGAAGCTGGTGACGAAGCGGCCGTTGACGTTCGGGCTGACGGGGATCGTGCCGATCTGCTGGCCGGCGACCGAGATATACAGCGTGGCGTTGACCGTGCGCGTATCGGAGCACTGGTTCTGATACCACACCTCGACTTCGTAGCTGCCGCCGCGGCCGAGGCCGGTGGGCCAGTAGATGTGCGAGACCGGCGTCGTCAGCGACGTGGTGCAGTTCACGTTGCCCTGTGCGAACATGCGCCCGCCCGACGGCACGGTGAGCTGATCGTCATACACCGACTGGCCGGACGGATCGCGGACGAGCAGCTGCAAGTCGGCGTTGGTGTTCCAAACCAGCGTGACCTGAATATCGCCGGTCGGCAAACCGAGATCGACAACTTCCTGCGGCAGGGCCGTGGTCTGGGTCTGAACCAGCAGGTCGTACTCGCCCGCGGTGCCGCCGACGTTCTTACCGTAGCGCGTCGCGACGATGGTGTACTGCCCGTCGACCGGAAGCCGCAGCGGCGGATTGTTGATGGCCGAGTCGGTCACGTTACCCGCGACGATGTCGTCGCTGTCCGCGATGATGCTGCCGGACGGATCGAGCACGAGCAGCAGCGTATCCAAACTTCCCGACACGCGGGTCAGGCTGAGCGAGACGACCTGATTGGCGACGCCGTCGAACGAGTAGAGGTCGAAGTAGCGGTCGCCGTTGATCACGCCGCGCGACGGGATGCCGTCAGTAAGGGCGGTGCGCGGCGCGGAATCAAGCGCGGCTTGCAGCGTGGACGGGATCGTGCGGACATCCGGGTAGGCGCCTGCCGCCCCAGCGCTGGCCGTGCCGTCCGTGTTGACGACAAAGCTCGTGACGAACACGGTCGATGCGCCGTTGACCGGGGGCGTCAGCGTGCCGTTGACGACCGGAAGCTGCACGCCGTCAACCGTGATCGTAACCGAAAATGGCTGCGGGCCGTTGTTCTGGCAGTCTTGGCGGTAATACACCAGCACCTCGTAGCTGCCGACGGGAATCGCGCCGGGCGCGTAAGTGGCGGTCTCGGTCGCCGGGCTGTTGAGCACCTCGCACAGCCCGTTCACGTCGAAGCCAAACGTGCCGCCGTTCTGGTTGGTGCGGCTGTCGAAGAACAGGCGCTCGCCGAACGGGTCGCGGACTTCGAGGTTGAGATCGGCGGTGGACAGCCAGTCGAGCTGGACTTGCAGCCCCGTCGTGGTCAGCACCTGACCGAGCTGGAACCCGTCGGTCGCGTCGGTGCTGACGTCGGTCGCGGGAGCCGTTGTGGCGACAGGCTCCGGAGTCGCGGCCGGGGCATCGGAGGTGGCATCGGGCGCCGAGGTCTCGGCGGGCGCGGGCGTCTCTCCCGCGGTTTCGACCAACAACCGGTACTGGCCGATTCGCTCAACCGAGTCGATCGAGGCGAAGATTGCGATGATATTGACGCCCTCGGCCAGTGTGATGTTGAGGGCGGACACGCTGCCGCTTCCACTGGTGTCGCTCGCGGCGGCAAGCTGAGTGCCTGTGCTGTCCGTCACCACGAACGAAAGCACCAGACCGGGCTGCGAGGTGAGGCCGATGTTGACGGCATCCCCGGCAGCGGCGGGCAGCGTATAGATTTGGGCGGGCGTATCTGGAGAAATCTCGCCGACGATCGGCTCGCCCAGCGTAATGCTGCGCTGACCTTGCGCACTGGCGCCTACAACGAGCGCGGCGAGCGCGCTGACGATCCCCGCGAGTCGAACTACAAAGCGAGTCTTCATGCTCGGCTCCGTCAATTATGACCGGCTGCAAGGTTAGCAGTCTAGCGTAACCACGCGAACAGTGACAACCGCGTGTTCCCGCCGACTGCCTGACGCATCCTTAAGTATAGCGCCTTTTAGGGGGACGGGGTGGCGACTTCGGCCTCCGGGGGCTTCAGCTCGACAAACGACGTCACGCCCTGCCGTACCGCCACCGTCTGCGAGATTCGGCGGCCGTTGATCGTCGTGACGACCTCGTAACGGCCGATGGGGACATCGCTGAACACGAAGTTCTCGCCCCACACCGGATCGGGATTCACGGTCGATCCGCTGCCGCGAAAGACGTACGTCGTAGTGACGTCACGCGTGGCGCCTGCGATCACAAGGCTGACATCGGCGTCGTCGATGAAGTTGCCGCGCTCGTCGACCACCTTGCCGGCAATCGTGCCACGGTTGACGTAAGGCGCCAGCCACAGCACAGGGTTGAACGTCGTCCCATAGGTGTTCGCGCCCATGCGAACTTCAAAATGGACGTGCGGGCCGCCGGTCTGCCCGGTGTTCCCGACCAGTCCGATGGCTTGGCCGGTGACGACGCGCTCGCCGGCGGTCACGAGGGGCGCTTCGAGGTGGGCATACAGCGTCCACAACGGCTGGCGCTGATAGACGTAATCGTGCTCGATCACGACGACGTTGCCATACGATGGCGAGTTCTGGAAGATCGGCGTGTCCTCGCTGGTGGCGAAAACCACGACCCCGTCTCCGGCGGCGCGCACGGTCGTCCCGATCTCGTTGGCGATGTCGATGCCGAAATGGATCGGGTACGGATCCTCGCGGGGGCCGTCGGTGCCGTACTCGTAGTAATCGAGGCCGCGGTTGGTGCGGTCGGCGTCGACGGGCCGAACGAACCAGTAATGATCGCGCGGGTCAATCGCCAGCGGCACCGGAAGCGACGGTGGATTAGTCGGCACCGGGCGCGGCGTCTGTGCTAATCGCGTGGCAATCGGGACGGTTGTCGTGTCGAACGCGGCGAGGGCGGCGGGGGTCGCGGTGACGCCCGACAGCGGCACATCGATGACGACGCGCTGAACCAATTCGCCGGCGGGAAGCGGGGCGGAAGTCGGCTGCGTATCGACCGGCAGCGTCGGCACGACGAAGTTTTGGCCGGGGAGAGCGACGGTCGGGATCGGGGTGCCGGCGCCGCTGACGCCGATACGCAAAATGTCCTGCCACGGCTGTGACGGGCCGGTATTGACCGGCTCGGTGGGGACGACCGGCCGCAGCACACCCGCGTTGGGATCGGCGTTGCTGGACAGCAAGGCGACCAGCCCCGCGACAGCTGCGAACAGGATCACCGCAGCGGCGAAACTACTCCGGCCCATATCAGCCCCCGGTCGATGCTTGCTGGTTGGGCGTGGGGGTCGGCAGGAACCCGCCGAGCTGATCGTCCGTCCACAGCTCTTGCATGGCTTGGAGCCAGCTCAGGCCGTCGGGTTTGTAGAACAGCCAGTAATTGATCGCGTTGAAGTTCAGACGCCAATCGGTCGATGCAGGGTAGGGCAGCCAGCCGTAATCCGCGGCGACTTCGGTGAGATCGACGTAGTAGCCTTCGGGGATCGCATCGCGCAGCTTTCCACCCGCCTCGTACGCCGCCACATCGCCGCTGGTGCGCGCCTCAAAGTCCCACGGCAGGCCGCGCAGGGGTTCGCCGAGCTGGCCGGACTGTGCGTCTTCAGCGACCCGCACGAACACCCGCCAGCGCGTCTCGATGTCGGTATCCTCGCGGAAAACCTCGACCTCACGCGGGAAGCCGGCCAGCGCGCTGTTCTTGTTGATCGAGAACGCGCGACCGGTCTTGTGCCAGTTGCGGACTTCTTCGCCCAGCTGCGGACGCTGATTGATGTCCCAGAATGCGTCATCAAGCCGGCCGAGGAAGTCGCGGCCGGTGAGCGTGTTGACCCGTTCGCGCAGCGCGTTGAACGAATCGTTGACGCGGTCGCTGAGGCGCGGGCTGGGCGCTTGCACGTTGCGCGTGAGGATGCCCAGCGGATACAGCCCGTTGGCGAACTGCGTCTCCTGTTCGGTGTACAGCGCCGACGTGCCGGACGGCAGGCCGCCGCTGTTGACCAGCGCGGATGGAAGCGGCTGGCCCGTCCACGACGGCCTGTCCGAACGCGGCGGCACGCGGATCAGCTGCGGGATCGCATCTGCGCCGCCGAATGGATACACCGTCAAATCGGTCGCGTCGTGTGTGTCGACTGCCGCGACGAGCGCCGTCCCGTCGGGTGACCATGCCGGCGCGCGCCCGCGTCCGATCACCTGTGGCGCGGCGTTCGGATCGTTCATGTCGTGAACGAAGATTTTCTCGATACCGGCGTCAAGCGCGCTGTACGCGAGATACCGGCCATCCGGCGACCACGCGGGATAATCCTCGTCGATACCTGTTGTGCGCGTCAGATTGTATGGCGAGCCGATGTCGTCAAGTGAAACGATGAAGATGTCGCCGTTTCCGTCACGCCAGCTCACGAACGCGATGAGGCGGCCCTGCTGCCCCTCCTGCGGCGACCACGCGGGCCGCATGTCTCCGCTGGGATGTTGGACGATGGCCTGCACGCTCGCGTTCACGTCGGTCACGGGCAGCACGTAGACGTCGTAGCTGCCGCCCTGATAGGTCTCGTACACGAGCCAGTTCCCGTCCGGAGACCACGACGGCGCGCCCTCAAAGGCGAGGTTGAACGTCATGCGCCGCGTCTGCGAGGTCACCAGATCATAGATGTAGAGTTCCCAGTTGCCGTCTTGATTCGAGGCATACGCGAGCTTCGTGCCGTCCGGCGACCACACCGCGTCACGTTCGTCGGCCGCGTCGTTGGTGATTCGCAGCGGCTGACGGCTTGTCACCGGCACGACCCAGAGGTCGGTCTGGCCGTTTTCACGCACGGTGTATGCGATGCTGCCGCGCGATTGAAGCACGGTCGGGATTTGCGTGGCGGTCGGGATGGGCGACGCGACGGCGATGGGAACGACGTTGGTCGGCGTCGCCGTCGCCGCGCCGACAATGGCGAGGTCGGGATTTGGCAGCACCGCCACGGTCTGTGGACGGGGCTGCGTGGCCCACAAGATCACGACGATCACAGCGATCAAACTCAACGCGAGCAGGGCGCTCAGAGCGCGGTTGCGCGCCCGCAGCGGGTCCTCCTGCACGGCGGAGCGCATATCCGAGCGCGCGGAACGGCGGGCCATCGCGCCCTGATAGCCGCTGGCCGTCGTCGAGATGCTGATGCCAAGAAGCCGCAGGATGAACCGCCCGACGGGCGCAAGCACGGCGCCGATGGCGATGAGGATCGCCACGACCGCCGACACGAGGACGCCAGCTAACCCCAAGACGCCGGAGCGCTGTCTCACGGGGCTGCCCGCGAAGATCAGCAGTCCGTCGGCCAGCAGCGATGAGAGCACGCCGATCATCTTCAGGAAGATCAGCGAGAGGCGGTCGGTCAGGCGGTATGCGCGTAGGAGCATGCAGTCGTTTTCTGATGCGTGGACGACACCGCCGAATTGTAATCACAATCATCAACGCCGGCAATTGACGGTACCCTTACGATTGAGTAGCAGTAGGGCAGCGCGCTCTCTATAATGGTGCGCTGATGGGCGTAACACGGGTTCATACGAGGCAATCATGCGGGTGATCCGGCTTGTTGTGATAATCAGTGCGCTGTTCCTTGTCGCGTCGGCCGCTGCCGCGCAGGATCAGGCGGTGGGGCAGACCTACACCGTGCGTTATGGCGATACGCTGTACAGTATCGCTATGCGCTATGGCGTTACGATTGCGGAGCTGGCGGAAGCCAACAATATCACGTACACATGGCGCATCGACATCGGGCAAGTGCTGGTCATTCCGGGGCTTGAAGACCCGACGGGCGGCGCCGACGTCGCAAATCCGCTGGTCGCCTCGGCGCCGATTCAGCACACGATCCGCGCGGGCGAGACGTTGAACTCGATCGCGAACCGCTACGGCGTGTCGATGGACTTGCTGATGCGCGCCAACAACATCACCAATCCGAACTGGATCCTCTACGGTCAAGTCCTGAACATCTGGACGGATGCGTCGGCGGCGGCCGAGACGGACGCGGTGGCAGCCTCCGCGCCGCCGTTGACGCATACGCTCCGCGCGGGGGAAACGTTGGGCGCTGTCGCGCGGCGCTACGGGGTCAGCCTGTCTGCGTTGGTGTCCGCCAACAACATCGCCAATCCGGATTACGTCCATGCCGGAACCAGCCTTGTCATTCCCGGCCGTACCGCTGACGCCTCAACCGGCTCGTCCGCCGACTCGCTCGCCTCGGTGACGCCGCCGCAGGCGACCATCAGCGATGGCAAACAAGTCGTCGTCGACCTCAGCGAGCAGCGGGTCTACGCGTTCGAGAACGGCGCACTGGTCTGGACGGCCATCGCGTCGACGGGGCTTCCGAGGACGCCGACCGTGACCGGCGACTTCAACGTATACTACCGGCTCGATTCGCAGACCATGAGCGGCCCCGGCTACTATCTGCCCGGCGTACAGTGGGTGCAGTACTTCTACTCCGGCTATGCGCTCCACGGCACATACTGGCACAACAATTTCGGCCAGCCGATGAGCCACGGCTGCGTGAACCTGACCAATGCCGATGCGTACTGGCTCTACAACTGGGCCACCCTCGGCACGCCGGTACACGTCAAGGCGTAACGTTCGCAGACTCTTAGCTTCCGGCAAGGCCGAGCGCAGCGGCTCGGCCTTCATCGCGTCGAGCACCCGCTGGATATGCTCATCCAGCGGCACGCCGAGGGCCTCGGTATGATGCGCGATCTCCTGCCGGTTGACCGGGCGGGCGAACGCTTTGTCCTTCCATTTGCTCTTGACCGACTTCAGTTCGACCTCGGCGATGTTCTTCGATGGGCGAACCAGCGTGACCGCCGTGAGGAAGCCAGTCAGTTCGTCCACGGCGACGAGTGATTTCTCCATGAGTGACTCCGGCATGACGCCCGTGCGCTCGTAGCCGTGAGAGAGGATCGCCCGGATGACGACCTCGTCTACGCCGCGTTCGCGCAGGATGTGACTGCCGACGACGGGGTGACCGCCGTTCTCCATGTCTGGATACTTCTCATAGTCAAAGTCGTGCAGCAGTCCGACAACACCCCATAACTCCTCGTCCGCGCCGAAGTGTCGGGCGTAGGCGCGCATCGCGGCTTCGACAGCAAGCATGTGCCTGCGCAGCGAATCGCTCTCGGTGTACTCCGTGACCAGCGCCCATGCGTCTTCGCGATTCATGTGTGACCTCCTCGTAGTCCGGCAAGGATTGTAACGCATGCCGCAAGCGTGTTAGACTATAGTTCAACGTTGGAAGTTTCTTGAAAGGGGCCTATCGTGAAGTGGCTTGTGATCGGTGGCACCCGCTTCTTGGGGCGCGCGTTCGTGGAGCGCGCTATTGACGGCGGGCATGATGTGACGTTGTTCAACCGGGGAGTGTCAGGCCCGGATGTGTTCCCCGACCTAGAGACGATCACCGGCGACCGGACGAATCCGGATGACCTCGCCAAGCTAGCCGGACGGCAGTGGGATGCCGTGTTCGATCCGAGCGGGTATCTGCCGGGCGTTGTCCGCCAGTCGGTCGACGCGCTGCGCGACTCCGTCGGCCACTACACGTTCATCTCCAGCATCAGCGCATATCGGGACTTCAGCCAGCCCGGCCTCGACGAGACGTATCCGGTCGGCACACTGGATGACCCGTCCGTCACGGAGGTCACCGGCGAAACGTATGGGCCGCTCAAGGCGCTGTGCGAGCAGGTGGTGGCGGAGGGGTTCACCGGCAGGTCGTTGAACGTCCGCGCCGGCTTGATTATCGGGCCGTACGATCCAACCGACCGCTTCACGTATTGGGCGACCCGGATTCAGCGCGGTGGGGACTTCCTCGCGCCGGAAAGCCCGGCGTATCAGGTGCAGGCGATTGACGTGCGCGACATCGCGGACTGGGCGCTGCGCATGGCACAGGCCGGGACTGCCGGCACGTTCAACGTCACGAGCGAGCACATGCCGTTTGGGGCCGTCGTTGAGGCGATCCAGCAGGCGACCGGCAGCAGCGCGATGCCGGTCTACGTCGACGCGCAGTTCCTGATCGACAACGACGTGCAGATGTGGATGGAGCTTCCGCTGTGGATTCCGGAGAGCGAGGCCGGTTTCGCTCACATGTCGAACGTGTCGGTCAAACGAGCATTCGACGCCGGACTGCGCACACGGCCGCTGGTCGACACCGTGCGCGATCTGCTGGCATGGACAGCCACACGACCCGTCGATTATGCGCCGAAGGCCGGCCTCGCCGCGGACAAGGAAGCCCGGATCCTCGACCTGTGGCGCGTAAGGCAGGGGTGATCTGCCGCCCGCGCCCGAACCTACGCTTCGGCGGCCGGTTCAGCCGCGGCCTCGTCAGATTCGCCCGATCCGCCGTTCTCATCAACCGGATCGGGCGGCACGAACCGCGGCGTCACCGTGACGACTTTAGCGATCTGCTCGTCTTTGCGATCCATCGACATCAGGATGTCACCGCCGGGCCGGCCGCGAATCACCTGCGGGATGCGTTTGGCCGACAGCTTGACGGCCTTGCCGCGATTGCTCAACAGGTACAGGGCGCCATCCGCGTCGATAACGCCCGCCGCCGCAAGCTCGCGGCTGGACTTGGGCAGGCGCATGGTGATGACCCCGCCGCCAGCGCGTCCCTGCTGCGGATAGTCAGACACCGCCGAGAGCTTGGCAACGGCGTCATCGCTGACCGAGACGACGTACTGCCCGTCCGTGACGGCATGGGCGCTGACCACCCGCGCGCGGTCGTTCGGGAGCTTGATGCCTTTCATGCCGCCGGCAGGAAGTCCGGTCGGGCGCACATCCTTTTCCGAGAAACGAATGGCTTGGGCGGCCGAACTGGACAGCAGGATGTCGTTCGCCCCGGTCGTCGTGAATGCCCAGCCGAGCGCATCGTCTTCGGCGACGTTCATCACCGTGAACGGTTTCATCACCAGACCGGGCAGGTCGGACAGGCGGATGCGCTTGACTAACCCCTGCGTCGTCGCCATGAACAGATAGCCCGTCTCAGCGCCGGCGGGCAGGCTCAATACCGCGGCCAGCTCGTCGGATGAACTCAGCGGGCACAATTCATGGAACATCGGCGCGCCCGCGATATCCTCAAGTTCGGGGATCTGCTGCATCGGCACGGTGGCGCATTGGCCGCGCGTCGTGACGAGATACACGACGTGATTTCCAGAGCCTTCGACGAGTTCGCGCGGTGGATCCTTGACGTCGGCGGCCACGCGCGGCGCCTGCTGGCCGGTCATCCGCGCAATCCGCCCGCTGTGGCTGACCGCCAGCAAGACCGGTTCCTCAGGCAGAAAGAGCGCTTCAGCGGCCCCAACGCCTGCGGTGCTGTCCACGATGACGGTGCGGCGCTTATCGCCGTACGCCGCGCGCACGTCACGCAGTTCCTGCGCGATCACGCCGCGCATCTGCGGCTGGCTTTCCAGCAGCCCTTCCAGATACGCGATCAGCCTGAGCTTCTCGTCGTATTCCTCTTGAATCTTGGCTCGTTCAAGGGCAGCGAGGCGGCGCAGCTGCATATCGAGGATGGCCTGCGCCTGCTCGTCGGTGATGCCGAGCAGCTTGATGAGGCCCTGCCGCGCGGCGTCCGCATCAGCCGCCGACCGGATCGTGCGGATCACCTTGTCGATTGCGTCGATGGCCTTGAGCAGCCCTTCGAGGATGTGAGCGCGAGCGCGCGCCTTGCCGAGGTCGTACACGCTGCGGCGGCGCACAATCTCCAGCCGGTGGTCGAGATACACGCGCAGCATCTGCTTGAGCGAGAGGATACGGGGCTCGTCGTGGACAAGCGCGAGCATGATGATGCCGAACGTCTCTTGAAGCTGGGTGAGCTTGTACATGCGCGCCAGCACCTCAGCCGCATCGACGCCGCGCTGCAGCTCGATGACCAGCCGCAATCCCTGCCGGTCGGACTCGTCGCGCAGATCGGACAATCCTTCCAGCTTGCCTTCGCGCACGAGATAGGCGATGCGCTCGACCAGCGACGTCTTGTTGACCTGATACGGCAGTTCGGTGACGATGATGCGCTGTTTGCCGCGCCCCATGTCTTCGATGTGCGCCTTAGCGCGGATGGTGATCTTGCCACGGCCAGTTGCGTAAGCAGAGACCAGCGGATTGTCGCCGTCCTCCTCAACGCCGTCCTCATGGTGATAGACAAGGCCGCCGGTCGGGAAGTCCGGCCCCTTGATGAACTGCATCAAGTCGTTGGTCGTCAGGTCTTCATACGAGTCCCAGCGGTCGAGCATGTAGATCAGCGCATCGACCACCTCGCCGAGGTTGTGCGGCGGGATGTTGGTGCTCATGCCGACCGCGATGCCGGTGGCCCCGTTGACCAACAGGTTCGGCACTGTGGAGGGCAGGACGAGCGGCTCTTGCAGACTGCCATCGAAGTTATCGCCGAAGTCGACGGTGTCCTTGTCGATGTCGGCCATCAGCTCGTCGCCGACCTCGGCCATGCGGGCCTCGGTATAGCGCATCGCCGCGGCGCTGTCCCCGTCGATGCTGCCGAAGTTGCCCTGACCGTCGACCAGTGTGTACCGCATGGCGAAGTTCTGCGCCATGCGCACCAGCGACTCATACACAGCCCCGTCACCGTGCGGGTGATACTTGCCCAGCACCTCGCCGACGATACGCGCCGATTTCTTATAAGGCGTATTGGCCCGCACGCCCATGTCGTACATGGCGTACAGGATGCGGCGGTGAACCGGCTTGAGTCCATCGCGCGCATCAGGAAGCGCGCGCGAAACGATCACGCTCATCGCATAATCGATGTAGGCGTCGCGCATTTCCTGTTCAATCGTGATCTGACGGGTGTGTCCGTTATCCATAGGAATCAGGGCGTCCTGTAACATGGTTCGTGACCGGCGCGGTCGCCGCGTAGTCTAGCGCAAACGAACGATCCGGTGAATAGCAGAAATTATGTTCTATTGTAGCATAAACGGCGGGGAATCGCACGAGTAGCGCGGCCTGTACATGCTGGAACGTCCGCCTAACGTTATGGTAGACTGCGCACGATACACCACTGAGATGGAACGCTGAATGCGACAACTCGCAACCCTTCTGCTGCTGCTGACGTGTGTCGGCTGTTCGCTTCTGCCACAGCCTAACGTGCTGATTGTGACGCCGACCCCGCAGGACAGCGGCCCGACGGCGATCAGCACGCTTGCGCCGCAGGTACGGCCGACCGATACGCGCGCGCCCATCACTCTTGGGCCTGCGGTCGGCGCGGATTACACGATCGAGCCGACGGCGACACCGCGCTTCACGGCTGGCCCGCCGACCGAGACCGTGCCGCCGCGTCCCTCGACCTTCACGCCGGGGCCAAGCTGGACGCCGATCCCGACACGCCCGACGACCTCACCGACTCCCGATCCGCTGGCGGGGCCGCCGACGCTGACCGCCACGCCGATCCCGCAGCTCGACAGCTCACGCATGGGCATTCAGCTTGCGAGCAACATGGGGCGGGTCGAGTGGGATGCCAGCCTGACCCGCGCCAAAGAGTTAGGCGTGAAATGGATCAAGGTGCAGGTCGACTGGAATTTTCTTCAGCCGAACGGCTACGATCCGGGCGAAGATCGGCTCAACACGTTCCTGATCAACATCGAAACGGCCGATCAGTTCGGTTTCAAAATCCTGTTCAGCGTGGCGAAGGCCCCGAATTGGGCGCGTTCGACCAACGAATCATCTGGCCCGCCTAACGATCCGCAAGAACTGGGTAACTTCTTGACCCTGCTGCTTCAGACCAAGATGGGGCCGATTGTGGACGCCATCGAGGTCTGGAACGAGCCGAACCTGAAGATCGACTGGGTGACCGACCAGTATCCGTTCACCGGCGCGGGGTACATGCGGCTGTTCGGCCCGGCCTACGGCGCGATCCGCGGTTATCGCAGCGACATTATCATCGTGACGGCCGGGCTGGCGCCCACCGGCAACAGCGACGGCACGCGCAATGACCGCGAGTATTTGCAGGAGATGTACGACGCCGGCCTCGGCCGCTATCAGGACATCGTGATCGGCGTGCATCCGTATGGATGGGCCAATCCGCCCGACGCGCGCTGCTGTGACCCATCCGCCGCGCGTGGATGGGACGATCAACCGCAGTTCTTCTTTCTCGACACGCTTGAGGACACGCGGGCGATCCTGAACCGCAACGGTCATGGCAGCGTCCCGATGTGGGTGACGGAGTTCGGTTGGACGTCGTGGGACGATCTCGGCGTCGGGATACCTGACCCGCAGGCCGACAACTTGTGGATGACCGAGAACTCGCCGATCGAACAGGCCAACTACGCCATCCGCGCGTTCGAGATCGGGCTGTCCCGCCCGGATGTCGGCGTGATGTTCCTGTGGAACTTGAATTACGCCAATCCGTTTACGCTGGCGAACCGTGACGAGATCGCGGGTTACAGCCTGCTGGTCATGGCGGACGACTACGTGCAGTACACCAAGGCCCGGCCGCTGTTCTATATGCTGCCGCAAGCCGCCCGCAGTCAGCCGTGACTCGTGGCTGGGGGCTGATCGCAGCCGCTGCGATTCTCCTGCTGGCGGGCGTGCTGCGTTTCGCCGCGTTTGGCGAGACGCCTCCCGGCCTCCAGCACGACGAGATGTTCAAGGCGCTGGAGGCACGTCAACTGCTTTCAGCCGGGGATTTCCGGGTGTTTTACCCGTCGAATCAGGGGCACGAAGGCGGCTACGTGTGGCTGCTGGCGGTCTCGACGGCGCTTCTCGGCGCGAACGTCGTGGCGATCAAGTTTCCGGCGTTCGTCATGGGCATGCTGACCGTCGCGCTGACGATGCGCTTGGGCGCTCGCCTCGGTGGCCGCGCGGTTGGCCTCGCTGTCGGCGGCCTGCTCGCCGTGAGCATGTGGGGCATCTTCGTCAGCCGCGTCAGCCTGCGCGCCGGAATGCTTCCGGTGTTCACCGCGCTGCTGGGCTTGTGCGTGATCTCCCTCGTGCGCCGTCCGCGCGGGTTGATGGCGGTCGCGGCGGGGGCGGTGATGGGCGCGGCGCTCTACACCTATACCTCGTCGTTTGCGCTGTGGGCCGCAGCGGGCACGGCCGGGCTGATCGCGGTGGTTTCGGCGCGAGGCGCGTGGCGGCGGACGGCGGGCCGCTGGATGCTAGTCGCGGTGATCGGCGTGGCCGTCGGCCTTCCGATGATCGTCGCCCGCCTCTCCGATCCTGAAGCTTCAACCGATCCAGCACGATCACCCGCCCACTGACCGATGCGCTCGCCGGCCATCCGCAGGAGTTGATCGACAACGGGGCGCGGATCGTCGGGATGCTGGCATTCGCCGGCGACCCGGAAGCCCGTTACAACATCCCCGGCCGGCCGCTGTTCGCGCTTCCCGTCGGACTGATCGCATACGCCGGAATTGCGGTCATTGTGTGGCGCGCGCGCCGTCGTCCAGAGTACGCGTATTGGGTCGGCATCATCGCGGCCGGGATCGTGCCGAGCCTGCTGACGGTGTCGGCTCCGGCGTATCTGCGCTTGGTCGCGCTGATGCCGGCGGTCGCGCTGGCGTTCGGGCTGGGATGTTCACTGCTGCCTGTGCGAGTCGCGCCGGCCGTGATGATCGCAGGCGTCGGGCTGACCGCCGTGCTGGACATACCGGCGTACTTCACGACGTGGACGCAGCTGCCTGAGGTGTCGGCGATTTACCGGGATGATCTCGAACAACTGGCGCGGCAGGTTAGGGACGATGACCGGCGATGGTTGGTGAGCACGCCGGACGTCGAGCAGGACGCGCTGACGTTCTCGCTCTATGCGCCGGATGTGATGAGCCGGATCGGCTTCTTCGACGGCGATACCACCGTCGCGCTGGGCGACGGCGCGGCGCTGGCACTCTCGTCATTGTCTCCGCTGAGCGAGCCGCACATCCCGTTCATGTCTGAAGACATGGGCGCTGTACAAACCGGAGCGATTATCGACCAATTCGGACGGACGGCATTCGAGCGTTACGATCTTTCGTTTTCTGACGCGCTCGCTCAGCGGATCGCCGCTGCGGCGACGGCTCCGGTCTATCTCTGGCCTCAGCCGGCGCTCGAACGCGGCGATCTCGACACCTACGCGCAGCCGCTGGCGCTGCCGGTGACGTTCGGCGGTGTGGTCGAGTTGATCGGGTTTGAACTTGCCGACCGTGACATCGCAGCCGAGTTCGACGGCGTGAACCTCCAGCTTTACCTGCGGCCGCTTGCGCGTGACAGTCGTTCGCTCAGCGTGTTTGTGCATGTCCTCAGGCGTGACGGCACGATCCACGCCCAGCGCGACCTCATGGGTATGCCGGCGAATCAGTGGATCGCGGGGACGGTTGTCGTGCAGGACAATTTCGTCATCATGGGGCCGTCTAACGCGGGGCATTACGTCGTGTCGATGGGACTCTACGACACAGCAACGGGTGAACGCCTGACGATTGACGGGACGGACGGCGTGGATCATCTCTTACTGGGCCGCGTCCGGGTACGCGCGAGGGAATAACGTGCGGCGTTTCATGCTCGCAATAGTGTTGAGTCTGGTGCTCGGCTCGATCATCTCGGCGCAAGCGATTCGTCTGCCCGCGCGGCTCCGCCTTTCGCCGGAAGCGGTGGTCGATGCGTCGCTGTACATGGCGCGTTCGATCCGCGCCGACCGCGTGTTGTGGTCGCCGGGGGGATCACTGCTGGCCGTCGTCGACGACGTGGACGTGCTGCTGTTTCCGGTCGCGGACTGGGCCGCTGAGCCGATCCGCCTTCGCAGCGCACAGCCAGTTGTCGACCTCACGTTCAGCCGGTCGGGGGCGCTGCTGTATGTCGCACAGGCCGGCAGTATCACGGCGTGGAGCGTCGACACGGGCGCGAGCGCGGAACGCTACGTGGTCGATGCGCGCCGCATCGCGGTGAGTCCGGATGACTCGCGGTTGGCGGTGCTGACGCGACAGTCCACGGTGGATGTCATCTCAGTAGCAGATCGCTCGGTGGTGAGCATGCCGGTCACGCCTCCCGCCGAGGGGGTCGCGTTCTCTCGCGACGGTCGGTTCGTCATCGTCTCGGATGGCTTGGGCGGTGGGAAAATTCTCGACCCCGTTCTGCGTCAATCAACCGTTTCGATGTCGCCGCTCGCGCCTCAGCAAGCCGGGCTGACGGTACTGCGCGCTGTGGCGGTTCCGGCGGGGCAGCGGTCGCTTGTGACGCAGGTCGCGGTTGGCCCGGCCGCCTTTGCCCGCCGCGCGGTCGATGACGGCGCGGTAGAGGCCGAATATGCGCTGCCGGCCGCGTTCAGCCGGGTGTATGGCTGGGACGTCAATCCGCGCAGTGGCCTGCTGGTGGGCGCGGGGATCGGGCGCGCGCCGGAACAGAGCGCCGTCGTCGTGTGGCATTACAGCGACGCCTTTGCTATCGAAACCCTCGCGCACCCCGGCGTGCGTGATGTCGCCATCAGCCCGGACGGCACGCTGATTGCATCGGTCGGCGGCGGGGCGCTGCGCTTGTGGGCCGCCGGGGAGTCGAGCCTCGATGCCGCTGTGCTCGCCGGTCTCAGCCAAGTGAACGTGGTCGCCGCGTGTTCCGATCTAGATGTGCGGCCGAGCGCCGCGCCGCCTGTCGGCGGGCAGACGGTCAGTATGGTCTGGAGCTGGTACGCAGCAACCGAGGCGCAGGTGCTCGACTATCTTGACGCCGGGATGTTCGCGCTGACGCTGGACGGAATTGTCGTCCGTCCGTGGATATTTGTCTCGCGCGTTGCGCCCGACGCGGCCAATGGTGGCGATCCGACCGTGTATCTCTATGCGCCGGTCGGCACGCTGGGGTCAGGTACGCACTGGACGACGATTGACGTGACGTGGGCGCGCCCCATCAGTGACGGGTATGCGGAGTACGGGCCGGGAACGCCGAACCCCAGCGATGGCGGGTCGTGCTCGTTTACGGCGCAGTAGCTGGCCGGACGATCAGCGCGGCCCGGACGCCGCGCAGGCTCATCAGCGCGGCCGCCGTCATCAGGGCCGAGATGACCAGCACGAGTATCGTCATGGGGGTGGGGCCGAGACGCTCAAGGAAGATACCCATCAGCGGCGGGACGGCCATGCCGCCGAAGCTGCCCGCCGCCCCGATCACCGATGCGGCCGAGCCTGCCGCCGACTTGAACCGTTGGGCGAGCAGCGCGAAGCGGCCGGATAGATCGGGCCGAAGGCGAAGCCGAGCAGCAGAGTCGCAAGCACGATCAGCGGCGCGCTGCCGCCATGAAAGACGTAGAGCGCGGCGGCGAGCGTGGACAGCACGACCCCCAATACGAACTGTCGCTCGAACGAAACCCGCGTCCCGACAGCGGTCATAATGAGCCGCGAGGCCATGAACGCCACAAAGTAGAAACTGGTCAGCACGCCGCCTTGTTCACGGTCGAACACGCCGAGGTTGAAAGTGAATTCGGTCGTCCACCCTCCCACGCCCACCTCGATGCCGACATACAGCAAGAATACGGCCGCCAGCAGCCAGAGCGTTGGCGAACGGAAAATGCTGCGTTCGCCCGCCGGCCGTGTTTCCTCGCGCAGATTGCGCGGGGCGACGAGGGTCAGTATTGGCAGTGCGATTAGCAGCAGCACGACCGCCAGCCAGAACACCGCGATGCCGCTGCCCACCTGCTGATTGGCTTGCACGGCGAGCAGTGGGCCAGCGACAGCGCCGAGGCTGAACACAAAGTGCAGCGAGTTGAGGGGGCGTGCGGCATCCTCACGATACAGGCGCAGAATCATGAGCTGGCCGCCGATGTCAAGGAAGCCGCCGCCAAGCCCGAACATCGCCGCGCCGATCAGCAGCGCCGCGAGGGACTCACCGAGTGCCAGCGCGCCGATGCCTAACGTGAACAGGGCTACCCCGACCAGCACAGGCGGGCGTGACGAGAACCGGTCAATCGCGGGGCCGGCGAGGATGGTGGACACGAGGCCAAGCAGAAACTGCGCGGTGAACAGCATACCGAGCGATTCGATGGACGCGCCGGTCTTGGTGGAAAATTCGTTGAGCAGCGGGCCAACGCTCGCGATCTCAACGCCGTACACGATGAATGGAAGCCACAGGCTCATCAGAGTCCAGCGGCGGTTTGCTGTGGAGGTCATGGGATGGATCCGTTTGATCGAGAGTCAGACCGTCGATCGTCCGGGCTGATCGACGTTCGCTGCACGGACGATGGTTGGAAGGCGTTGAACACGATGTCAGGACAGCCCGAAATTGCCCTGACTTCGATGGGCGCAGTATGGTTGCGATGACGTTAGCGCAGATGAGGGCTGACCATCAAGATCCACAGTCCGCTGCACGCTGCACAGTTGTGCCGGCACATACCGACTTTCCGGCGGGTGCGACAGCCGGCACTGCGACCGCCATGCGGAAACCTGTGTGGCGAACAACGGAGATTTGCCGGACTTGCTTGTGCATGTGTACAATCGCTGTACGCCTTAAACAGTGCTTAACAGCGTGATGACCTGCGCATAACGACGGTTCTGCTAGAGTAGGGGCCGGTTCGTCTGGCGGGTCGGAAGACAGTGGGGACAGCTTGTGACTGTCACTGAGCAACATACAACGGCCAGCACATCCTCTTCCGCATCGGCGAAGGGCTGGCTTTCGTACTTGAGGCATCAGCGAACCACCGAGAACATCACCGGCTGGCTGTTTGTCGCACCTGCGGTGATCCTGATCTTCATTTTCGGTATCTTCCCGATTGGCTACGCCGCCTACATGAGCATCCATACGTGGCGTATCCGGCAGGGCGCGATCTTGTGCGATCCTGAGGCGGCCGATGTCATCGCGCTGGTACGCAGCTGCCTGAGCAATTACGAAACAGCCGTGTTGGGCGATTGGGGCGGGGCGGCGTTGTTTGCCCTCGGCCTTGTGGTACTGTTCGGGGCCTATCTCGTCTGGACACGCCTGTTCAGTAAGCGGGATGGGGCGATCTTTGCGGTGCTGCGATTTGCCGCGGGACTGGTCGTGATCGCCGTTGCGATGACGTTGATCAGCCAAGGCTATAACACGATGATCGGCGCGCTGCGCACGCGCGATCAAGCCTTCCTCAAGGGTTTGCAAATCACGATCTACTATGCGTTCGGCAGCATCCCGCTTCAACTTGGGCTTGGCTTGCTGCTCGCTTATGTGCTGCACAGCCGAATCAAGGCGAAGGCGCTCTTCCGGACGATCTTCTTCCTTCCCTATGTGACACCGGCGGTCGCCGCGGCTGTCGTCTTTGGCACGGTGTTCAGCGCCCGCGCTACCTCGCCGATGAATCAGCTTGTGCAGTTGTTTGGCGGTGACGTCCAGCGCTGGTTGGCCGAGCCGAGGCCTTTCCTGAATGTCGTGTTCGGCTTGAACTTGGAAGGATTCATCGCGGGGCCGAGCATGGCGCTGGTGGTCGTCATCATTCTCGGCATCTGGACGTACACTGGCTATAACGCGGTGATCTTCATGGCCGGGCTTGGCAATATCCCGAAAGACCTGTACGAGGCGGCTCGCGTCGACGGCGCGACGGATTGGCATATCTTCCGCTACGTCACGATGCCGCTGCTTTCACCGGTCACGTTCTATCTCTCCATACTCGGATTCATCGGGACGTTCACGGCGTTCAATACCCTGTTTGTGATGCGTACGCCCACCAACGCCGGAACCCTCGATACGTCGGCGCTCGTCATCTTCGACACATTCAGGGCGCAAAACCGGTGGGCAGAGGCGACGGCGCAGGCCATCGTCCTGCTGCTGCTGGTGCTGGCGATGACGCAGATTCAGCGCAGTTTGCTAGAGAAGCGGGTGTTCTATGGCTAATGTGACGCTGCCCCGCGTCGGCGTTCCCCGTACCTCGCCGCGCAGTCCACGGCGGCCGCTCGGCCTGTCCGGCGGGAATGTCCTGCTTTACGTGGTGATGATTGTCTTCGCGATGATCTCACTGTTCCCGTTCTTCTGGATGATCTCCAACTCGCTGATGACACTGGGCGAGACGCAGGTACGCCGCCTGCTGCCGGAGTCGCCGCAGTTCTACAATTACGTCGAGGCGTGGGAGCAGGCGCAGTTCAGCCGCTATTTCCTGAACTCGTGCATCATCGTCGGCGTGACGATAGCCGGCCTGCTGGTCGTGTCGGTCTTTGCCGCGTATGCATTCGGGCGGATCAACTTCCGTGGCCGTAACCTCGTCTTTACGCTGCTGCTGATTACGCTGATGATCCCGGAATCCGTGACGCTGATCCCGAACTACCTCATGGTCGCTGGGCGTATTCTGCCGCTTCCGGCGGTCGGCACGGAAGCCGGCCTGTTCTCATGGTCGTTCAATAACAGTTGGATCGACACGTATGCCGCGCTGACGGTTCCGTTCATGGGCAGCGCGTTCAGCATCTTCCTGCTGCGCCAATTCTTCATCGGGATCCCGAACGAGTTGTGGGATGCCGCACGCATTGACGGGGCAGGGCACCTGCGGTTTCTGATTCAGATCGTGCTGCCGATCAGCCGTGCGCCGCTGATGACCATCACACTGCTGACGTTCATCGCCAGTTGGAACTCGTTCCTGTGGCCGTTGATCGTCACTAACAGCCAGCGCTTGCGCCCGATCACGGTCGGCCTGTACAACTTCAGCGACGAGGCCGGCACACGGACGCACCTGCTCATGGCGGGCGCGCTGATTACGATTGCCCCGATTATCGTGCTCTACCTCTTTACGCAGAAGACGTTTACTGAGGGGATCGCGACGACGGGGCTGAAAGGCTAGGAGGTTCTGCGGTGGCGCTGTGCAAGCGCCGCCGTTGTTTTGAACCCGCCCCGCGGATCGCCTGCGGGGTTGTGTGGGAAGGCTGATCAGAAGGAGACAAATCAGCATGATTAGCAAATTAGGTAAGGTCTTCGTATTCGCGCTGCTGCTGGTGAGCCTTGTGTTCCCCGTCGGCGCGCAGAGTGACACGACGGCGATGGATTGGGAGAACGTCGACCCATCCGGCCAGACTGTCGTTTTTTGGCATCAGCACAGCGGTGCTCGCGAAGAAGAACTTGCGAAAATTGTCGCGGACTTCAACGCAAGCAATGAGTGGGGCATCACCGTTGAGGCGATCAATCAGGGCAGCTATGACGACATCTACAACCGGATGACGGTCAGCCTTGCCAGCGGCGAAGCACTGCCCAACCTCGTCGTCGCCTACGCCAATCAGTCGGCCGTCTACTATCTCCTCGATGGCCTTGTCGATATCAACGGCCTGATCGACAGCGAGAAGTGGGGCCTCTCGGATGAGGACATCGCGGACTTCTTCCCCGGCTTCTACGAGGGCGACGTCTTCCCGCAGTACGGTGGCGTCCGGCTTGGCTTCCCGCCCAACCGTTCGATGGAAGTGATGTACTACAACATCGACTGGCTCGCCGAACTGCGTGCTGCCGGCGCGATCAGCTTCGACGGCCCGCCGACCACGCCGGAACAGTTCGAAGAAGCGGCCTGCGCGGCGAGCGCGAACCCGTTCAGCGGCGCGACCAGCGACACCCCGGCCGTCGGCTATCAGCTCAGCTATGACGCCTCGCGTTATGCCAGCTGGACGTTCGCGCGCGGCGGCGATGTCTTCGACGCCGAAGCCAACCAGTACACGCTGAACAGCCCCGAAGCGGTCGCCGCGATGGAGTTCCTCAAGGGTCTGTATGCGAAGGGCTGCGCGGGTGAGGTGTTCGAGCGCTTCGAAGATCAGACGAACTTCGGCACTGGCGCCACACTGTTCACGGTGGGCAGCAGCTCCGGCCTACCGTTCTACGCCACCGCAGTGAGCGAAGGCGCCGGGCATCAGTTCAGCGTTGCGGCCGTCCCGCACACGACCGAGAACCCCGTTCAGAACATCTACGGCGCCAGCGTCAGCATTCCGCGTACGACACCGGAAGCTGAACTGGCTGCGTGGCTGTTCGTGAAGTACTACACGACGGCCGATGTTCAGGCAGCGTGGGGTCTGGCGAGCAACTACTTCCCGGTTCGCGCCAGCAGCGCCGATGCGCTCGCGGAGTACATCGAGTCGAACCCGGCGTACAAGGCGGCGTTTGAGCTGCTGCCGTACACCAAGGCGGAGCCGCCTGTTCCGGGTTACGATCCGGTGCGTGAGGAAATCGCGCGCGTGATGCCGTTGATCTTCACCGGCAGCGACACCCGTCCCGTGCAGGAGATCCTCGATGAGCTGAACGACTTCGCCAATGCGGAACTGGAAGCCGCGTCGACGTTCTAAGTCGTCTAACGATCAGGACTGAAAGGCACAGGGCGCTCCGATTTTGGGGCGCCCTGTGTGTTTGTCCAGAGTTCGTCTTGGGGTACGTGGTGTTCTTGTCGGGGAAGGTGCGAAGGCAGCGAGCGCTGGCTATTCAAGTTCGCTCTTCTCGATACGGCGACGCAAACGCTCCATGCGGCCGCGTTCGGGCCGGACACGATTGAGGAGTTCGGAGTACCGCTTGCCGATCCGGCGAGCGGTCGAGCGCGCGGAGGACAGCGTGTAGCTGAACTGCCGGCGCGGCGTGCCGAATCGGGTTCCCGCCTGCCGTTCTGTCCACTGGACGACCGCCGCCGCCCACGTTAGCCCGCCGCCAAAGCCGACCATCGCAACGTAGTCGCCCGGTTTGATCCGACCTTGAGCTTCCGCTTCGGCCAGCGCAATCGGGATACTGGCGGAGGATGTGTTGCCATAGCGGTCAAGGTTGCACATGAACAGCGACTTGTTGACTCCCAACGCGCGCGCCGCTGCATCGATGATGCGCAAATTGGCCTGATGCGGCACGATCAACGCCAGTTCATCGAGCGTGATCCCGGCGTCGGTGCAAGCCTGCCGGACGCTGTCACCGATCACGCGGGTGGCGAACTTGAATACCTCGCCGCCGGACATGTGCATCTTGTACGGCCGGTGCCCGTCGACCGCGATCTGCGCCAGCGACACGTCGATGCTGCCGACGGATGGGATGCCCAGCAGGTCGCCCCCCGACCCATCCGAACGCAGCACTCCGGACAAGACGCCGCCCGGCTCGGTGCTTCGTTCGAGGACGACAGCGCCCGCGCCATCACCGAACAGGATGCACGTGCCGCGATCCTGCCAGTTCAGCACCCGGCTCATCGTCTCGCTGCCGATCACCAGCGCGTGCGAGATCGCCCCAGACCGGATCGACTGCGCGGCCATCTGCAAGGCGTAAACGAACCCGGAACATGCCGCGCTCAGGTCGAACGCGCCGGCCTTCGACGCGCCGAGCCAGTCTTGGATCAGGCTGGCCGAACTGGGGAAGATGTTCTCCGGCGTCGAGGTCGCGCAGATGATGAGATCCAGCTCGATTGGCAGCAAGTCGGCTTTTTCGAGCGCGACCTGCGCCGCTTTCAGCCCAAGCGTCGACGTCGACTCGCGCTCGGTGGCGATGCGCCGCTCACGGATGCCGGTACGCGCGACGATCCACTCGTCGCTGGTATCGACAATTGCGGATACATCGTCGTTGGTCATCACGTTATCCGGCACCGCCAGCCCCCAGCCGACGATGTGCGCGTAATACGGTGACGATCCGTTGAAGTTAGTTGCGGCCATTCTCTGAGTACTTGCCAAAGATGAGCACAGCGTTGTGCCCGCCAAAGCCGAAGCTGTTGGACATGGCGACGTCGATGTTGTGATGGATGCCCTTGTGCGGTGTGTAGTTCAAGTCGCACTCCGGGTCGGGGTCGTCAAGGTTGATGGTAGGCGGGACGAAGTTGTTTTGCATCGCCATGATGGTGAGAACTGCCTCGACCGAGCCTGCGCTCCCCATCAAATGACCCGTGACCGACTTGGTCGAACTGATCGGAATGTTATAAGCCTGCTCGCCGAGCGCACGTTTGACAGCCGTGGTCTCGGCCTTGTCGTTGAGCGGGGTCGAAGTGCCGTGCGCGTTGATGTAGTCGATATCCTGCGCGGTCACGCCGGCGTCTTGCATCGCGCGCGTCATCGCCATCGCCGCACCCTCGCCCGTTTCCATCGGCGCGGTCACATGGTACGCATCCGAGGTGTGCCCGTAGCCGAGGATTTCCGCGTAGATGTGCGCGCCGCGCGCCTTCGCGTATTCGAGTTCTTCAAGGATCAGCACGGCCGCGCCTTCCGACACGACGAACCCGTCGCGCCCCTTATCGAACGGACGGCTGGCGCGCTGTGGCTCGTCATTCCGGCGGCTGATCGCGGTCATATTGTTGAAGCTGGCAATCGTCAGTTCCACGAGCGCGGATTCACTGCTGCCGGCGAGGGCCGCCACCGCCTGACCGCGCCGGATGATCTCGGTCGCCTCACCGATGCAGTTATTGCCGGTCGCGCAGGCGGTCGCCAGCGAGAAGTTCGGGCCGCGCGTGCCATACTGCATAGAAACCCGCGAGCTGACCGCGTCGGGCAGCATCATCGGCACAAGCAGAGGCTGACCTGCTTTGCGCCGCCTTCGAGGAACTTGAGCACGCTTTCGTAGATGGTGTGGATGCCTCCGATGCCCGTGCCGACGATCGACGCGACCTCATAGCGGTTGTCGTCAGAGATTTCCAGCTTGCTGTCCTGCATCGCATGATAGGCGCTGTAGAGCGCCAACTGTGTGACACGATCGGTGCGGCGCGCCTCACGCTTTCCTAGAAACGCTTCAGCGTCAAACCCCTTTACCTCACCGGCGAACCGGTTTTCGAGGTTTTTCGGGTCAAACGACTGAATCGGCGCGATTCCCGACACACCGTTCGCGGCGTTCTTCCAAGCTTCTTCTACCGTGTTTCCGATCGGACAGATGATGCCCAAGCCGGTAACGACAACCCGTCTCCTCGACACGTTGAAATCTCCATTCCCTCACAGCGTGGCTGACGCAGCATCAATCATAGCCCATCGCGCCGTGCTCCGGTAAGGTCACAATCAGTTTCACATTGAATAGAACACCAGCAACGTTGATGGGTGACGGGCCCCGGCATCCTGCATATAATGACCGCATGTTGTGGTAGGACCTTACGCGATGATATTCGTGACCGGCGCGGCCGGGTTCGTTGGGCGTCATCTGGTAGAACGATTGCTCGAAGCGGGATATCCGGTGCGGGTGCTGGTCAGCCCGCGCAAAGCGAACGCCTTGCCGAAATGGGCGTCGCACCCGAACGTCGAAATCGTCGTCGGTGTGCTCAGCGATGAAGAGACTCTCTATCGCGCGCTGATCGGTGTGCATGTGGTGTTTCATCTCGCCAGCGCTCAGTGGTGGGGGCGGCGGCGCAACCTTGAACGTGTCGAACTGGTCGGGATTCGATACCTCGCGGCGGCGGCCCGCGCGGCGCGCGTCGGGCGGATCATCGTGCTCAGTCATCTCGGCGCGTCTCCGTCGAGCGGATACACGCTGCTCAACGTGAAAGGGCAGGTCGAGGAAGCGGTGAAGGCCAGTGGGCTTGCGTACACGATCGTGCGCGCCGGCTTGATTTACGGCCCGGACGATGCGTTCATCAATCATATCGCGATGATGTTGAGCACCAATCCCGTCTTTTTTCTGATGCCGGGAAATGGGGAGGTCGTCCTGCATCCGATCCATGTGGATGACGTCGTATCGGTGCTGATGGCGGCGCTTGAGCGGGTCGATACGGTAGACTTAGCCACAGAGGTGGGCGGCGCGGAATACACCACGCTCCTCGACCTGATTCGGACGATCATGCGCGTGACTGGAATGCGACGGCTTATCATCCCCACACCCCCGTATCTGCTCCGCCTATGGGCGCGATTTGCGGCGGCGGTGTGGCGGCGGTCGCTGTTGACGCCTCAATGGTTGGATCTACTCGCCACGAACCATACGGCGCGGATCGCCAACGCATTTGACGTGTTCGGGGTGCGGCCGCGTCGTCTTGAAGACTCGCTGGTAGGGTATTTGCCCAACAAACACTATCTTCTACGTGCGCTGGCGTATGTGCTGCGCGCACGGCCGCGTGAGGCGTAAAGGTGAGGCATGGGGACCACAGACATTGACATCAAGGCATTGAGTTCGCTCGACGAGTTCTTCGAAGCGGTAGACCTCCAGCGCACGTACTGGGGAAACGACACCGAGTCGGTCGTGCCGGCCCAGATGCTGCACTCGATCGTCGAGTACGGCGGGCATGTGCTGGCGGCGTATGACGGGCCGCGTATGGTCGGCGTGTTGATCGGGCTGATCGGCACTGACTCCGCGGTTAAGGATCGTCCGGCCATGGCGAATCTGGTATTGGGCAGCAAACGCATGGTCGTGCTGCCTGAGTATCGCGGCTCCGGTATCGGTTACCGGCTCAAGCTCGCCCAACGCGAACATGCGCGCGCTCTCGGCATCCGCCTTGTGACGTGGACGTTCGATCCCCTCCGGTCGCAGAATGCGTATCTGAACCTGCGCAAATTGGGCGGGATCGTGCGCGATTACAAGATCAATGCCTACGGCACGGGCGGGGGCAGCGGCCTTGCGAAGTTTGGTTGGTCGGATCGTCTGCGCGTGCAGTGGTGGATCACCCACCGGCGGGTCGAGGAACGGCTGTTCGGGAACCGCGTCGACCTTCAGGTCAACCAGTATCTTGAGGCGGGCGCGGCGATTGTCAACCCGACGTTGACGGTTGACGGCATTACGGTCTACGGTGAACGCTACAACGACGTCAACACCTCCTTTGCGCTGGTCGAAATCCCGCTGTCGTTCGATGCCATCGCCGATACCGAACCGCAGATCGCACAAGGTTGGCAGATGCACATCCGCGAGGTCATGCGTCCGCTGTTCGAGCATGGCTATTTCATTTCGGACTTCCTGCGCAGTGTGGTGGACGGGCGTGACCGCGTGTTCTACCTCTTTAGCGCAGATTATGGTTTCGATTTCTCTTCGCCTCAATAAGGACGAACGCTATGCACCCCATCACCATTTCCGATGTCCGGCTGTACCCGGTCGGACTGCCGCTGGTTGAACGGCTCCGGACGAGCTATGGCGCCGAACCGTTCAAGTCCGCCGTAATTGTCGAAGTGACGACCACCGAAGGCGCGGTAGGCTGGGGCGAATGCCCGACCAAGATGCGCCCGAGTTACGCTTACGAGACGATGGGCACCGCGCTGCACGTGATGCGTGAATTCCTCGTGCCGGCGTTGATCGGCCAGCGCTTCAACTCGCCGACCGAAGTCCCCAAATGTCTCGCGCCGATGCGTGGACATCCCATGGCGAAAGCGGCGCTTGAGGCGGCCGTCTGGGATGCATGGGCCAAAGCCAATCTGATCGGGCTGGCCGAGGCGTTCGCCAAGCATCTGCCGGAAGGGAACGAACCGACGGGACGCGCGCTTGTCGGTGTGAGCATCGGCATTCAGGACTCGATCGACGCGACGATGAACATCATCAACAAGCGAATCGATCAAGGCTACGGGCGAATCAAGCTCAAGATTGAACCCGGTTGGGATGTCGAACTGGCGCGCGCCGTTCGGGAGCAGAACCCCGATGTGTCGCTGATGCTGGACGCTAACAGCGCCTACTCATTGGCCGACGCCGAACACCTCAAGAAACTGGACGAGTTCCATTTGCTGATGATCGAACAGCCGCTGGGCTTCACCGATATCTACGAACACAGCAAACTCCAGCCGCAGCTTCGCACGCCGGTCTGCCTCGACGAAAGCATCCACAGCGCCGGCGATGCACGCCTCGCCATCGCGATCGGGGCGTGCAAGATCATCAACCTGAAGCCGGCGCGCGTTGGCGGCTTCACCGAAAGCCTCGAGGTCTACAAGGTGTGCGCCGAACATGAGATTCCGCTGTGGATCGGCGGCCTGCTGGAGACCGGCGTCGGGCGCGCCGCCAACCTCGCGTTCGCGTCGCTGCCGGGGGTCAACCTGCCGTGTGACATCTCCGCGACCGACCGGTACTATCAGCGTGATCTGACCGAGCCGCCGTTCGTGTTAGGCCCCAACAGCACTATCGAAGTCCCGGAGGGGCATGGCATCGCCGTCGATGTCAAGCGCGACCGCGTTCTGGAGGCGCAGTCGTACTGGTTCGCCAACTATCCATACCGGCATGAACTAGGGGAAAAGCGGTGATCTACAGCGACCGGGATATCAAGCGACTGCTCGGAGAAAACCGGATCGTCGTTGATCCCGCGCCGGACATCGCCACGCAGCTGGGGTCGTGTTCGCTGGATCTGCGGCTGAGCGGCGAGTTCAGCGTATTCGAGTACAACCGCCACCCGTTCATCGACGTGCGTGATCCCGCCGCCAGCCAGAGCATCATGAAGTCGCTGACGGTGGGGCCAGACCAGCCCTTCGTGCTGCATCCCGGAAGTTTTGTGCTTGGGATTACCCTTGAACGCGTCGAACTGCCAGACGACATCGTGGGGCGTCTCGAAGGCCGCAGCAGCCTCGGCCGGCTTGGGATCATTGTGCATGCGACGGCCAGCGTGATCGATCCGGGGTGGCGCGGGCGAATCGTCCTCGAACTCGCCAACCACGGCCAGATGCCCGTCGCGCTGTATCCGGGCATGCGCGTCTGCTCGGTGACGTTCGAGCCGCTCACCACGCCGGTCGATACGCCGTACTGGAAGAAAGCGGAAGCCAAGTATCGCAACCAAGACAGCGCGCAGGGCAGCAGGATCGGTGACGATCCAGATCAGCCCGCCGCGCGGAGGAGCGACCCATGACCCGTCATCCGGAACGCCAATATCTCGATCTGCTTCAAGACGTGCTCGATAACGGCGTCGAGAAGAAAGAGTTCAACACCGGGATTGGCTTGCGCAGCGTGTTCGGCCGCTTGATGCGATTCGATCTGGCGCAGGGCTTTCCGCTGCTGACCACCAAGAAGGTGTACGTCAAGGCGATCATCCATGAGCTGGTGTGGTTCCTGCGCGGTGACGCTAACATCAAATATCTGGTCGATCACAACGTGCATATCTGGGACGACTGGGCGTACAAGGAATACAAGAAGGCGGCGTCCACGGGCAGCGTTCCGGAGCTGACCGAGGAAGCGTTCATCGGCCAGATTCGTGATGATCCGGCGTTTGCGGCACAGTGGGGCGAACTTGGCCCGGTGTATGGGCGTCAGTGGCGGCGCTGGCCCGCGTCGGACGGGCGCGAGATCGACCAGCTTTCGTGGGCGGTGCAGAAGCTGAAGAAGTACCCCGATCGCAAGCACGTCGTCGTGAGCGCGTGGAACCCGGAGTTCATTTACGAGATGGCCGCGCCCGGTACGTCGATGGCGATCCCGCCGTGTCATACGCTGTTTCAGTTCAACGTGCAGGATGGCCGCCTGAGCTGCATGCTGTTCCAGCGCAGCGCCGATCTGTTCCTCGGTGTTCCGTTCAACATCGCCAGCTACGCGCTGTTGACGCTCATCATGGCACAGGTGTGCGGGTATGCGCCGGGAGAGTTCATCCACTCGCTGGGGGATGCGCACATCTACAGCAATCACTTCGATCAGGTGCGCGAACAGTTGAGCCGCGAGCCGCGGCCGTTCCCCGTGATGCGGATCAACCCGGCCAAGACCGAACTGGATTCGTTCGTGTTCGAGGACTTCACTCTCGAAGGGTATGACCCGCATCCGGTCATTCGCGGCGAGATCACCGTGGTCGGCGGCTTTAACGAGGAAGACCGCAAGGAGTTTCAGAGTCGCGGGGCGTAGGTAGCTGCGTGAGACGTGTGCCACGACCACGTGGGAATACAACGCACACGACGTACACAAAAGCCCCTTTCCGAGGCGGAGAGGGGCTTGGGGTGAGATCGACCTCCCGATTGAGATTCCTTACTCGATGACGAACGTCCGATCTGTGCCGTAGTATTCCGACCAGTTGGCGTTGTAATAGGCGAACATGCGCTCAAGGCGATCCTGCGCCAACTCCTCGCAGCCGAGCGCCGCCATCAACTCACGGAGTTCGGCTTCCACCGCCGCAGCGCGAGCCGCATCATCCAGCACGCGCTCAAATTCCGCGAGGTAGCCGTAGCCCGCGTTGCGGTCGATACACACCACCGTCCCATCCGCAAGCCGGTACGCATCACGATCCCGCGACCAACGCGCCTGAACTTGATACCCGGCCGCGATAACTTCGTCGTCGAGCGCCCTCAAGTCCAACGCAGCGACCGGCGCTTCGAACTCCCTGCGCTGGATGCCGTTCTCGCTGGTCGTATCGTCGACCGCCGCCTTCACGATGAGCAGTACCGTCTCGTTGAGCAGGCGGGTGCGCACCGACGCCGAGCGCGCGACCGTGGTGATACCGTCGAGCTGCGCCGCGTCGCCGGGCGAGAGATGGCTTGCCATGCGCGCCGCGAGCGACGGCAGTGCGCTGCCTGTGAAATAGTGGTTGAGCTGACGGCTCTGCTCGATCAGCTTCGCCTCGCGGGAAAGCAGCTTCGCGCGGAGCGCGTCGGCAGCCTCACGGCCGGCGAGCAGTGATTTGAGTTCGATCTCGTAGGTCATCGTAGGCTAGTTCGACGGCTCGGCGGTGGCCTCCGGCGGGATGGCGGGCGGCGCCGGCGTCACGACGACGACCTGCCCCATACTCGCGTCGATCTGCGGGAGGACAGCCGCGCTGAAGACGCCGAATCGCTCGATCACCAGCTCGAACTCGCCGCGGCCCGAAACGCTGTTGACGTTGATCTCGTACGCGCCGGTTTGTTCGACGATGAGGCGCTCAACCCGCGCGTCATAGCGGTCGAGATCAGTGGCTTCGGTGCCGTGATCGTCGTTGTATGCCACGTAAATCGAGTCTGGTGTCAGAACTTCAAGCTCTGGATCGAGGCTGCTGTTGAGCGCGCGCGCAGTTAGACGGACGATCTCGCCGGCTTCGAAATCGGCGAAGAACGTGTTACGGCCGCGCACTTCAGACGCGCCAGTCAGGGTTTCCGTGCTGGGTTCGCCGATGAGCTTGCCGTGCCGCTGAATGACCAGCGCGAACGAACCGGTCTCATGGTCGTTGAACGGACGCACCAAAAGCGTGTAGACGCCCGCCTCGCCAATAGTCACGTGATACAGGCGGGGATCGAGGTCGCTCAGGAACAGGTCGAACGTGTCGTTGTCGTCATTGCGCGCGATGATCTCGCCGGCGGGGTTGCGCAGGGTTAGGCGCAGATCGACCTCCGGCGCCTTGCCGATCGCCGCGATCGAAATGACCTCGCCGGCTTCGAGCGGCATCGGTAGCTGATAGCGTTCAAACGGCGCAAGTGTTCCGTCAATGATTTGCACGCTTCCAATGCCGATCACGTCGGGCTTGCCGGGAAGCACGCTTAGCGTAATCTCGCCAGAGCCGGCCTGCCCGCTGCGCCCGACCAGCACGAGATACTGCCCGGCGATCAGCATTGTGTTGTCGAAGGCGGCGTCGCTGGGCTTGACCGCGACTTCCGACGATGGGTTGTTGTCGACGGTGATGATCTCGCGTTCGTAGGCGTCGATCAGCCGGATCACCGGGTCGGTGTCGTCGGCGGATGTCGCCAACAGCGTTACCACGGTAGGCTCATGGATGGTCAAGACAACCGATACTGCCGCAGCTGGCCCCTCGCCATCCACGGTCACGGTTACGCTGCCGCCTACGTCGACAGTCAGCTGCTGCAGCGGGGCCGCTGAAGCCGAGATCATCAACAATACAAGCCCCGCCATAGTGACGAGCAGAGAAAGCTTTCGCATAGCGACCCTCCACGGCCAACATTGGATAGTTTCGTGTCCATCTTGGCCCAAAACGCAGTTCGTGGCAAGTCGCTGTCAGGGATGCTGCACTGGCGCGTAGGGCAGGCGCGCGGTACAATGCCGCTCACATAATCAGTCGGCAGCATGAGCGAGGAAGCGCAATGGCGACGGACGCCCGCAAGTGGTTCTACAGCACGCCAGAACCACGCCCGTATTACATCGAAGAGCGCGTCAATCATACGCTGTGGAAGAACCGGTTGCAGGGCCTTACGATGATCTGCACGCAGTGGACGGCGCCGATCAAGATGGAAGGCAATTGGAACGGGATGCCGGTGCGCTTCGAGTGGGAGCCGGGTAAGTATTTCGTGCTGCGCATGGGTGAGAAGCGCAAGGACTTGATCGGCGTGGTGCGCCAGATGTTGTTTGGCCTCGTGCCGGTGCTGGAATATGAAGACCCCGAAGGGATGTATGCCGTCGAGTGGCATACCGACGGCGGCGCACAGCGTTGGGCGCAGATTCAGGGTAATCCCTCATATCAGGGCTTGCGGCGAATCGCGCGCCGGTCACAGGTGAACAATAACTAGGGGAGCGTTGTTAGGTTCCCGTTTTCAGGTGTCAGGCAGTCTGCGGAATAGTCCAGTTGCAATGCAGTACGGGGCGCTGAAAAACTGACATCTGATCGCTTGGCGGTTACAGCAAAACGGCATGACAATGCGGGGCTTCACGGCCTCGCATTTGATTCCGGGCAGGGGCTTGAACGTACGGCCTGACGGGAGAACCGCGCATGGCATGAAGCCGAAGTTCCCGGCCGGCGAGTCATCGTTTCGCGCAGGTCGGCGGACTGAGCGCAGCTTGCCGGCCTGTCCGTGCCTCGTCAGCACTCAGCTTAATACACGACGGAATTCAGCGAGGATTTAAGGGTCGATCTCAGCGCGTCGACGCCTTTTGCGGCCGGATTGTCGTGGTTGACCCGCGCGAGGCGGATATCGACCGGCCGTGTGCCTTCCTGCCGTGCCTTAGGCGGGAGGAAGCGCGGGAACATGTCGGCGAGCCGTGTCTTGAGCGACTCTACGACCTTATCGGCGACGCTGGGCGGGACGAGGAACACGATGTCGTCGGCCGTCATGTGACCGACATATGCCCCTTCCTGATCGAGGTCACGCAGCACACTGCGCAATGTGAGCGCGACGGCGCGCAGCAGGTCGGCTCCGGCGATGAATCCGTACTCGTTCTTGAACCGGTCGATGTCGACCAAACTGACCTGAAAGGCCGTCCACTCCGACGCATACGCGAACAACTGCGCCAGCTTGCGCTCGGTCTCCGGAGCGAGCGGAAACTCCGTCACCGGGTTGGACGACTTGCGCATCAGGGATCGGCTGAGCGCGTTGCGTACCCGCAGCTTCAGCTCGTAGGAATCGAACGGCTTGGTGATGTAGTCGACGACGCCCAGCTCAAGACCTTGCAGCCGATTGGATCGCTCGCGGCGCTCGGTCAAGAGGATCACCGGGATGCGGCGCGTCGCCGGGTCTTCCCGCATGTTGCGGAAAACTTCAAAGCCGTCGATGTCCGGCAGTCTGACATCGAGCAGGGCGAGGTCGATCTGTTTACTGCGCGTGATCTCGATCGCTTCGACGCCGGTAAAGGCCGGAGTTACCTCGTAGCCTTCGCGCTCGAACAGCTCGCAGACCATCTCGTTGAGATCGACGTTATCTTCGACAACTAGGAGGTGAGAGCCACCCATCTGCGGACCTCGCAGGGGCTAGAATAACTAGATCAGCGGGAGCAGGTCTTTGACGGTGCGCGAGATTTCCAGCAGGATCAGGCCTAGCCGGGCCTCTTTGCGCGCCATGACGGTGAGCACGGCCTCTTCACCAACGGCGTTGAGAATTGCGAACCCATTGACGCCGCGCACTTGGACCTGTTCGAGTTCGCCGCGGCCCAGCTCGCCGGAAATCCGCTCGCCCAGCGACAGCATCACCGCTGACATCGCGCTGATGCGATCTTCCTCTACGCCGGCCTGCAGCGCGGAAGCAATCGCCAGTCCGTCCACGCTCACGACAACAGCGCCCTCGATATCGCCGGTTGACGAAAGCAATTCGCGCAGCCGTTCGAGCAGTTGTTCTGTACGAGATTTGGTCAAGGCCAAACGCTCCTTAGGATTGTGCGCAAACACGCTGAATGTATCTTATAGTAACCGAAAACTGCGTCGCAATGCCAAAGATTTCGCGCTATGTGTTCGCAGAAGGAGTCGTTAGAATCGGCGGCGGAGGGCCGCTTAATGTCTCGATTCCAATCCCCGCGCGTCGGGGCGCTGCCAGTAATCGCCGCCATTGTGCTGATCTGCGGCGCGGCAATTATCCCGTTTTTGCACGGCGTCATGCCGGAGACAGCGGACGGTACGATTCACCTGTATCGGCTCCCGATTCTCGATCACGCGATGCAGGATGGCAGCCTGTGGCCGAGATTTCCAGTCGCGACCGTGTACGGTTACGGCTCGCCGTTGTTCAATTTCTACTCGCCGCTGTCGCTGTACCCCATGCACGCGCTTCATCTGGCTGGCTTGAGCTATACCCAAGCGTGGCTGTTCGGGATGGCGTTCTACATTGTGGTGGCCGGGCTGGGCATGTATCTGCTGATGACCGCGTGGGTAGGCAGCTTCGCCGGGGTCGTTGCGGCGGCCGCGTATGTCTACGCCCCCTATTTCGTGTATGACGCGCTGTGGCGAGGTACGACGAGCGAGACCGCCGCGCTGGCGATTTTGCCGTGGGTATTGTGGGCGATCAAGCTGCTGGCCGATGCGCCGTCGCGCCAGTCGTTCGTGGCGGTCGTCCTGTCGACCGCGCTGTTCATGCCGATGCATAACATCACGACCGTCCTCGGCGGTGCGTTGATCGGTGGATACGGGCTGTTCGTTGTGGCGGCCAGCCGATCCCGCAGATTAGCGCTTATCCGTGTGTTCGGCGCGCTGATGCTGGGGCTGCTGCTGGCCGCGTTCTACTGGTATCCGGCCATTCGTGAGACGCCGAACATCAAGATCGACGCCATCACCAGCGCGCTGCCCGACATCGACGTCACGCGTAATTTGCGCAGCGCGTGTGTGTCATTTGCCGTCCCCGTGCCTGCGGATCCGTCGCGCCAACAGGCCCTCGCGGCGGTCGCGCTAGGCTGGCCGCAGCTGCTGATGGCGGCGCTTGGCATGTTCGGCCTTCGGCGGATGGGTGCGCGGCTCGCGTGGCTGGCGATCCTGTCAGCCGCGGCCATTGCGGGGACGGTGTTTATGACTACCCCTGCGTCGGAGGCGTTGTGGCGCGTTCTGCCCCTGATCGGCTACACCCAGTACCCGACGCGCCTGTTGGGATTGGCGAGCCTGCTGCTTGGCGTGATGGCAGGCATTAGCGCAGCGGCCATCACCTCGCGCGCGGTTCGCTGGAACGGCAAAGTCGTCGCCGTTGTGATTCCGGTGGCTGCGATGGTGTTGTGGGCGCTTCCGATGACGACGCGCACCCCACTTCCTGAACATCAGCCGAAGTCGGTGGTTGACGCGCTCGATTTCGAGGTGAATTCGGGCTTTGTCGGGTCATCGTCGTTCGGCGAATACGTGCCGGTTTGGACGGCCGAGTTTCCCGATCAAGGAGCGCTGCGTGACCGGTATGCGGTGGATACGTTCATCTCACGGCTCACTGATGGCGACACGTATCACGTTGAGGCGGCGGAATGGCGGAATACATGGGGCCGCGTCACCGTGGAAGCGGAACGACCCACGACGCTGACATTCGACTGGCTGTACTTGCCGTATTGGCAGGCGACCGTCAACGGCGAATCCGCGGACGTGCGCCCGAGTCCCGAAGTTGGGCTGGTGCAGGTCGACATCGAGGCTGGACGGTCGACGGTTGAGATCGGCTTGATGCCGTCGCGCACGCAGGTGATCGCGACGATTGCGAGCGCGGCCGCGATCCTCGCCACCGTGGGCGTGTTGGGGCTGTGGCCCATCCTGCGTGGACGGCGCGCGGTAGTCTACGTGACACGGTTCGAGGCGGTGCGTGATGTGCAGCGAGCCGTGGCCGCCGCAGTGATCGCCGGAATACTCGGAATCGGCATCAAGCTCGCGTATGACCTGCTGCCTAATCCGCTGCGTTCGAGCCGGTATGACGGCCGTGTCCTCGCGGACGCCCATCTGGGACGCCCTGTCGAGTTTGCCGACGGGCTGCGGCTGTTGGACGCGCAGCTGGCCGATACGTCGGTTCCTGCCGGCGCGAGCACCTCGTTGACGTTGGCGTGGACGGCGGCTGACGCGGTGACGCCCAAGCTGATTCCGGTCGTCCGCGTGATGGACAGCGCTGGCCGGGACATCGCGCGTTCCAACGACGACCGGCCCGGCGGCCTCGAAACCCAACACTGGCGGCCAGAGCAGTACGTCATACAGCAGGTGGCGCTGATGGTTCCGGGTGGGACGCCCCCCGGACGTTACACCGTCGGGGTCGAGGTGTATGATCCTGCGTCGGGGCGTGCGCTCGATGTGCTTGACGTCGCGGGCGCACCTGCAGGCGTCACCATGACCGTCGGCGAGGTCGAGGTCACGCGCGGCGAGTCGGCCCCCGTGCCGGAGTCGGCGGGGGTGTACGATCTCGACACCGTGAGCGTGGCGATTCTCAACGATATGCCCGAAACCGCGACGTCCGGCGACACGATCGTAATTGATGCCGTGTGGACGGTTAACGTGCTGCCGGCCCCACCCGCGATCCGCGTGGAATGGCGCGCCGAATCCGGCGACAGCTTCGGGGACAGCACGCTCACGTTGGATCATCCATTTCCGGTGACTCAGTGGCGTATTGGAGACCGCTGGCGGCTGACTCATTCCATCGTCGTGCCGCCCCATGCCGTGGGGCGTGTCTCGGTGATGCTGGTCGGCGAGCGGAGCAGTGTCGAAATCGGCACACTGCAAGTCACCGCCCCGACCAGAGTCCACAGCATGCCGCCGGACGCGATCAGCGATGGGGTGGAGTGGGCGAACGGGATCGCGCTGGAGGGGTACCAAGTCAGCGGCGGCGCGGTGACGTTCTACTGGTCGAACAGCGGCATTCTTCGCAGTGGATTGCGCCGCTTCGCACAAGTGATCGGCGAGTCCGGCGTGCCGCGCGTGATCGTCGATGGGAGTCCGGCGCGCGCCGTCACAAGCTGGCTGCCCGGAGAGATCGTGCCCGACACCGTGGAGCTTGAGGTGCAAGCGGGTGAGGAACTTCGCGTCGGGTGGGTCGATCCGATCACCGGGAACCGTGTCGAATTGGCCGCCGGTGGCGACTTCGCCGCAGTGACGAGGCACTAGCTCATGGACATATCGTTGATCTCATCGCTTTACCGTGCAGCGGCGTACATGCCGTCGTTTTTCGATGCCGCACGCACCGTTGAATCGGAAGTCCGCGAGGCGGGGTATTCGATCGAATTCGTGATCGTCGCGAACGACGCACAGCCCGGCGAACGCGCCTTGATCGACGCGTTCATGCAATCGGTGCCGACTGCGCGCGTGCTGCACGTCGAACGCGAAAGTCTGTACGCGAGTTGGAATCGCGGTATCGAAGCCGCAGCCGGGTCGGTTATCGGCTTCTGGAACGCAGATGACGTGCGGTACAGCGGCGCAATGCTGGACGCCGTAGCTAGGGCACGCGGTGGACATATGTTCGTCGACTACCGTCTCGACCTCGAGTACCCCGATGGACGCCGGAGGGTCGTGCCCTACGGCACGCCGACGCGGGAGCGGCACATGCAGCGCATGAGTGTCGGCCCCTTCTTCATGTTCACTCCCGAGCTGTATCGTCGCGTCGGCCCATTTGACCCGCGCTTCCGTGTCTTTGGAGATTGGGATTGGGTGCTTCGGGCCATGCCGTACACCGATCTCCGGCTGAGCGACGAGCTGGGCGGCCGGTTCGTGCTGCATGGCAGCAATCTGAGCGCCAGCGGCAGTCCCCGGCAGTATGTCGAGCATAATATTGTGTGCCTGCTTCACGGTCTCCTCGAAAGCATCACGCCAGCGCCGCCGGACGAGATGCGCGACGCGCTGGCGCAATGGGCTGATGAACTTCATCTCGCGCCTGACCTCGAGGCGCGGCTGATCGGGGAGGGCGCACACGAACGGTTCGTTGTTTGGGCGGCTGAGAGGGCCGCAAAGACCAAGGCCCTCGCCCGATCCGAAGTATGGCGCGCCCCGATTCGTCGCCTGATTGACCGTCTGCGGCTTCGCCGGTTTCTGCGCGCGATCAGGTTGGTCGGTTCGCCGGATACGCCCCGATGACCGATCCGCGCGTCTCCATCGTCATTCCGGCTTATAACGCGCGCCGCACAATCGTGGACGCCGTCGATTCATGCCTTGCGCAGACGTTCGCCGACTTCGAGATCATCGTGATCGACGACGGCTCGACGGATGACACTGCTGAATGGTTGACGGAGCACTACCCGCACGAGCCGCGCCTGCGGATCATCCGGCAGCCCAATGGGGGTGTGTCTGCGGCACGCAACGCTGGCATCCTCGCCGCGCGCGGCGAATTTGTGCATTTTCTTGATGCGGACGACAATCTGCTGCCGCGAAAGATCGAGAGAAGTCTTGAGATCGCCGACTCCGATCCCGCCATCGGCGTAGTCTACGGGCCGGGGCAGCCGGTCGAGGACGACGGCCGGACGCCGATCCCCTTCGAGTATCCTGAGCTTCCCAGCGGTGATGTGCTCAAGCACTGGCTGGCAGGCGTTATGGCGAACGGGACGTACGGCGTGACTCCCAGCGTGATGGTGCGGCGGTCGTTGTTTGACACGGTGGGGCTGTTCTCGCCGATCCCGACGCCGACCGAAGATTGGGATATGTGGATCAGGTTGGCGACCGTGACTCATTTCGGCGCGCTCAAAGAGGTGCTCGTGCGCTACCGGCGGTTGGATACGGGCCTGAGTGCGCGCAAGTTAGCCGTGGCGTTAGGACGGCTGCGCACGATCCAGCGGGCGCGTGCTCTCCCTGAAGTTCAGCGGTTGTTCCCACAAGGCACGCTAGATCGTATGGAGGCCGGACGCTGGCATACCGCTGCGCTGGCCTACTGGAAGGACGGCGATCGCGCGTCCGCACACGACGCGTTCGAGCGCGCATGCCGCCTCGCGCCGTCGGCATCGCGGCGGCTGTATGTGTGGGTGTCCCGCTACCTGCCGTTGTGGAGCGCCAATTTGCTTGGTTCCGTGTTACAACTACTCCGGCGGTAAAGCAATCGGGCACGCCGCTGTACGCCGGGGCGAGGGCTGAGACCATGAGCTTAAGCGGAAGACTGCGTGGAATGACTCGATCCGCGATCGAGCTGGACTTCGACCTGTACCGGACGTCGGTCGATATCCCCGGCATCAACCATGCCACGATGAGCGTGATCGACATCCAACCGGAAGGCGTCGAGTCGACGCTGCTGTTCGTTCACGGCTATGCGGGCTGCGCCGATACGTGGGAATATCAGATTAACCATTTCGCCAAGTCGTATCGCGTGGTGGCGCCCGACCTGCGCGGACATGGCAACAGCGACGCGCCGTATTCTCAGTACACCATGCCGGAGATGGTGGGTGATCTCAAAGCGGTGGTCGACACCTTGCAGCTTCCGCCCCAGTTTGTGGTGGTCGGGCACTCGTTCGGCGGCTCGATCTGTGTCGAGTTCGCGAATGCGTTTCCTGAACGTGTCGCCAAGCTCGTCCTGATCGCCACGGCAGGGGAGTATCCACTGCCACGGGCCGCGGCGATGTTGTTCCGGCTGCCGAATTGGGTTTACCGTCCGGTTTGGCGGTGGCGGCCGCGCTGGAACGCGGATATCCATGTGATGAAACGCATGTTCCTCAACAATATGCGGCGCTGGCGTGGATGGCCGCTGCTGCGCAACCTCTCGTGCGAGACGCTCGTCATCACCGGCGCGCGCGACAACTTCTTCCCGCGTTTCGTGTTCGACGACATCGGGCGGATGATCCCGAACGCGGAGGTCGTCGACATCGGCACAGCTAAGCACCGCGTGCAGCTCGAACGCCACACGGCAGTCAACCGGGCGATTGACCGCTTCATCTCGGACGATGGGCGCAAGTCGTCGTGGCGTGCGACGGGCGAGACTCCGCTTCAGCCGCGCCGTCCATGGCTCAGCAGCTACAGCGCGGGGACGCCGCATTCCGTGCCGATCCCGAAGCAGCCTGTACACCGGTTCCTAGAGAGCGCCGCCAAGTGGCTGCCGAAGCGTGCCGCCGCGATCTCGCAGGGCGAGACGCTGACCTACGAGGCGCTCAATGACCAGTCGAATCGCTTGGCGCATGCGCTGGTCGGCATGGGCGTGGGCAGCGGCGACCGCGTGTGCGTCGTGCTGCCGACCTGCGCACAGTTCGTGGTGGCGTATTACGCGATCCTGAAAGCGGGCGGCGTGGTCGTCGTGCCGAATCCGGACGCACGCGGGCCGGAGGTGCAGGGCGCGATCACGTCAACCCAAGCGAAAGTGCTGGTGTCGCTGGTTGAATTTCTGCCGATGATTGACGCGATCCAGCCGGCCATTCCGGGAGTCACGATCGTGCTGGCTGAACTCGCCAAACAGGACATCCCGGCAGAACGGCGTCGTGAAATCCTGAAACGTGGCGCGTTCCTAGCGGATATTCTAAGTGACGCCGACGCCGTCGAGCGCGGGCCGGAGATCGACGTTGCGATGGACGATCTCGCGGCGATCGTGTTCACAAGCGGGACGACCAATCAGCCGAAAGGCGTGTGCCTGACTCATCGCAACCTCGTCGCCAATACGATGCAGCTGCGGCACTGGGTACCCGATCTCCAGTACGGCAAAGAAATCTTGCTGGCGGTGCTGCCCCTGTGCCACAGCTACGGGATGACCACCGCGATGAACCTGCCGATTGCGGTCGGCGCGACGATTGTGATGCTGCCCCGGTTCGACGTCGGCACGGTGCTGGAGGCGATCAAGCGGCACAAGCCGACGTTGTTCCCCGGCGTGCCGGCGATGTACACCGCGATCAACAACGCGCCGAATGTGCGCAGTTACGGCCTGAACACGATCAAGGCGTGCATCAGCGGGGCAGCGCCGCTTCCGGTGGAAGTGCAGGAAGCGTTCGAAAAGCTGACGCGCGGCCGGCTCGTCGAGGGGTATGGGTTGACCGAGGCGTCGCCGAGCACGCACGCCAATCCGCTGTACGGAACGCGCAAGGTCGGCTTCATCGGTGTGCCTCTGCCTAACACCGACGCAGACATCGTCGACCTGAGGACGGGTGACGTGCTGCCGCCGGGGCAGATCGGTGAGCTTCGCGTGCGCGGGCCGCAGGTGATGCGCGGGTACTGGGATGAGGCCGGGGATCAATCCAGCGATGATGAGTCGGTGCTGCGCGACGGCTGGCTCTATACGGGTGATCTGGCGCTGATGGACGCGGACGGATATTTCCAACTGGTGAGCCGGAAGAAGGACACGATCTTCAGCGGGGCGTACAGCGTCTACCCGCGCGATGTCGAGGAAGTGCTGTACGAGAACAGCAAGGTGCTTGAGGCGGCGGTCGTCGGCGTGACGGTCGAGGGGGACGAGCACGGCGGCCAGCGTGTCAAAGCCTATGTCGTCCCCCGGCCGGGCACGCGCCTGACCGAAGACGAGCTTATCGCGTTGTGTCAGCGCCGGCTGGAGCCGCACGCCGTGCCGATCGAGATCGAGTTCCGCGACACGCTGCCGAAGTCGTTCGTGGGCAAGGTGCTGCGCCGGCTGTTGGTCGATCCGAACGACGCGGGGAACCCGGCATGACGCGCCCGAAAATCGCGCTGGTTCTTGGGGGAGGTGGAAGTCGCGGCATCGCGCATATCGGCGTGCTGCAAGTGCTGGCCCGCGAGCATATCCCGATCGACATCATCGTTGGCACGAGCATGGGCGCAATCGTCGGCGCGCTGTACGCGGCGGGAAATCCGCCCGAAGACCTCGCCGAGCGTTTGAGCGAGTTTCAAGGCACGCGGATCTTCTCTAACCCGTTCAGCGCGCGCTCACGGCAGAACCGGATCGCGGACGTGCTGCGCCATCAGCTAGGAAGCATCAAGTTTTCGCAGCTTAAGGTGCGCATGGCCGTCACGGCGGTGGATCTCATCTCCGGCCGGGAGGTCGTGATCGAGTCCGGCGAGGTCGTGCCAGCGCTGGTCGCATCGGCGGCGGTGCCGGGCGCGTTTCCGCCTGTCTCAAGGGACGGCATGCAGCTGGCGGATGGCGGCGTGATCGACAGCGTGGCGACCGGCGTCGCTTATGAACGCGGATTTTCGGCGAAGGACGGCGGGCGGATCATCGCCGTCGATGTGTATCCGCCGCTCAACCACGACCACTCGTGGGGTGATCCGCTCAGCCAGATCATGGGCATCGGCCTGCCGTTCCATCTGCCGACGCTGCGCTCAGGCAAGGATATGGAGCCCGGCGTCGGCGCGTCGCTGTGGCGGTCGTTTCGCGTGCTGGTCTGGTATACGCACGAGACCCGCCTCGCCAAGTTCCCGCCTGACGTGCTGATCCGCCCCGAACTGAAGGGGGCCGCATCGTTGAACTTCCGCGATCTGGAGCTGCCCCTCAAGGCCGGGTGCGAGGCTGCCGAGGCCGCGCTCCCCGCGATCAAGCGCCTGCTCGACGCCACCGGTTAGGGCGTGCGCCGCGAATCCGAGAGGCGCGCTGCCCTATGCGCCCGGAAACAAGGCGAGCTGCTGCGGCGGCCGGCACCCGTCCAGCAGGACATACGGCGCGAGGTCGTCAGGCCGTGAGATGCCCAATGCGCGAAGCTGCGTGAGGTCGACGATGCGCGCCTGCTGGCGCGCTTTGAGCAAGCGTTCCACCGCTTTCGGCCCGATGTGCGGGACGCGCATCAGCTGTTCACGATCTGCGATCTGAAGATCAATCGGGGCGCTGCGCAGGACAGCATCGGCGTAAGCGCGCTTGGGATCGACGTTTTCGGGAAGAAACCCGCTGCCAGCGAAGCCGAGGTCTTCGACGCTCCAGCCGTAGTCGCGCAGCAAAAAGCTGGCCTGATACAACCGGCGCTGACGGGTTGCGCTGGCCGCGCTCACGTTTTCGAGCGGCGTATCGGAAACCGGCGAAAATGCAGAGTAGTAAACGCGGGCTAAACCGAGCTGGCGGTATAGATTCTCGCTCAGGCTGAGCAGTTCGAGGTCGGTGTCTCCCACCGCGCCGACGACGAACTGCGTGACCGTGCTCGCCCATTTCTGATGCGGGTCGGCGGCGCGGATTTCGTTGGCCCAGCGCAGCATTTGAAGCAGTTCGGTGAGGAACTCCTTCTTCGGGGCGAGGGCGGCGAGACGTTGTTCGGTCGGCGCTTCGAGGTTGACCGACACACGGTCGGCGATCCGCATCATGTGCGCCAACTGGTCGCGCTCGATACCGGGCATGACCTTGAGATGCACATATCCGCGGTAGTTGTACTTGCGGCGGACGATCTGCACGGTGTCGATGAGCTTGTCCTGTGTCGTCACGCTGCCCTTGATGATGCCGGACGATAGGAACAAGCCATCGACCTTCTTGGCGCGCACCAGCGTGTCGAACGCGCCGGCCATCGCGTCCGGAGTGAACGTCACGCGCGCCATCTTGCTGCGGCCCGCGCGAAACGGACAGTAGAAGCAGTTGCGCTCGCAGGCGGTCGTCACCATCGACTTCAAGACCGGTTTCGGCCCGCGTGGAGTCGATAAGTTCGTGATGCATTCGTCGAGCGAGTGCGACTGATAACGCGGCGCGCGCTTGCCGGTCGCCGTGGCTGCGCTGTCATGCTCGTGGCTCATCATGTCGCCATGGGTCGCCAGCGAGTCCAGAACTTGGGTGGGCTTGGAGAGTTCCATGCCTTTATTATATCGAACATACGTGCTATTCGTCAATGAACGTCATCGCTGTTCGGCACGATGTAGCCAGCCTCGAACCAGTGGTCGAACTCGGCCGCCGCGATACCGGACTCGCGGGCTTGGCGGCGGCTGATGCCCGCGCGCTGTGCGATCAGCAGCCTGCCCAGCGCGCCCATGTCCGCATACGTCGCGTTGAAGTCGTGATATACGCCGCGCACGGATGGCACGCACCACGGTGCGAGTCTAAAGGGCGTGTCGTCGTTCAGGACAGGGTGCCGATAAATCAGCGGCGTGCTGTGCTCGGCGTTCAGGATGACATTGGCATAGGCGTCGAGTTGACGCTGCACGCCGTAGTGAGTCCGCAGATAGTCCAGCGTTGCTTGCGATGTGCGCCGCCCCGTGCGCAGGATATCGTCGACGAGGGCCGCGGCCGCTTCGGTGTCGGCATAATCCACTGTGTCGATCAGGTCGGGCGGCAGCAGCTCGCGGTGGGTGGTCACGCGCGCGACGACCGCCGGCGTCCCGCACCCGAGCGACTCATACACCGAATTGCCGAAGGTCTCGGCAAAGCTGCCCAGCGACAACGACACGTCACCCATCGCGTAGTACTCCGGCATCAGCGCGGACGGAACCCAGTCGTGAAAGATCACGTGTTCGGTCAAGCCGCGGCGGTCGATATCGGCCTGTACACGTGCGTAAAAGTCGAGCAGTTCGGGCGTATTCTGCGACTCAAGCCACTTCGGCGCCAGCACACGGAGCGTATCCCAGCCGCAGCGGTGGACAAGCAGATCGGCGACTGCAATCGTTTGCAACAGGCCCTTCGACTCTTCGGGCCGGTGCGGGTGAATGACGATCTTGTGCTTGGTCGGGTCGACCGGGATGACGCTCAGGATGTCTCGCGGCGGGGTAGGCCGGAACGTGTCCCAGTCGATGCCGTTGTGAATCACGACGATGCGCTCGCGCAGGGCCGGGAAGAAGCGCCCCATTGTGGCGAGGACGAACTTCCGCGAATACTCGCTGATCAGGATCAGACGGTGGCCGCGGAACAGGAACCCGCCGTGCAGTGTTTCGGGGTAGACGTTGTCGCGCAGGCTGACGACGGTGGGCACGCGCTCGCTCAGGAACGGGAACAGCAGCTCGCCGTCGTGGACATAGAAGCGGTCGGCGTCGTGCAAGGCGTCCCCCATGAGCTGGACGACCTGCGCCATGTCGTGTCCGCTGATCGCGTAGGGCTGCGGGAAGGGCTGCTTGAACGGCAGCACGGGATGCACTTCTACGTTCGGGTGCCATAGAAACCGCGTGTCGCTGCCTTCGATGCGCGTGCACATGATCCGCACGTGATGGCCCAATTCGCCCAAGTGGATAGCGACGGAACGCAGGTGTTTCGACGCTCCGCCCGTAATCACGTTGGGATAGAGCGGATTGATTGAGAACATGGTGATTCGCATGTGCGCGTCCTTGCGAGGCTGGAGTGCAGGCGGTACTTTAACGCGAGTTGCTGAGCAGAACATAGGGAGGCGTTATGCCGCTGCCAAAAATCGACTCGCAGATCACGTTTCTCTACACGCTCGACCTTGACGCCAGCGCGCACTTCTACGGCACAATCCTCGAACTGCCGCTGTGGCTCGATCAAGGCGGCTGTAAGATCTACCAGATCAATCCCGCGGCGTATGTCGGGATTTGCCGCGCGGGGACGATTGAGGCGCAGCGCGTGAGCCAACAGCCCAACGTGATCTTTACGCTCGTCACCGAGGATGTCGACGCCTTTTTCGCTGCGCTTGTCGAGCGTGGGGCGAGAGTTGAGCAGTGGCCCAAGGTGAACGAACGCTATGCGATTTATAATGGATTCGTGCGTGATCCTAGTGGCTATCTGATCGAGATTCAGCGCTTTCTGCCGCGTGACCCAGTGAGCAGCTGAACGTGCCGAGCGAAATGAGGTTGGCGCTTTCGCATCACTCACCACGTTCAACTTCTCCCGCTAGATAAGTGTTCGCTGCATGTTTCGTCTGCCGTCAGGTGATATGACTATAATGGCGGCGTAATTCCGGTGACGTGTGACCATGTTCGACCTTCCGTTGTTTCCGCTGCAACTTGTGCTGTTTCCCTTGCAGTCGCTGGCGCTGCACATCTTCGAGGAACGCTACAAGGAAATGATCAATCACTGTATCGCCACCGACTCGCCGTTCGGGATCGTCTTGCTTGAGCAGGGAGCAGCCGAGGAGGGTCGGAGCCGCGTGGAGGCCAAACCGACGGTTGTGGGTACCACCGCCGCGATCACGCAGGTACAGCATTTGCCGGAAGGCGCATGAATATCATCGTCGTTGGCCGCGAGCGGTTCCGGGTCAGTGAGTTCAAGTACGGCCAGCCGTATCTGGTCGGATCGGTCGAGGCGGCGCCCATGCTTCATCCGGGGCAGTACGTCCGTCAAGAGTCGATCGACGGCCTTCAGCAAGGGATTACGCGTTATCTCAAGGTGCTGGAAGGCGCAGGCCGGATTCAGCCGGGCGCGCGCAGACTCCCGAACGATCCGCTGACACTGAGCAGTCTGGCGGCCGGCATTCTCCACGACATCAACGTAACACAGCGGCAGGCACTGCTTGAAGCCGACAACTTGCAGGTGATGATCGACGACCTGCGCAGTCTGTACCGGCGTGAGATCGTCTTGCTTGAGGCGATGCTTGCCGAGCCACAGGATGACCATCTCGGTCCATTCTCCCCCAATTGAGGCCTTCGCTGCTGTAAGATTCACGGATCTTCTCGCGTCAGGTGGTCGTTGAATTTGTTTCGATGTTTGAATCGGGCATGGACGTGTTTGCACCACAACTGGAGATCGGCTTGAAAATCGAAGTACACACGACGCCGGCGGCTTTCGCGCAGCTTGAGTCCGAATGGAATGCGTTGGTGCGGCAAAGCCCTACCGATACCGTGTTTCTGACGTGGGAATGGCAGTCGTTGTGGTGGGATGCGTATCAAGCCGGGGAACTGTCCCTCGTGACCATGCGCGGTGAATCCGGAGCGCTGGTGGGCATCGCGCCGTGGTTTATCGAAACGGGCGAGGGGGGCGAGCGCGTCGTGCGCGGGATCGGCTGTGTCGACGTGACCGACTACGTCGACATGATCTATGCCCCGGAATATGCGTCGCAGGTGTTCGCGGCCAGCGCGCACGTACTGTGTGAACACGCCGACCGTTTCGATCGCATCAACTTGTGCAACATCCGTGAAGAATCCGCGACACTTCCCGGACTGAGTCAGGCGCTGCGCACTGCCGGGTTTGAAGTCGAGCAGGTGTTTCAAGAGGTGTGTCCGGTTATCCGTTTGGGCGGGGCCTTCGAGAACTACATCGAAAGCCTTGACAAGAAGAACCGGCACGAGCTGCGGCGCAAGATGCGGATCGCGTACGGGACGCCCGACCTCGACTGGCACATCGTCACGCCTGAGGATGATCTCGACCGCGCGGCCGACCAGTTCCTCCGCTTGATGGCCGAAAGCACCCAAGACAAGGCAGTCTTCCTCGAAGACCCGCACAACGTTCGTTTCTTCCGTTCCCTGCTGCCTGCGATGCAGCGCAACGGGTGGCTTCAGCTCTCGTTCCTGACGCTGGCCGGGGAACCGACCGCATCGTATTTCAACTTTGTCTACAACCGGCGGGTGATGGTCTATAACTCCGGAATCTCGGTAAGTCACGGCCAGCTCAGCCCCGGCATCATCTTGCTGTCTTATCTGATCCAGCACGCTGTCGAGCAGGGGTACACCGAGTTCGACTTCCTGCGCGGTAATCAGGATTACAAATATCGTATGGGCGCCGTCAGCGAGACGCTGTATATGCTGAAAGCGACCTTGCCGAAATGACCTCTGTGAGACCGATCAGATCAATCGCCATCATCTCGATGCACACCAGCCCGCTGGCCGTTCTCGGCGGGTTCAAGACCGGCGGCATGAACGTCTATGTGCGTGAGCTTTCGCGTGAGTTGGGCCGGCGTGGTATGCAGGTCGACGTATTCACGCGCCGCGAATCGGCCATCGAGCCGGAGGTCGATACCAGTCTCGGCGAAAACGTTCGGGTCATCCGGCTTCGCGCTGGCGGCTATGGCCCTGCCGATCCGTCCAACCTGATCGGCACAGCGCAGGAGTTCGCGGCAGGCATCCACAAGTATTCCGCGCTCCACAGCCGCGTCTATGACGTGATGTATTCTCACTACTGGCTGAGCGGGATGGTGGCCGATATCCTGCGGCGGAGTTGGGACGTCCCGTGGGTGCAGATGTTCCACACGTTAGGCGCGATGAAGAACCGCATCGCGAATCAGCCGATGATCGACCCACGCGTGACGGCTGAAATGCAGATCGTGCGCCATGCCGACCGGATCATCGCGGCGACTCAGGCGGAACTGCATCAACTACTCTGGCTGTACCGCGTCGATCGGCGCAAGGTGTCCATCGTGCCGCCGGGCGTCGATACGACTCAGTTCAAGCCGATGGATCGGGATATCGCACGCGCGCTGGTCGGGCTGTGCGATGGCGACAAGATGCTGTTGTTCGTCGGTCGGCTGGAGCCGTTGAAGGCGGTCGACATCCTGCTGCGGGCGCTGCATGACCTGCATACCATCGAGCCTAGTGTTCTCGCGGGAGTGCGGCTGATGGTCGTCGGCGGGGAGGCTGGCAACCCAGAGCGCGTCCGGCTTCACGCGTTGGCCGAACAACTTGGCGTGAGCGGCTATGTACAGTTTGTCGGAAGCCGCGATCACGCGTCGCTGCCGGCTTTCTACGCCGCGGCCGAGGCCCTGATCATGCCGTCGGATTACGAGTCGTTCGGGATGGTGGCGTTAGAAGCATGGCGACTGGCACGCCGGTGATAGCATCCGCGGTCGGCGGGCTGCAGTATCTGATTCGCGATGGCGAGACCGGATTCCTCGTGCCGGTGCGCGATCCAGAGGCACTCGCTGAACGCATCCGTCAGATTTTGACCGACCCGAACCTGCGCGACACGCTTGCGCAGGCGGCCGCGAACCGCGCCGTGCAGTACGATTGGGCGCTGGTCACCGATCAGGTCATCGACGTCTTTGAACGCGCCGCCCGGGGGGGACGCCGGCGGCTCAACGTATAAGCCAGCAGCACGCAAAGAGGCGCGGTTTGCGTCCGCGCCCCTTGAGTCCTGTGCTTTGCAGGGGGTAAATCAGCCGCCGTATGCGTTCGGGATGTCCGCAACGACCGCCGCGATATAGGGATCACGAGCCGTCACCTCGCTGACCATTTCGTCGTCGGCGACGGTCTGGCCCTTGTGATACAGCACGTCGTTGAACCCGTCGTACAGATAACGCCGGTTGACCCACCCGTACAGGTTGTGCTGGAACAGTACGTTGAACTGAATGGATTCGTCAGAGGGAACCAGTTTCTCGTCGATGATCCACACCGGAGCATACTGGAGCAGGTGCGCGCGGACTTTCGCGTCGCGTTTGGTGAAGAGCCGGTCGGCCGCCATGAGTGTTCCCCGCAGTGTGATACAACGTCAAACTACGGCTGAGATTGTACCCGTCATGGCGCGCCGCTGACAAGTGAGAGGCGCGGCCAATCCAGCGGCCCATCGTATTCCAGCCGTCAAGCGAGCGTCGGGAACGGTATGATACGCTAGAGGTAACGTGCGGCGGTGTCTTGTTCAATCCGCCGCGGAATGCTTACCAAAGAGCCGTGCTCATGGCCGGGATGTCATCGCGGAAACGCTGCCGTTTTCAGACGCCGCGCGAGCAAAGGGGGGTGATCGGCTCTCGCCACTTGTCTTTGTCACTTCCGACTTCTCATCAAGGAGGCCGTATGCGTCGCTTCAAATTTCTCGTTGCCGCTGTGGCGTTGATGGTACTCAGCGCGGCGGTTGTGCCGACCGCGTCCGCCCAGAACACCGCCACGTGGAAGGCCCAGTTCTATAACAATCTGTTCCTCTCCGGTTTCAATCCCGCCTTTGAGACCACCTACACCAACGGACTGAACGTCGATTGGGGGGCGGGATCCCCCGATGCGTCGATTCAGGCCGATAACTTCTCGGCACGGTTCTCCACCGACGTGTTCTTCAACGCGAGCACGTACCGGTTCAGCATCCGCGCCGACGACGAGTTCCAACTGCGGATCAACGACAACATCGTGCTGTCGACGATGAACGCCGGCCAGCCGAGCACCGTCCTCACCATCGACCTCAACCTCAGCGGGGCCACCAAGTTGCAAGTGGACTACCGCGAACGGACGGGGGGCGCGTCGATCTCGCTGACGTGGGCAGATCTGAACGTGGTCGAACAGCCCGTGCCAACCGGGACATGGCTCGCCGAATACTTCCCGAATACGTCCTTGGCACAGCCGGCCGCCGCGATCCTCAACGAGTCCAGCCCGACGCATAACTGGGGCTTTTCTGCGCCGCTGCCGAATATGCCGGCGGAGTACTGGACGGCGCGCTGGCGCACCTCGCAGGTGTTCGCCGGGGGAACCTATCGCTTCCGTGCCAAGGCTGATGATGGTGTGCGCGTGTTCGTAGACAACGTGGCGATCATTGACCGCTTCGTCGAGTCGCCGGGCGCCGAACACATCGTGGACTACGCGATTGGCGCGGGCACACACGTCATCACCGTGGAGTACCTCGAACTGTACAATAACGCGTTCATTGAGTTCTCGATCACGCAGTTGACCTCGACCGGCAGCCCGCAGCCACCGGCCGGCTCGCCGACGGCCACCGTTCGCGCGTTCGTCCTGAATGTGCGCAGCGCGCCGTCTGCGGTGAACACGCTGGTGCTCAAGAAGATCAAGCTCGGTGAAACGTATCCGGTCGTCGGCCGCAACGCCGCGGGGACGTGGTTCAAGATCAACACGGGTGACGTGCAGGGCTGGGTCAGCGGCGGGTGGGTGATCACCGCCAATGTGTCCGGCGTGCCGGTGCTTTCCGAATCGACCGAGTCGGGGGTGCCGTCCAGCACCGTTCTGGTCGAAACGGTCGGCGTGCGGCTGAACTTCCGCGCCGGGCCGTCGACGGACGCCGCAAGCCTCGGGCTGATCGCGCCGTTTTCGACGCTCAAGGTGCTGGGCCGTAATGCGGATGCGTCGTGGCTTCAGGTTGAGTACGCCGGGCAGGTCGGTTGGGTCGCGTTCGCGTTCGTGACAGCTTCCACGCCGGTGAACTTCTTCACACTACCGGTAACCGGCTGATCCAGACGCTTGGAATGCGCCGGCATGCAGGTCATCGTATGCCGGCGCGTTGAATTTGGAACGACTGGCGACGGAGATTCGTCGTACACTCACAAGTGATGAATGTGCCGCTTACCCAATGAGGGAGTTTGACACGATGACTCGCAAATTTATCGTTACAGGTGGGATGCTGATCGCGGTGATGTTGTCTGTCGTGGGCGCTGCGTCTGCGCAAGCGACCGAAGTGCCGCCAAAACAGGCGCAGGTCGAGCGCGCGACCCTCACGGAGGGGACGATTACCGCGTTTCTGGAAGGGACGTCGACGTTCCCGTTTACGGCGGAGCTGGGCGAGGTGATCGCCTTCAGCTTGAACTCCTCGGCCTTTGATCCGTATCTTGAGATTCACAACGCTGACGGCGAAGTGATTGTCGGTGATGACGACTCAGGGCCGAGCACCAATTCGCTGCTGGTGTTCACTGCGCCGGAAAATGGCGACTACTCTGTTCTGGTGCGGCCGTTCTCGGAAGGGGCGACCGGTGAGTTCTCGCTCAGCATGATCAAGACGATCCCGGCGGTATCGCCCAATGAGCCGGTCACGGTTGAACTGAGCGGAACCACGCCCGTTGCTCGCACGCTGACCACGGCTGACGATGCCTATTCGATTACGTTGAGCGGGGATGAAGCCTTCGATGCGGCGCTGCTGCTGTACGATTCCGCCGGCTTTATCGCTCAGCAGACGGAGTCCTATCAGGTGCAGACGCTGCAGCTGCCCAAGACGATGGTTGAAGCGGACCAGCACTACTATCTCGTGATCGTGCCGTATGAGGGGCAGGACGTATCGTTGACGCTCGAAGTCACACCGGCGCATTTCGTGACCCTCACGGCGGATCCGCAGCCCATCGAGTTCCTCGCCGATCAGTACGAGGACGCTACGATCATCAATGTCACTGAAGGTGAACGGTATCTGCTCACCGTATCTGCCGACTTCCCAGTTTCGGTGAGTGTCACGGTCGATGGGTACGAGATCAATACGTATGCCAGCCTTTCACTTTCCGAGGCGGAGGGCGGGAGCCTTATCTTCACTGCCGGCGCGACGGGGACGACGTTCGTTCGGATTAACAACAACTCGTACACCGAGGACGGTAGTCTGATCATCTATTTGTCCATTCGCCCGATGGAGTGAGTCCAATACGCTTGACAAATGCGCCGGGCACGCTATCCTAGCGCGTTATGTTGAGCGAACTGCGTTTCCGCGTGCGGCGAGGCCTGCGATCCAACTCCTTCCGGGTTCGGTTCGTTTGATGCTGCCGTCACGTGGCGACCAGCCACTTGATCAGGTCACACAGGCCCCGAACCGTGATGTTCGGGGTCTTTTGGTTCTCAGGAGACATGGGCATGAAGGACAGCGGCATCAAGAAGGCGATACTGGCGTACAGTGGTGGCTTAGACACGTCGGTTGCCGTCCACTGGATCAAGCAGAACTACGGCTGTGAGGTCGTCTGCTTCTGCGCGGACATCGGGCAAGAGGAGGAACTCGACGGCCTTGAGGCGAAGGCGATCGCCAGCGGCGCAAGCAAACTGTATATTCGCGACCTGCGCGAGGAGTTTCTGCGCGATTTCGTGTTCCCGACCATGCAGGCCGGCGCAGTATACGAGCGCGAATACCTGCTCGGCACCTCGTTTGCGCGCCCGCTGATCGCCAAGCACCTCGTTGAAATCGCTGAACTCGAAGGCGCCGACGCGATTGCGCACGGCTGCACGGGCAAGGGCAACGATCAGGTGCGGTTTGAACTCACCGCGATGGCGCTCAATCCGAAGCTGAAGGTCATCGCCCCGTGGCGCGAGTGGGACATCCGCAGCCGCGAAGACGCGCTGGCGTACGCCGAGGAGTTCGGGATTCCGGTCACGGCCACGATCAAGTCGATCTACAGCCGCGACCGCAACCTGTTCCATCTCAGCCACGAGGGCGGGCCGCTGGAGAATCCGTGGAACAGCCCCGAGCCGTCGATGTTCCAACTGTCGGTCGATCCTGAGAACGCTCCGAATGAAGGCGTAGAGGTCGAGATCGGCTTTGAGCAGGGCAATCCGGTCAGCTTCAACGGCGCGGAGATGAACCCGGTCGACCTGTTTGTCGCGCTCAACCGCTTGGCCGGCGCGCACGGGATCGGCCGCATCGACATCGTTGAGAACCGGCTGGTCGGGATGAAGTCGCGCGGCGTGTACGAGACTCCCGGCGGCACCGTGATCTACAAGGCGCATCAGGCACTGGAGTCGATCTGCCTCGACAAGCACATCATGCACTACAAGGATTTCCTCGCGGTCAAGTACGCCGAGCTGGTGTACAACGGCCTGTGGTATACGCGGTTGCGCGAGGCGCTCGACGCGTTTATCGCCGTCACGCAGCAGCCCGTCACCGGCGTCGTCCGGCTCAAGCTGTACAAGGGCAACGTGACCGTCCTCGGCCGTCGCAGCCAATACAGCCTGTACCGCGAGGACTATGCGTCGTTTGGCGAAGAGGATGTGTACGACCAGAAGGATGCCGAAGGCTTCATCCAGTTGTTCGGCCTGCCGATGAAGGTCGAGGCGATGCTTTCGCTGGAGGGCGGTGGTCAAAGCCGCTACCGCAAGCCGGATTACAGCAAGTTCAAGCGGGACTAGGGGTTTTGGGATCGAGGATCCAGCAGGCAGGATTCAGGTATCAGTGGACAGTGGACAGTGGGCAGTAGACAGTATAGGCAGTAGGCAGGATTCAGGTATCAGTGGACAGGAGTTGGTGTTCAGGACGGGTTAAACGCTCCACCTCAACTGTGCACTGATTCCTGCCACCTGCCACCTGACTCCTGCCAACTGTCTACTAACAACTGTCTACTGGCAACTGACAACTGTCTCCTGCCAACTGACAGCTCAACGAGGTGATGTATGACCCTGTGGGGCGGCGCGTTCAGCGAACCGACAGATGACGATCTCCGGCGGCTCAATGACAGCCTACCGTTCGATCAGCGCATGGCGGCGGAGGATATTCGCGGCAGCATCGCGTGGGCGAACGGGTTGGCGCGCGCAGGAGTCATCACACGCGGCGAGGCCGAGACCCTCGTCGGCGGACTCAACGAGATCGCGCGGGAGTTCACGGCAGGCACGTTCGTGTTCGCGGAGGGGGATGAAGACATTCACACCGCGGTCGAGCGTCGGCTGACCGAACTCGTTGGGCCGGTCGGCGGCAAGCTGCATACCGGTCGCAGCCGTAACGATCAGGTTGCCACCGACTTCCGGCTGTGGGCGCGCGGCGCAGCGGTTGATCTGCTGGTGGCTGTCCGCCATCTGATGCGGGTACTGGCCGAACGCGCCGGTGAGCACGCCGATACCGTCATGCCGGGATTCACCCACCTTCAGCCCGCACAGCCGATCACAGCGGGCCACTGGCTGATGAGCGTGTTCTGGATGCTCGAACGCGACACGCAGCGGTTGACCGATACGATCTCGCGCATTGATGTGCTGCCGCTGGGGAGCGGCGCGCTGGCCGGCGTGCCGTTTCCTATTGATCGCGCCGCGCTGGCGTCGGAACTCGGCTTCGCGTCAATCAGCCCAAACAGCCTCGACGCAGTCAGCGATCGGGACTTCGTGGCGGAACTGCTTTTCGGGTGCGCGTTGTTGGGAGCGCACCTGAGCCGCCTTGCGGAAGACGTGATCCTGTTCAGCAATCCCGCCTTTGGCTACGTGACGCTGGCTGACCGCTACAGCACGGGATCAAGCCTGATGCCGCAGAAGCGCAACGCCGACCCGATGGAGCTGACTCGCGGCAAAGCCGGCCGGATCATCGGCGACCTGACGGGATTGTTGACGACGCTAAAGGGCCTGCCGACCGGCTACAACAAGGATTTGCAAGAGGACAAGGAACCGCTGTTCGACGCCATCGACACGCTCGGCCAACTGCTGCCTGTCGTGACCGGCGTCGTCCGCACGCTGACCTTCCATCCCGACCGGATGCGCGCGGGACTAGTCGCGGAGATGCTGGCGACCGACTTGGCTGAGTATCTCGTGCGCAAGGGCATGCCGTTTCGCGAGGCGCATCACACCGCAGGGCGGGCCGTGCGGATGGCGCGCGAGCGCGGTGTCCCGCTTGACCAACTGTCGCTCGACGATCTGCGCGGGCTGTCCGGCCTGATCGCCGACGATGTCGCGGCCGTCTTCGATTACGATGCGTCGGTGCGTTCGCGGTCGGCGCCGGGTGGCACCGCGCCGGAGAGCGTGCGGGCGCAGGTGGCGGCGGGCCTCGCGCTGCTCGCGGACTAGCCGATGCTTCGGCAGGCGGTCGGATGGCTGCTCGATCTGCTGTACCCGCCGGCGTGCGCGCACTGTCAGCGGATCGGCGCGGCATGGTGCGAGTCATGCCGTGGTCGGCTCAACTCGCTCGGCGGCAGCGGCCTTGTCCGGGAGTTGACGCCGAATGTGCAAGCGGTGGCGGCGCACAAGTATGACGGCCTGATCCGCGATGCGGTGCTTGCGTTCAAGTTCCAGCGGGCGATCACCCTCGCTGAGACACTGGCGGCACACATTGCAGCGACGATCACGGCGGCGAGTCTGCCCCACAGCGTGATCGTCCCGTCCCCTTCGCATCCTGACCGCGTGCGCTGGCGCGGCTACGATCATATCGCGCTGTTGGCGGAGTCCGTCGCGAATCGAACCGGACTGCCGTATGTGTATGCGCTAAAGCGAACGGCTTGGCGTGGGCCACAGGTCGGGCGTGATGCCGCGGAACGCCGGCGAGCCGTTCAGGGCGTGTTTGCGTTTTGCAGCGATCGCGTGCCGGCCTCGGTGATCCTTGTTGACGATGTGATTACGACCGGCGCGACCATGACCGCGTGCGCGGACGCGCTGTTCAGCGCGGGCGTCGCTAATGTGGCATGCGCAGCGGTTTGCTTCGCGTGAACGTCAATCGCCGGGATAGGTGACGCCCCACTGTCTGCGCAGGTCGTCCATGATACGCGCAATCGTTAGCGTATCGTCGTGCGGCATTTGGGGCGATTCGGTGTGACCTTCGCGCAGGCAGCGATGCACTTCCTCCAGCTCGTGCTGATAGCCCCAGTTTTGCCGTGGGATCGTGAGGTGTTCTTCGACGCCGTCGATCACGGTGGTCAGGTCGTTGGGACGCCAGAACGGCTCGTGCAAACGCGCGCGGCCCTTTGTCCCGTAGATGCGCGCGTCGTTCGACAACTGTGTGCGGATGGCGCACGTGATGTTTGCGACGGCCCCCGATGGAAAGCCCAAGATGATGGCGGCCTGCTCGTCCACGTTCGTCGCGCTGAGCTGAGCGAAGCCGGTCACACGATCCGGCGTGCCTAACAGCTTGACGGCGAGCGCCAGCGCATAGACGCCGAGGTCGAGCAGCGCGCCACCGCCCTTTGACGGATCGAATAAGCGGCTGACGGGATCGAACTGCGCGCGGAAGCCGAACTCGGCATTGATCGCGCGGATTTCACCCAGCGCGCCCGTCCACGCCAGCTCATACAGCTTGCGATGGGCGGGGATGAAGCGCGACCAAATCGCCTCCATCACAAACAGGTTGTGGCGCTCGGCATAGTCGATCATCTCCTGCGCCTGCCGGGCGTTCAGCGCGAACGGCTTCTCGCACAGCACCGGTTTGCCCGCCCGCAAACACGCCATCGTGTTCTGATAGTGCAGGTGATTGGGAGTTGCGACATAGATCACGTCGACGTTCGGATCGTGGATCAGCGCGTCATAACTGCCGTAAGCGTGTGGAACGCCGAATTCTTCTGCGAACGTGTTCGCGGCGGCCTGCGACCGGCTGCCGACCGCCGTGACGACCGCATCCTCCATGGTGTCGATGTCATGCGCCAATTTGCGGGCGATATTTCCAGTTGCCAGAATGCCCCAGCGGATCGGAGTCACAAGCAGCTCCTAACGGCGCCGAAACGGCGGTGTTGTCTGACGTCGCGCGCTGATTTTAGCGCATCTGGCGATGGGTTCGTCACGCCGGTTGGTCTGTGGTCTGTGTGAGAGACGGCCGTGGTGCGCGACGCAGCCGGCGAACTTGCACGAGCAGAATGCCGGCCGCTGCGAGCAGCATGCCGGCAACTTCGCGTATCGACAGCGCGTCACCGAGGAAAATCCACGCCAGCGCCCCAATCTGGATCAGCATGGTACTGTTGATCATGCTGGACTCCATGGCGGAAAGGGTTCGCTGCGTATGATTCCACAACGTGAACGCAAATGCCGTGTTGATTCCTGCCAGCCATACGATGAACCCGATCTCTCCCACCCCGAGCTGTGGCACGCCCTGCGTGAACAGCGCCGCAACGATCAACATCGCCGCGCCGACCCCCATGCTGATCGTGGTGATGAGCAGAGGAGACAGCGTCGCTGTCCGGTTGACGAAACGGCCCAACACGGCGGCGGCGGCATTGGCGAACACTTGAAACGTGGCTACTGCGAGACCGATCATCTGTGTGCCGGAGAAGTCCGCCTCTGCGAAGTACAGGGCGATACCGGCGAAAAACACAGTGATACCGGCGATTTGTAGGCGGGTCGGGTGTTCGGCGAGCCACACCGTGCCGAACACCAACACGACGGCAGACGTACCGTTCAGCATCATGCTGTGGGTGGCAGGCGGAAGATAATCGAGCGCGACGAACTGCGCGCCTGTGTGAGCGTGTACATCACCAAACCGAGCGCGATGAGACGCCGCCAATCGGCACGGGTGAGGCGGGCGGTCATCCCTCGGCGGGACGTGCGCAGCGCCAGCGGAAGGAGAAACACAAATGCAAGGCTATAGCGCAGCCCTGCGAACGTTAGCGGCGGAAGCGTTTCAAGCCCGGTTTTAATCAGGATGACGGAGGTTGACCATAGGAACGTGACGAACAGCGCCTGCAATATACTGCGGACATGCGAAGGCATAGCCAATCCTTTCGGACGGTGACGGATAGAGACGCAAAAACGTCTCCAACCGCACTCCTCCGGGTTTCTTGCCTTTGAGATGCAGACCACGAAACGTGGTATTCCGCAGCGCTTGAACCAGTCCCGGCGTGTTTGCCGGCGGAACCCTAGCTGCCTCTATAGGTTGGCCGCCTCATTATAGCAGGCGTCCCCGGTCTGTGTGATGTCACAACACGGTACGGCGGCGGATATTTGGGCAACGTGCAGCAGAATGCTTGGTCAGGTTAGACGAATTTCCGGCGTAATCCACGGATTCGTTGACAAGCGACAAAAATATGGTTAGCCTTGTCGCAACTTGTGAACAAATCCACAGGGATCCATATCATGCGCGAAGCCGCGCGTTCCGTAGTCATTAGCATTGCCCTCGTACTCGTCCTTATTATTGGGAACGGGCTTTAATGGCTTGGGACGCGGACTGACGCCGCAAGTGAGCAGAACCTGCACACGAAAGCCCCCAAGCCGGGGGCTTTCGGCGTTTAATGGGATGGAAAGGACGTGAGATGAACTTTGGGACTTATGCATGGCGCAACGGCGAATGGGTCGCGTTCGAGGACTGCACCGTCCACGTCACCACCCATGCGCTGCACTACGGATCGAGCGTGTTCGAGGGTATTCGCGCCTACAGCACGCCGCAGGGGCCGGCGGTATTCCGGCTTCAGCCGCACACCAAACGGATGGTCAATTCGTGCAAGCTGGCGAAGATCGACCTGCCGTACAGCGCCGACCAAATCAACAGCGCGATTCTTGAGACGATCCGCCGCAATGGGCATGACTCGTGCTACGTCCGTCCGCTTGCCTTTCGCGGGCAGGGCGCGATGGGGCTTGAGGGCCGCAAGAACAGTACCGACCTTGTGATCCTCACGATGGAGTGGGGGAGATACCTCGGATCGGACGCCATCGAGAACGGCGTTGACGTGCAGATCAGCTCGTGGCGGCGAATGGCCCCCGGCACGGCGTCGAGCTGGGGCAAGATCGGCGGGCAGTACATCAACAGCCAGTTTATCAGCATGGAAGCGCACGACAATGGGTTCCACGAAGGGCTTGCGCTCGACATCAACGGCTATGTGAGCGAGGGCGCTGGTGAGAACGTGTTCGTGGTCGTTGACGGCGTCGTCATCACGCCGGGAAGCTGGGCGTCGATCCTGCTGGGCGTCACGCGGGACAGTGCGATCACGCTGCTGAAGGAGATGGGTGTCGAGGTGCGCTTCGAGCCGATCCCGCGCGACATGCTGTACTTGGCCGACGAGGTGTTCTTCACCGGCACGGCCGCCGAGATTACGCCGGTACGGTCGATTGACCGGATTCCGGTAGGCAGCGGCACGCGCGGCCCGATTACGAAAGCCGTACAGGATCGGTTCTTCGGGATCACATCAGGCGCGGTCGAGGACAAGTACGGCTGGCTGAGTTACGTGAATAAGTAAACGATAGCGGGCGCGCAGCCCGCCCAAGCGTGAATGCGAACAGGTAGTGAGCGGGGAGACGAACCAACAATGCTGCTGACCGGCGCGGAAATCCTACTGGAGTGTCTCATCAAGGAAGGGGTCGAAGTCGTCTTCGGCTATCCGGGTGGCGCAATCCTCCCGACGTATGACTCGATGACCAAGTACCCGCAGATTCGCCACGTCCTTGTTCGTCACGAGCAGGGCGCGAGCCACATGGCCGACGGATACGCGCGCGCGTCAGGGAAAGTCGGCGTGTGTATCGCCACCAGCGGGCCGGGCGCGACCAACCTCGTCACGGGCCTCGCTACCGCCTTGATGGACTCGGTGGGCATCGTCGCCATCACCGGTCAGGTCGCGCGCGGCTCCATCGGAACCGATGCGTTCCAAGAGACCGATGTCACGGGTGTGACTCTGCCGGTGACCAAGCACAACTACCTCGTGATGTCCGCGGCCGAAATCCCGCTTGTCGTTGAGGAGGCGTTCCACATCGCCCGATCTGGCCGGCCCGGCCCGGTGCTGATCGACATTCCGAAGGATGTGCAAACGGAGAAGGCCGAATTTGGCAGCTATCCGACCGGAAAGCTGCGGCTGCCGGGGTATAAAGTCGCCAGCAGCGCCGACGAGAACGACCTTGCCGAAGCGATCCGGCTGATCCAAGAGGCGGAGCGCCCGCTGATCCTCGCCGGTCACGGCCTCATCATGGGCAACGCCACGCAGCAGCTTCAAGAATTGGCGGAGATCGCGGGCATCCCCGTGACGCTCACACTGCTCGGCAAGGGCGCGCTGCCCGAACAGCACCCGCTGTGCATCGGCATGATGGGCATGCACGGCCACGCCGCCAGCAACCACGCGATTCAAGAGGCCGATCTGCTCATCGCGCTCGGTATGCGGTTCGATGACCGCGTGACCGGCAACCTCAAGACGTATTCGCCGCTCTCGCGCAAGATCCACGTCGACATCGACCCCTCGGAGATCAACAAGAACGTGAAGGTCGACGTGGGCATCGTGGGCGATCTGCGCACCGTGCTGACTCAGATGCTCCCGCATGTGCCGCGTAAACAGCATCCGGAGTGGGTGCGCCGTATCCGTGATTGGCAGGAAGACGGCAGCGAGCGCGATATCGTCACGCATTACACCGGCTCTACACTGCTCGGCGCGCAGGTCATCAACGACCTATGGAAGTTCACTGATGGCAACGCGGTGACTGTGACGGATGTCGGACAGCATCAGATGTTGGAGGCGCAGTACTATCCGCACCAGCGCCCGTCCACGCTGTTGACCAGCGGCGGGTTGGGGACGATGGGCTTCGGCTTTCCGGCCGCCATCGGCGCGAAGTTCGCCAAGCCTGACGAGGAAGTGTGGGCGATTGTCGGGGACGGTGGGTTCCAGATGACGCTGGCGGAGCTGGCGACCGCGCGGCAGGAGAACGTCGACGTGAATATCGCCATCCTGAACAATGGATTCCTCGGCATGGTGCGCCAGTGGCAGGAAATCTTCTACGAACAGCGCTACCACGCCACCCCGATGGTCAATCCCGACTTCTGCAAACTGGCGGAAGCCTACGGGATCCCGTCAATGCGCGTGACCAGCCGCGATCAGATCAAAGAATCGGTCGACTTCGCGCGCAGTATCAAAGGCCCGGTGCTGATCGAGTACGTCATCCTCAAAGAGGAGATGGTGTATCCGATGGTGCCTTCTGGGGCCGATCTGGACAAGATGATCCGACGTCCGAAGTGGGGAGAGACACAGCCATGAGCACGAACGCAAACAAGAAGCACATCATCTCCGCGCTGGTCGAGAACAAGCCCGGCGTGCTCAACCGGCTCGTGAGTCTGTTCCGGCGGCGCAACTTCAATATCGACAGCCTGACGGTCGGGCGCACCCACAAGCCGCACGTCAGCCGCATGACCATCGTGATCGACGGCCAGCGGCTCAACCCGCGCCAGATGGTCGCCAATCTGTACAAGCTGGTGAACGTCATCGACGCCCGCATGATTAGCGAAGACCTGCATGTCGAACGCGATATGGCGCTGGTGAAGGTGCGCACGGACGACACCGAGAGCTTCAACGCCGTGACCGAGCTGTGCGAACGGTTCCCCGCCCGCATCATCGACATGGGGATGCAGGTCGCCATCGTGGAGATCACGGCGCGCACCGAGTTGGTCGAGGAATTTATCAACCAGCTCAAGCCGATCGGTATCGTCGAGCTGGTGCGTACCGGCGTCGTCGCGATGGGGCGCGGCGTGCGCACGCAGGATACCGAGTACGAGCCGGCGTCGATTTCGATGAACGGCGGCGAACTTGAGCGTTACAGCGTCTAATTACTGGGAGATCCGGGGAATTGGCCCCGACGTACGGAGGGAATGTCGCACTCATGGCAACGATGTATTACGAAAACCACGCCGACCTGAACCTGCTGGCTGGCAAGACGATTGCAGTGATCGGGTACGGCAGTCAAGGGCACGCGCACGCTCTGAACTGCAAGGACAGCGGGCTGAACGTGGTCGTCGGCCTGCCTGCCAGCAGCAAGAGCCGCGCTAAGGCCGAGGCCGACGGTCTGACCGTCCTCACGCCGGCCGAGGCGACCAAGGCTGCCGATGTCATTATGATCGTCACGCCGGATACGGTGCAGGCTGATGTGTATAACGCAGAGATCGGCCCCAACTTGAAGGCCGGCGCGATGCTGATGTTCGCGCACGGGTTCAATATCCACTTCGGGACGATCGTGCCGCCGGCCAACGTCGACGTGACGATGGTCGCGCCCAAGTCACCCGGCCACCGCGTACGTGAGGTCTATCTCGACGGCGGCGGCGTGCCGGGTCTGGTCGCGGTGCATCAGGACGCGACCGGGCAGGCCAAGGCAAAGGCGCTGGCCTATGCGAAGGCGATTGGCTGCACACGCGCCGGCGTGATCGAGACCACGTTCAAAGAGGAAACCGAGACCGACCTCTTTGGTGAGCAGGTCGTCCTGTGCGGCGGCGTCACGGCGCTGATCCGCGCGAGCTTCGAGACGTTGGTCAAGGCCGGGTATCAGCCGGAGATCGCCTACTTCGAGTGCATGCACGAACTCAAACTGATTGTTGACCTGCTGTATCAAGGCGGCCTGAGCTATATGTGGTACAGCGTGAGCGACACGGCGGAGTACGGCGGCTACCTCGTCGGCGACTCGTTCGAGAGTATGGTCAAAGAGGAGATGGCCGGTGTGCTGTCCCGCATCCAGAGCGGCGAGTTCGCCCGTACATGGATCAAAGAGAACAAGGATGGCCGCCCGAATTTCGGCCCGCGCCGCCAGACCGAACACGATCTGCTGCTCGAAAAGGTCGGCGCCGAGCTGCGCGACATGATGCCGTTCCTGAACGCCAAGCGGATCAAGCAGGGCTAACGGCGATGTCTGATGGGAGTGGCGTATCGCGTCCTGACGCGATCGGAGGAAAGGAGGTGAGTGGGGCAGAGGATGGCCTTAGCGACCTTAGCCCACAGCTTACCGCCCTTTCTAATCCGAGCAGAGGAGATTCGTGATGCCCAAGCACCCTGAGAACCATGTATTGATCTTCGATACGACGCTGCGCGACGGCGAGCAAAGCCCCGGCGCTACGTTGACGAGCGCCGAGAAACTGGAGATCGCCCGTCAGCTCGCCAAGCTGGGCGTCGACATCATCGAGGCGGGCTTCCCTGCCGCGTCACCGGATGACTTGGCGGCCGTTCAGCGTATCGCCCGCGAAGTCGGGACGCCGGACGGCCCCGTTATCACCGGCTTGGCGCGCGCGGTCGAGAGCGACATCCGCACCTGTTGGGAAGGCGTGAAGGACGCGGCCAAGCCGCGTATTCATACCTTCCTCGGCGTGTCCGACTATCACATGAACTACATCACGAAAACCACGAAGGCCGAAGCGCTGGAGATCGTGCGCAAGGCCGTGACGCTGGCGAAGAGCCTGTGTGACGATGTCGAGTTCAGCCCGATGGACGCGGGCCGCGCTGACCCGGCGTTTCTTGTCGAGGTGTGCGCGCTGGCGGTTCAGTGCGGCGCGACGACGCTCAACATCCCCGACACGGTCGGCTATGTCGCGCCGCAGGAGTGGTATGAGCTGATCCACGGCCTGATCCATGAGACACCGGGCGCTGGCCCCGGCTCAGGCATTATCTGGTCGGTACACTGCCACAACGACCTCGGCATGGCGACGGCGAACACGCTCGCGGGCGTGCAGGCGGGCGCGCGACAGGTCGAGGTGACGGTCAACGGCATCGGCGAGCGCGCGGGCAACACGAGCCTTGAAGAGGTGGTCATGGCGCTGCATACGCGGCCGCAGTATTACCACCTGTCGACCAGCATCAACACGCGCGAGATCGTCAAGACAAGCCGGATGGTGAGCAATTACACCGGGATGCCGGTGCAGCCGAATAAGGCGATTGTCGGCGCGAACGCATTCGCCCATGAGTCCGGCATCCATCAGGATGGGATGCTCAAGAACGCGCAGACGTTCGAGATCATGACGCCGGAGACGGTCGGGCTGCACGAGTCGCGCTTGGTGCTCGGCAAGCACAGCGGGCGGCATGCGCTCAAGATCCGCTTGCAGGAACTGGGCTACACCTTCGAAGGCGACGAACTGAACCGTGTGTTCGCGCGATTCAAGGCGCTGGCCGACGCCAAGAAACACGTCACCGACGCCGATCTCGAAGCGCTGGTCGTCGACGAGACGCACAAGCCGCAGGAGATCTATGCACTGGTGGACTGCCAGATCACGTGCGGGACGATGGGCATGCCAACGGCGACCCTCAAGATTCGCGGCGAGAACGGCGAGGAGAAGGTGTACGCGGCGGTCGGCACCGGGCCGGTGGATGCGGCGTACCGCGCCGTCGACGCGATTGTGCGGGCGCCGAACACGCTGATTGAATACTCGGTACACGCCGTGACGGAAGGGATCGACGCGCTGGGCGAGGTGACGGTGCGCATTTCGCCGGCGGGCGACACGCGCACGTTCGGCGGCTACGGCGCTGAGCCGGATATCGTCGTCGCCAGCATCAAGGCGTATATGGCGGCGTTGAACCGTATGCTGGTTTCGCTCGGTCACGGTGACCTCAAGCCGGAAGGTGAGGCGGCCGCGGTGGGTATCCGGGGCGAGTAACGATGGCAGCGACGCGATGGTTGTACGCTACAGTTGACTTCATCCGGGAGAAGGCGCAGGTCACGGTGCTGATGCCGAACGGAGATCACCGCGTGACTGCCGTCGAGTCTGAGGACGAAGCCTTCACCGTCATCGCACAGATGGGCAGTGAGGGCTGGGAGCTAACCGGCGCCGAACAGCAGGTGAGAACACGCGTGCTGATCGAGGCGACGTATACCGACTTTCGCCGGCTGTGGTTCAAGAAGCCGATAGACGGATAGAGGAACAGAGGACGCATGGCAGGAAAGACGCTGTTTGAGAAGGTATGGGACGCGCATCTGGTGCGGCCGCAGTCGGCCGATACGCCGGCCGTCCTGTACATCGACTTGCATCTGGTGCATGAGGTTACGTCGCCGCAGGCCTTCACGCTGCTGCGCGAGCGCGGCCTGAAGGTTCGCCGGCCCGACAAGACGCTGGCGACCATGGATCACAGCACGCCGACGACGCCGCGCGGGCCGGACGGCATCATTCCGGTGACGGATTCGCAGGCGGCGTATCAACTGAATTACCTGACGCGCAACTGCGAGGAGTTCGGCATCCCGCTGTTCGCGCTCGGCACCGAGAATCAAGGTATCGTGCATGTGATCGGGCCGGAGCAGGGGCTAACTCAGCCCGGCATGACGATCGTATGCGGCGACAGCCACACCAGCACGCACGGCGCGTTTGGGGCGCTGGCCTTCGGTATCGGCACCAGCGAGGTCGGGCATGTGCTGGCGACTCAGACACTGCTTCAGAACAAGCCCAAGACGATGGCGATCAAGGTGGACGGTACGCTGTCGCCCGGCGTGACGGCGAAGGACATCATCCTCGCCATCATCGCCAAGATCGGCGTGGGCGGCGGCACCGGGCATGTCGTCGAATACATGGGCAGCGCCATCCGCGGCCTGTCGATGGAAGGACGCATGACGATCTGCAATATGTCCATTGAGGGCGGCGCGCGCGCTGGCATGGTGGCGCCTGACGAGACGACGTTCAACTACATCGAGGGGCGTCCGCGTGCGCCGAAGGGCGCGGACTGGGAGGCCGCGGTCGCGCACTGGCGGACACTACCCACCGACGACGACGCGGTGTTCGACGCGACGGTCGAGCTTGACGGGGACGCGCTCACGCCGATGATTACATACGGCACGAACCCCGGCATGGGGATGCGGATCACCGATCGCGTACCCGATCCGGATCAGCTCAGCGACGTTAGCGCGAAGGTGGCGCTCGACAAGGCGCTGCGATACATGGATCTTCAGCCGGGGCAGAGCCTGCTCGGCAAGCCGGTCAACGTCGTGTTCATCGGAAGCTGCACGAACTCGCGCATCACCGACCTGCGTGAGGCGGCCAAATATCTGCAAGGCCGCAAAGTGTCGGAGAACATCCGGGTGATGGTTGTGCCCGGATCGCAGCAGGTGAAGAAGCAGGCCGAGGCCGAAGGGCTGGACGAGGTGTTCAAGGCGGCGGGCGCGGGAGTGGCGCGAGGCGGGCTGCTCGATGTGCATCGCCATGAACGGCGATCAACTTGCTCCGGGCGAGTACGCGGTCAGCACGAGCAACCGGAACTTTGAGGGCCGGCAGGGCAAAGGTGGACGGACGTTCCTCGCCAGCCCGCTGACGGCCGCGGCCACGGCGATCACCGGCGTCGTCACCGATCCGCGGACGCTGTTGACGAACTAGAGGACACGATGCCTACCGACCGGCTCCACGCGAGGCTTCCAGATGGGCGACCCGTCGCGAGCACGTGGATACGTGGCGGCGGGACGCATGTCGCGCTGCTGCTGCCGGGCAGAGGCTACACCGCGCGGGGGCCGGTGCTGCATTATCCCGGCCTGTGGTTTGTCCAACACGGCTACGACGTGATCTCGGTGGACTACGTGTTCAGTGAGATGAGTTATCCGGACATGGTTGCCCATGCTGCTGCGTGCGCCGCTGCGGTATGGGCGACCGCCACGCGAAGCCACCGCTGCGACCATGTCGTGCTGGTCGGCAAGTCGCTTGGAACGCAGGCGATGGCGCGCCTGATCGACCAGACGCCGGAACTGCGCTTGGCGCGCTGTGTGTGGCTCACTCCGATCTTCGCCGATAACGCGGTGATGGAGTCGATCGAGAAGCACAAGCCGCGCTCGCTGTTCGTCGGCGGCACGTCGGATGCGACGTTCGACAGTGAGCGGATGGAGCGCGCCCTCTCGGCGACGGGTGGCAGCAAGCTCGTGCTCGACGGCGCGAATCACAGCTTGGAACGGCCGGGTGATGTGCGGGCGTCGGTGGCGGCGATCTCGACACTGCTGGACGCGTTAGAACGTTTTATGACGAAGGAATAAGCGAGGACGATGGAACCCTTCAAGCCATTCTCAGGCAGCATGGTGGCGCTGCCGATCAACGACATCGACACCGACCAAATCATCCCGGCGCGTTACCTCAAGGTGACCGATAAGGCCGGGTTGGGGCAGGCGGCGTTTAGCGATTGGCGCTACGACGCGGACGGCACGCCCAAGCCGGACTTTCCGCTGAATCAGCCGCAGTATCAAGGCGCGCAGGTGCTGGTCGCCGGCCATAACTTCGGCTGTGGGTCGAGCCGCGAACACGCCCCGTGGGCGCTGCTCGGCGCAGGCATCAAAGCAGTCGTCAGCACCGATTTCGCCGACATCTTCAAGAACAACTCGCTTAAGAACGGGCTGATTCCGATCATCGTTGACGAGGAGACGCAGCAGCAGTTGATCTCGTTGGCGCAGGAAGACCCGATGGCGAAGGTTCGCGTCGATCTAGAAGCACAGACGATCACGCTTCCCGATGGGCGCGCCGTGCCGTTCCCGATTGACGGATTCTCGCGTTACTGCCTGTTGAATGGAGTCGACCAGCTCGGGTTCCTACTGAGTCTGGAAGGCGAAGCCGCCGGCTATGAAGCCGCGCATCCCGCGCCGATCACCACAATCTAGGTTTCGCATGACCCGCATCGCCATTTATGACACAACCCTTCGGGACGGCACCCAGCGCGAGGGCATTTCGCTCTCCGTTGCGGACAAGCTCAAGATCACCCGCATGCTGGATGATCTCGCGTGGCCTATATCGAAGGCGGTTGGCCGGGGAGCAATCCGAAGGACGCCGCGTATTTCGAGCAGGTGCGCGGCGTACAGCTTCGCCATGCGAAGATCGCCGCCTTTGGGGCGACGTGTCGCAAGGGCGCGCGACCGGAGGAGGACGAAAACCTCAAGGCCTTGGTCGATGCACAGACGCCGGTCTGTACGGTGGTCGGAAAGACGTCGATGCTTCATGTGGTCGATGTGCTGCAAACTACCGCCGAAGAAAACCTGCGTATGATCCGCGAGAGCGTCGCGTATTTGAAGTCGCTCGGCAAGGAGGTTGTCTACGACGCCGAACACTTCTTCGATGGCGCCAAGCTGGATTTCGAGTACGCCTTTGAGACGCTGCGCGCGGCCTCTGACGGTGGGGCGGACGTGGTCGTGCTGTGCGACACCAACGGCGGCTCGCTGCCGTGGGAAGTGGCAGACTTCGTCGTGAAGGCGCGTGATGCGTTCCCAACCGTCCATTTCGGCATCCACACGCACAACGACGGCGAATTGGCCGTCGCCAACACGCTCGCAGCGGTGCAAGCGGGCGCAATCCATGTGCAAGGCACGATCAATGGCTACGGCGAACGCTGCGGCAACGCCAACTTGTGCAGCATCATCCCCGACTTGATGCTCAAGATGGGATACGACTGCGTACCAGACACGAACCTGCGTACGCTGGCGCGCCTAAGCTGGACGGTCGCCGAAGTGTGCAATCTCGCGCCGGATCAGCACTTGGCGTATGTCGGCCGGTCGGCGTTCGCGCACAAGGGTGGCATTCACGTCGCGGCGATCCGGCGCAACGTCGACAGCTACCAGCATATCGACCCCAGCCTTGTCGGCAACGAGATGCGCGTGCTGATCAGCGACCTGAGTGGGCGCGGCAACGTGATGAGCAAGGCGGAGGAGTTCGGCCTCGACATCTCCAGCGCGGCGGCTGCGAAGGTACTCGACGAGATCAAATCGCTGGAGCATACCGGCTATGTGTTTGAAGGCGCTGAGGCGTCTGTGGCGATTCGGGTGCTGCGCGCCTCTCCGGAATACACGCCGGTGTTCTCGCTGGTGGACTTCACCTGCATTGTGGAGAACCGGCGCGGGCGCGGCGATCTGGCCGAGGCGATGGTCAAGATCGAGATGGACGGCGACATCGTGCACACCGCGGCGGAAGGCAACGGCCCGGTCAACGCGCTCGATCTCGCGCTGCGCAAGGCGCTCATCCCGCGTTACCCACAGGTGCGCGACTTCCAGCTTGCCGACTACAAGGTGCGAATCCTCGACGGGGCAAACGGCACCGGCGCGATGACTCGCGTCTTGATCGACACGCAGAACCACAACCGGCGTTGGAGCACGGTCGGCGCGGGGACGAACATCATCATCGCGAGCTGGCTGGCGCTGGTCGACAGCATCGAATACGGTGTATTGCTCACCAACGGCGCACGCCAAGCGCGTCAACCGCAGTAATCGGGTAAGAGATCATTCGACATACGGTGAAAGGGAGCAGCCTTACATGAAGGCGAATATCGTACTACTGCCGGGAGACGGCATCGGGCCGGAAGTGATGAAGTCGGCCGTGGCTGTGTTGGATGCTATCGCGGCGAAGTTCGGCCACAACTTCGACTATGACGAGCAGCTGATCGGCGCGATCGCCATCGAGACGACCGGATCGCCGCTGCCGGACGCGACGCTCCGCGCGGGCGAACAAGCCGATGCCATCCTGCTCGCCGCGGTTGGCTTGCCCAAATACGCCGACCCGACCGCGCCGGTACGCCCGGAGCAAGGGCTGCTCAAGATTCGGGCGCATTTCGGCCTCTTTGCCAATCTGCGCCCGGTCAAGACCTATCCCGCGCTGTACGGCTATGCGCCGCTGCGCGCCGAACTGCTCGAAGGTGTCGATATGCTGATCGTGCGCGAACTGACTGGCGGCCTGTATTTCGGCGCGCGCAAGGAGCAGGACGGGGACGACAACAGCTTCGACACGATGAACTACACCGTGGGCGAGGTCGAACGCGTCGCGCATGTCGCCTTCCGTGCCGCGCAGCAGCGGCGGGGCAAACTGACTTCGATCGACAAGGCCAACGTGCTGGCGTCGATGCGGCTGTGGCGGCGCACGGTGATGAAGGTGGCCGAGGATTATGGAGACATTGCGCTCAACCACGAGTACGTGGATGCGGCGGCGATGTATTTGATGACCCGGCCTGCATCGTATGATGTGATCCTCGCCGAGAATATGTTCGGCGACATCCTGAGCGACGAGGCGTCGGTGCTGGCTGGATCGCTGGGGATGCTGCCATCCGCGTCGCTTGGCACGGGGACGTTTGGCCTGTACGAGCCGGTGCATGGCAGCGCGCCAGACATCGCGGGGCAGGGCAAAGCCAACCCGATCGGCCAATTGTTGAGCGCGGCGATGCTGCTGCGCTACAGTCTGGGGCTAGAGACCGAGGCCGCGGCCATCGAAGCGGCGGTCGAGGACGCGCTGGCGGACGGCGCGCGCACGGCGGACATCGCGCCGAAAGGCAGTGCCTTTGTCAGCACCGACGAGTTCACGCAGACGGTTGTCGGGGCGCTCAAGGAGTAATAGACGCTGAGCCTCGCCCCGGCGGCCTCGCTAGGGAGATGATCCGATGGTCAAGCCGCTTGCCGAACGATTGTTGATTAAAGCTGGCCAGCATGTATGTGTTCTCAATGCGCCGGTTGGGCTTCTTGCGTCGCTTGACGGATTGCCGGATACCGCCGCTGTCTCCATCGAGGCGGCGGAGTCCGCGGACGTATGGCTGGTCTTCGTCAACGATGCGGCGGCGGTCGCGGAACATGGCCCGGTGATTGCTAGCCGTGCCAAGCCCGGCGCTGTGGTGTGGTTCGCCTACCCGAAGAAATCCGGCGCCATCAAGACCGACATCAGCCGGGACAGCGGCTGGGGGCCGGTGGAATCGTTGGGCTGGGCGCCGGTCACGCAGATCTCGGTGAACGAAACGTGGTCGGCGCTGCGCTTCAAGCCCGTGGGCGACATCAAGACGATAACGCGCAAATTCGGCCCGCACGCCGCCGGCTAGTCGATCACGTAGCCGAGGAACGTGTTCGGGCCGGGGACGATCTCGACCGGGATCGGCTCGTCCGATGGCAGTAGGCCGTTCCAGAGCTGCCTCAGCGTGCCGTCCTCTACCAGCGCCTGAATCGAGTAATCAACCAGCAGGCGGAAGTCCGCGTCGTTCAGCGGCAGCGCGACGGCGTAATACGCCCGGCTGTACCAGTCGTCAGTCAGGCGCAGGTCGTTCGGATATGCTTCGAGGTGCGGCATCAGCTTGAAGATGTCCGCATAGGCGACATCGGCGTTCGCGTCGTCGAGGATTTGCAACGCGAGGCTGGATTCATCGGTCTGGAAACCCTCGATGCGGGCGGTTGCGCGTTCGGCTTGGCGCACGGCGTCCGCCGCCGCGCCCGGCTCAGAGAACACGGTTGCGACCGTCCCGCCGCCGCGTAGTTCCTCGAAGCCGAAGATCTGGCTGTTCGACTTGACCATCAGCCGCATCCCATGCACGAGATACGGTTCGCTGAAGTCGACCTGAGCGGCGAGGTTCCAGTCCGGTTCAAGGCCGACCGCCATGTCAGCGCCGCCCTCCGCGACCAGCCGTGCTGCCTCAACGGGGTTGGCGGTGATTAGCTCGACGGTCACGTTCCAGCTGCGGGTCAGCTGCGAGACGAAGTCGCGGTTGAAGCGGTCGAGCCGGCGCTCCGACTGCTGCGCCGAGGCCAGCGCGTCGCTGTCGAGAAACGGCCCCGCGATGCGGACGACTCCGCTAGACTGGAGCCGTGGGATGGTGTAGGTGGACGGGTAGGGGATGTCGGTCGAAAATGCCTGCGGGCTGGGTGACTCGGGGAGATTAGCCCAGATCGGCACAACGTTGAACGTGCCCTGATTGAAGTGATCGAGGCGAATCTGATCGAGCGAACCTTCGCGCTGCAAGTGCTGAAGCGATTGGTCGATCAGCCGCCGGAGGGGCAGGTCTTGACGGGGGACGACGACCGCATACGGCTCAGTCTGCACCGGTTCGTCAAGGATGCGCACGGTGTCCGGAGCCAGCAGCGCGAGCTGTTCAAGCTGATGACGCGGCGCAGCGATAGCGTCGACTGCGGACGCGCCGAGTGCGCCGTACATCTGATCAACCGTGAGATAGGGTTCGATCCCGCCTGAGAAACCGGTCTCCGCCGCCCATGCCCGGATCGTATTTTCCGCCTCGGCGCCGAGCACCACACCGATTCGGCGCGATGCCAAGTCCGCAGGCGACTGCGCGCTGTCATCGACGCGTACCATCAGCGATTGGCTGCCGACGTAATACGCTTGGCTGTAGTCTACGGTGCGATCCAATTCGCGACGGTGAACCTGCGCGGCGATCAGCAGATCGACGTCGTTATCAAACAGCAGCTCGAACGCGGTCTGCCGCGTGACTTGCCGCAGGCGCAGGTCGACGCCCCAAAGATCGGCGAAGGACTGCGCAAGCACGACATCGAGGCCGAGGATTTCGCCGCGCTCGGTGAACGTGCCGAACGGCGGCTCGGTGTACAAGATCCCGATGCGAACGCGGCCCGTGTCCACGATCCGCTTTATCCTGCTTTCGGACAACGCGGTCTCGGAGGTCGCCGTGGTGTTATAGGGGACAGGCGTAGGCGGCACGAGCGTCGCCACGGGTTCGGGTTGCGCGGTGACGACGCCGAATGCGAGGCACAGCAGCGCCGCAGCGAAGCATATCGAGCGAATCAACTAGACCTCCTGATACAGTCTGTTGTCCCTGATGTAGGCGAGCACGCGATCCTGCACGAGGTAGCGCACGCTTTCGCCATTCCGGAGCCGCCGCACGACGTCGGTCGATGAGATTTCGACCAAGGGCGACTTGAGCATGGTCACATTGTGGGCAAGCCCCGGCAGCTTGTCCTCGTGTTGATCGGCGCGCAGCACGCCGTGAACACCGAGCCGCCGCATGACCGCCACGCGCAAAGCGCCGCCGGTGAACAACCCTTCGGCGCGCTCCCACTGCGGCAGTTCCTTGAACATATCTTCGCCCATGATGAACGTGAACTCGGCGTCTGGATACGTCTCGCGGAGGATCGCCACGGTGTCCACCGTGTAATGCGGGCCGGGCCGATCGAGGTCGACGCGGCTCATCGTGAAGCGGTCGTTGTCCGAGATCGCGATCTCGGTCATGGCCGCGCGATGCGCCGCTGGTGTCCGCGTGCTTTCCTTATGGGGTGGTGTTCCCGCCGGGATATACAGCACTCTGTCGAGGTCTAGCTCCTCGAAGCCGTGTTCGCCCAGAATCATGTGAGCGATGTGCGGCGGATCGAACGTGCCGCCTACAATACCAATACGCCGAAAGTGGGTCACTCAGACCACTCCAATTCGTAGTCCCCGATAATGACGGTGTCTCCCACGCGAACGCCGCGCTCCTCCAGCGCCCGGCTCACGCCGAGCACCTCAAGGATCTCCTGAAAGCGCAGGATCGCTTCTTCATTGTCCCAATGAGTCATGGCGGCCGCGCGTTCAATGCGATGCCCCGATACGCGGTAGGCGCCGTGCTCATCGACCGTGATCGTGAACGGAACCGCCGTGGCATCGGGTTCAGGGATCGCCGCCGAGATGACGTGCAGCGGCTCTTCATCGGGCAGCGTGTCGACCTTCGCAAACACCGCGTCGACAAGCTGTTGAACGTTGGCTTGCGTGGCCGCGCTGATCGGCAGCACGTCGATGCCGAGCCGTTCAAATTCCGGCTTGAGCGTCTCCCATTTCGCCTGAACGTCGGGCAGGTCGATCTTATTGAACGCGACGATCTGCGGCTTTGACGCCATGCGTTCGTCGTACAGCGCCAGCTCGCTGTTGATCTGGCTGAAGTCGGCCATCGGATCGTCCGACTCGCCGTTGATGAGGTGGATGAGCATTCGGGTGCGCTGGACGTGACGTAGAAAGCTGTGGCCGAGTCCGACGCCCGCGTGCGCCCCTTCGATCAGGCCCGGAATGTCGGCGAAGACCAGATCGCGGTCGCCCTTGAGCACGACGCCGAGGTTCGGTTCCAGCGTTGTGAACGGATAGTTGGCGATCTTGGGGCGGGCGTTGCTCACCACCGATAATAACGTCGACTTGCCGGCGTTCGGCACGCCCACGATCCCGACATCGGCGATCAGCTTCAGCTCAAGGATGAGCCAGCGCTCATGGCCGGGCTCGCCCCGTTCCGCATAGCGCGGCGCCTGATTGCGGCTGTTGACGAAGCGCGCATTGCCACGCCCGCCGCGTCCGCCGGTGAACAGCACGACTTCCGCATCCCGTTCGACCAGATCGGCGAGCACCGCGCCCGTGTCCGCGTCCTTCACGACGGTGCCGGGTGGAACCTGTATGACCACGTTGTCGCCCGACGCGCCGGTCATGTTCTTGCCACCGCCGCGCTTGCCGTTCTGTGCCTTGAAGTGCGCCTTTTGCCCGAATGCGCTGAGCGTGTTCGCGCGGTGATTCACCCGGAACACCACGTCACCACCGCGTCCGCCGTCGCCGCCGGCAGGGCCGCCCATCGGCATGAACTTCTCACGCAGAAACGAGACGGCGCCGTCGCCTCCGTCTCCGCTGCGTACGAGTATCTTCACTTCGTCAAAGAACATACGCGGGTACAGCCCCGTATCCGATTAGACCGGCGATCATTGTACCCGCAAGTTTTGAAGCGCGAATAGGTGCGCCTAGCCCACTACAACTCGACGAAGTACGACGAAGCCGCCTGATCGAGCAGTTCCGGCGTGAGTTCCGGGGGGCGCTGCTGATAATTCGCGATGTCCAGCAGCTGTGACAAGATATCGCGCGGATGGACGGCGCGCAGGTCGCGTCCTTTATCGAGATACCACTTGCGCAGCAGATACTTGAGGCCGCCCTCGTCGTACGGAACCTTCATCACCTTACACATGACTTGGAAGATTTCACGGAACTGGTTCATGCTCGGGTTGCCGACCTCGATCTTGTGGCGAATACGGCGCAGGAACGCCTCGTCCACCAGATCCTTCGGGTCAAGGTTGGTCGAGAACACAACCAGCACGTTGAAGGGGATTTCGATTTTACGGCCGTTGTTCAGCGTGAGGAAGTCGACACGCTTTTCGAGCGGCACGATCCACCGGTTAAGCAGGTCGACGGCGCGTACCTGCTGCCGGCCGAAGTCGTCAATCAGGAACAGGCCGCCGTTAGCCTTCATCTGGAACGGGGCCTCGTAGAACCGGTTCGACTCATCGTAGGTCAGGTCAAGCCCTTGCAGCGTCAGCTCACCGCCGACCATGATCATCGGGCGTTTGATACATACCCAACGTTGATCCGCAACCAAGCCGGTCATGTAGCGAACGCGTTCCTGCGCGTCGGACAGCTCATGGTTGAGCGAATCGTAGATCTGGATGATCTGGCCGTCGACGTCGATTGAATACGGAATCCAGATGTCCTCGCCGAGCACCATACGGCCGACACGTTCGGCGATTGTCGTCTTGCCGTTGCCGGGCGGGCCGTACAGGAAGATCGAGCGTCCGCCGTTCACCGCCGGGCCTACGCGATTGAGCATCTCGTCGCTGATGACGAGCTGATCCATGACGCCGCGCAGCACTTCTTGAGTGACCAGCTTGCGTTCCCGGTTCTGCTCGTTGACCGAGGTGATGTACTGATCGAGGGGGACAGGAGCAGGGCCGGCGTACTGCGACCGCAGCAGGACTTCCTGCGCCTTTTCGGTGCCCTTCATCGAGATCAGGTAGCGGTAGGTCGCCTCGCTGTAACCCTGCGTAGCGCCGCGAACTTCGATGAACTTCTCGCGTTTAAGAAACTCAAAGACGCTGTCCAACACACCGGAAAACGGCAGCCGAATGCGATCCGCGACCTCTGAACCGGTTAAATCGCCACCGAAATAGAGGATCTTGAGGACGTGGTCGGCAACGTTGAGTTTCGTCAGCCCGGTGTCGTCAAGAGAAGACAAGGGCGGGGGAGACCAACGTCCGCCGGTTTGGGCGAATCGCTGTTGATCGCTCAGGCTTTGCAGCGAGCGTGGCCGTAGTGGTGTGGTCATTTCACAGGCTCCAATTAAAATTGGCCTTTGGAATTAGTTCGAAACGATAGTACCACGGGTTTGTGTCATGGCGCATTAGGACTGCGGTATTGGGTCAAGACATCTGATTGATCTGTGCGGGCCGGAGCACGCCGGAGATCCCGGAAGTGGTGCAGCGCGCGGTTATGATAACGGGAGCGCGCAGGGTAAACTCATTCATTCGACGGGGCGTTGACGACGCGGTATGGCTGCGCGATTCGCGATACACCGGTGAAAGAGACGCGTGATCCATGACACAGTACGGTTCTCTATTGGCGGTTGACTTGGGCGGGACACGGATTCGCGTGGCGCGGCTGAACCGGGCGCTCGAAGTCGAAGCCCGCGTCGAGGACTGGACACGGCCCGAACGCGGCCCGGACGACGCCATCGGCCGCATGGTTGACATGCTCCGGTCGGTGTGGCCGGACGGTCAGGCCGATGTCGCGATAGGTGTGGCAGCGCCGGGGCCGCTGAACCCGCACAACGGCGTGCTGCTGTCGCCGCCGAATCTCAAGTGGCAGAACGTTCCGCTCAAGGCGCAGCTCGAAGCCCGGTTCGGCGTGTCGGTATGGCTGGGCAACGACGCGGACGCCGCTGCGTTGGCGGAGGGAGGCGTCGGCGCTGGGCGCGGGTTCGATCACTTCGTCTATCTGACCGTGAGTACAGGCATTGGCAGCGGCGTGATCGTCGACGGGCGGCTTCACAACGGCGCGCGCGGGCTGGCGACCGAGGCCGGCCTCATCCCGATGCTCGTTGCGCCGGATGGCCCGGTGCAGACGCTGGAAGATCTCGCCGCCGGGCCGGACATGGTGCGCGCGTTTCAGATGCGTGTCGCTGCGGGGGAGGTCTCACGGCTCGCGGGCGAGCGGGGCCGACCTCACAACCGAGGCGATCGGGACGGCCGCGCGTGAAGGGGACGCGCTGGCGATCGACGTGATTGCGAAAGCAGGGCGCGTGTTCGGGCTGGGCGTCGTGACGCTGCTCCAGTTGTTCAACCCGCAGCGTGTCGTCGTGGGGGGCGGCGCGAGTCAGTTGGGCGATCTGTACTTCGAGCCGGCTTGGGACTCGATCCGGCGATACTGTGCCGATCCCGCTTTCTACGACGGCGTGGAGATGGTCGCGGCGGAGTGTGGCGCCGATGTCGGCCTGGTCGGGGCGGGTATGCTGGTGCTGAGCAGCGGGGGCAAGACGCGCCTGAGCGACACTGCCGCCTTGCTAGGCCGCGCGCCGTAAGAACTGTCATAGAAATCCCGGCCGACTGCGCGCTGCCAGCCGGCCCGATGCTACAATAGCGCTATGTTGACGCTTCCTGATGTTCAAATCCGCCAGCGCGATTTCCTGTTGCAGATTTCGCGCGCGATCACCGCGCAGCTCGAACTTGACGAGGTGCTGCGGCGTGTGCTGCAAGCCTCTGTTGTGATGACCGCGGCGAAGGTCGGCTTAGTGGCGCTCAACGTCGAGCAGCGTTTCGTCGTTCGCGCCTACAGCGGGCTGGACGACGAGCAGGTCGCTACCGCCAATGCTCACCTCGAAAGCCTTGTCGAGAGCATCAGCCGCCACGGAGACCCTGCGCTGTTGGATCGGGAGCTGAAGGCGCTCGCCGTTGCGATTGACCCGGCGTTGAGGCAGGCGCTTGCGCTGCCGCTGATCTTCGCTGGCGTCCCGCTCGGCCTGTTGATCGTGTTCCGCACGTACAGCACGGCGATCAGCCCGAACGACGTGCAAATGTTGCAGAGTTTTGCCGATCAAGCGGCGATTGCTGTCAAGAACGCGCAGTTGTACGCGGCGGTGTCTCAAGAACGCCAGCAGCTTCAGGCGATCCTCGATCACAGCGCGGACGGCGTGATGATCCTTGACCGCGATCTGACGATCCAGCAGTTCAACGAGGCGTTGGTGCGGATGACCGGCTGGAACCAGCGCGACGCCGTCGGGGCCGACCATGACGCGATTATCCGCTGGGCGCATGACGAGCACGCCGATCTGCGCGAGGTGATCGACCATGGTTATCCGTTCAACAGCCCCGTGGATCCCGCGCACAATACGCTGTACGTCGAAGGCGATTTGATCTGCAAGAACGGGCAGACGTTGAGCGTCGGCATTACCTACGCGCCGATGCTCACGCCGGAGAATACGCTGGCGAACGTCATCGCCAATGTGCGCGACATCACAACGTTCCGGCAGGCTCAAGAGGCCCAGAACACGTTCATCTCGGTGATCTCGCACGAGCTGAAAACGCCGGTCGCCATCATCAAGGGATACGCCGCGACGCTCCGGCGCGAAGACGCGCAGTGGGACGAATCAACGGTGCGTGAGACGTTGGCGATCATCGAGGATGAGGCCGACCGGCTTGGGCTGTTGATTCAGGATTTGCTGACGACCAGCAAGCTGCACGTCGAACGGCAGATCGCGCTCGACATCGGGGACGTGTGGCTGCCTGAACTGGTGAACCGGGTGGTCGAACGGTTCAAGACACAGACCGAACAGCATCATTTCACCGTCCGTTTCGCGCCGGGTTTTCCGTCAATTCACGGGGACGAGATGCGCTTGCGGCAGTTGATCGAAAACTTGATCGGCAACGCGATCAAATACTCACCCGCCAGCGGAACGGTGGACATTAGCGGCAGGTTCGATGAGGACTGGATCGAGATCGAGATTCGGGACGAAGGGATCGGGATTTCGCAGACCGACCAAGCCCGCATCTTCGAGCGTTTCTACCGGGCCGAAGGCAGCCTGCGCCGATCGACGCAGGGCACCGGATTGGGATTGTATCTGGCAAAAGCCATCGTCGACGCGCATCATGGAGTCATCGACGTGGAGAGCAAACTTGGGGAAGGATCGACGTTCTTCGTCCGCCTTCCGCGCAATCTGACCCTTTAGCCCTGACTGAGGAGACACACCACAATGCAGCAAGGCTCCGCAATCCGCTGCTCGAACTGCGGGCAGCCGTTTAACGCGCACGTGTACTCATACATCGATGCGCAGAAAGACCCGCAGGCGAAGGGGCTGCTGGTCAATCAGCAGATCAACCGCTTCCAGTGCCCGAACTGCGGTAACGTGAATGTCGTGCTTGCGCCGCTTCTGTATCACGACGCTGTGAAGGAGCTGCTGATCGCGTGTGTGCCGATGGAGCTGAACTTCAGCAAGGATCAGCAGGAACGGGTCATTGGCGACTTGATGAAGCAGCTTCCTAAAGAAGGCTTCAAGGCGTATATGTTCAACCCGAAGCGGGCGCTGACCATGAACGGGTTGATCGAAATGGTGCTGGGCGCCGACGGCGTCACGCCTGAGATGATTGACGAGGCTAAGAAGCGGACGGCCCGTGTCCAGAAATTCGTCGAGGCCAGCGACGCTGAACTCGATGCGCTGATCGCCGCGCATGACAGCGAGATTGATCTGGCGTTCATCCAGACGTTCACATCGCTGGCGCAGCGGCTTGTTCAGGGCGGCCGGCCGGATATGGCGCAGGCCGTGCTGGCGACGCAAGCGGTCGTCGTGCAGAAGTCGTCCTACGGCAAGGAGCTTCAGCAGCAGCAGGCCGAACAAGAGGCGGTCGTGCAAGACGTGGCCGACCGGCTTCAGGCGATGGGGGCCGGTGCGCGGCGTGAGGATCTCGCCGCGCTCGCGCTGGACTTTGTCGATGACGAGATGCGCCTGCAAGCGCTTGTCGGGCTGGTGCGGCCGGTTTTCGATGCCTCATTCTTCGACCTGCTCAAGCAAATGGAGAGCGATGCGCCGGACACGGAGAAACCGAAGTTTGCGCGGCTCAATACGCTGCTCTCGCAGTACATTATGCTGATCGACCAGCAGGCACAGCTGCGTGTATCGGCTGCCGTCTCCGTGCTTCAATCTATGCTTGAGGAACCGGACATTGACGCGGCGATCGCACGCAATGCACACGCGATTGACGAGACGCTGATCGCCGTGCTGAACGCCAACTTGCAGGAGGCGCAGCGCCGGCGTGACGTGCAGACCTCTGCCAAACTTAAGGCGATTTATGAGCGTGTCGTTGCGCTGATCCAGCAGTCCATGCCCGAAGAAGTGGTGCTGGTTGAGGAACTGCTGCAAGCGCCGAGCCTCGATGATGCGCGCGCCATCGTGATGGACGGCATGGCGCAGCACGGTGAAACGCTGATCGACGTGATGGCGACCATCGCCCAGCAGCTCGACGAGGAAGGCCGCACCGACCTTTCGGAACGGCTGCACATCCTGATCGCGGAAGCGCAGAGCGCGCTGGGGCCGAGCGCGTAGGGCCGCTGTAAATGACACTGAGCGAAGGCCGGGGTTCAAACGACACCGGCCTTTCGTTTATAATCCGACGAAGTTGGTGCGCTGGAGCAAGTCCCGTGTATTTCCCGACGGTTCGCGGTTACAGCTTGGATGGTCATCACATGACCATACCGTTTACCTTAGAAGGGGAGTTCAACGTACTGCTTGTGGTGTTTGAACCCAGCCACCAATTCTCGGTGCAGACGTGGCTCCGGCCGCTGAAGCGAATCCGCCAGCAGTACGAACGAGTCAAGTTCTACGAAATTCCCACGCTCGAAGTGCTTCCCCCCTCTGACCAACAGCTTCAAGATCAGAATCTGCGCGAGTCCTTCGTCATCGAAGATGAACTTTCGCTTGAGACCGTGGTCACCATCTACGTTCGCAAGCAGCAGTTCTGCACGATGCTCGACATTCCCCACGAAGACAATCTGTATGTGTTCTTGGTCGATAATGCCGGCGTTGTGCTGTGGCGCACCGAGGGGACGGCCAGCGTAGAGAAAGTCGATGAACTTACCCGCCTGCTAGACTCGGTAATCTCAACCGATATCCCGTGGTGGATGAGCGATTAGCGCACTCCATCACCAGAGCCTTCGACCTGCGACAGCGTTCGCGTGTGCGAGGGCGTAAGTTACAATCTTCCAAGACGAAGGGACACGGCGCTTATGAGCACGATGCTCCGGCCGACTGGCATTACGCTGGACAAGCAGCAAGGCGAACTCCGCATTAGCTGGCCTGATGGGCGTGAGTGCGTCTATCCACTGAGCCATCTCCGCGAGGCATGCCCGTGTGTGGAATGTCGTGGGGGGCACAGCCGCATGGGGCGCGAGTATGACCCGGACAACATCCTCAAGCTCGTGCCGAAGCGGTCGTACCAGATCAAGTCGATCGAACTGGTCGGGAATTACGCGCTGCAGCCCATTTGGGACGATGGACACTCATCCGGCATATACGCATGGGAATACCTGCGCCGGATTTGTCCGCCTGAGGAGCCGGCCAAATGAGCGACGATGTCGCCGACCCGCGAACGAGCGTCCAGTTCCGCCACGTCTATACGCCGAAGCCGATTGCGGGCGATTTCGTCGGCAAGCACATCATCACCGTCGAGCAGTTTGGCGCGGACGATCTTGAGCGCGTTATGCGTGCCGCCGGCGGTCTCCGTGAGCGTGTCCTCGCCCGTGATCGTAGTGTCGTGCGACTTTGTGAGGGGCGCATCATGGCCTCGCTGTTCTACGAAGCCAGCACGCGCACGGATATGTCGTTTCAAGCGGCTATGCGGCGGCTGGGCGGGTCGGTGGTCATGGCGAGCAACGGCGTGCAGTTCTCGTCGGTCTACAAAGGCGAGAACTTGGCGGATACCGTCCGCGCCGCGGGATGCTACGCCGATGTCATCACGCTTCGGCACCCGATGGAAGGCTCGTCGTTTCAGGCGGCGTATTACATCGACCGGCTGAACGAGCGCATCCTCAAGCCGTGCTCGGTCGTCAGCGGCGGTGACGGGATCGGCGAACACCCGACACAGGGCTTGCTCGACCTGTTTACGATCCTCGACCAGAAACAGTCACTGGACGGCCTGACGATCACACTGGTCGGTGACTTGCTGTACGGGCGCACGGTGCATTCGCTGGCGAAGCTGATCGCGCTGTATCACAAGGGATCGACGCGGCTGAACTTCGTTGCGCCGTCGGTGCTCCGCATGCCTGATGCTGTGCTGGATTACGTCACGGCGCGGGGAGTCCAAGTCCACGAGACCGAAGACCTGCGCGACGTCGTCAGCGAGACGGACGTAGTTTACTGGACGCGCGTGCAGCAGGAGCGCTTCGAACACGTCGCCGACTACGAGGCCGTGCGTGACCAGTTCATCATGACGCCGGCGCTGCTCAACCAATTCCGGCGTGACGTGATCCTCATGCATCCGCTGCCACGTAAGCACGAGATGGGTTCGCTCGCCGATCACGACTTGCTCGACCAGAACCCGCGCGCCGTGTACTTTCAGGAGATGGAGAACGGCATGTTCGTCCGCATGGCGCTGCTGGCGCTCGTCCTCGGGGCGGATGTGGACTGATGGGTCAACGGGTTGAACTGCCGGCCTTGATCGACCTGCACGTGCATCTGCGTGGGATGCGGTGGTCGCACAAAGGCGACTTCTTATCCGAGACACTGGCGGCTGTGGCGGGCGGATACTGGCTCGTGTGCGATATGCCGAACACGCCGCCAGAGACGATTTCGCCCGATGCGCTCATGGCGAAGCAGGCCGAAATGGCCGCGCAGGCGGTTTGCGACTACGGCATTTACTTCGGCGCGTCGGCCGCGGACAACACAGCGGCATATCCCGTCATCGCCGGCGCTGTGGCGGGCCTGAAGATCTTCTGCAACGAGACCACCGGCGACTTGCTGATCGCCGACCAAGCGATGCGCGAGCGCCATTTCGCCGCATGGGATATCGCTAAGCCGATCCTCGTCCACGCGGAGGGGGAGACCGTCGCCGACATCCTGACGCTGGTACGGGCCTACCGCCGCCCCACGCATTTTGTGCATATCTCGACGGCTTTTGAGATTGATCTGCTGCGCGCCGCTAAGGCGGAAGGGCTTCCGGTGACGCTCGGCGTGTGTCCGCATCACCTCTGGTTGACGGTGGACGATCTTCCACGGCTAGGAGCGTTGGGGCGCATGAAACCCGGCCTGAAGTCCCCGGCTGATCGGGCGGCGTTGTGGGACGCGATCGCGGATGGAACAGTCGATGTCGTCGAAAGCGATCACGCGCCGCACACGCTCGCCGAGAAGCAGAGCGAACGACCGCCGTATGGCGTCCCCGGCCTGCCGACGACCGTCCCGCTGCTGCTGACGGCGGTGGGGGAGGGCCGGCTCTCGCTGCAACGGGCCGTCGAACTTCTGTCGGATGGCCCCGCGCGGGTGTTGGGCGTCGAGCGTCCGCATGATACGGGCTGCGTCGTCGAGATGGATACGCCGTGGGTGATCGACGGCGCGCGCCTGCTGGGACGGTGCGGATGGTCGCCGTATGATGGGATGCGCGTGACTGCCCGCGTGATCGAGACAACGATCCGAGGCGCGATAGTCTATGATGCGAGCGCGTTGTCGCGCTGCCGGGAACGGGGAGGGTGATGTGGCCGCAGCCAGCCGACGCCTAGCGCGTGCCCTCTACAGCGCGGTCGCCAAGCCGCTGCTGTTCGCTGCGTATCCTGACGATGCGCACAAATTGACCCTGCGTGCTGCGGGCCTCATGGATCGGCTGCCGTGGCTCGCCCGCGTGTTTGCGCAGGAGGAGCAGCCGCTTCGACCAACCACCGTCGGTGGCGTGACGCTGCCTCAGCCGGTGATCGTCGCGGCCGGGCTGGTGAAGGGGCAGGGATTCGAGACCGAGGACGCGGCGCTGTCCGCGGTGGGCCGTTCCAATGTGATCCCCGGCTGGCGATCCATTCCGCTGATGTGCGGGCCGGTCGAGTTCGGATCGTTCACGCTGGCGCCGCGTGTGGGTAATGCCGGAACAGTGCTGTGGCGCGACGTCAACGGCCTGACGACGATGAATCGGGTCGGCCTGAAGAATCCGGGATCGGCGGCGGCGGCGGAGTTCCTGTCGCGACAGCCCATTGACGGGACGTTCGGGATCAGCGTCGCCACCACGCCAGAGGTTGATGACCCCACGGTGCAGGCGGCCCACGTCGCGCAGGCAATCGGCCGGTTTATCGAGGAAGGCGTCCGGCCCGACTGGTTCACTGTCAACCTGAGCTGCCCGAACACCGAACAGGATCCCACGGCGACTCAGACCACCGCGCTGGCGTCGGCGGTGTGTGCGGCGACGGTCGAGCGCGCCGGGACGGTTCCGGTGTGGGTGAAAGTCAGCCCCGACCTCGGGGACACGCAGTATGATTCTCTGCTGGAGGTTTTCGAGGACAACGGCGTGCGCGCTGTCGTGGCGACCAACACGCTGCCGGGTATCGTGCCAAGCACAGATATCCGCGCGGGAGCAGGTGGCAAGCGCCTTTATGAACGCGCGCTGTCGGTGGTGCTGCGGCTGTACGCTGTTCGTGAGCGTCGAAGTTACAGTGTCGATATTGTCGGCTGTGGCGGGGTTATGAATGGCGTCGACCTGCGGGCGTATCTTGATGCCGGTGCGCTGGCCGTGCAGGTATGGTCGGCGCTGGTGTTCCGGGGGCCGTTCGCGCCGGAAGACATAACCCGCGAGTATCTGGAGATCCTGAAGGAAGGGCAATCGTGACATCGTGCTCCGCTGCTGCTGCGGCGCTGATCGACGCCGGGATCGTTGGGTTCGCGTTCGACTCACCGCGCACGTTTAAGTCCGGCCTGATCGCGCCGGTGTATCTCGACAATCGCAAGCTGATATTTCACCCGCAGGCGTGGCACGTGGTGATTGACTGCCTCGCGGAGATGCTCGGCGAGCTGTATCCAGAGCGTGACATCGTCGTGGCCGGGGTGGAGACCGCAGGCATCCCACACAGTTCCGCCTTGGCGTTCGCGATGCGACTCCCGACGGTGTTCGTGCGCAAAGAGGCCAAAGGCCATGGTTTGCAGCGGCGTATTGAGGGCGGCAGCGTTGCGGGCCGGCGCGTCGTGCTGCTTGAGGATCAGATCACGACCGGCGAGAGCAGCTTGAGCGCGATCGCGGCGCTGCGTGCTGAGGGCGCTGACGTGGAGGCGTGCCTCGCCCTGACCAGCTATGGGTTCCCGGCGGCGCAGACTCGCTTTGAGCAGGCGGGTGTGGCGCTTCACGTATTGGCGCCGTTTCCGGTGCTGTTCGAACGCGTGCGCGGCACGCTCACGACGGAGGAACAGGCGTCGGTTGAGCGGTGGCTTTCCGATCCGGTGCGTTGGATGTCGGGGGGGATCGCATGACCGTGGGCAAGTTCGACGCGCGCGCCATCGCCATCAACTCGCTGCTGTGCGTCGGCCTTGATACCGATCCGGCGCGTATTCCGGCTGAGTTCCGATCCGATCCGTATCCACAGTTTGCGTTCAACAAGCACATCATCGACCTGACAATGCCGTTTGCCGCCGCCTACAAGCCGAACATCGCCTTTTATGAGGGGCAGGGCGAGAACGGGATGCGCGCGCTGAGGATGACGGTCGACTACTTGCGCGAAGTGTGTCCGGACGCGCTGACGATCTGCGACGCGAAACGGGGCGACATCAGCACGACGAATGACGGATATGTGCGGGCGATCTTCGACGTGCTCGGCTTCGACGCGGTAACGCTCAACCCGTATTTGGGCGGCGAGGCGCTTAAACCGTTCCTCGACCGCGCGGACAAGACCTGTTTCATCCTGTGTCGCACGTCAAACCCCGGCAGCGGTGAGCTGCAATCACTCAGGGTCGAGGGGAAACCGTTCTGGCAGATCGTGGCGGAGAAAGTGCGAGATCGGTGGAACGTCAACAACAACTGTATGCTCGTCATGGGCGCGACGTATCCCGACGAACTGCGCGACGTGCGCAGCCTCGTCGGGGATATGACGCTGCTGGTGCCGGGGATCGGAACGCAGGGCGGAAGTGTAGAACAAACCGTGCAGCTCGGCCGCGCTCAGAACGGCCGCGGCCTGATTATCAATGCGAGCCGGGGGATCATGTACGCGGATGATCCGGCGAGCGCAGCCCTTCAACTTCGTGACGCGATCAATGCCTGCCGATAGCTGATGATTGACCAGATTCAGTGGTTAGGATATGGCGGATTCATCATTCATGGGCCGCCGCTGATCTACATCAACCCGTGGCGGCTCAGCCGGATTACGTTCACTGCCGACGTGATTCTCATCGGTCACGGCCACTTCGAGCACTTCTCGCCCAGCGATATCGAGAAAGTACGCGGCCCGGATACGCTCGTGCTGACCAACGCGGAGGTCGCCAGTCAGCTTCCGGGCGCCGAGGTGCTTCGCGAGTTCCAGAGTCGGGTCGTAGATCGCGCACGGATTACCGCGCTTCCGGCGTACTCGACGTCGAGCGCGGTTCATGCACGCGAGAACGGTGGGCTGGGATTTTTGATCTCCGTCAACTTGTTTGACGTGCTCTACGCGGGCGACACGGAAGTCACGCCGGAGATGCAGCGCGTCTCGCCAGATATCGCGATCCTACCGATTGACGGCAACGGCACCATGTCGGTCGAAGTCGCGGCGCAGTATGTGGTTGAAACACGGCCGCGTTACGTCATTCCGTGTAACTGGGGCGCGGGGGGCATCACCGCCGCGGATGTCGACCGGTTCAAGACACTTGTCGGCGACCGCGCCATCGTGCACGTCCCGCCTCAGCCGAAATAAAACGCCCCCGCGCTTCAAGGAGAAGGGCAGGGGCGGGTCGTGCTGAGAAACCGGCTAGGCGGCCGGCTTGGCGCTTTTGGCGCTGTCGTCCGAGGCGTCGTCAGCCGACTTGGAATGCGGTGACTTGTGAGACTGCCACGGGACTTCGCTGCCGCGCGAATCCAGCAGCGTGGGCTTGGCCGTGCCGGTAATGGCTTCTGGCGTAATCAGCACCGTGTGTACATCGCCCCAGCCGGGCACGTCGTACATCACGTCCAGCAAGCACGCTTCGATGATCGAGCGGAGGCCGCGTGCGCCGGTCTCGCGCTTGATCGTCATTTCGGCTGCTGTGACGAGCGCGTCCGCAGCGAACTCGAGATTGACATTATCCATCGCCAGCAGCTGCTTATACTGCTTGACCAGCGCGTTGCGCGGCTCGGTCAAGATATGCACCAGCGCGTCGCGGTCGAGCGGGTCGATGGTGACGATCACCGGGAGTCGACCGACCAGCTCAGGGATCAGTCCACGGTGGATCATATCCTCCGGAGAGACGTGGCGCAGCAGTTCGGAACGATCGCTGTCCGAACGCGCTTTGCTGCCGAACCCGAGGGTTCCGTGCGCGCCGATGCGTTTAGCGATCACGTCCTCGATGCCCTCGAATGTCCCGCCGCAGATGAACAGGATGTTCGTCGTGTCGATCTGCAGAAATTCCTGATGCGGATGCTTGCGCCCACCTTGCGGCGGCACGTTTGCGACGGTGCCTTCGATGATCTTGAGCAGCGCCTGCTGCACGCCTTCGCCGGACACGTCACGCGTAATTGACGGGTTGTCGTTGGACTTACGCGCGATCTTGTCGATCTCGTCGATGTAGATGATGCCGCGCTGCGCGGACGCGATATCGCCATCGGCCGCTTGAATCAGCCGCAGCAAGATGTTCTCGACATCTTCACCGACATAGCCGGCTTCCGTGAGCGCGGTCGCATCGACGATGCAGAACGGCACATCGAGGATCCGCGCCAATGTGCGCGCGAGCAGTGTCTTGCCGCTGCCGGTTGGCCCGAGCAAGAGGATGTTCGATTTCTCGATCTCGATCCCGTCGCTGGTGCCGGCGCGGTTCTTGAGGCGCTTATAGTGGTTGTACACGGCCACGCTTAAGACGCGCTTGGCCTTGTCCTGCCCAACGACGTACTCGTCCAGCAGCGCGACGATCTCACGCGGGGAAAGCACATCCAGATCATCGAGCGCCTTGCGTTCCGCGCTGTCAACCTCGTCGATGAGCAGGTTGTGGCACAGCTCGACGCAGAAGTTGCAGATGAAGATGTCCTCCGGCCCGGCGATCAGGCGTTCGACTTCTTCCTGATGCCGGCCGCAGAACGAGCACCGATGGCTCTGGGATTTTTGTGCCACGGACTAACCCTTTCCGTTCGCGCTCTTGGCGTTCGGATTCAGCACCGAGTCGATCAATCCATACTCTACCGCCTGTTCGGCGCTAAAGTAAATATCGCGATCGGTATCACGCTCGATCTGCTCCAGCGCTTTGCCCGTGTGATGGACAAAAATCTGGTTCAGGCGGGTCTTGAGCCGGACGATTTCGTTGGCCTGAATCACGATGTCGGTGGCTTGACCCTGCGCGCCGCCTAACGGTTGGTGCATGTGAATGGTCGCGTTCGGGAGCGCCATACGATAGCCGGTTGTTCCGGCGGTCAGCAGAACGGTGCCGAAGCTGGCTGTCCAGCCTACGGCCGTCGTGCTCACGGGCGGATGAATGGCCTGCATCGTGTCGTAGATCGCCATGCCTGCGTACACGACGCCGCCCGGCGAATTGATATACATCTGGATGGGCTTCTCGGCGTCCTCACGGTCAAGGAACAACAGTTGGGCGACGATCAGGTTGGCGACTTGATCGTTGACCGGCATCCCCATAAAGACGATGCGCTCTTTGAGCAGGAGCGAATAGATGTCATAAGCCCGTTCGCCGCGGTTGCCCTGCTCGATCACCATTGGAACGATGTTGGAGACGTCCATGCGTATTGGCGCGTGCTGCGCGCCGCTCCTTTCAGGTCACTGTTCGGTAGAAGATTCAGCTGCTTCGGGCGATGGATCTTGCTCGGGGGCTTCCTCGGCCTGCCCCAGTTCCGGTGCCTCTCCGCGTCCGATCGCGACCGCGCGCGCCTCGACCTTCTGCATCATGACGCTGCTGACCAAGCCCGACGCGAACTGCGGGTTGTTCAACAGGTTGAGCGCCTCGACTGACTCCGCGCCGAATTCCGCCAAAATAGTGTTAAAGCGGGACATCAGATCCGATTCCGTGACGGAGATCTGTTCGGCCTTCGCGAATTCATGCACCGCCAACGTCCGATGGAGGTCGCGCTCGGCCGTTGGCCGATAGTCCGCGCGAAGATCGTCCATCGAGCGCCCCGTTGTCTTCAGGTAGAGATCGAGCGAAAGCCGGTTCTGCTTAAGGCGCTTCTCGAAATCCTGCACCATGTCGTCGATCTGCTGCTCAAGCGAGACCTCGTTATATACCACGGTCGAAGTCTTGACTATGTGATCGAGGACGGCGTTGGCGTAGGCTTTACGCGCCTCGTCCTTAATGCGCGTCTCAACGATATTGCGGACACGTTCACGAAGCTCCGCGAGATTGAACGGGCGAGCGTTTGGAGGAAACGTCTCGGAATCCTCCTCGGAGTCGGTATCGTCGGTGTCGGTATCGTCAGATGACGCATCGTCCCCGGTCTCTACACCAGCTTCTGCCGTTTCAACGGCTTCTGCTGCGTCGATAGCTGCGACCACTTCGGCCTCGTCTGAGGCGTCGCTTTCGGCTTCGGCATCCGCGGGAGACTCGATAGCCACGTCCCAGCCGTACTGTGCGCTGACTTGAGCGGCGAGTTCGTCGTTCAGTTCAGGCAATGTGACCTTTTCGACCTTCCGAACCTCGACCACAAACTCGATCGTGCGGCCCACCAAGTTTTCGCTGACCTTGGGGTTATCAGTGGGGAAGGTAATGCGGAAGGTGCGCGTCTGACCCGCGATAGCGCCGACCATCTGCGCCGTGAAGCCGATTGCAAACGGTTCGTCATCGTCTTCGAGGAGGTCGATCACTGCGCCGTGGCGATGGATATACGGCTCTTCTTCACGCTCGTGCACGTCGACTTCGCTATCGGTAGCTTCCGCATCGTCGGCGACGAAGAAGCTGTGAATATCCGCCGTGATGCGATCGCCGACCTCGACCGGGCCTTCGGTGTCCTGGGTCTCGGCGAAATTCCGCTGGAGCATACGAAGCTCGGAATCGACGTCAGCGTCTGTGGTTTCCGGTTCGTTGTAATCAAGGCGGAACGACCGGTAGTCACCGAGCGTGACCTCGGGGGCCAGCGGCACGGTGTAGGTGAACTTAATCTCAGGCTCCGGGGCAAAGTCGTCCATCGATCCCGGCGCGGCCGGTTCGATTCCAGCCGATTCAAGCGCCTCTTTGTAGACATCCTGCCCGAGAGTCTCCACGACCTCTTCGAGGATGTACGCTTCACCGACGTACTTGACGATCATGCTGGGCGGAACCTTGCCCTTGCGGAAGCCGGGGATGTTGATCTTGCCGCCGATTTTCTTGATCACGGACGCGCGTGCTTGATCGAACCGTTCTTGAGTCACCACGACGGTCAACCGGATAGAATGATTCTCGAGCCGTTCAGTCTGGACGTTCACTGCTTTACCCTCACGTGTAGCGCGATTATAGCACCCGGCCGAGAGGGCAGGGCGTAAATCTTTCATCAGAAAACACAACAAAGGCGTCTCGAATGTGGACGCCCGAGGTGCCGACTTGTGGGGAAGGAGGGACTCGAACCCTCACCTCGTGAGAGACATGATCCTAAGTCATGCGCGTCTGCCAGTTCCGCCACTCCCCCACGGCACGCGAATTATACGGGGATAAGCGCCGCTGTCACAAGGGCGGGGTCAGATCGACAGAGTCCACCAGTGATACAGGTCAACCCGTTGATAACCGGCCCGTTCGGCCCATCGCCCGGCATCGGACTCCGCCGGAAGCACGGCGCCAATCACGTGAGTCGAGTCCTGCGACAGCCCACGCGCCAACTCCAGCGCCGCCGCGTTCTGGGGATCTTCAATCCAAATACCCGCGTAGGTCAGGGTTGTGACAGAGATACAAATCGCCTTGACGTCTGCGGCGTGCGTCCGGGGGCTGTGCGGCTCAGCGACCCACAGCGCACGCAGGTCGCTCTTCGAGAAATGCAGCGCCGAAAAGACGGCCTGTGCCGCATAATTGTCGTGCCGCACCAATGCGCGTGCCACGCTCAACCCGCGATGTTTCGCCTCGGTGACGGAGTCGTGGACGAGCATCCGCGCCAATCTTCTGCCGCGCGCTGATGGGACGACGCCAAGCAGGTCGATCTCCCAGCGCGATGTGCTGCCGGAGCGCGTCTCAAACGAATCACAGAAACCGTTTAAGCCGTCCGTGCCAAATGCACCGGCGACGTGATGAGCCTGCAGGGCTAAGAGTCGCTCGGTTTGAGTCCGGTCGACATCGGTGTGCTCGTGCGCGAAAGCCGTATTGACGCAGGCGGCAAGATCGGCGGCATCGGTTATATTGAGACGTGCGATTCGAGTCGTTTGCGCCATCACTGTTCTCCCGGCTGCATGCCTACCGGGCATGATACACTAGCCGGCGAGTTGGAGTGGGGTACGAGGTGGTCTTGAAACACGTTTCGCCGCAGATTGACCGGCTTTCGCTTTATGTCACCGTGTTCGCCAGCGGGCTTGTGACCCTTGCAATCGAGCTGAGCGCGTCGCGCCTGCTGGGGAGCGTGTTCGGAACGAGCAATCTCGTCTGGGCTAATATCATCGGCTTGATCTTGCTGTACCTGACGGCCGGGTATTTCATCGGCGGGCGCTGGGCGGATCGCTCGCCGTATCCGGCGACGCTGTTCCGTATTCTGCTGTGGGCCAGCTTTCTGTGTGCGCTGATCCCGCTGATTGCGCGCCCCGTCTTGCAGGCGGCGGCCCAAGCAGTCGTCGCGGCGCAGGCGGGCACAGCGATCGGGTCGTTTGTTGTGACGCTCGGCCTGTTCTCCGTACCGATCACCCTGCTGGGGTGTGTATCGCCGTTTGCGATCCGTCTCGCGGTGACGGATCCGAACGATGCGGGGCGCGTCAGCGGGACGATCTACGCGATCAGCACGCTCGGCAGTCTGGTCGGCACCTTTCTGCCGACGCTGGTGCTGCTTGGGGCCATCGGCACGACCGCGACTTTCCTCGTGCTGGCCGGATCGCTGTGGCTGATCGCGTTGATCCTGTTGGTGCGTGTCAGCGGGCGGCGCGCGCTGCGCTGGGCATGGATGCCGCTGCCCGTCGCCGCGCTGCTGCTGCTTGTGACCGGGCCGCTGCGCGCTGCACCGGAGGGCTTCACGCTGCTGGACGAACGTGAGAGCGCGTACAACTATATTCAAGTGCTTGAGAACCCGGCCGGCTTCCGGTCACTGGCGCTGAACGAGGGACAGGGCGTCCACAGTATCTATCACCCGACGATCTTGCGTTACAACGGGACGTGGGACTACTTCTTGACCGCGCCGTTCTTCGTGCCCGACACGCGGCCGTCCGATGTGCGCTCGCTGGTCGTTATCGGGTTGGCGGCCGGAACGATCCCGCGTCAGTATCAGCACGTATTCGGTGATATTCGTATGGTCGGTTTCGAGATTGACCCGGAGATTATCGCAGTGGGCGAGGCGTACTTCGGTATGTCGGCCGATGAACTGCCGTCGCTTGAGGCCATCGCAGAGGATGGACGGCCCGGCTTGAGGGCGCTGTCCGGGACGTTCGATGTGATCGCGCTGGATGCCTACCGGCCGCCGTACATCCCGTGGCAGCTCACGACGGTCGAGTTCTTCCGCGAGGTGCGCGCCAAGCTGACCGACCGCGGCGTCGTGGCGCTGAATGTCGGGCGGACGTCGACCGACCGCCGGCTTGTCGACGCGTTCAGCAACGTCTTGAGACAGGTCTTTCCGAGCGTGCACGCGATTGACGTCCCTCGTTCGTTCAACACGATCCTGTACGCGACAGTGATGCCGACCCATGAGGCCGATTTGCGTGCCAACGCCGCCAACTTGCCGAATGACGTACCCGCGCTGCTCCGCGACGTGCTTGAGGCAAGCCTCGACGCGCTGGCGCCGGTGACGCCCTCCGACGTGGTGTTCACCGACGACCGTGCGCCGGTCGAGGCGTTGTTCGATTCGCTGGTGCTCAACTTCCTGCTGTCGAATGATCTGGATGCGCTCCGATGACACGACCCGGAATTGACCGATTTTTCGGCCTTGTCCTGACGCTGTTGACGCCGGTCATCCTCGTGCTCGGCAGCGTGCGGCTCATTATGTCGCCGGCGTTTCTGACGTTTGAGTATCAGCGCGCGGGGTTCCCGGCCGATGTCTACGGGTTGACCACCGATGACCGGCTTCGCTGGGGGCCGCTGGGAATCAAGTACCTGCTGACGGATGCCGGGATCGACCTGCTGGCGGATTTGCGCTTCACGAACGGCGCGGCGCTGTTCACCCCCCGCGAACTGGAGCACATGGAGGACGTAAAGGCGGTGACGCGGATCGCGTTTGCTGTGCTCGCTGGCGTAATTGCGGCCGCTGCTGCCGCCGGCGCAGCCTGATCGTCCGGCGTCGGCGCGATGTCCTACTGGCGTCTCTAGCGCATGGCGGCCTGCTCGTGCTGGGGCTGATTGGCGCTGTCGTCGTCAGCGCTGTTGTGGCGTGGGACGCGTTCTTCACGCTGTTTCACCGCACGTTCTTTGCAGACGGCACATGGATCTTCCTGACCTCCGATACACTGATCCGGCTGTATCCTGAGCAGTTCTGGTTTGACTGCGCCCTCGTCGTCGGCGCGCTGACGATTGGCGGCGCGCTGCTGCTCATCACGACGAACTGGCGGTATTCGCGCTCACACGCCGGCCGCGGTGATGGACGCGGCGAGCCGAGCGCATCCGAAGCCCTACGCGTTGGACAGGTGGACTAGTATGAGGGTGACTGTCGGGCTGTTGATCGTCGGCGTCCTTTCCTGCTTGGTGCTGCTGGTCGATGGGATCGCACGGTCTGCAGCGGGGGAGTCGGCCGCGGCGGCGATTGCATTGGCGGCGCTGCTGGTGGCCGTTGCGAACGACATCCGGCGCTTTCGCGGAGCGCGGACAGGGCGCGGCCTGCGCGTGGTGGCGATCGGGGGCGGAACCGGGCTGCCGGTGTCATTGCGGGCGGCCAAGATCCATACGTCGAACATCACGGCCATCGTCACTGTGGCGGACGATGGCGGCAGCTCCGGCAGGCTGCGGCGTGAGATGCGGGTAGCGCCGCCCGGCGATCTCCGCAACAACATCGCCGCCCTCGCTGACGACGAGAGCCTGATGACACGACTGCTTCAGTACCGGTTTTCTGGCGGCGAGCTGCGGGGACATGCCTTCGGCAACCTGTTTATCGCGGCGCTGGCGGACATCACCGGCAGCCTCGATCAGGCGCTGACCGAGGTGGCGCGCGTGCTCAACCTGCGCGGACGGGTGCTGCCGACGACGCTCGACGATGTGAAGCTCGTGGCGACCGTGCTTCAGCCCGACCGGGACGTGACGATTCGGGTCGAAGGTGAGTCGCAAATCCCGGAGACCGGCGGCCGTATTCAGAGCGTCACAATCGAGCCGGAGACCGTGCGCGCGTTCCCTGACAGCGTGGCGGCGATCTTGAACGCTCAAGTGGTGCTTATCGGCCCCGGCAGCCTGTATACCAGCATTCTGCCGTCGCTGCTGGTTCCCGGCATCTTGGACGCACTACGGGCCAGCGCGGCGATCAAGGTCTATGTGTGCAACGTAGCCGAACAGCCCGGTGAGACGACGGGCTACACCGTCGCCGATCATATCTTGGCGTTGGAACGGCACATCGGCCGCGGCGTGTTTCAGGTCGTCGTCTCGAACGGGCACTTCCCAACCGAGAACGCCGGGCCAAATACGGTCTATGTCAAGCCGCCGCAGCCACATCACGAGGTGCGCCAAAGATATGACATTCGTTCGTATGATTTGACCGATAATCAGCGACCGTGGCGTCACGATGCGCTAAAATTGTCGAATGTTATCCGTGAACTGGTCGATGCTGATCGCTCAGGCGACACAGCGGGCTGACTGCGGACTGCGACGAGGTGTAATTCGGGCGGCCCTCCCGCCTTTCCAAAATCCACAGAAGGAGCTTCACGACATGACTATTCGGGTAGGAATCAACGGGTTCGGGCGCATCGGCCGGCAGGTACTCAAGGCGCTCAAGGAGAACTTCGCGTCCGAGATCGACGTAGTCGCGTTCAACGACCTCGGCGATCTGAACACGATGGCGCACCTGTTCCGCTATGACTCGAACTACGGACGCTATCACGGCACGGTCGAGGTGAAGGAAGGCGCGCTGGTCGTCGACGGCGACGAGATCAAGGCGCTGAAGGAGAAGGATCCGGCGCTTCTGCCGTGGAAAGACCTCGGCGTCGATATCGTGATCGAGTCGACCGGAATCTTTACATCGCGCGAGGGGGCTGGCAAGCACCTTGAGGCGGGCGCGAAGAAGGTCATCATCAGCGCGCCGGCAAAGGGTGAGGACATCACGCTGTGCTTGGGTGTCAACCACGAAAAGTACGACCCGGCGAATCATCACATCGTCAGCAACGCGAGCTGCACGACCAACTGCCTTGCGCCGGCCGCGAAGGTCGTCCATGAGACGTTCGGCATCCAGAAGGCGTTCATGACGACGATCCACAGCTACACCAACGATCAGCAAATCCTTGACCTGCCGCACAAAGACCTGCGCCGGGCGCGCGCGGCGGCGCTGAACATCATCCCAACCACCACCGGAGCGGCCAAAGCGGTTGCGCTGGTCGTGCCGGAACTCAAAGGCAAATTCGACGGACTGGCGGTACGCGTCCCCACGCCGACGGTGTCGCTGGTTGACTTCGTAGCGACGGTCGACAAGGAAGTCACCAAAGAGTCGTTGATCGCCGCGCTGGAAGCCGCCGCCAACGGCCCGATGAAGGGCATCCTCGGCGTGACGCACGAACCGCTGGTCAGCATGGACTTCAAGGGTGATCCGCGTAGTTCGATCGTGGACGGACTCGCATCTGATGCAGCCGGCAACCTCGTCAAGGTCATCACGTGGTACGACAACGAGTGGGGGTATTCGGTGCGGTGTGCCGAACTCGCCAAGTACATGGGCGACCGGCTCTAGTCTCTTGCGGAGCCTAGCGTGGGACGCAGAAGGCTCCGTTTCAATCTCGTGACTCAGGAGTGAGCGATGAACAAACAGACAGTGCGTGATGTCAGCTTTGCGGGTAAGCGGGTGCTTGTCCGGGTCGACTTCAACGTGCCGCTGGACGGCCAGACCGTAACCGACGATACACGCGTGCGGGCCGCCGTGCCGACGATTAAGTATATCCTCGATCAGAAGCCGAAGGTCGTGCTGCTGATGAGTCATCTCGGCCGGCCCAAGGATGGCCCGGATCCCAAGTACTCCATGGCGCCGGTCGCTCCGGTGCTGCAAGCTCACCTCGGCGCGCCGGTGACGTTCGTGGACGACTGCGTGGGGCCGAAGGTCGAGGCGGCGGTTGCTGCTGCCGCGCCGGGCGCCGTGCTTCTGCTGGAGAACACGCGTTTCTACAAGGGCGAGGAGAAGAACGACCCGGAACTGGCCGCGAAGATGGCCGCGTTCGGCGACGTGTTCGTCAATGACGCGTTCGGCACGGCGCACCGCGCACACGCCAGCAACGTCGGCGTGAGTTCGCATCTGCCCGCGGTGGCCGGCCTGCTGATGGAAAAAGAGATCGACTATCTGGCGACTGCGCTGGAAGACCCGGCACGGCCGTTCGTCGCCATCCTCGGCGGCGCGAAGGTCAGCGACAAGATCGCCGTGATCGATGCGCTGATCGACAAGTGCGACGCGCTCATCATCGGCGGCGGCATGGCGAACACGTTCTTCCTCGCGCAGGGCGTGGCGCTCGGCAAATCGCTGGTTGAGGCGGACGCGGTCGAAACGGCTAAGGCGCTGCTAGCGCGCGGCCGGAGCAAGCTCGTGCTGCCCGTCGACGCGGTGATCGGTGACAAGTTCGCCGAGGACTCGGCGACGCAGACGGTCGATGTCGCGGCCGGCGTCCCCGATGGTTGGGCGATCTATGACATCGGCCCGAAGACTCAGGCGCTTTTTGCGGAGAAACTCACTGGCGCTAAGACCGTCGTGTGGAACGGCCCGATGGGCGTGTTCGAGATTGAAAAGTTCGCACACGGCACGTTCGCGGTCGCGAAAGCGCTGGCGAAGGCGACCGAGGCGGGCGCAGTGTCGATTGTTGGCGGTGGCGACAGCGCCGCCGCTGTCGAGCAGAGCGGCTTGGCCGACAAGATCACGCACATCAGCACCGGCGGCGGGGCGAGCCTTGAGATGCTTGAGGGACAGGCGCTGCCGGGCGTCGTCGCATTGAAGGACAGAGTATAATGGCGCGAACCCCGATCCTTGCTGGCAATTGGAAGATGCACTACACGCTGACGGAGTCGGTCGGCTTCGTCAAGCAGTTGATCGAGCCGCTGAGCGCATACCCGACGGTTGAACGCGTGGTTTGCCCGACGTTCGTCGCGCTGGCCGCCGTGGCCGAGGCACTCAAGGGGACGCCGATCAAGGTCGCGCGCAGGACGTTCACTTTGCCGAGAAGGGCGCGTATACGTCCGAGATCGCGCCGGGGATGCTGGTGGGTTTGGCCGAGTACGTCATCATCGGCCACAGCGAAGTGCGCGCCTACCTCGGTGATACCGACGAACGCATCAACAAGAAGATCCACGCGGCGATTGCGGCGGGACTCAAGCCGATTTTCGCGGTGGGTGAGGTCGAAGCGGAGTATCGCGGCGGCGCGACCGCGGACGTCGTGACCCGGCAGGTCAAGGGCGGCCTCGCGGGCGTGACGGTCGAGCAGATGGCCGGCATGGTGATCGCGTATGAGCCGGTGTGGGCGATTGGCACCGGCCTGAACGCTGATCCTGAGTACGCCAACCGTACCATTGGACTGATCCGGGGCGTCGTGCGCGAGTTGTACGGTGATGCCACGGCTTCTGCGATCCGTATCCAGTACGGCGGAAGCGTCAAGCCGAACAACATGGCCGACTACATGGCGCAGCCCGAAATCGACGGCGCGTTGGTCGGCGGCGCGTCGCTTAAGGTCGACGACTTCACCGCGCTGGTGGCCGCTGCGGCCGCGGCAAAGGGATAACGATTCGACGTGCTGGGGGTCGCCGTCACCGCCGCCGTCTTGTTTTGGATGCTGCGCTGGATGGAGCGTTGGCTTCAGCAGCATCTGTTCAAGGTCGGCTGGCTGGTGACGCGCGACTTCCGGCTGACGACCGTCCTCTACTACGTTTTCTTCCTGCCGGGCGTGCTGCTGCATGAATTCGCGCTGTGGCTGGTGGCCGGATTCCTCAACGTGCGCGCCGACCGGCACACGCAGTTTCCGCAGCCGCAGGAGACGCCCGAACTGCGCATGAACTTCGTGCGCGTGCATCCCCGCGCGCCAAGCTGGAAGCTTACACTCATTCAATTCGCGCCGGCGCTCGCGGGATTGATCGTGATCGAAATCCTCGCCAATGCCGTGCTTGACATCACGCCGGCGCTGCACATGATGCGAACGGGCGCCGTCACTGACGTGAGCGCCGGCCTAACGCTCCTGACGTCGCGACCGAATTTCTGGTTGTGGATGTACGTCATCTTCACGGTGGGCAACACGCTCACGCCCCGCCTCAGCGCGCCCCCAGACCGGAGGGTCGTGACAGTGCTGGGGGTTGCGCTGGTCGCCGTCTTCCTATTTGCCAGCACCGGTGATCCATCCGCCGCGTCGGTCGCAGCTGCGGTGACCGCAGCGATCAACACCGTCACCGCCGCGATCGGCGTCATTGTCGTGATCGATGCGATTGCGATCTTCGCGCTGGCAATCATTGAAAACACGATTGAGCGGATCACCGGCAGCAGCGCGTCGATCCGAAACGGCCGGCTGGTCGCCCGCAAGCGGTCGGAAATCCTCGCCGAGCGCGAACAGGAACGGCAGCGCGTCGAACGTGCCAAGCAAGAGGCGCGGGAACATGGGCCGTCTCCGCTGGAAGGCATTCCATCAATCTACCGCATGCCGTTCCCGCTGCCGGATGCGTCCGCCGCGAAACGTCCGGTGATCGTAGCGCCCGAAGAACCGCCGTCGCTCGAATCCGGGGCGGGCGCGCCGCGTGGCCCGAGCGTCATCGAAGGCGCGCGGACAGCCCCAGCAATGCCACCACCGCCCCGGCCTCAGCCGCTTAGGCTGCCGTACGGCTCGGAGGGTGCGGAGGACGAGGACGGAGCCGACGAGTCCGTCCCTGCGGATCATCTGGCGAGGAGCGACGATCAGCCGGACGGCGATGACGATTCCGAGGACGACGCCGGCTGAGGCATGCGCGCAATCAGCGCGAAACTGGCGATGAGCAGCGCCACCATCACGCCCAGCGCGATGGCCTTGAAGACGGCGCTTTCAAGCAGCAGGGTGAGCGCGCCGAAGAATCCGCAGAACACATAGTACAGGCTGACCACGATACGCTGATCGACGCCGTGATCGAGGAGGCGGAAATGGAGATGCCCGCGGTCGCCGGACATCGGGTTGCGTCCCTCGCGAGTGCGCCTGAACACCTGCCATGCGAAGTCCATCAAGGGCAGGCCCATGACCATCAGGATCGTCGCCATCTTCGCCCCGCCGATGATGCTCAAGGTTCCGAGCAAGTAACCGAGCAGAGGGGCGCCGCTGCCCAAGAAGATACGGGCGGGGTAGAAGTTGAACAGCAGGAAACCGAGCGTCGCGCCCATCAGCGCCAGCGGCAGCAGGCTCACACTGGTTTGCGCGGGTTGCAGCACGAAGGCGCTGTGGATGAACAGCATCACGCTGGCGATGAAGGCCACGCCGGACGCCAGCCCGTCCAGCCCGTCGAGCCAGTTGACCGTGTTCATCGAGACTTCGAGCCACAGGACGGTCACGATCACCGTGACGAGGTACGGCCACGGTTCGGTCTGCTGGCCGGTCAGCGGATTGTTGATCGATTCGATGAAGATCTGGAACAGGATGGCGATGGCCGCGGCGATCAGCTGGCCGACAAGCTGCTGAAACGGCTTCAGATCATAGCGGTCATCGAGGACGCCGGCGATCACGAGTACAACCGCGCCGCCGAGGAGTCCGGTCAGCCGCAGGGTCTCACGCGGATCGAAGCGCGGAATTGGGAGAAGCTGCGCGATCAGCACAGCCGCGAGAAACGCCCCGAAGATCGGGACGATACCCAGCTTCGAGACGGGTTCGCGGTGTTTTCTGCGACCGCCCGGCACCGCCATAAAGCCCCAGCGTTCGCCAAGCCGGATCGACAGCGGCGTGAGCAGCAGCGCGCCGGCTAGCCCGGTTGCAAAGGTGATAAAGAACGCGAGGAGGTTTGGCACGATGCACTGCTTATTGAAGCACGGCAAACAAGGTGCGGAAAATAAGCCACAGGATCGAGACCGCGATCACCAAAAAGGCCGTCACGATATACCCCGCTTGCGCACGGCCGATCTGGGGCTTCGCGCCCGGCGTGCCGACGATCAGCACATAGCCGGCCATGTACATCGACAGGCAGATGAACGCCACGATCCACGTCGATGCCGTTGACTGCCCCTCGGTGTAGAACAGGCGAAGGTAGATCTCGTCGACGACCGTTTGCAGCGCCAGCGCCAGCGCAAGCACGCTGAGGAACACGAGCGCCATCCGCCCGAAGCGAGGCCAAGCCATCACACGTTCGGTCAGCGAGAAGCGGGGACGGGCTTCGGGGCGACGCGTCTTGTTTGCCATCGATCTACTCCGGATCCGGCCGGTTAATCAGGAACCGCGAGCTTTTCTGGAAGTACTCGCGCATGAGCGAGCGCGCAGGTTCGGGAATGCCGGCGTCGTCAATCGCTTGCAGCATGTGCTGAAGCCAGTGTACCTGCGCCTCGGTGTCGATGTCATACGGCATGTGGCGCATCTTCAGGCGGGGATGCCCGCGCTCGTCGACGTAACGGGTCGGGCCGCCGAAGTATTGAGTCAGAAACAGAAACTGGTGACGCTTGCCCGGTTCAAGATCGTCGGGGAACATTGAGCGCAGCACAGGATCGTGTTCGATGTACGTGTAGAAGTGCTCGACCAGCGCCTCGAACGCCGCGTCGCCGCCGGCCAACGTGTAAATTGTGACGTCGCTATCCATGACCACGCCTCCTGCGCGCTATCATAGCGCCTAAACCGTGGCTGGACAATTGACGGCAGGCCAGTACAATCCAGACGTTTCTTTGCCGGTCGGTTTTCTCGTGAGGAGTCGGTTTCAATGACGAAAATGCTGCGGCGCGCGATGGCCGTGCTGTTGATGCTAGCGGCGGTCGCCGCGATGGGCGCTGCTCAAGACGAGGTCAGCGTCGTCGGGTCAGGCGTTGCCGGCCGGGCGTTCAAGCGGTTGTGACCGACGCCCCGTTTACTTACGACTTCAGTGGCACACAGTCCGGCATCGGGCTGTTTTGCGGCGGTGGCGCGGATGTCGTGCTGACGAGCCGGCCGCTTTCGGTGGCGGAGGATACCGCGTGCGCTGCCAATAACGTCGTCTACAGCGAACTGCTGTTCGCTTACGACGGCTACGCGCTGATCGCGTCCGAAGATGTCGACTTCCTCGACTGCGTGAGTGCGGGACTGTTGTCGACGCTGATCGTCCCGAGCGCGTCTGGAAATGAGACCTCGTGGCAAGACGCGAACCCCGACTATCCCGACCTCGCGTTCGAGTTCGTGCTGCCGGCGGGCGTCAGCAACCTGCTGCGCTGCTTGATCCGCTGGTCGCTGGCGACGGCTTCCGCGCCGATGCGCTGACCGGTGCGGACAGTCAGGACGTCGTGTCGCTGGTTGCGTCTGGCAGCGGACGGCTCGGCTTGGTCTCACTTAACGCGGCGCTCGGCGCCGAGGGTGTGCGCGTGTTGGAACTCGACAACCCGACGCTGACGGGCTGTTATGCGCCCAGCGTCGAGCAGGCATTCGACCGCCAGTACCCCGGTGGGGCGCGCTTGTTCGCCTATGTCACGATCAGCGCACTGGAGAATGCTGCCGTGGCCGATGCGTTTGCGGCGCTCACGGCGCCTGAGGCGGCGGCAGTCCTCGACACGGCGGGATTTATCGCACCGACCGAAGCGATTGCGGCGCAGAACGCTGCTGTGCTGGCCGATGGAACCACGGGCCGGGTCTCAGCGGGGACGTCGTGACGTATCAGATCCTCGGCGATACAACGGGCACCCTACGCGTCGGCGGCGACTCGGCGGCGGCAGACTTCTTGGCGGCGGCGCTGCCTGCGGTGTCGCGCAGCTACAGCACGATCACCGTCGAAGAGACCATCCTTGGCGCGCCGGAAGGCATCCGCGAATTCTGCAACGGAAATCGCGAGCTGCTCGCTTTGACGCACGATCTCACGGACGAAGAACGCGCCAACTGCGACGCCGCCGAAATCGAGATCGTGACACAGCCGCTTGGCAGTCAAACGGCAGTTCTGATCGCGAATGGTTCTTCGGGCTACCTCGCATGCCTGACGACCGATCAGTTGAGTTCAGCCCTGAATGCCTCGACTGAACTGCCCGCGACATGGGATCAGGTCGACGCGTCGTTCGCGGCGGATACGATTTATGTCTTTGTCGCCGGCAAGAGCGCCGTTCCGGTCGAGGTCATGCTGAGCGGGCTGGGTGAGGCGAACGCCATCATTCGGGACGACGTCGAAGAGAACGCGGATGCGCTGTATCGTGCGGCGGCGGTCGCCAATACGCCGGGCGCGCTCGCGATTCTCTCGTGGTCTGAACTGGAGGATGTCGCCGCTTCGGGCCAAGAAGGGTATCAGGTGGTTGCGATCGACAGCGGGGCAGGATGTGTCGCGCCGTCGGTCGATACCGTGAAGGACGGAACGTATGCGCTGGCCCGTCCGGTCATGCTGGCGGTCACGAAGGCGTCCCTTGAGCGCGACATTATTCAGGCGACACTGTACACGCTGTTCGCCGACACCAGCTATCAGTACTTCGTCAGCACCGGCCTTGTCGGGCTGAGCTTCTCGGATCTGGTCGGCGTGCGCGCGGCGTTGGCGGAGCAGTTCGCTGAGGCGGATGCGGCGGAAGCCGAACGGTTCGCGGCGGAAGTCGCGGCGACCCAAACAGCCGTCGCGACACTGACTCCGCAGGGCGAGGTCACGCCGGAGCCGACACCCGAAGCGACACCCGGCAGCTAGCCGCGAGAGCCATCGTAGGACGTGTCGTGTAAGCAGTTTTCGCTCACCACGCACGACTTATCGATCACAAATGAAAACGGGGGGTGTCCACTGACACCCCCCGTTTTGCTGCGTGGCGGCTAGTTCTTGCCGCGGAACCCGTCCGGCGCGGCCGGGACAGGCAGGATGTCGAGCGACTCACCGTCGCCGAGGCGTGTGCGGGGTGCGAGAGCTTGCAGCATCACCGATACGTCATCGACGAACAGTTTGCCTGACGTCAGCTTGTACTTGACCTTGACCACCGCGGAGGTCACATCGTCGGCCGCGGTCAGCGTGTCGCTGATCGTGGTGTAGCCGGTGGGGGCGGGGCCAATCAACTTGAGCTTGACCTTATCCTTGCCGTCGCCGTTTGCACCGGCGGTCGGGCTGGCGTAATTCACCTTGACGATCACGAACGTACCGGCGTTGTCACGGTTGACGGATGCCGCCGCGCTGATGTCGAGCACGTCGGTGGCGAGGATCAGCGATGCGTCCGCCAGCGGCTGCTTGAACTTGGCGACAAGCCCGGCGTCACCCTTGAACTGAAGCGCGCAGTCGGAGCCATCGCCTTTGGCGCCGCACTTACGCTTGTCCCCGTTGAGGTTGCTACCAACCCAACCGTCCGGGTTGTCGTCGGTGTCCGTATCCACCTCGAAGCCGCCGTTCGACACGAGTTCGATGTTGTCGAGTATCACCGTGTAGAAGGCCGGCGCGTTGCTGGCTTCGACATCGGCGACTCCGAGCGCGACGACCGTCCAACTGAACTGGCCGGGGATCGATCCGACAACGCTGTAGGTGCAGAGTCCAGCGGCGCACACGTCGGCTGTTTCCACGGCGGTGTCGATGTAGACGCCGAGGCGCGTATTGGTCGACGTCTGCGTGACAAGGACGCGGTACGCCGCTGCGTCGGTCGCCGCGTTCCATGTCAGGTCAAAATCGGCCTCCCGCAGGACTGGCGCGGTCTCGATGAGCGTGAAGCGTCCGGTGTCGTCGTGAACGCGACCGTGATATTGGCGATGCGCTGCGCCGGCGTGCCTGCGGCCGTATTTGCGTCGTTGTAGGTCACCGTGAGCGTGTCGCCATGAGCGACTTCAATGATGCTGTTCCCAGTTGCCGGCGCGGACAAGTTGATCGAGGTATCGACCGTCGCACTGAACACGGCGCCGCCCTGATCGGTTAGCGTGACGGTCTCGGATTCACCGCGGCTGCTGGTGAGCAGCACATCAACAGTCGACCCCATGAGGTCGGCATCGGTAACACTGACCGTCCATCCGTCCTCGCCCGGCACGATTGATGCTGGAGCGGTGAGTGCCGCATCAGTACCCGTCAGACTCAGACCCACCAGAATGGGGTCATGATCCGATGTGCGGAACTCGTTCACCGCGTAGTACGGGGCGGTGTTGCTGTAGGTGTTGTAGTCGAAGATCGTCGCTTCGTCGGAGTTGATATGCCACACCGCGGCGTCGGTGATCTGAGCGACCAGACCAGCGCGCGCCAGAGCATAGTCGAGATACCCTGCCTGACCGGAGTAGTAGTAGCTGTAGCTCTGACCGCCGATGAAGGAGCTGTGGAGATCGTTGTAGCCGCCTGACTGCAGCGCTGCAATCGGATCTTCCATCGCGTAGCTGTTGAAGTCGCCAACGAGCAGATAATCGGCGTCGTTGGTTCCGGTCGGCGCGGTGTTCAGCCAGTTAAGCAGCTCCGCTGCCGACATGACACGCGTTGCGTTATAGCAGCCCTGACCATCGCCTTGATCGGCGTCGGCGCCCGTCGCGCCGCCGCAGCCCTTCGATTTGAAGTGGTTGACGACAATCGTGAACTTACCGCCGTTGACGTCCGCGAAGGTCTGGGCCAGCGGCGGGCGGCTGTAGGAGATGAACGGCTCCACATTATCCAGCACAGCGTATGTCCCGACTGGCGTCGCAGCGGCCGGTTGGTAGATCAGCGCCACGCGGATATCGTCGCCGCCGATCGGGCCGGTGTCGATGTACGACCACTTCGAACTTCCAGCTGCCGTGTTGAGCGCCGTGACCAAATCGACGATCGCCTGATTCTCACCCGCGATCTCGCCGTCGTTTTCGATCTCCATCAGGCCGACGATATCGGCGTCCAGCTTATTGATCGCCGACACCAGCTTGTCCGTCTGACGTGTGAGACTGCGGGT
>JZRA01000069.1 GCA_001567485.1 Chloroflexi bacterium OLB13
CCGGGCGCGGCCGGCACAAGCAACGCGGCGACCGAAACCACGCGCCAGGCGGTGACGTTCGGAAGCGCGGCCGCATCCGGCGCCATCTCGAACACGGCACAGGTGCAATGGACGAGCGCTCGCGGCGACCGAGACGATCTCACATATCTCGCTGTGGACGGCCAGCAGCGCCGGCTACTTCCTCGGCTCGGACGATCTGGCGACGCCGCAGAACGTCAACGCGGGCGGCACGCTGACGATTGCCATTGGCGACTTGGACTTGTCCATAGCCTAGTTAGGTAGTGACACGGTATAATGGGGGTACCGCCAAACAAGGAGATACCCCCTATGGCCGCATCACTTCCTGAGACAACGAAACAGGAAATCTACCGGATGCATGTCGAAGAACGCGTTAGCGGTGTTGAGATCGCCAAGCGGTTGGGCATTGGTGAGACGACCGTCTATCGCGAGTTGCGCCGACGCGGCGTAAAGCTCGACATTGCCGCGCGATATGCAACTCAGCGCAAGACAACGCCGGAAGAGGACCAAGAAATGGTGAGGCTCTACGCTGAGGGGTGGACGACCGATCAACTGGCGGATCGTTATTCTGTGAATGCCGGCACCGTCAAATACCGCCTGAAGCGCAACAACGTCACGTTGCGTAGCAGGGGCGGACCGTTCCGTGACTTCAGCGAGGAGGAGGTTGAACAAGCGAAGGCACTCTATGCTGAAGGGGTGTCGCAATCAAAGATTGGCGAAGTACTGGGCACGAGTCAGAGCGCCATCAGCAACCTTTTCAAAAGACACGGCATTGAGACGGGTTCTCGCATTGCAAAACGCGAGCGCCACGGCAACTGGCGAGGCGGCCGGTCGCAAATAAAAGCTACCGGATACGTTTTGGTCCGCATATTCCCAGAAGATCCGCTTTATTGCATGGCCAACAAGAGCGGGTATGTCATGGAGCACCGCCTCATAGTGGCCCGTTGGCTTGGTCGCCCGCTCATGGAATGGGAAACCGTCCACCACATCAACGGCGACAAGACCGACAATCGCCTCGAAAACCTGCAACTGCGGGTTGGGAAACACGGAAGAAACGTTGTTTATCGCTGCGCCGATTGCGGGTCGTACCACGTTCACCCCGTCGAACTTGCGGAAGGCGCAGAAGAGGGTTAGCGAATGGCGATCACATTCGTTGCCGAGGGGTCGGTTGCGAACGTTGCCTCTGGCAACGTGACACCGGGCGCACCGGCGGGAACGCAGGCAGGCGATCTGTTGATCGCCTGTATTGCGTACCGTTCGAACGCGGCGTTCACCAACCCCACCGGCGGCGAGTGGACTACGATTGCCACACAGCAGTCGAGCGGCAATACCTCCACCACGGCCAGCACCGCAATCGCATCGGGCCACATGGCCTACTGCATACGCGGCGCGAGCGACCCGAACTTCACATTTACTCGCACCGGCGGCAACGTGGCGCGCGCGATGGTGTTCGCGTTCCGGGGCGTTGACCCGACCACGCCGCTCGACAACGCCAACGCCGTCACCGAGGCCAGCAACACGACCACACCGACGGTCAGCGGATGGACGCCGAGCCGCGCCAACAACCTGTACGTGCAGTTCTGCGCAGGGGCGGATAACGTCACGTCCTCGGCGTGGACACAATCGGGCGGCTCCGGCTTCAGTTCGTGGACCGAGCAGGAAGATAGCAACACTTGGCTCGGCGCGGATACGAACCTCTCCGTCGCGTGGGCGACCGCATCCGGCACGGACGCGATCACCAACTTCAGCCTGACCAAAGCAGCGTCCAGCCGTCACGTGCTGTTCGCTGCCGGGTTCAACGTATCGAACGCATGGGAGACCGGGCCGCTCAGCCTCGATGCGGTCGGGGACATCATCGCCTTTGTGCCGGACGCCCCGACGTTCAATCAGGGCGGAGTCGATTATCTGCTGCGGGACACGTTCAGCAGCGATCTCAATCCACTGGTGGACGCCAACGCCTCGGAGGGGTCGGGCATCGGCTACCGCGACGTGACCGGCACCGGCATGTACGCGGCGAACGGGCGGCTGCGCGGCGGCGGGG
>JZRA01000070.1 GCA_001567485.1 Chloroflexi bacterium OLB13
GTAAGCGTATCGCTTGGCTTTCGGAGACCTTTTGAGGACATCCCTCATCCCATGACATCAGCAAAGACAAGGGGAAATCTTGCTCTTCAGATGCTTATGAGTCTACAGACTGTGAGTAGAGTCACCCTCTACATAAGGTATGATCTTGGCGATGATATGCGTCGGCGCGATCGGTATTCCAAAAACTGAATCAATCAGAGTAAGCCTTGATCTCCGCCCAGACATGTCTGCCGGGCACGGCCGATGAAAGGACTCTCACACCGATGCAAATCTTTGTGCATCGAATGTCACAGCGTGACATCGCGCGCGGAATGACCTGCGATATGCTGAGAGGACAGCGTATCATTCGAGGGTAGAACGATGTCAGCGCGAATCCTGGTCGCAGACAGCAACAGCTTGAGTGTCATCGGTGCGGAAACCGTTCTCCTGCGGCGAGCTCAAACAACACTCAGCAGGGCCGAAAACGGCAGCGATCTGATCGCGCAGGCGAAGTCGGTACAGCCCGATATCATCCTGCTGGGCGACCGCTTTGACCCGCTTATCGACACGCTGGCGCTGGTCGAGCAACTTCGACACGCTGTGCCGCCTGCGCACATCATCGTCATGGGAACAACGAGCGACGGGCTGCTGATCCGCGACCTGCTTGCGGCTGGGGCGAAAGGCTACCTGATGGTCGGCGACGATCTGAATACCTGTCTGCCGATGGCCGTCGACATGGCACTGCGGGGATGGCCATACCTCTCGCCGACCGCGAACGCCGAGTACCTGACCGCGATGCAGTCCCCGCTGCGCGACTGGAAGCTCGACGCGGAAGCCCGCGCCGTGCTGCGACTGCTCGCGCGAGGCTTGCATGTCAGCGACATCGCCCGCCAGATGGACGTGCCGCTGCGGCGCATCTATTGGGTGCGCCAGAAGCTGCGCCGACGATTCGGCGTTCAGACCAACGAGCACCTGATCAGTATGGCCATTCAGGAAGGCTTCGCGTTCCCGTCCAACTGACATCGTCACGTCGTGTTGGCAAAATCGCTAACGCAAGACTGTAATTCTCGTCAGATTGAGATCGCCGCGGTTGCTACGCTGAGATGCAGGATACTCGGCGGAGGCGAACATGCGGCGATTACTGGTGTTGACGGCTCTATGCCTGATGGCATGGAGCGTAGTTGCCTTCCTTGTCGTTGAGCGGCAGGTCAAGGCCAGCGAGCCGCTGCCTACGCTGATAGTGCTGCCGTCCCTGACCCCGACCCGGACGGCTACCCAGACCGCTACCGCAACCCGAACACCGACCCCGTCACCGACATGGACGGCGACCGCGACGCCAACGCAGACCGCGACGTCCACCGCAACGACAACACCCACGCTTTCGACACGCGTGCTTGACATCCATGCGGTCATGCCCGGCGTGTTCGTCCCGCCGACGGCCACGGAACTTCCAGCCGGGACGATCCTGCTGCCAGCGCCACCGCTGCCGTTCGAGCCGCTGCCGGATGCAACCGATCAGCCGCCGCCTTACGCCGGATGGATCAGCTACGAGTCGGATCATCCGGACATACGCTACAGCACGCCGTGGGAGCGGCGACAGCAGGCCGGTGCCAGCCGCGGTCAGTATCACCGCTCAGACGAACCGAACAGCGCCGTCAGCATGGCATTCGAGGGCGAAGGCCTGCGCATCCGGTATGTCGCAGCGCGCAACATGGGCGTATTCAACGTGATCGTCGACGGAACGGTCATCGATACGGTCGATGCGTACTCGCCCGAGCTCGCGTTTCCCGGCACACAGGTGTACAGCCTCGGTGCGGGATCGCACGTCCTTACACTGCGCAGCGCCGGCGAGCGCAGTCCGGACAGCGAAGGTTCAGCGATCGCGCTGGACGCCGTGCAGGTGTACCGCGCCGGCCTCAACACGATCATCGGCGTGCCGCCATTGATGCCAGCGCTGACCGACGAGCCGCGCGACGTAGCACGCATTGAGCTTGTGTCCGCTCCGCAGATCGTTTTGCCGATCACCACGCCAATGCCGCCGGCGCAAATGATCGTCTCCGTGGTCATTGCTTACGACGAGAACGGCAATCGCGCCGTCGATCCGGCTGAAGGCGTGTCTGGTATCCCCGTGCGCGTGGTCGAAGCCGGCACCAATCG
>JZRA01000071.1 GCA_001567485.1 Chloroflexi bacterium OLB13
TGGTCAGTGGTCAGTGGTCAGTAGGCAGTGGTCAGTAGACAGTAGACAGGAGTCAGGGAGACGAGGGGGGCAGGAGTCAGGGGGCAGGGGTTAGGGGGCTAGGAGTCGGTGGGAGGGAGGCGGATGATCGCGGCCGTACCTGAATTGCATCCCCGCCTGTAGGTTACCCTACCATCCCCCGTCACTTCGGTGACTCGCCTTCCGGGGGCGCTGTCGTCTCGCGGATGACGTACGAGGGGCGGCCCATCGTGCGCAGGTGCATACGCGCTAGATATTCACCGATGATACCGAGCGCCAGCAGCTGCGCGCCGCCGAACAGCGCGATGATCGAGGCGAGGAACGGGAATCCCGGTGGGCTGCCTTCAAACAGGTAGCGTACCAGCACGTAAATCAACACGCCGACGCCGAACAGGGTCATGCCAAAGCCGAGTACTGAGGCGATGCGCAGCGGCACGATGCTGAAGCTTGTGACCATGTTGGCCGCGTAGTTGAGCAGCTTGCGGAACGTATAGTTCGACGCGCCAAGCGTGCGCGGGTCGTGGCGGACTTTCACCGCCGAGAACCGCCGCGTGCCCCACGTCAGCAGCGAGTCGAGGACGACGGTCGGCCCGTGATAGTCGTTCGACGCGGCGACGATGTGCCGGCGCAGCGCCCGAAACGCGCTGATGTTGCGGGCGGTCTCTGCGCCCATCGTGCTTTGCAGCGCCAACTTGGTGATCTGGCTGGCGAGCGCGCGCAGACGGTTGTGTTCCTCGCGCTGCGGCGTGCCGTAGACGACGTCGAACCCTTTGTCGAGTTCGGTCAGCAGCAGCGGGATTTGATCGACCGGATGCTGCAGGTCGTCGTCCATCGTGATGATGATGTCGCCGGTAGCCGCGCGCAGGCCGCACAGCAGCGCGTTATGCTGGCCGAAGTTGCGCGCCATTTTGAAACCGCGCACGGTGGCCGGATACTGCGCCGCGAGCTGCTGGATGACGTCCCAACTGTTGTCGCGGCCGTCGTCTTCGACCAGCACGATCTCGAAGCGTTCGGCCAGCGAGGGCAGCGCCTCGTGAAGCTGACGCACTACTTCGCCGATGCTGAGCGCACCGTTGTAGACCGGGATGACGACGGAGATCGAGCGCTGCACCGGTTCTGCGCGCCTCAATCTTGCAGGTAGCGCGTGCGCAGCGCCGCGTGCATCCGCGTGACCACCCGCAGAACGGCGTCAGGATTGGACGTGCCGGGCGTGCCGCCTTCTTCGATGAATGCGTTGCGCAGGATACGGCCCCAGTTGCCGGTGCTGCGCAGCTTGGTATCGCAGACGTACTGCTCGATCGTCTGCGCCTGTTGGCCGGACGGCGGCACGAGCATTCGCTGCAAGCTGCTGTAGACGTCGTCGATGTCGCGCGGGCGGATTTGCGCGACGTCGACCAGATGCTTGTGCAGATAGACGCGCTTCATCTCGTAGAACTCCGGCACGCTCATCTCATCGCCGGTCGCGGTCTTGAGCGTCAGCTCGTGCCCATAGCGATCGCTTTGCGCGTGCTGCGCGTGGAAGGTGTCGATGTCGAGCGGGCCGAGGATCGCCCACAGCGTTTTGTCCTCGCGCATCGGGTCGAGGTCGAGGCCGTGCTGGCGGAAGTAATTCTCCATGAGTGCGTGGCTGAACTCGAAGTCGGTCAGCACGGCGGCCTGCCGCGACGCCGAGATATTGACCGGCATACCGGTCGACTCCAGCGTGCAGATGCGCTTGGTGCTGCCGAGGTCGGGGCGCAGGCGGCCCATCGGGTTGTGCATGGCGCTGTTGGGGATGCCGAGGCCGTCCTCGTATAACAGCGCGCGCACGACCGAGTTGACGCGCTCGCTCTTGAGCAGGTCGGCGTACTTGTCGAGGTCGCCGGGGCGCAGGTGCGGTGACAGCGGCATGTCGAGCGTGCGGCCAGTGATCGTGGTCGCGCGGATCGACTCGCGGACACACAGCAGTTCGGCGTCGCACGTGCCGTTGACGAACGGCCCGCCTTTGAGGATCGAACTGTTGGCGATGGCCGTGGCGCTGCGCAGCAGGGTCAAGAACTGCAAGAGGCCGAGCGCCTCCGAGCGCGCCGCTACGTCGAGATGGATATGACAGCCCTGAATACGGAAGACCTCGATCACGTTGGCGTTCGGGTCGATGCCGTACTTTTCTTTCGCGCGCGTCAGCTTGTCGACGTATTCGGGGACGGCGGCGTTGACCCACACCATCAAATCGCGCGCGGTCATCACCTTTGGGTCGTCGCTGAGCTTGAAGTCGCTTTCGATCGGATAGGCGGACAGGATAGCCGTGGTCAAGCCAGTAACTTCGCTGGCGGCGATCAGCGACGCCATGATGCCGTCGAGCGATGCGCGCGTGAGCTGATAACCGACACCGGGCGCAACGTGGCACTCGACCTGATACTGGCAGGCTTCGCGGTCGATTTGCGGCGTAACGCCGATCCGCCGTGCGTGCTGCGAGTAGGCGCGGATGAAAGTCTGCATCTCGCTTTCGGCTGGGCCGTGCCCGTCCGGATGCAGCAGGCCGAGTTCGAGTTCGGCGCCGAGCGCGCGCATTTGGGTCGTCGGCGCGTCGGTGATCGCCAGATTGGTGTGATTGACCGACGGGTTGAAGTTGTACGGCACGACCGCTTTGGCGGGGGTCTTACCGCTGCGGTAGCGCGCGCTGACCGTACTGCCTAAGACGAACGTGTGGCCGTTGTGTTCAGCGAGGAATACGTTACCCTGTTCGGCCGGCGCGTCGGGGTAATACGTGGTGATCGGCAGGCCGACGTGCGTGCTGAGCGCGGCGAGATCGAGCGGGGCGTCGCTGCCGGAGTCGGCCAATGCCTTGACGGCGTCGTTGAACGCGCGTTTTCGGTCTTCGATCATCTGCCACGGGATCGACTCGCTGTATTCGACAAGCGTTTCGTTGGACGGCAGTGGAAGTTCCATGTCGGCTTGGATCCTGTGACCTGCGTGCAAACCGGGGGCAGCAGGCGTCCATTTTGGCGCACCGCGCGAGGGGATGCAAGTGTGCACCGTGCGGCGTTGTCGAGCCGTTGGCGGATGGCCGCCCGCCCGCCGCAAATCTCCGTTTTTTACGGACTCAGGCTTGAGCCGGTACGAGACGAAGGCGATCGCGCGGCTGTCTGGAGACCATGAATTTACATTGATCGTGCCCTGCCCCCCAAACAGCTTGGCGATGGTCTTTGACTGGCCCCCTTCAGCGGAAACCAGCCGGAGTTCCACGTTCTTGTTGGCTGGATGATCGGCGGCGTCTACGTCACCCTTGTCATATATGAGATAGACGACCCACTTGCCATCCGGCGAGATATGAGGGAACCAGCAGTTGGCGTCTTCGTCGACCATGCGCGTCTGCGCGGAGCCGTCGGCGTTCATGCGCCAGATCTGCATCAAGCCTGTGCGGGTGGAGCAAAACCAGATGTGCTTTCCGTCCGGCGAATACTCCGGCCCGTCGTCCAAGCCCGGCGTGCTGGTGAGCTGTGTCTCTGCGCCGCCTTCCACCGGGATGGTGTAGATGTCGTATTGACGGTTACGCGCGGCACAGTACGCCAGCGTTCGTCCGTCCGGCGACCATCCGTGAAGGTAGCTTGGCCCTTTGTCCGTCACCTGCACGGGTTCGCCGCCTTCAAACGGCACGATATAGATCCGCGAGATGGCGTCCTCGTTGGTGAAGTGACTGATCGCAAGCTGGCGGTTGTCTGGCGAGAGGACGTGGTCGTTGTTGCAGTCGGCGGCAAAGCTGGTGTCGATCTCGTGGATTGTCCGGGTCTCTAGTTCGTATGTAAACAACCGGCCGCGCGCGTTGTAGACGAGATACCGGCCATCACGCGTCCAGTTCGGCGCCTCGATGACGAAATCGAACTCGTGGCGTATCGTTCGGGCGCCGGTGAAGATGTCCATCGTCTCCAGCGTGCTCCACGTATCCCGTTCGGCGACCCATTTTCGCAGCGTCTCGATGTCCATGTGGCTCACTCTCCCGGCGGCCTGTCGGGTTGTTTGTGTCGGTGAGTATAACGCGACAGACCCTCAGCCCCGAAGCACTCACCCCCAGCTGTCAGGGGTAGGTTTTTAATTGATTGAAGGATGAAAGAGAGGGTGGATAGAGCAAGAGAAACGATGTACAGATCAAGTCGCCAAAACAAGACTGTATGTCGAGGTCAAATGCTCTATCCACAATG
>JZRA01000072.1 GCA_001567485.1 Chloroflexi bacterium OLB13
GGGTTTCCGGGGTGGAGGTCTCAAGGATGAAGGCGCCACGGTCGGCGGATCGAACATCACCATCACGACCGCCCACGAATTCCCCTCTCCCTGAGGGAGAGGGGTCAGGGGTGAGGGTTTCCGGGGTGAGGGTTTCAGAGCCGAGGGTCTTGGGGCCGGGGGGAGAGGGGGCCGTCCACACCGCAGCTAACTCCCGCCGTGGGATACCGCCGTGCAAGAACGCCATGCTGACGCTCCCGACAGGCTTGTCCCCGTAGAACAACGCGAGCTGACCGGTCGGCGCGAAGATGCCGATGGCGACCGCTTCGACATCGTGGGCCGCGCAAATGGCCATGAACGCATCCCAATTGGCCGGCGGGATCGCCAGCACCATACGCTCCTGCGCCTCGCTCAACCAGATTTCCCACGGCCGCAAGCCCGGATACTTCAGCGGCACGTCGGCGAGCTGCACATGCGCGCCGAGGTCTTTGCCCATCTCGCCAACGGCGCTGGAGAGACCCCCCGCCCCGCAGTCCGTGATGGCCGTGTACAGGCTGGCGTCGCGCGCCTTGAGCACGACCTCCTGCACCTGCTTCTCGACGATCGGGTTGCCGATCTGCACCGCGCCGCCGGAGAGCTGTGCGGTCGACGTATCCATCTCCATGCTGCTGAACGTCGCGCCGCGCAGGCCATCACGACCGGTGCGCCCGCCGATGACGACGATCAGGTCGCCGGGCTGAGCTTCCGTGCGGTGCGATCCACGTGGGATCAGCCCGACACAGCCAGCGAATACGAGAGGATTGGCGGTGTAGCCGGGGTGATAATGCACCGCGCCGTTCACGGTCGGGATGCCCATCTTGTTGCCGTAGTCTTCGATGCCGTGGATGACGCCCGCGATGATCCGGCGCGGATGCAGGACGTTGTGCGGCAGGGCGTCCATCGGTGTATCGGGTAGGCCGAAGCACAGCACGTCGGTGTTGGCGATGGGCCGCGCGCTGACCCCCAGCACGTCGCGGATCACGCCGCCCGCGCCGGTGTTCGCGCCGCCGAACGGCTCTAGCGCCGACGGCCGGTTATGCGTCTCGACTTTGAACGCGACATCGAATGCGTCGTCGAACGCGACGATGCCGGCGTTGTCGACGAAAGCCGAGCGCACCCACGGCTTAGCGAGCTGTTCGGTCGCGGCACGAATGTACGTCTTGAGCAGGCCGTCGATTTCCTGCGTGACCGGCTGGCTGTTGGGCGGAGCGCCGTGCGCCGGGCCGGTGTAGGTGATCTTGGCGCGGAAGGTCTTGTGTACGCAGTGTTCCGACCACGTTTGCGCCAGCATTTCGAGTTCGACATCAGTCGGGTCGCGCTGAATCTCCTCGAAATACGCCTGAATCGCGCGCATCTCGTTGAGATCGAGCGAGAGCCGCCGGTCTTTGCTGAGGTCGAGCAGGGCGTCGCTGGAAAGCCCGCGCACCGGGATGATCTCGACCGTGTCGTCGGTGGGCTGAACGGCGACGAACGGCGCGCCGATGGGCGTATCGAAGCTGACGCGGTGGATCACTGTATTGACCAGCACCCCGCGCGCGATAGCGCCGATGTCGGAATCGGATAGATCGCCGGTGAGTTCGTAACGTTCGCCAGTAGCCGCCTGCTCGACTGCCACACCGATCAGGGCCGCCGCGTGCTTCAGGCTGTCGGCAACGGCATCGGTGACGCCGGGCAGCAGGGTGCGCTCGACCAACCGAGCGTCGTCCATCGTGGGCGAGACGCCGAGCGCATACGTTTCAGTCACCGGATCGGCCAACAGCGCGCTGGCGAGACGGTGGGCATCGTCATCGGAGAGCGTGCCGGATACAAAAAACAGCCGCGTGACAATGCACGCGGTGAGTGAGGCGAAACCGAGTTGGTGTGCAGCGTCGACAAGGCGACGGTCACTGGCGGAAATGCGCGGACGGACTTCGATACGAGTGATCTGCACCGTATGAACCCCCTGAACATGCGGCGGATTTCACCGCACAACGTTACATGAGAACGAGGGCGGTGAGTACCCTAGAGTCGACCGGATGGGGTGACACTGTGCTGCATTGATAACCATGTTGGGCGTGAAACTCGATGATCGAAACGTCATCGAGCCGGATTTGCCGCGCTCAGCCCGGACGCGACAGTGGGGATCGGGACGACTCATCGGTTCGGCGCGCTGATTGGGTCATCGAGATCGTGTTACGTTCATCCGGCTCAATCGGCAAGATCACGAAATTCGCGCTGTATGCGGCGGCCGTTCATCTCGGCAGGGTTTTCGGCTGAGTCGTCCCGCCGGTACAGCACCGGCACGGCCCGCGTGATGCGCGCTGCTGTGTCATCACCCGTGTGCGGACTGCTTGCAATCCGGCTTGCCGACTGGCGATAATCCCAATTCGTCGATTGAGTATGCAAAGGACATCACCATGAATCGCTCGGACTTCAAGGCGTTCCTCGCGGAGCTGCTCGGCACGTTTACCCTCGTATTCATCGGTGCGGCGGCCGTGATCGTCGCGCCCCAGTTCGGGGTGGCTGTCCCGGCGTTTGCGCATGGGTTGGCGCTGGTGGGGATCGTGTTCGTCTACGGCCCGTTCAGCGGCGCGCATGTCAACCCGGCGGTCACGCTGGGCGTGTTCGTGGCGGGGCGGATCAGCGCGTCGAAGATGATTCAGTACTGGGTCGCGCAATTCATCGGCGGAATCATCGGCGGTGTGTTGGCGGTGGCCTTGATGAATACCGGCGCGGCCGATTTCAATTACGGCCAGACGCTCGGCTCGATTGATCCGCTCGATTTCCGCGTTATGGCGATTGAGGCGGTGCTGACGTTCTTCCTCGTAGCGGCCGTTCTGCAAACGGCGGTGTTCGGCCGCGGCGGGGCGCTTGCGCCGCTTGCGATTGGCCTGACGCTCACGTTTGCGATCTTCGCGGGCGGCGCGTTCACCGGCGCATCGCTCAACCCGGCGCGCACGATTGGCTCGGCGCTGGCGGCCGGCGATCTGAGTTACATCCTTCCGTATATCATCGGGCCGTCTGTTGGCGGTGCGGTGGCGGCGCTGGTGAACGCCTTCCTGTTGGGGCCGGACGGCGAAGGCCAGTAGCAAGCGGTCAAGTGTTGTGTCTTGACTGTAAACGCAGGGTGACTAAGCGTGCGGATCACGGCAGCGCTGCGTCGCGATCCGCATTTCGATTAGCCGCTTCTCAATTCCGTGTCATAATCTCGGCATGATGACATTCGACCGACCACGACCCTTTGGCGTGTCGCTGCGCTGGCGCGTTCTGCTGCCGATCGTGCTGAGTGGCATTTTCGTGCTGATTGTCGGCGTGATTCTGTACACCGCGCCGGCCGACCGTGTGCGCGCGCGCTTTCCGCTGTATATCCTGATGGCGGCGATGGTGCCGCTGGTCGCCGCGCTGTATGTCGGCCTGCGGATTTCGCACCGAATGCGGCGCACGACCGACATCATCGCGCAGTTGGCTGCGGGGCATCGCACCGCGCGGTTGAACATCGCGGCGGACGAATTCGGCGATCTGGCGCTGGCGCTCAACCGCTATGCCGAGTACGTACAAGAGAAAGCCGACACGCTGCGGTCGCAGCTGCGAGTCAGCCGGCAGGAGACGACGCAGCTCGCCGCGAGCATCGACGCGCTGCCGGAGGGCGTGATCGTCCTCGACCTCAATGGGCGTGTGGTGCAGGTCAACACGTCGGCGCGCAAGCTGCTCGCCCCGCTGATGAAGGGTGACGATCCGACGGCGCTGACCGAGACCGTGACCGATGCGCTCGGCGATGCGCTCGCGCCGGGGGTCTATGCGCTGGGCGATCCGATGCGCGTCGACGTGGCCGACCAACTCGTTCAGGCGCAGGTCACGGCGGTGATGAACTACGACAGCACGCGCGTCGGCACGGTGGTGCTGCTGCGCAAGGTGCTGGCCGACAGCGACGTCTTACAGCTGCCGCACGAGACCTCGGTGCTGCCGCTGGAGACGCTGATCTGGAAGGTCAGCAACGAGTGGCGGCAGATCGCCATCAACCATCACATCGAGCTGCAGGTGCAGATCAAGACGCGTGGCCTCAAGATCAACGGGGACATTCAGCGGCTGAGCTGGGCGCTGGGGAGCATCCTCGACAACGCGATCAAATACACGCCGGCGGGCGGCACGGTCATGCTGCAAACGCGCGAACCGGAGGAAGGCCGGGTCACGATCCGGGTGCGTGACAACGGCGTCGGCATCAAGCGCGAGGAGCTGCCGCACGTGTTCACGCGCTTCTACCGTGGTAATCCTGAAACCGACGATGGCCGGCCGGTGAGTGTTCCGGGAAGCGGGCAAGGGCTGGCGTTGGCGCGTCAGATCGTGATAGAGCACGGCGGCGAGATCGACATCAAGAGCCGTCCGGGCGCCGGAACGGCCGTATACGTCATCCTGCCGTTGATCGACTAGCGGATCACCAGCTCGCACTGCTGTTCTGCGCCGCGAGACGCCGGATCACAGCTGCCCAGCCGCGTGCCATTCCATGACACCGCGAACGTCGTGCGCCAAAAGACCGCATCGCTGGGAATTTGGGTGAACCGGTCAACCGGCTGTGGACAGCTGTAGTCCTCAGGGTTGAACACGCGCCGCTGCTGCATCAGCACCGCGCACACGCCGGGCTGCAGCATGCCGATCGGGCGCGGGCCGCCCAGCAGTGGCGCATCTGTCCCATCGGCAGAGAAGCTCAAGCGCGAGATATTGACGGGCTGTTCGCTGGTGACCTGCACGACGAAGATGTCGAACGAGTAGCGCAGCAGAAGATGCACAGGTTCGGGCCGGGGCGTCGGCGTGGGGGTGCGGCCGATAATGGCTTCGGTGGTCGTGGTCGGGGCGCCGTCGTCGGTCGGGGTCGACGTGGGGCTTGGGGACGCCTCGGCCTCGGTTGTCTCCGAAGGTTCGAGGGTCGGTGATGCGCTTGGCGTGACGGATGCGGTTTCGGTTGCGGCCTCACCGGTGGCTGTCGCGCGCTCGTCCGTCGCGGTGATTGCGACGGTCGGTTCGGCGGTTTCATCGGTCGGGACGCTGTCCCGGTTGAGTCAGACGGCACCGTTGCGCTGGCGTCCGGGGTTCCGGCAGTCGCTGATGCGGTGGCCGTGGCTGTCTCCGTGTCCTCCGGGGTCGCCGTTACGAAAAAGTCCGGCCCATGAGTCAGCGCGATGATGGCGATCGCTTCCGCCGTCGATGTCGCGGCGACTTGGGCGCGGCCGGTCGCGCGGGCCTGCCGTGCTTCGGTGGTCTGCGTGTCGTTGGCGGTTGGCGGCACGTCGGTCTTGGTCGGCGTATCGGTCGGGGTGGCCGTATCCGTGGCGGTTGAGGTATCCGTAGCGGTCGGCGTATCGGTCGCGGTCGGTGTCGGGGTCAACGTCGGCGCGAGTGCGGTCTCGGTCGCCATGATGGACGCGGCGGTGTTGGCTGCATCGACGGTACGGGTCGCGTTGACGATTGCGACGGCGGTCTGCGCAGCCGCGGTTGCGGTCGCGTTGTTGTTGGCGTACAGACGCGACAACCCGACAATCGCCACGACGCCGAACACCAGCGCGCCGATTAGCACGCCGATAATCGCGAGGATCAGCGTCCAGCGTGTCTCCGGCGGCTTGGGGGGACGCTCGACCCGCTGCGAGATCGGTGTGCGGGCGTCCGGGATGACGACGGTCGGTGACACGCTGCCGGGGAGCGGCCGCACGTTCGATGCCGGCGGCGCGGAGTGCATCGTCGATGCGCCCTGATAAGCCGCCTTGACCGCGCGGATGAACTCACCGGCGGTTTGGTGCCGGGCCTTGGCGTCCTTGCTCAACGCCTTGAGCAGTTCACGCTCTACAGGCTCCGGGATGTCCGGGTTGATGGCGCGCGGCGACGGGGGCGGCTCGCTGATATGGCTGAGCGCCACCTGCATCGGCGTATCGGCGCGGAAGAGCATGTCGCCGGTGAGGATTTCGTACAACACGACGGCCATCGCGTAGATGTCGCTCTGCGGGACGGCGGTCTCGCTGGCGAGCGCCTGTTCGGGCGCGATGTAACGCGGCGTGCCAAAGGCGGTGCCCATCGTCTTATCTTTGGACTGCCACAGCGCCAGCCCGAAGTCGGTCAAGTAGGCGCGGTCGCCTTCGGTGAGCAGCACGTTCGACGGCTTGAAGTCGCGGTGGATAATACCGCGCCCATGTGCATAGTCGAGCGCCTCGGCGATCTGTTCGAGGATGTTCAGCGCGCGCATCGGATCCATCAGCTTGCCGAGGCGGCGCAGGCGCGAAATCTCGTCGGCCAGATCGTTGCCGTCGATCAGGCGCATGGCGATGAACATATAGCCGTCTTGTTCACCGGTTTGGTAGACCGTGACGATGTTGGGATGATCCAACTGGGCGACGGCACGCGCCTCGCGGGCGAATCGTTCAGGCAAGCTCTCATCACTGTCGAGCAGTTCACGCATCAGAACTTTGACGGCGGCGTAACGCTGAAGCCGCTTGTCCAGTCCTTTATAGATGCGTGCCATACCGCCTGACGTCATCAGGTCGACAAGCTCATAATCGCCGAGCGATTTACCGATCAGCGTGCCTTGCGGGCCGAACGGAGTTTCGTTCATCCGCGTCCTCTGTCGCGTGGGTCTAGGCTGCTAACTGTAGCACGCACCGGCGCGGCGTTCCACTTGGGTTTGTGTACGGTTGTCATGCGTCGTGCGCGATCAATTGTTGGATCCACGCCCAAAGCTGCGCCGTCCACGATCGGACGACGTGCGCCCCTCGCCGTTGAGCATGCGTTTGGCCTTGTTGACGTCGCTTTCATGCTTGAGCAGGACGGTCAGCGTGTTTTGCAGCGTGTCCTTGTCGAGTGTATCGGCATTGAGCATTACCAGCGCGCGCGCCCAATCCAGCGTCTCTGATACGCTTGGCGCCTTCTTGAGATCCATCGACCGCAGGCTTTGCACGACCTCAACCGCCTGTTCGGCGAGGCGGGCGTTGAGCTGTGGCACGCGCAGGCGCACGATGGCAAGCTCGGCAGCTTGTGTCGGATAATCTATGAACAGGTACAAGCAGCGCCGTTTGAGCGCCTCGCTCAATTCACGCGTGTTGTTGCTGGTCAGCACGACGGTGGGCATGTGACGCGCCTTGATCGTGCCAAGCTCCGGCACCGACACCTGAAAGTCGCTCAGGATTTCGAGCAGGAACGCCTCGAACTCGGCGTCGGCGCGGTCGATCTCGTCGATCAACAGGACGACCGGTTCATCGGCGGTGAGCGCCTTGAGCAGCGGGCGAGCCAACAGGAAGCGTTCGCTGAAGAATACGCTCTCCTCCGCGCCGAGGCGGTCGGCGGCCTCGCGCAGTGTCTCCGCGCTCGACAGCATATCGCTCAGCTTATCGCGTAGAAGTTGGGTATACAGCATCTGCTTGGCGTATTCCCACTCGTAAAGCGCCTTGCTCTCGTCCAAACCCTCATAGCACTGCAAGCGGATCAGCGGCCGCTCGGTCGCCAGCGCATAGGCCTTCGCCAGCTCAGTCTTGCCGACTCCCGCCGGGCCTTCGGCCAGCACGGGCTTGTTGAGCCGGTCGGCCAAGAACATAACCGTGCCGATGTCGTCGCTGGCGATGTACTGCTGTTCGGAGAGCGCGGTTTTAAGCTCGTTCAAGTTGGAATACATGGCGTGCGTGCCTTTTCGCTAAGCCAACGCGGGAACGCCGGCGGATTGAGTCCCTTGTTTCAGAGTGTTCGATAAGCGGCGGAACTGACGGTATCTCATCACTCGTCACGCATCACGATCAACGTCCACTGCGTCATGGGAGACCCAATCTCTCGACTTTCGGTAACCTGCTTTAGACAGAAGCTTATTTCAGAACTGCCCACGACCGGCAGCTAACTGGGTAGTGTTTCGCTCAAATCGTGGTCGTCTTCGACCTGCGCGGCGGTCAGCCCGAAACGCCGCCGCCGCTTGCTGAAGTCGATCAGCGCCAGCAGGAACTGCTCACGGTTGAAATCCGGCCAGAGCGTGTCGGTCGCGTAGTATTCGCTGTATGACCCCTGCCAGATCAGGAAATTGCTCACGCGGAGTTCGCCGCTGGTGCGAATAATCAGGTCGGGATCGGGTAGGCCGCTGGTGTACAGGTAGCTTGCGATCAGGTCTTCGTTGATGCTGTCCGACGGGATGCCGTCCTGTACGATGCGCCGCACCGCGTGAACGATCTCGTCGCGGCCTCCGTAATTGAAGGCGACGTTGAGGATCAGCCGCGTATTGTGACGGGTGTATTCGCAAGCGTGGATCACCTTGCGCTGGATGCCGGGCGGGATGCCGTCTAGTTCGCCGATGTGGCGAATTTGCACGCCGTTGGAGTGCAGCTCGCGCAGTTCGCGGTCGATCACCATCTCAAGAATTTTGAGCAGCAGGCGCACTTCACGGCGGGGGCGTCCCCAGTTTTCCGTCGAGAACGCGTAAATCGTGAGGATTTCGACGCCGAACTCAACCGCGGCGCGGATAATCGTGCGTAGGTTCTCGGTGCCCTGCCGATGTCCCTCGCTGCGAGGCAGCCCGCGCGCGGCGGCCCAACGCCCGTTGCCGTCCATGATGATGGCGACGTGGCGCGGGACACGCTCTGGCAGCGCGAGCGGCGCAGCGGTGACAGATGGGTCTACGACATTTGCGGCCATACCAGCGGCCCTCGATCAACTTCGCTTCAGGGTGCCAAGACGGAGGCGGCCTACGATAAGCCCGCAGCATCAGGGCCAGTGCAGGTTCCGATCTCCCGCGTCTGCATACGGCGCAGAGTCACACCGCGCCGTACTCCATTGTATTACACTTCCATCATCTCTTTTTCTTTGTTCTTGGTCAGCTCGTCGACCTGTGCCGAAAACTGTTCGATCAGCTTCTGCACCTCCGACTCGCCGTGTTCGAGGTCATCCTCGGAGATCATCTTCTCGCGTTCAAACTCTTTCATGTCCTCGATAGCGCCACGGCGGATATTGCGCAGGCTGACGCGGGCGTCTTCGGCGCGCTTGTGCAGCACCTTGATGAGTTCGACGCGGCGTTCGCGCGTCAGCGGCGGCATGTTCAACCGGATTTGCGTGCCGTCGGTGTTGGGCTGCATACCGATATTGGCTTCCATAATGGCGCGCTCGATGGCCTTCACCGCTGACCCGTCGAACGGTCGGATCAGGATTTGCATCGGCTCCGGCGTCGAGATGTTGGCGAGCTGGCGCAGTTCGGTCGGCTGGCCGTAGTACTCGACCTCGAGCCGGTCGACAAGGCCGGTGCTGGCGCGATTGCTGCGGATGCCCTGCAAGTCCTGCTCGTACACGCTGAGGGTGGACTTCATCTTGCTGCGGGTCTCTTTGAGTACGTCGTCGATCATGGTCTAACGCCTCTGCTGAGCGTGAATCGGTTACGTGTACGCTTAACTATACCGCAACGCGGGCAGTCCCTGAAGAGCAGGCGTAGGAGTCAGCGGACAGTAGTCAGTTGTCAGCGGGCCTCGCTGAAAATCGAATCAACTGCCGGAGTCGTCGATCGACTCTGTTATCTGACGACTGATCCCTGATGACTGCCTCCTTCCCTACGTGTATCCTCGGGCCTGAAAGGCGGCGTAGAGGGCGACAGCGCCGGCGGTGGCGACGTTGAGACTGGCGACATGACCACGCATCGGCAGCGACATCAGCAGGTCGCACGTCTCGCGCACGAGCCGGCGCATGCCCTCGCCTTCGCTGCCCATGACGAGTCCGAGCGCCATGTTCAGGTTGGCGTTTTCGAGCGCAGGGACATCGGGGCCGGCTTCCATGCCGACCAGCCAGATATCGTGCTTTTTGAGGTCTTTCATCGTGTTGACGAGGTTGGTGACCTGCACGACATGAATGTGCTCGACGGCACCGGATGACGCGTTGACGACAGCGGGCGTCACGCTGGCGCTGCGCCGATCCTGCATGATGACGCCGTGTACCCCGACAGCGTCCGCCACGCGAATCAGCGCGCCGACGTTCTGCGGGTCTTTGAGCAGGTCGAGCAGCAGCACAAACGGCCGTTCACCGCGCGCCGTCGCCAGATTGAGCACGTCTTCAAGCTGCATATACGGGTAGGGGCTGACGCGCAGCAGCGTCCCTTGATGATTCGCGCCGTTCGACAGATCGTCGAGGATGCGCCGCGTCACGCGTTTGACGTCGATGCGCCGCGCCTGCGCCATCTGAATGATCTCGGCGACCTTGCCGCGCTCCTCGATACGGTCGGCGATGAGCAGTTGGTCAGGCTTGCGCCGGCGTGCGCGCAGGGACTCCAGAACGGCCCAATGCCCGTACAGAAACTCCATTAGATGCCCTCCGACGCCTCGCCAATGGCGAAATTGACGACAGCGCGCGCGTGCAGCGCGGTAGTGTCATACAGTGGAAGCGGGCTGTGCTCCGGCTTGACGAGCAGGCCGAGTTCGGTACAGCCGAGGATGATCGCCTGAGCGCCGAGCGTGTGCAGCTTCTCGATGACAGCGACAACCTGCGCGCGGCTCTTGCGGCGCACTTTGCCGCGCACCAGTTCGCCGTAGATGATACGGTTGACCGTCTGACGATCTTCATCCTCAGGGACGATGACGCTCAGCCCGTGCTTGATGGTGAGCCGGCTGCGATAGAATTCCTGCTCCATCGTGTAGATCGTCGCCAGCAGGCCGACCGTCTCATGGCCGGACATCATCGCGGCGCGGGCGGTCGGGTCGGCGATATGAATCAACGGGATGTCGACCGCGGCTTGCACTTCGCCGGCCATGCGGTGCATAGTGTTGGAGCAGATCACGATGCACTCCGCGCCGGCGCGTTCGAGCCGATGCGCGGCGTCGACCATCAATCGGGCGGCCGCATCCCACTCACCAGCGGCTTGCAGCGCCTCGATCTCCGCGAAGTCGAAGCTGGTCATCACGCAGTCGGCGGAGTGCATGCCGCCCAGCTTTTCACGCACGATTTGATTGAGGAGCCGGTAGTACTCCGCTGAGGATTCCCAGCTCAAGCCACCGATCAGTCCGATGCGTTTCATGGTCACTCGCCTTTCCACACCGTGCCGTCAGGCCGGTCTTCCAGCGTGATTCCAAGCGCGGCCAGCTCATCGCGAATCCGGTCGGACTCGGCCCAGTTTTTGGCCTTGCGGGCTGCCGTACGCAGATCGATCAGCATTTGAATCAAGCCGGCTTCGCGCGCGGCGTTGGCGCCCGCTTGCTGCTGCGGCGCGATGATCCCCAGCACGCCGCCGGCGAGGTCACTGTATACGCCGTCGATCGCCTTGAGCGTTTCGACGCCGACGGTCGTGCCGCTGTTGAGCAGCACGTTGACATCACGCGTGAGGTCTTGCAGCGCGGCGACGGCCAGCGGCGCGTTGAAGTCGTCGTTCATCGCCTCGGTGAAGGCTGTGCGCGCCTTGTCGAGCCGTTCGGTGAAGGCTGCGCCCTCGTCGCCGGCGGGGGCGCTGGCGATCTGCGAACGCACAAGCCACACCGCGTTGTTGAGGCGCTCCCAACCGCCCTGCGCGCCGCGCATCGACTCCTCGCTGTACGTGACCGGGCTGGTGTAGTGCGCGCCCAGCACGAACATGCGGATCACCTCGGGCCGGTACGTCTCCAGCGCGTCCTTGATCGTGACGTAATTGCCCAGCGACTTGCTCATCTTGGTCGGGATGCCGAACTGATCCGGCACGTTGAGCGACCCGACCAGCATCCAGTACCGCGCGAAGTCGGCGTCGTTGGCGCACTCGCTCTGCACGATCTCGGACTCGTTGTGTGGGAAGATGTTGTCTACGCCGCCGCCGTGGATGTCGAATGTCGCGCCCAGATACTTCTTCGCCATCGCCGAGCACTCGATGTGCCAACCGGGGAAGCCCTCGCCCCACGGGCTGTCCCAGCGCAGGATGTGCTCAGGCTCGGCACGCTTCCACAGGGCGAAATCCTCGGCGTGGTGCTTCTCGTCGCGGATGGCCTCGCGCGTGCCGGCCTCCTGCTGGTCGATGCGCCGGTTCGACAGCTTGCCGTAGCCGGGCGCGCTGGTCACATCGAAGTACACGCTGCCGTTGGCGACGTAGGCGTATTCCTTCTCGATCAGCGTCTGGATCATCTTGATCTGCTCGGGCACATGGGCGCTGGCGCGGGGCGAGATGTCGGGCCGCTGCACGCCGAGCGTGTCCATGTCCTGAAAGTAGTGGCGCGCGTAATGCTCGACGATCTGCATCGGCTTGGCCTGAAGCTGACTGGCCTTGCGCAGAATGCGGTCTTCGCCGCTCTCCAGCAGATGGCCGACATCGGTGATGTTCTGCACGTACAGCACGTCGTAGCCGGATGCCCGCAGCCACCGCACAACGACGTCGAACGAGATGTACGTCTTGGCGTGGCCGAGGTGCGAGTATTCCTGCACGGTCGGGCCGCAGACGTACATACCGATGCGTTCGGGTTCCAGCGGGACGAACTCGACCTTCTGACGGCCCAGCACGTTGTAGATCATCAGGCTCATTGACGGTTCACTCCGTTTCTTCAGGGATGTCGCCCTTGCGTTCCATGCCCTCCGGCACGGCAAAGATGATGCGGCCGGTCTCGCGGTTAATCAAGCGCGTGACGACCACCTTGATGGTACGATCCATGTACTGGCGGCCCTGCTCGACAATCACCATCGTTCCGTCTTCGAGGTAGCCGACGCCTTGATTCGCCTCGCGGCCCTCTTGGAAGATGTGGATCATCAGCGATTCGCCGGGGATGTAGATGCTGCGCACCGCGTTGGCGAGCAGGTTGATATTGAGTACCAGCACGCCCTGCGCGTCAGCGACCTTGTTCAGGTTGAAGTCGTTGGTGATGATGGCCGCTTCATAGCGGCCAGCCAACGCCACCAGCTTATCGTCGACTTCCGCGATGTCCTCGAAGTCGTCCTCGACGATCTTCACGATAATGAAATCGCTGCGCTGTAGTTCGTTGAGCTTGACCAACCCGCGCCGGCCGCGATTGCGCCGCAGTGGATCGGACGAGTCGGCGACGTGGTGCAGCTCGCTCAGAATGAAGCGCGGCACGATGATCGTCCCGACCAGAAAGCCGGTGCGGACGATGTCGACCACGCGCCCGTCGATCAACGCCGACGTGTCAATGATGACCTGTCGGTTCGACGGCATGAGCAGCTTGCGCTGGCCCGGCCCGCCGCTGATCTGCTCCCACAGCTCACGGCTGCGCAGGGCGAAGGTCGTCGCCAGCAGATAGGTGCCGATGATCGAGATCACGGCCGGCAGCACGCTTCCCACCACGCCGCCCAGCAGCGAGATCGGATACGCCAGCAGCAGCGTGAGCAGCAGGCCGATGGCCGCGCCGACAATCGCCATCACGAGGACTTCGATCGAGAGCGAGTTGACCATCCGGGCCAGCGCGCGCACGGGCCGCGTTGTGAGCCACGGTGTGAGAATGATGCCGAACAGCGTTCCAACGAGGCCGAACAGGACGCCGCCAACCGGCTGTTGCAGGCTGATCGCTTCGCCGAGGTCAGCGCCTAAGCGCGCACCGAGAACGGCGAAGACGACCATCCCTATCATACGAGAGAGAAAGTCGAGCGACATGGACACACTCCTGTGGGTCGCGCCCGCGTTTCGCCTACCGATAATGCCGGATAGGTGCGTGATTGATTGCATCACGGTGCAGGTGGCGAACCAGCGATAATGAAGGAAGGTGTTGTGGCGCGCTGGCTGCGGCACTCACGCGCTTGCCGGCGATTATACGCTAGAGTAGGCCTGCAAGATAGACACGCGCGGGCGGCTGGGCGTGGCGCACGTCATTCAGCGTGTAGAGGTGTCGTGCGGATCGTGGGCGGGATGGCGCACTCTGCCGAACCGGTCTTTTCCCGCGCGAATGGCGATGGCCTGCTCATAGAACTGGATAACTCGATCCATCTTGTCGTCCCATATATTGGCTTCTGCCCATACGCGGGCCGCGGCGGCCATCCGCGCACGGACGGCGGCGTCCCCGACCAGCGCGCGCACCGCCGTGACGAGCGCCGCGATATCGCCAGTGTCGAATGTGAACCCGGTCACGCCGGATTCGACCATCTCCGGCACGCCGCCAACCCTCGCGGCCACGACAGGAAGCCCGGACGCCATCGCCTCTGCCACGACGAGGCCGTAAGTCTCCATGCGCGACGGAAACACAAATATGTCGGAGCTTGCGTAAGCGGCGCTCAGGTCGTCGCCGTGCAGGGCGCCGGTGAACGTAACCGGACAGCCGCGAAAATACGCTTCCAGATCGGCGCGCTCCGGCCCATCCCCGACCAGCGCGAGCCGCACATCCGGCGTCGATTCCAGCACCGCGCGCAGATCGCGCAGGCGCTTCTCCTCACTGAGCCGTCCGACGTACAGCAGCAGGGTCGACGTGTCATCCCCACCGAGGCGCGTCCGCATCGCTGCCGACCGGCAGCGCGGGTGGAAGCGCGTGGTGTCGACGCCGCGGCCCCATACCACAATCGGCGGGCGCACACCTTGTTCGCGGATACGTCCGACCATGTGCGCGGCGGGCGCGATCAGCAGGTCGGCACGGTTGAACATCACGCGCCCCAGCCATGCGCCGGCCGGCCACGCCCACGCGAATCCGAACTGCGGGGCGAGGCGCTCGTAGTCGATGTGAAAGCTGACGACACGTGGGGTATTCATCGCCAGCATCATAAACATGCCGCTTCCGCCGGTGAATCCAGCATGGATGAAGTGGCCGATATCCGGCTTGAACGCGCGTACCTTGCGATACGTCAGATAGCCCGGCCAGCTCAGCTTGAGGCCCGGATATGCCCAAAACGGGATGCCCGGCACGCGCACGACTTGCGCGCCCGCGTACTCATCCACGGGGCCGAGATCGGGGCAGACGACCATCACGGTATGGCCGCGTGCTTGCAGATGTTCGAGCAGCAGCCGGATCACCGTAACGATGCCGTCGACTTTGGGCAGAAAGGTGTCGGTGAACAGGACAATGCGCATGGGGGAGTGGTTAGGGGTCAGGGGTCAGTGGTCAGGGGTCAGTGTTCAGGGATCAGTGTTCAGGAGTCAGGGGTCAGGAGTCAGAGACCGTTTGAGATCATTGTCGGGACGTTGCCTTCACAGCTTCACAAGAGATTCGCATTCCATATCTTGCCCCCGGCCCTCTCTCCATGGCCACGACCATAGGGAACACCAAAGGTCTAGAGAGGGGGAGTCGAGCGTAGTGAGGCGGGGGCGAGGTTGATGTCTCGGCTAAAACCCCTTCTCAAAAGACCTCTAAGCGGAAATGCTGCATCTTGACCGGCAACTAAGAACTGACAGCTTTCGACTGCTGGCTTAATCTTTCTGTCTGTCACCCGCGTTATGATACATTCGTAGATCAGTGTACCTGTAGATCGGATCCATGAATCGCGCAAAATTCAGCAGGATGGGTGTACCACTGTTGCATGCTGCCATTGCGGTCATCGTATTGGCCCTCGCAACAAGCAAGTACGGCCTCGGCATCTCTGCCGACTCGGTCGAGTATCTCTCAATGGCCGAGAGCTTTGCGGCGACGGGGCGGCTCGTGAATTTTCACGGCCAACTTCTGACCGTATTCCCTCCGCTTTATACGCTTTCGATTTCACTCGTCTCTGGCGTGTTTGATGTAGCAACCGCGGCGCACGTAGTGCAGTTGCTCCTGTTCGGCGTATTGATCTTCGGCCTATCAACTGAAGTGCGGAGCTTGACGGGATCGAGGTCGGTGCTGAATCGGGCGACATATCATGCTCTTGTCGCGGCGCTGGTGTTCTCGCCCGTATTTGCGATTTCACGATTCGCGTGGTCGGAGACGATGTACGTGGTGATCAGTATGGCGCAGTTTTGGGTTATGCGATCACTCGTGCGGCGGATGTCATTTGCAGGCGTGATGGGCGCCTCCTTGCTAGCAGGCGCAGCGGTAATGACGCGCTATATCGGAATCGTCAACATCGGGACACTGCTCTTTACCGTGCTATTCCTAACCTCCGCCAAAACCTCACGAAAGCTGACATACGTTATGATGACGATTGTGGTCAGTGGTACCGCGATTGTCCTCTGGATGCTCAGAAACTACGGGGTAGATCAAACCATTCTCGGACCACGGTACCCATCTGAAGTCGGCATCTTCGAAAACGCTCAGCGCGTCATTACGACGGTGGCGAGCTGGATCGTTCCTTACCCATTAGCATCCCAGATTGTAGTGGCTGTATTCATACTCGTGCTTGGTGGGACGGCAGCCGTATGGATGCTCTGGAGGAATCGTTCGCGTGTGGACTTGCGACTCGTCTTGCTGCTTGCCGTCTATACGGCGCTATATACCGGGTGGATGGTCGTCTCGGCTTCGAGCTACGCGTTTGACGCATTAAACACCCGGTTGATGGCGCCGGTATACTTGCCACTCTATTTCATTGTCGCGCAGGGGGTGACAGCGCAACTCAAAAGTCGTGCTAGACCAAAGTTGGTGGTGCAGACCCTATCAGCTATCGCGCTTACGCTTATCGTTTTGGTTCACGTCTCGAAAGATCTGATCGTGCCAGTCCGGAACGGCGCTGGGGGCTACAATTCAGTGGATGTCCAAAGCACGCGTGATCTTGCATTATCCCTTCAGGATTTTCCAGAAGGGACGCGTTACGCCACTCATCCCGATCTTGTGTACTGGCTCTCAGCCGGAAAACTGATCGTTGACGAAATTCCCCGACAATGGGAGTTCAACGCCCCGCGGGCGATTGTGGATACCATTGACGATCTGCGCGGAAACTGGCCTAAGCAGATTCCTGCCCACCTGCTTATCTATCCGGGAAGAGTCTATCAGTTTAGCATCGATCAGCTAAGCCAGATCGCGGATATCGCCTTCGTCGCGCGCGAAGGAATGGCGTCCTTGTACGTCGCAACCGAACGGATCAATCCTTAGGGCCGTTTGAGAAGGTTGTCGGAATATCACTTTCGCACTTTTGCAACAGGGCCACATCTCTGACCTCACCCCCCCAACCCTGTCTTCATGGCCATGGAGACAGGGGTGAGGTTGATATCCCGGTTAAAACTTCTTGTCAAATGACCTCTTAGAAATCAGTTGCCAGAGAACCGTGGTGAAGGAGACACGGCGGAGTCACAGCCAACCCTTTGAGCTAGATTTTGAACGTATTAGCCGTGCGTTTGAGCATTCGGCGGCTAATGGATCCCTGACTGCTGACCCCTCCCGCCTGACTCCTGACTACTGGCAGCGATCCTCTGACAACTATCCCGCAGGTGTCCGTCGCTGGGCGTCGAGGGCGGCGAAGGCCGTGAGCGCCACGATGCTATCCACGTCGTCACCGGCCTGCAAAACCTGCACCGGACGCCCCATGCCCAGTAGAACCGGGCCGATTGCCTCGGCGTCGGTGAGGCGCGCCAGCAGCTTATAGGCGATGTTGGCGCTGCTCAGGCCGGGGAATACCAGCACATTCGCGTCGCGCACGCGGCTGAACGGGAAACGGTCGTCGGCGATCTTTTCGACCACCGCCGTGTCCGCCTGCATCTCGCCGTCGATGACGATATCCGGGCGGAGCTTGGTCACGATGCTCACGGCGTCGCGCATCTTGTCCGCCAATGGATGCCGCACGCTGCCGAAGTTGCTGAAGCTGAGCATGGCGACACGCGGCGTAAAGTCGAGCGAGGCGGCGAAGTCGTTGGCGAGGATAGCGATCTCAGCCAGCGTCTCGGCGTCCGGGTCGATGTTGATGGTCGTATCGGTGAAGAAGTAGACGCGCCCCTTGATGACCATGATATAGACGCCGCTGGCGTGTTTTGTGCCGGGCCGCGTGCCGAACAGCATGAGGGCCGGGCGCGCCACATCGGGATATTCACGGACGAGGCCAGCCACGTAGGCGTCGGCGTCGCCGGACAGTACCATCATCGGCGCGTAGAAGTTGACTGACCGCAGCATCGACCGGACGACCGCTTGACTCGCGCCCTTGCGCTGGCGCATCGCATACAGCGTATCGAAGTAGCGCGTGCGGTTGGGATCGGTGGCCGGATGCACAATCGTCGGCCGCCACGAGAAATTGAGGTCTTCCAGCGCGGCCTCGATCTTGGCCGGGTCGCCGAGCAGGATCGGCTCGCCGATGCCTTCCTCGACCACGCGGTAAGCGGCGCGGATGATCTTCGACTCCTCGCCCTCGGCGAACACGATGCGCTGTTTCTTGCCCAGCATGGCCTTGTTGAACAACGTGTAACGGAACCGCTGACCGTAACCCTGCCGCCGGATCAGCTCGTCGCGGTAGGTGGTCAGGTCGATCTGGCGGCGTGCGACTCCGCTGTCCATCGCGGCCTTCGCCACGGCCGGGGCGATCCACAGCAGCACGCGCGGGTCGAGCGGCTTGGGGATCAGGTAGTCCGGCCCGAACTTGAGCGACATGAGGCCGTAGCCGGAAAGCACGCTGTCTGGCACGTCCTCTTTGGTCAGGCGGGCGAGGGCTTGACAGGCGGCCAGTTTCATCGCCTCGTTGATCTGCGTGGCGTACACGTCGAGCGCGCCCCGGAACAAGAACGGAAAGCCGAGTACGTTATTGACCTGATTGGGATAGTCGGTGCGGCCGGTGGCAATGATCGCGTCGGGGCGGGCCTCGCGCGCGACTTCGGGCAGGATCTCTGGCGTCGGATTGGCGAGCGCGAAGATGATCGGGTGAGGGTTCATGCCGGCCAGCATCTCCGGCTTGATGACATCTTTGGCAGAGAGGCCGAGCACCATATCGGCGCCGTCGAGGGCTTGGGCCAGTGTGCGCTTGTCGGTGTCCTGCGCGAAGGCTTCCTTGTACGGATCCATCTCGAGGGTACGGCCCTTGTAGACCACGCCGTGGATGTCGCACATGGTGATGTTCTCGCGCTTGACGCCCAGCGAGACGTAGAACTCGCCGCTGGCGATGCCCGCCGCGCCCGCGCCGATGATCACGACCTTGAGGTCGGCGATGTCCCGGCCGGTCACCTCCAGCGCGTTGAGCAGGGCCGCGCCGGTGATGATCGCGGTGCCGTGCTGATCGTCGTGAAAGACCGGGATATCAAGCTCGGCGCGCAGGCGCTGTTCCACCTCGAAGCACTCCGGCGCCTTGATGTCCTCCAAGTTGATGCCGCCGAAGGTCGGGGCGATGGCGCGCACGGCGGCCACGATCTCATCGGCTGTCTTGGCGTTGATCTCGACATCGAACACGTCGATGTCCGCGAAACGCTTGAACAGCACGCCTTTGCCCTCCATGACCGGCTTGCTGGCGCTGGGGCCGAGGTTGCCGAGGCCGAGGATCGCGGTGCCGTTGCTGACGACCCCGACGAGGTTGCCTTTGGCGGTCAGGCTGTAGACCTCGATCGGCTCGTCGTGGATAGCGAGGACGGCATCGGCGACGCCCGGCGAGTAGGCGAGAGATAGCTCACGCTGTGTGCTGACCGGCTTGGTGGGGACGACCTCGATTTTGCCCGGCCGGCCCTGCCGGTGATATTCAAGCGCGTCGATTTTGGTCACACTCATGCGGGAAAGTCCTCGAATGTAAGAAACTCTACGTTGTCTATTCTAACCCGTTGAATCAAGTTCGGTCGCATAAGGCTGGACTTTAGCCGTGCGCAGCGAACAAAAAAACGCCCCCGGGGTGAACCGGAGGCGTTTCGGTTTGTGTTCGGGACGAACTAGGCGTTGATAACCTTGACGGCGCTCGCCTGCTTACCCTTACGACCCTCAGTGATCTCGAACTCGACCTTGTCGTTTTCGTTCAGGGTGCGGAACCCAGCAGACTGGATTTCCGAGTAGTGAACGAAGACGTCCGGGCCGTTCTCCGGGGTGATGAAGCCGTAGCCCTTCTCACCATTGAACCACTTGACGGTACCGGTAACACGTGCCATTGCGCAACCCTCCTACAGAGTGCGAATTGTGTTTGACACATCCTGCTGCTGCTGCGCACAATTCCGGACTTCTGGAGGTGCTGCGTCGTGCATCTGAGGGTTGAGGCAGGTCGAAACCAGCGGGCACTCAGGGTTGAAACAGGTTTGGTGCAAACATTGGCGCCCGAGGTAACATCACCCCGTGTAATACGCCGAGGATCAGTGTACATGACAATCGGTATGTTGTGAAGTGGCTATGATGGAAGTCAGGACTAAAAGACTACCGGCGTGACTTTTGCCGATAGCCTTCCTGCTTGAAACACTGGCCCCTGAACTGCGATCAGAGGCCAGCGCATCCGATGGGTGACCTAGTGCGCGACGTAGCCGCCGTCGACGAGCACGGCGCTGCCGGTCATAAACGAGGCGGCGTCGCTGCACAGCCACACAATCAACTCGGCCACTTCCTCCGGTGTCCCAAGCCGCTTGAGCGCGTGCATTTGCGCGAGGCCGCTGTACATCTCGCTGCCCGGCGTGATACCCGCATTCTCAATCAGCGGGGTTTGGATGAACGCGGGCGACACGGCGGTCACGCGCAGATTCTGCGGGCCGTATTCCAGCGCCGCGGTCTTGGTGAGGCCGATCACGGCGTGCTTGGCCGCCACGTAGGCCGGAGAATTGGCGAACCCGACCCAACCCAAGATCGACGACACGTTGACGATCGCGCCGGCTCCGGTCTTGAGCATTTCGGGGATTTCATAACGCATACAGAGAAATACGCCGGTCAGGTTGATGCCGATGACCTTATTCCACGCCTCCAATGTGTACTCGCCAGTTGGGGCGGAGAGGCCGCCGATGCCCGCGTTGTTGATGCCGAAGTCGAGCCGGCCGTAGGTTTGCACAGTCTTGTCGATCAGCGCCTTGACCTGCTCCTCCGACGAGACGTCGGCGTGGACGTAGATCGCGTCGCCGCCCGCGGCTTTGATGGCGGCCACGACCTCTGCGCCCTTGTCGTCGAGCACATCCGAGACGACGACCTTCGCGCCTTCACGCGCAAAGAGCATCGCCGTGGATGCGCCGATCCCTTGACCTGCGCCCGTCACTACTGCGACCTTACCAGAAATTCCGTGCATGATGTTCCTCCTGTGTCAACCGTAAGACACGGTTTCGCTATCGTTTTGGGAAGGGCCTAGCGCACGACGAACGTGCATGTGCCGGTCTCTTCGAGGTTACGCGTGCCGGGGCCGAAGTAGTTGTAGCCGTCATAGATCTGCTCCGACCATGTCACGTGAAAATCGATGGCGTACGTGCCGGCATCCAACTCGCCGGTGGGATAGAAGAAATCGACGACGTAGTCTGTGCCCTGACGACGCACCGGCTTGGCGTACTCCAGCGGCTTACGGATTTCCTGTCCGTTGATGCTGATGGTGTACTGCGCCGTGTTCATGTGCTGCTGGATCTGTTCCTCGGTGCGGGCGTACCAGTACCAGTAGATCTCGGCGGTCGATCCGGCGGCGAGGTTCGACGGCGCACGAAGCAGACCGCGCGGCGGATTGTCGCAGTTGACGTACAGATCGACGCCGGTCTGAACTTCCGGCTCGCCGCTGGTGGTGGGCGCGGCGATCGGGCCGCTGTTGGTCGGGATCGGGGCGTGGGTCTCGGTCGGAGCGCCCGGCTCTGGTGTCGGGCCGCCCGGCGTGGCGCTCGGCTCGGACGTGCCGAGGACGGCCGCCAGCGCGGTCGATGTCGCGTTGATCGGGTCGAAGTCGATAATTGGCAGGTTCGGCGTGCCGGCTTGGCCCTCCAGCGTGCTGGTCGGGGGCATGTCGGGCAGGTCGAGCGCGGGCGTGGCGGTCACGGCCCCGCCGCCGATAAGCGCGGTTGGCAGCGGTGTCCCGCCGGCGGCCGCGGTCTGGTCAGGCGGTAGGGTGAACGTCGCCAGCGGCGTGGCGGTCGGGTCGATGCGCACCAACGGCGTGTTGATCCACCCCTCGCGCCCATCTTCGAGTTTCACGTTGAGCCAGCGGCCGGACTCGTCGACGCCGATCACCTGCACCTCGGTGCCGGGGAACAGTGCCTCGAACGCGCCGAAGCTCGCGCCCGGCCCGCGCCGGACGTTGACGGTTTGCAGCGAGCTGACGATGCCCATGATCGGCGGCGTGGGCGACGGTGTGAGCGTAGTCGTCGCGGTCGGCGGCACGGGCGTGATCGACGGCGTGAAGGTCAGGGTCGGCAGCGGCGTGCGGCTGATCTCTGGCGTGGCGGTCGCGCGCGGCGTCAGCGTGACCAGCGGCGCGAGCGTGTTGGTCGGAAGCTGCTCGGCGGCCGGCTGCGGCTGACAGGCTGCTGCCATCAGCGCCAGCGGCACGATTGCCAACACTCGCGCCCACTTCCGTTTCTCGCCGGTGATCCGTACAATACGCGTCATGGCTGACCTATTCCTGCTGCTTCTGACGTTGTTAGCACCCGCCTTTGTAGCGGACTATTCTAACATATCCGAGCACGTTATCCGGACGGCTGACCTCCGGTTGGCCGGAGATGGGCGTTTCGCTGAATTGACGTTCGAGCGCGCGCCGGCGATGTCGTCACGATCACGGCGCGTGGCGAAGCGCTCGACGTCGTGCTGGACGTGTTGGGGCCGGAAGGGGATCGTCTGGCGTATAACGACGATTGGGCCGGCGGACAGGCGGTCGAGTCCGGCGATCCGGCGCTGGCAGGGTTGAGCGTGACCGATGCGGCCGCTGTCCGGCTTCCTGTGTCCGTGGATGGCGCGCTGATTGTGCGGGTTAACACGTTCAACGGCGAGGGGGCCGGAGATGTCGCGGTCGAGGTGTGGCGAACTGAACCGCTGACGTCTCGGTAGGCGAGACGGTGTGGGCGCCGATCCCGTCAGCAGGCAGTGGTGCAGGTGTCGGTCGAAGCGGACGAAGGGCCATTCACGATCACAGTGAGCGATGCCAGCGGCCAGCTCGATCCGGTGGCGCAGGTGTTCGATGCCGCCGGCGTGCTGATCGCCGCGAATGACGATCACGCCGGCGTGAGCCTTGATCTCAACCGATTCGACTCGGCGGTGCGTGTGCGGCAAGCGGGCCGGTTTGACCTGCGGATCACCGAGTTTATGGGGCGCGCCGGATGGGTCAAAGTGCAAGTGGCCCTTGACTGACCCGTGCAAGTTTCATATCCTTATCACACCAAACACCCGTGCCTGTAGCTCAGTGGATAGAGCGCTTGTCTACGGAACAAGAAGTCGGGAGTTCGAATCTCTCCAGGCACGCACGACGCTCACCCCATGGTGGGCGTTTTTGGTTGCGGGTTAGCCGAGCCGCTTGACCAACGCCGACGCATAGGCGCGGGTCGGTGCGTCCGGGTGGGCTGATGCGCCGCCGAGCGCCGCACGAGCCGCCGAACTCTGTGACATCTGTGCCAACGCTTCGAGGATCGCGCATCGCACGTCGAACGAGTCGTCATCGAGCGCCGCGATCAGCGCCGTCACCGCTGCTTCGTACCCCAGCGCCCCCAACGCACGCGCCGCGTTCTCGCGGATGACCTCGTCCGCGCTGCGCAGCGCATCGATTAGCGCCGGGCCAGCGCGCATCTCTGGCAGCGTGATGGTCTCGAATGCCGTCCAGCGCACGTCTTCGTCAGTGTCCGCAAGCCGTTCGATGAGCGCGGGCGTCGCATCAAGAATACCGATCTGTCCCAGCACGTACACGGCTTTGACGCGCACTCGTCTATCGCTTTCGCGCAGGCTGTCGATCAAGATGGGTGCTGCGCTAGCGTCGCCGATCTTGCCTAGCACATGGACGATGTTGTGCCGTCCGTGCGAGTCGGCGCTGGCGTGCGCGCTGAACAGGCCCGGAATCGGTGTCGTGCCAAAGCGGGTGAGCGCCCATGTTACGTCTTCGATCACGTTGAGGTCGTCGTCGCTGCACAGGGCGGCGATCAGCGGCGGAATCGCGGCAGGGTCGCCAGATCGTCCGAGCGCGAGTGCCGCCTCGCTGCGCTGGTGATGATCGCCGGTTTGAAGTTGCAAGGTGAGTGCTTCGATGCCGGGCATGAGGTCGTCCAGACGGTTTCAGCGCCTATCGAATCTTGGGCGCAGATCGTATCGTATTCTACAGGAACTTGAGTCAGGAAGGCGCTGATCGGTGCGGTTTCGTTCGCGGTAATTCGCTATGATTGCCGCATGTCCAGCAGACGGGGAACGAGGATGGCGACCACGACAACGACACCTGAAACAACCGCGCCGGCGCGAGTCCGGACAGGCCGGCCTGCGGCGTCCCTTCGTTTCGATTGGCTGATGGCGATGCTGTCGGCGTTGTTCTTGGCCGGTCTGTGGGTCGATGGCTGGGCGCACTTTCACAGCCGTGTCGACGACAGCTTCTTCACGCCGTGGCACTTGGTGTTCTACGGCATGTTCGCGGTCAACGCGTTGGTGCTGGCGCGGACTCAACTGCGCGGCGTCGGGCAGGGGTATTCGTTCGCGCGAGCGATGCCGCACGGGTACGGATGGTCGCTGGTGAGCGTGCTGGTGTTCGCGCTGGGCGGCGTGGGCGACATGATCTGGCACGAGTTGTTCGGCATCGAAAGCGGCGCGGAGGCGCTGACCAGCCCGAGTCACTTGATCCTCGGCGCGGGAATGCTCCTCATGTTCGCCGGGCCGCTGCGCTCAGCGTTGGGGCGTGCGCGCGCAGGCACGGCGCTGACCGGCTGGCGCGAACTTGGGCCGGCGATTGCATCGGCCGCGCTGGTGATGACGCTGCTGATGTTCTTTACCAGCTACAACCATCCGATCACGGCGCCGGTCGCGTATCTGTATCCGAACATCCCCGGCCCGTTCGACCTGACCGACTTTGGGGTGACGAGCATCATCCTGCAAGCCGCCGTGCTGACCGCGTTTTGGGCGGTGCTTGCGGCGCGCTGGAGGCTGCCGCGCGGCGCGCTGACGCTGCTTATCATGGTCAGCAGCGGGATGCTCACGATTCTTGTCGATGTGTACGTGCTGCTGCCGGGCTTCCTGATTGCCGCGGTGCTGACGGAGATCGTGGCGTCACGGCTCACGGTCGCGCCTGACCGGCCGAATGCGATGCTGGTGGTTGGCGGGCTGCTGCCGCTGCTGCACTACGCCGCGTATTTCATCACTATGTCGCTCGTGACCGGCGTGCGCTGGAACATCCACGTGTGGGCCGGTGCGATTGCACTCGCAGGCGCGGCAGGTGCGATGGTCGTGTTCGCGCTGAACGCCGTGCGCGATCAGAAGCCGGCATCGTGAGACGCCTGCATCCGGCACGCTCCACGGCGCGTTCAGGCGGCTTCGGTGACGGCCAGCACGCGGATCGAGTCGCCGGCCCATACGCGTCCGCCGCGCATGACACGGGCCATCACGCCCAGCCAGCGATCGGGGTGGATGTCAGCTGGGCCGTCGATGTCGCGGGTGATCGCGCATCCGGTACGCGGTAGGGTGATCTCGATCACGACATCAGACCCGATGGCGATGCGTGTGCCCTGTGGAAGCCGTGACAGGTCGAGGCCGCGCACGATGATCTGCTCGCCCAACTCGCCGGGGAGGGCCGGCTGTCCGCCGATGCTGAGGTGCGCGTGGATTTCGGCGGCGATCAGGTTGAGGTTGCGTTTGGGGCTGCGGCCGGCCTTCTCATCGCCGACGATCCCGTGATCGGCGCGTAGTTCGGCGGCGTGCAGCCGGGTCGGTTCGGTGTGGCCGGCCTTGCGGATCGTGATGCTGACGATGTGTGCGCTGTTCATGCGTATGTCCTGTTGAGGGTCACTTCAAAGTCACTTCAATGTACGTACAGGGGGGTTGGGGTTGGATCAGTGACCCTCACCCCTAGCCCCTCTCCCTCAGGGAGAGGGGAATCTGGCTGTGCGGTACGACGA
>JZRA01000073.1 GCA_001567485.1 Chloroflexi bacterium OLB13
CTGCGCCATACCGCAGGCTCTCGTAGTCCATCTGGATTTCTACGTTTTCGATGTCGCTGAATGGGTTGTACAAGTTGCTGGTCATTTCCGTGTCTCCCGTTTGCAGAGGTCCTTGTTGCCTCTGATATTTGAATAGTATCATCAATAAAGATTGTTATCAACAATCAAATTGCACGACCCCCACAAATTGGGGGCCTACGCGCGGCGCGGACGGGCGGCGCGGACCTGCTTTAGCCGTTCCCCGGCGACTGATGTCATGCGACACCCCCACTAATTGATATAAGCATATCACGGCTTACCCCCTTGACACCTTAGGCGTTTGGGCCTATGCTTTATGCATGGTTGCAATTGCGACCGCGCACACAACAGGAGGGGCATAGGGGGCCGAATGAAGGAAGCACCGATTGTAGACCTGGCAAACGAACGCGGGGTGACGCCGGCGCAGGTCGTCATCGAAGCCATTACCGAACACGGAAGCCTGAACAAAGCGGCGAAAGCACTGGGCGTTAGCCGACAGGCGTTGACCAACCACCTTAACAAGTCCGGCTTGCGGACCGTGACCGAACAGACGGCAACCGTCCGCATCATGCCGATCACGCCAGCGGTCGGGGACCGCATTACACGACAGGAGACATGACGATGGCAGAAACCCTCCCCCGCGACGACGACGAAAGCGCCCGCCGGCTGGCGGCGCTGGATGCAGACCTTGCCGGACAAATCCGCCGGCAGTGGATCGCAAAGCATGGTGACGTGACACACCGCGTTATCGACTGCGAGAGCCGCAGCACGAACCCGCCGGGGCACAAGCAGGCGTGGACACGCGGACAGCGGCATCACCGGCGCGAGTTTGGATACGAGGACTGAGAGATGCCAACCGTTGACGAACTGACCGCCCAACTGGACGCCGAATACGAACACATTCAGTTCTTGCGCCAAGCGCGGGCAGAGATGGAAGCACAGCGCGCCGAAGTCGGCAAGTGGATCAGCCGCCACCTATGGACGTTCACGAACCCTGAAGAATACCGGCACATGACATACCTGCGCTGGCTCGACAGCGAGATACAGCGGTTCGATGACGGCATCGAGGCGGTGTGGAATGGACGTTGACCGCGCAATGGCGCTGCTGGACGCGCTGCACGCCGCCAGGAACGCCGAATACGAGGCCGTGCGCCAGTACGCCAAGACGGTCAGCACGCGCGACCGCCGGCGGTTGGTTGCGGCGCTTCGGCACACGACCGCGATTGAAAACGAGTTGCACAAGTTCTATGTGAGCGCACAGGAGGCGTAACGATGTTTGACCCGGCCGTACGCATAATCAAGCTGAAAGGCAAGGACTATTTGCCGGTTGCGGCGCGCGTGGCGTGGTTTCGTGACCAGCACCCGCAGGGCAGCATCACGACCGAACTGGTGAGCCTTGACCCGTTTCCGATTATCCGCGCGACCGTGACCAACGGCGACGGGCTGGTGCTGGCTACCGGCTTCGGAACCGGCGCGCCGAAGCCGAACGCGGTGTATGCGGGGCGCGAGGTCGAAAAGGCGGAGACGGCGGCGATTGGCCGCGCGCTGGCCGCTGCCGGCCTCGGCACGTTGCAGGCGGGCGAGTTTGACGACGTCGATGACGACCACTTGGCCGACAGCCCGGTTAACCGCAAGCCCAGCGCCCCGGCCCCGCGTGCGCCGGAACCCGCGCCGCAGGATGACGGCTGGCGCAAGGTGGGCACGGTCGAGGAGATCGAAGTGCGCAAGACGGCCAAAGGCGGTCGCCAGATCGTCGCCCATTTCACCGCCGAAAGCGGCGCGCCGGCTTCGACCACGTTTTACACCCGTGAGCCGTTCCGTCAGATGGGCGGCGTGTGGGCTGAACGGGCCGAAGGCTGGACGGAGACGAAAGTATACGACGTGACGGACGTGCATCCGGCGGCGGCCCTGCTGACCAACGGCAACGAGTTCATTGTGAGGGCATCGTGAACCTGCGCACGCTCCGCGACTGGACGGATGACGAACTGGAGACGGTGTTGGCTTCGGCCCGCACCGTCTACTTAGACGCCCGCGAACGGTACTTTGACATCGAACGCGAGCGCACGCGCCGGCACCCGCCGGTCTACCCCACCTGCGCGCTGTGCGACGGCCGGCGCATCGGCGAGCATTGCGACACGCCGGGTTGTCCGAACTGGCACGGATGCCCGTTTTAGGAGGTATGACGATGAAGGTATACGTACTGGAACACATGCACGACGCCTTCGACCGCGTTCTGTTGGGCGTGTTCGACACGCTGGACGGGGCGATAGAGGCGGCCAGCCGGACGCACGGTTACGCCGATGTCCAGGATGAATGGTTGAAATACAACGAGAACATGCTGAACTTCGGCGGCGCGTGGGGCTGGTACATCAGCGAGCTTGAACTGAACGCTCTCGCGGAGGGTGAATGATGATCTACCAACCGAACCTCGATTACCTGACCTGCCCCGAATGCGGCGGGCACGGCTGGCTGTACGACTATACCGAGTGGTGCCGCAACTGCGGCGGGGACGGTGAACTGTGAACACTGACGACAACCCGCCAACCATCGCCACGTTATCGCTTGCCGGCGACACCCGCCGCCGGATCGCCGCCAGCGAGGGCCGGTTGGCCGCGCTGATGATCGCGGATTTCAACGAGGCGTTTTACGCCTGCGACACGGAAGCGGCGCGCGTGCGCTGCTGCCGGGAATACAGCGACGCCGTACGGGTGACCATCTATGACTAACATCTTCGACCAACTGACCGACCTGGCCGCCCGCGCATCTGCGGGCGGCGAGGTCTTCGAGGACGCCGTAAGCATCGGCACCACCGCGCGCACCAACGCCGACCTGTACCGGCTGGCGCTGGGCGAACTCGCCAGCACCATCACGGCTCGCTACGGCGACGCCAACGTGGCGCGCTTTGCGCAGGCCGTGGGCTACGAACCGCGCACCGTGCGCGAATGGCGTCAAGTCACGACGTTCTGGGGCGGGCTGGCCGCGTGCGCGGAGCGCGTGACCGAGGCGCCCGTCAGCTATTCGCACCTGCGTGAACTGGCGCGCCTAGACGACTTCCCCGCCGCTGTCGACCTGCTGGAACGGGCCAGCGACGGGGGCGTGGAGCGTGCGCGAACTGAAGCGCGAAATCCGCCAACGGTACGGCGCGCCCGTGCCGCCGGCGGTGTACCTGGACTGCGAGGCGGCGATTGTACGCGCCGAT
>JZRA01000074.1 GCA_001567485.1 Chloroflexi bacterium OLB13
CTACGGATGTTTCCGGCGCGGCCTCGACTTCCTGCGCGACCGCCTGCGCCGCCATCTTCCGTGCCTCTTCACCCTCAGTTTCTGGCTTCCCCCTCCCTTTCCTTAAAACTGTCGTCCTGTGAACCCTGAGGGAGAGGGGCCGGGGGTGAGGGTTGCTCGGAGTGCTGAGTGAAGGGCAAACCGATTGAACCACAGCGGACACAGAGGAGGCAGAGGGGATCCTCGAATACGGCCCGTCCGCCGCGTGGAACCCCTCACGCCGCAGGCCGCCGAGCGTTGAAACGCACGGCTAATACGTTCAAAGCCTACTAAAGAGGCTGTTTGGACGGCGGGAATGGATTGGCTCGGCGACGGAGTGAGCCACAAAAGACCCGATCAGACCTAGAGCATTCGAGCACACAAAGGGGCCTTATAGAGCCGCCCCGCCGGCTCGCCCACCACGCCCTGCCCACTATCACACACGTCCTTCTCCCCTCTCCCCCTTGTGGGAGAGGGGCTGGGGGTGAGGGTTCACGGGCCGGGGGTGAGGGTTCAGGGCTGAGGGCTTCTCCAACCGACCTGCTAAAACAGCGCGCCCCACACGAAGAACACGACCAGCCCCAGCACGATGGTCAGCAGCAGACTCTTCGTCCGCCACGCGATCAGCGCGGTGATGATCCCCGCGTACAAGTAGGCGTTGTCCGGCGTGACGATCACGATGCCCTGCGGCGCAGCGACCGCCGGCACGGTGATCGCGGACAGCACCGCGACCGGCACGTAACGCAGCGCGCGCTTCATCGCCGGCGACATCTCCGCGCGGACAACGAGCGCAAGCGTGATGTAACGCACGCCGAACGTCACCAGCGCCATGCCGAGAATCGTGACCAGTTCTGTCATGCCGATACCTGCGACTTGCCGCGCGCCGTCTCAAGCACATAGCCGACTGCAATCGCAGCGAACGCCGCGATCAGCAGGCCGAGTTTGTTGGGCAGCCCATTGAGCAGCAGGCCGAGCGTCCCGCCGGTGATCGCGCAGGCGACCATCGGGCGTGAGCGCAGCATCGGGACGATCATGCCGATGAACGTCACGCTCATCGCGAAGTCGAGGCCCAGCCCGCCGCCAGCCATCAACGCCTGACCGGCAGCGATGCCGATCACGGTCACGGTCTGCCACGCGACGAACAGGCCCATTTCGGCGCCGAACATAAACCAGTGAATGTTTTCGGTGCGTTCGGCGGCGCGCTCGAAACGGGTGATCGTGATGGCGTAGGCTTCGTCGGTCAGCATGTGCGCAAGCGGGATCAGCCAGCGCTGGGGCAGGTGTTTAAGGTACGACGCGAGCGAGGCGCTGTACAGCGCATGACGCGCGTTGACGATCAACGTGGTGACGATGATGAGCAAAGGCGCCGCGCCCTGTCCCCACAGCGTCGCGCCGATGAACTGCGACGAACCGGCAAAGACGAACAGCGACATGCCGATCACCGCCAGCGGCGACAAGCCGACACTGATCGCGAACGCGCCGAAGATCAGGCCGAACGGCGCCGCGCCAGCAACCATCGGAGCCACCGCGATCAACCCTGCCGCAAATTCTTTCAATCGCGCCGATTCAGGCGCCGTGTCTGCCGTTGTTGCGTCCATAGCAATCATTATTCCCGCGCTCAACCGTAAACTGTAGTGCCAATTAACCCGCGATTGACCAACCACCCACCGGCGCACAATCGCCCATCGGCTGATAAAATAGCGTTGAAGGACTTTTCCAAAGGGGGTTCGCCCTCTGGATTCCCCTTTCTGCGATCTCAAGCCGCTGGCGGCGTGGAATCGCAGGCAATGCGGCGCAGAAGTGTGAACTTCCGCCGTGATACAGATACGCGTCGAGGGTGGAGCAGGCAGCAGCATGAGCGATTCGCTGACCGGGGTGGTGGAGCGCACCACGTTCTACAATCCCGCCAACGGTTACAGCGTGGTGAAGATCAGGCCCGATCAAAAACAGCCGGGCGCGACCGCCCGCGACGGCACCGTGACGGTCATCGGCACACTGCCAGAGCTGGCCCCCGGCGAGCCGGTCGAGTTCACCGGCTCATGGATCGAGGACGCCAAGTACGGCAAGCAGTTCCGCGCCGAGACGTTCTCGCCCAGCCAGCCGCGCAGCCTCGACGGCATCCGGCGCTACCTTGCCAGCGGCATTGTGAGAGGCATCGGCGAGGCCACCGCCGACAAGATCGTCAAGCACTTCGGCGAGGACACCATCACCATCCTCAACGCCGATCCCGACCGCCTGCGCGAAGTCCGCGGCTTGAAGCCAAGCCTTGCTGATAAGCTGGCGAAGGCGTGGGCCGAGAACGCCGGCGTGCGCCAGACGATGATCTTCCTGCAAGAGTTCGGCGTATCGACCAAGATGGCAAAGCGGATTTTCGACCATTACGGCGTCGCGGCTATCGAGACTGTCAAGCGCAATCCCTACGTGCTGGCCGATGAAGTGTTCGGGATCGGCTTCATCCGCGCCGATCAGCTTGCGCGCAGTATGGGCATTAAGCCGGACGCGCCGGAACGCATCCGCGCCGGGCTGGCCTACGCGCTCAACCACCTTTCCGGCGAGGGTCATACGTGCGCCCCGCGTGACGTCTTGACTCGAGAGGCGCTCAAACTGCTGTCGCTGGAATCCGGCCTCGAGGGCCTTGTCGAGCAGGCGATCAGCGAGCAGACCTTCCGCGGCGATCTCATCAGCGAGACGTTCGACATCGGCGGCGTATCGACCGAGATGATCTACCTGCCGCGCTTTCATACCGCCGAGACCAAAGCGGCCAAACAACTGCGCGCCGTGAATAAGACGACCTCACCGATTCAGCTCAAGCACAAAAAGACCGACTGGGACAAACTGCTCAAGAAGCTGAGCGCCCGCGATCATATCGGCCTGAGCGACCAGCAAAAAGGCGCAGTGACCGCCGCGCTGACGTCCAAGCTCAGCGTGCTGACCGGCGGCCCCGGCACCGGCAAGACCACCACGCTCAAGATGGTGCTGGAGGCGCTGGACGAAGGCGAGTTTGAGGTCGCGTTGGCCTCACCCACCGGGCGCGCCGCCAAACGCTTGAGCGAAGCGACCGGCCGGCAGGCGTATACCGTTCACCGTCTGCTGGGATACGGCGGAGACGGCTTCACGTATGACGAGAGCGCGCCGCTGGACGCCGACTTCGTGATCGTCGACGAAGCGTCGATGCTGGACGTTCAGCTTCTACATGCGCTCACCCGCGCGCTCAAGCCTGAGGCGCACCTGCTGCTGGTGGGCGACATCGACCAGCTTCCCAGCGTCGGCCCCGGCAATGTCCTGCGTGATATGATCGAAAGCGGCCTTGCCCACGTCACGCGGCTGGAGGTGATCTTCCGGCAGGACGAGGGCAGTCACATCGTCCTGAACGCGCACCGCATCAACAACGGTGACGCGCCGTTCATGGACAACCGTTCCAGCGACTTCTTCTTCTTCGTCAACACCGACGCCACCGCCGCCGCGGAACTGCTGGTGGACGTCGTCATCAACCGTGTGCCGGCCAAGTTCGGCGTCGACCCGCTCGAAACCGTGCAGGTGATCGCGCCGATGTACCGCGGGCCGGCCGGTGTTGACTCGCTCAACCTCGTGCTGCAAAAGGCGCTCAACGGCAATCCCGCGCTGGCGCACAAGCGCTTCGGCGACCGTATCTATCGCACCGGCGACAAGGTGATGCAGACGCGCAACAACTACGAAAAGGACGTCTACAACGGCGACATCGGGCGCATCAGCGGGTTCGACTTCGAGGAAAGCACGATGGAGGTCGTGGTCGATGGCCGCTACATCGTGTACGAGTTCAACGAGGTCATTGAGGAACTGACGCTGGCGTACTGTATCAGCACGCACAAAAGTCAGGGGTCAGAATATCCGATTGTCGTGATGCCGGTCGTCAAGCAGCACTACATGATGCTGCAGCGCAACCTGCTGTATACGGCGATCACGCGCGCCAAGCAAGCCGTCGTGCTGGTCGGTGACAAGCAGGCGGTCTACATGGCCGTCAACAACAACCGCGTGACTCAGCGTTACGGCGGCCTGCTGCATTTCCTGACCGAGTAGCGGCGGCCGCGCGCCCCCTGCCGGTTGTGCCGGGCCGCGTCATGACTAGCGCCCGGTGAGAGAAATACCGCCGTTCACGCACCGGTCTCTCTATATCGAACACACTTTCGGTATAATGTGACGTGAAGCAATAGGTTCTCGGAGTAGTGTGTGAATAACAGGCCGCCGGAGCCTCCTCAGCGGGGAGGCGACAAAAAAGATCCCAAGACCACGCCGCCTCCCTCACCCTTTGGGAATGCTCAGCGCATTTGGCTGGCGGTGGGGGCGTTCGTGCTGCTGCTCTTCCTGCTGATGCTCGCCAACAATCGCGGCGTCGGCGGAGGGGGCGATCTGCTGACGTATAACGAGCTGGCGCATTACATCCAGCAGGGGCGTGTCGCGCGGTTGATCACCAGCGACAATGGCGACGTCGTCGTGCATCTCGAAGGCCGCAATCAGCCGCTTCGCACCTTCAAAGAGCCGCTGATCAACCTGCGCGAAGAGATGTACGATTTGGGCGTGACCGAGGAACAGTGGCGCTCGATTGACGAGATCAGCGCCATCCCCAGCGACAACACGTCGAGCGTGATCCTCAATCTCGCCATCGCCATCGTTCCGACTCTGCTGATCGTGTGGCTGTTGTGGCGCATGATGCGTTCGGTGCGCGTCGGTCAGGATCAGGCGATGAGCTTTGGCCGCAGCCGGGCGCGCGTCAACCGCGACGTCGAGCGTCCGCAGGTCACGTTCGCCGATGTCGCGGGCGCGGAAGAGGCGAAGGAAGAACTCAAGGAAGTCGTCGAGTTCCTCAAAGAGCCGGACAAGTTTATCCGTCTCGGCGCGCGCGTGCCGAAGGGCGTGTTGATGGTCGGGCCGCCGGGGACGGGCAAAACGCTGATGGCGCGCGCCGTGGCCGGTGAGGCCGGCGTGCCGTTCTTCAGCATTAGCGGCTCGGAGTTCGTCGAGATGTTCGTCGGCGTCGGCGCGAGCCGCGTGCGCGACCTGTTCGACCGCGCCAAAGCCGAAGCGCCCGCCATCGTGTTCGTGGATGAGATCGACGCGGTCGGCCGCCATCGCGGGGCCGGCTTAGGCGGCGGCCATGACGAGCGCGAACAGACCCTGAACCAAATTCTGGTCGAGATGGACGGCTTCGAGACTGGCACCAACGTCATCGTGCTGGCCTCGACCAACCGGCCCGACATCCTCGATCCCGCGCTGCTGCGCCCCGGCCGGTTCGACCGCAAGGTCGTGATGGACAACCCGGACGTCAAGGGCCGCCTCGACATCCTTAAAGTGCATGCCAAGGGCAAGCCGCTGGCGCAGAGCGTCGATCTTGAAGCGATTGCCAAGATCACGCCCGGATTCAGCGGCGCTGACCTCGAAAATCTGATCAACGAGGCCGCCATCCTCGCCGCCCGCCGCAACCTGAAGAACATCGGCATGTCCGAGCTTCAAGAGGCGATGGAGCGCGTCATCATGGGGCCGGAGCGCAAGACGCGCGTCATCAGCGAGGCGGAGAAGAAGAAGATCGCCTATCACGAGGCCGGCCACGCCATTTTGCAGCATGTCCTCGAATACGCCGATCCGGTGCATAAGATCACCATCGTGCCGCGCGGGCGCGCCGGCGGCTATGTGATGAGCCTGCCCGAAAGCGATTCCATGCTCAAGAGCCGCGAGGAGTTCGAGGACGACATCGTTGCGGCGATGGGCGGGCGCGCCGCCGAGGAGATCGTGTTCAACCAGCTCACGACCGGCGCCAGCAGCGACATCCAGCAGGCGACGCGCATCGCCCGCGCGATGGTCACCAAGTTCGGCATGAGCGAACTGCTTGGGCCGCGCAGCTACGACAGCAGCAGCGGCAACATCTTCCTCGGCCGCGAGCTGAGCGAGATGCGCGAGTACAGCGAGCACTACGCCGAGGAGATCGACAACGAGGTGCGCAGCATTTTGCAGCGCTGCTACGACCGCGCCAAGACAATCCTGTCCGAAAGCCGCGAAAAGCTGGACACGCTGGCCGACGCGCTGATCGAACACGAAACGCTCGACCGCAGCACGTTCGAGCAGTTGATGACCAACTGACCGGTCAGCAGAACGCGCAGACGCCGGCGCTGTTCGACACGCAGCCTCCGCAGGAGTAGCGCGGGCAAGGATCATACGCACGGACGGGCG
>JZRA01000075.1 GCA_001567485.1 Chloroflexi bacterium OLB13
AGCGTTCGTTTCAGCCCTATTCAACTTATTGTTGCAGCTTAACCGTCTCTTTGAACCAGATGCCGCTCCTGATGACCGTTTGCTCAAGTTCGCACACTTCGCTTTATGATCTAGCACCATTGGTTAATGAGTGTCCACTAACGCTCTCCAAAGATTGCGCGACCGACGCGGACAATCGTCGCACCCTCCTCGACCGCGACCTCGTAGTCGTCGGTCATGCCCATGCTGAGTTCGGGCAGCGCCATGCCCAAACGCTGTTCCAATGCGCCGCGCAGGCCGGCCAAGCTGCGGAACACCGGCCTGACGGCTTCGGCGTCGTCGACGATGGGCGCCATCGTCATCAGCCCGCGCAGCTCTAACCCCGGCAGCGCAGCCGCTTCCCGAAGCTGTGCCACCAGTGTATCCAAAACCGCCGATTCGCGCTCCCAGCCCTGCCCCTCAAAGCCGGACTTGCTGGCCTCGCCGCTGACGTTGACCTGTGCCAACCACGGCAGAGGCGTTCCACCGGTAAGCGAAACCGCGCGATCGAGCTTGGCCGCCAGCGGCGTGTCGTCGATCGAGTGCACCAACCCGAACAACCGCTGTCCCTGATAGGCGACCACGTCGCGCGCCTTGCGGCTCTGGATGTGGCCGATCATATGCCATATAGGCGCAGTGCCCAGTTCCGCGTTCACCGCGACGATCTTGGCGTTGGCTTCCTCGACGCGATTTTCACCGAAATGACGAACTCCCGCGGCGTAGGCCTCGATGACCTGCGCAGCGGGCTTCGTCTTGCTCACCGCGACGAGCGTCACAGCGGCAGGATCGCGGCCCGCGCGTTCGCACGCGCGGATGATGGCGTTTTCGACTCGCCGTACGTTGTCTGAAATCATCCCACCCGCGCTGCCTATCCGGTTTGCAGCCTGACCGGAATTATGGCACTGCGTATGTGGACTGGCAAGGTGGGCCGTGGGCTAATCGCGTTCGGCCTGCAAGAGGGCGCGCTTGCGGTTGGGGCCCCACTTGTACCCGCTGATCGAGCCGTCGCTCTTGACGATGCGATGGCACGGGATGATGATCGCCGCCTTGTTCGACGCGCACGCCGACGCGACCGCCCGCACCGCCTTCGGCTCGCCGATGGCCTCGGCGATTTGCGCGTAGCTGCGGGTTTCGCCGCGCGGCACGGCCTGAAGCGCGCGCCACACCCGCCACTGAAACGCCGTCGCCTGCACGTCCAGCGCGACATCGAGCGCCGCGCCGTGTTCGACGTGTTCGAGGATCGCCCGCACAACCGAACCCAACCCGGCATCGGACTCATGCCGCGCGCGCGGGAACTCGGCGTGCAGCGCGTCCTGCGCCTCATGCGCGTCTTCGTACAGCCCGACCGCGCACACCCCGCGCTCGGTCGCGGCCACCAGCATCGTCCCCAACGGTGTCGCGACCGTCGTACTGCGAATCGTCACCCCAACCCCTCCGCGTTTATAAGCCGCCGGCGCCATCCCAAGCGCGCGCGCTCCGCCTTCATACGTGCTGCTGGCCGAGACGAACCCGGCGTTCAACCCGGCATCCAGCACCGTCGCTCCACTGCGCAGGCCGGACTTGAACCGCGCGACCTTGAGCGCTTCGGCGTACTGTTTGGGCGTGACCCCCAGTACATCGCGGAACGTGCGCTGTACATGCTGCGGATCATAGGCGAACGCCGCGCCAAGCTCGGCCAGTGTGGGTTCGCCGCCGCTGTCCAGATGCCCGGCGATGAAGTCGGCCACCTGCTGCGCCAACTGCGCCTGCGGGTCGATCACGCCGGCGTCGCGCGGGTGACAGCGCTTGCAGGGGCGGAATCCGTGCTGCTCAGCCGCCGCCGGAACCGGGAAAAACGCGACGTTCTCACGGCGGGGCTGGCGCGACTTGCACGACGGACGGCAGTACACGCCCGTTGTGGCGACAGCGTAGACGAAACTGCCATCCTGCGACCGGTCACGGTTGGCGACAGCCTCCCAGCACGCCTCGGGGTCAAGTGGTATCGTATACTCCATCGCACGGTTCCTTTGCCGTTTCATCGGATGTCCCCATTATCCGTCCGATCGCGGCGTCCACGCTTCCGGCAATTGGACGTGCAATTCACGCGGCCAACTGCGCCAAAGCCCAGCGCGCGTGCTCACGGATCAGCGGGTCGGCGTCATCCGCCAGCGCGCTCAACGGTGCGACGACCGCCGTGCTGCCGCTGTTTCCTGCCGCGATACACGCGTTGCGCACCATGCGCGCGCGGCCGATTCGCTTCACCGGCGAGCCAGCGAACCGGCGCAGGAATTCCGCATCGTCCAGCGTCAACAGATCGACCAGCAGCGGCGCGGCGCGGTCGTGTGAATCCGGCGCGAACGCGGAAACATGCGTGATCGGCGCGAATCGCTGCCACGGGCACACCTCTTGACACACGTCGCAGCCGAAGATCCAGTTTCCCATCTTGCCGCGCAGTTCAACCGGGATTTCGCCCTTGTGCTCAATCGTAAGGTAGCTGATGCACAAGCGCGCATCGAGCACATACGGCTTGGGGAACGCCGAGGTCGGGCAGGCCGTGAGACAGCGCGTACACGAACCGCACCCCGCCGCCGACGCCGCCATCGGCTCGTCGTAGTGATCCGCCTCGGCATCGGTCACGATCTCCCCGAGGAAGAACATGCTGCCCCGCCGTGGATGGATCAGCAGCGTGTTCTTGCCGATGAATCCGAAACCCGCCTGCTGTCCGTGGCTGCGTTCGAGGATCGCACCGGTGTCGACGTACCACTTGGTCGCGGGCGTCCCGCCGAACGCGCCCTGCTCCAGTTCAGCGGCGAACTGTTTGAGCGCCGCGCCCATGATATCGTGATAATCCTGCCCCCACGCATAAGCCGCGATCCGGCCGCGCAGCGGGTCACGAAGCACGTCCTGCGGCGGGCCGGCCGTCGTGTAATCCAGCCCGACGACGATCAGTGTGGACGCGCCGGGCACGATCACGTTCAGGTCACGGCGACGCGCGACGCGGTCAGGACGCGCCATGTAGCCCATCGTCCCGTGCATTCCAGCGTCGATCCATGCCAGATAGCCGTCCAGTGTCGGTGAGGGCGCTGCCGGCACAACACCGCAGAATGAAAACCCCAAGGCCCCGGCGCGCCGCTTGATGTCATCCGCCCGCAGCATCGCCGTCACGAATCGGAACCCGGCTCGCTGCTGGCCGCGTCGGCGATCACGTTGGCGGCGAAGCGCAGAGTCTCCACCTCCGGATCGTTTTCCGCCAAGAAGTTATCCGGCACGTTCAGGCCGCGCTCGCGCAGGAAGTCGATCACGTTATCGCGGGTGGGCGCTGTCGGGACGTCCTCGAACTGTTCGCGCAGATCAGCGAGATTGCGCACCATCCACAAGAACAGGTCGGCCTCGGTGCGGTCGGGATATTCGTCCATGATGTGATACTTGCGCATCACGGTGACGACCGGCCGATAGACGTTGTCGTACCAGTCGGCCGCGGCTGTTTCAAGGCTCACCGGCGTCCCGCGCACGCGACCGAGGAAGCCGCGATGGATCTCGATCAGCCCCAACAGGTCGGGATAGCGCGACGCATCGCTCAAGCGCAGCGACTGATGATGGATGCGCGTGGTTGCCAAGCCGGTCTCGTCCCGAAACGCGGAATACGCAGCGATGTCGTCGATATCGCGGTCGGTCATGTCGGCGTGAAACGGCACCGGCGTCGAAAGCTCGGTTACATGCGCCTGAATCGTCTTTGCGCCGAGTTCCCTAGCGACCGACACCCGGTGGTTGCCGTCGCGAACGAAGTACACATCACCGACCTGATACACCTCAATCGGCGGAAGGCCGCGCTGTCCGCTCGCCATCGCATAGACCCGGCTCCAGCGATCCTGATCGACACTCCTGCGCGGCAGAAACGACCGGTTGAAGTCGCGGTAACGCCCAACACTCCCCTTGATGTGATCGAGCGGGATGTCGTGCAGCCCCCGGTAACTCTCCTCGCGCAGGTGCAGCTTGGCGCGGATCTCATCAAAGCTCAGAAGTTCAGCGGATTTCCCGCGGAGCAGGTGGAAGATGTCATGCCAGAACGCACGACTGCGCGCGTTGTGATATTTGTTGATACCGTCAACCAGATACAGTTGAAAGCTCTGATCTTCGGACATTCAGTCTCCTAAAGGCTAGAGACATCACTTAGAAGTGTATGCCGCATGCAGGACGCGGGCAATAGGCATTCGCCGGCCGATCACCACCGGCTGCTCCGGCGATATCCCACGATTCTCAACCGGCTGCCAGTCGGACAGCACGATCAGGGCGAGGCTGGTATAATCTACGCAGTCGCCGTGAGCCGGGGGGAAGTGCTGTTTGGACGAAATGCCGGATTTCCCAGAGATTGAGTTGAAAGAACGCTGCCGCGAGTACTTGGCCGATGCCGCCAACGAAGCGAATCGTATGGCGCACGACTATATCGGGGTCGAGCATGTGTTTATCGCCATGACTCGTGGAGACACCAGCCTAGCGAGCAGTCATCTCATCAAGGCAAATCTCTCCCCGCGCGAGGTGCGCAACGCGATCAAGAGCGAAGTGCGCACCGGCGATGGGCCGACGGTCGGTGAACATAAGCTGACGCCGCGCCTCAAGATGGTTCTGTCCATCGCGGTGATGCATGCCGAGCAGGCCGCCAAGTTCCACCCTTCCGATTATCACATGCTCACCGCGATCTTGCAGGAAGGCGAGAGCGTCGTCGTCCGCAAGCTGATCGAGATGGGCGTTGACGTGAACGCGATGCTGGCCGATCTCGTCGCCAACCCTGAGGAAGGCGACGACGAAGGCGGTGACGCCGGGACGATCCGCAGCCTGCTGCGCCGGTTCGGCCAAAGCGACGACGGTTACGATCCGTTCGACGGTCCCGACGACCTGTTCGGCGACGAAGATGTCGAAGAGTTGTTGGCCTCTGCATCGGCCAGCATCCGGTCAACTCCGACCCCGCTGCTTGACAAGTACGGCCGTGACCTGATCGCGCAGGCCCGCGCCGGCAAGATCGGCCCGGCGGTCGCGCGCGAGGCCGAAATCCGCGCGATCGCGCGCACGCTCAGCCGCAGCAAGAAGAATAACCCGCTGCTGGTCGGCGATGCCGGCGTCGGCAAGACGGCCGTTGTCGAAGGACTCGCTTACGCGATCCAGTCGGGCAGCGCACCGGCTTCGCTGCTGGACTGGCGCATCGTACAGATCGAGATCGGCGCGCTGGTGGCCGGTACGAGCCTGCGCGGTCAGTTCGAGGAACGCCTGCTCGGAATCCTCGAAGAGGCCAACAACAGTGGCAACGTGATCCTGTTTATCGACGAGATTCATACGATCGTCGGCGCTGGCGAGACCGTCGACAGCAACCTCGACGCCGCCAACATCCTCAAGCCCGCGCTGGCTCGTGGCGAGCTGGTGTGCATCGGCGCGACGACTCATGAGGAGTACCGCCGCGCCATCGCCCGCGACCCGGCGCTTGAACGCCGCTTCCGCGTGATCGACATCGCAGAGCCGAGCATCGAGGACAGCATTCAGGTGTTGGTCGGCCAGCAGGCCCGCCTCGAAACGCATCACGGCGTGGTGATCCTCCCTGAAGCCATCGACGCCGCGGTCACGATGTCCGTGCGCTACCTCACCGACCGGCGGCTGCCCGACAAGGCGCTCGACCTGCTGGACGAGGCCTGCACGCGCGTCATCATCCGCACCCGCGACCCCGAGCTTGAGAGCAGCACGGTCAACGAGGTTCACGCCGACGATGTCGCCCACGTCCTCAGCGAGTGGACGGGCATCCCGCTGACCGAACTCACGCGGGACGAACGGCTGCGCCTCGCCCATCTCGAAGACGAGCTGCTGGAGCGCGTGATCGGCCAAGACAAGGCGGTGATCACCGTCGCCGACGCGATCAAGACCGCGCGCGCTGGCCTGAGTAACCCCAATCGACCCATCGGGGTATTCCTGTTCCTCGGCCCGTCTGGCGTCGGCAAAACCGAACTTGCGCGCGCGCTGGCGCTGGCGTTGTTCGGCAGCGAAGAGGCGATGCTGCGCCTCGACATGTCCGAGTTCCACGACGCGCACACGGCCGCGCGGCTGATCGGCTCGCCCCCCGCTATAAAGACGCCAATCGGGGCGGACAGCTCACCGAAGGGCTGCGCCGGCGTCCGTTCTCGGTTGTGCTGCTGGACGAGATCGAGAAGGCCGCGCCGGAGGTCTTCGACCTGTTCTTGCAGGTATTCGACGAAGGGCGCTTGTCCGACGCACACGGCCGGCGTATCGACTGCCGCCACTCCGTGTTCATCATGACCAGCAATATCGGGACGCTCGAAGGCGCGCGCAGTGACCTCGGCTTCCGGTCGGGCGATCCGCAGCTCACGCGGGACTTTCGCACGTATCTGAGCAAGCACTTCCGGCCGGAGTTCATCAACCGGCTTGACGAGATCATCACGTTCAGCGCGCTCAGCCGCGACACGCTGCGCCGCATCCTCGACAAGCACCTGCACGACGTTCACGCCCGCATCAACCAGCAGAAGCTGTCGCTCGTGCTCACCGACGAGGCGAAAGAAGCGATACTCGACGCAGGGTATGATCCAGCGAACGGCGCACGTCCGCTGCAGCGCGCGATCGAGCGCATGATCACGCGCCCGTTGAGCAACTTCATCCTCGTCAACACGCTGGAGCCGGGGACGACGATTGTCGGGGAACCTGATGCGGACAACCCGCATCGGATCCGGTTTAGCGTCTCGCAGCCCGTCGACCCGACCGAGGACGAATCGCTCAAGGATGATGCTTCGGCGCCCGGCGGCTCCGGCGGAAGCTAGGCGTCACTCGCTGGGCAGGTCGAGTTCGAGGCCCTGCGACTGGACAAACGCTTCCAGTCCTTCCACGCCTAACGCTGGCACGCGGAACACGCGGTACTGCTCGTCGTTCAGCCACGGCGTGTCTTGGCGCGTGTCGACGATCCGGTCGTGTCCTTCAGGGAACCAGCGTTCGAGCAGCATCTTCGTGCCGGTGTCCTCCACCGCGTACATGAACATCAGGTCGCGGGTGGGGTCGAGCTTGAACTTGCCTTCGCGCAGCGCCGCGTCCCGGATGCGGGTCGGCACGTCGCGCGGCGGGATATCGCCGTTCGGGAACTCGCCGGGAACGAGGCCCGCATCCATCGCTACACCGCGATAATCGAAGAAGTTGGCGGCGGCGAGGATAAACGCGTTCCCCCACGCGCCGTCGCTCTCCGCGAATCCGCGCAGGAAGTGCCCGGCCTCGCGCTGGGGCGACCACGAGTTCTGGTAGAAGTCGTTGTACGGCCCGAACAACACGGTATTGGCCCAGCTCAAGCCGTTGAGCGCAAACAGGCCGATCACCACGACTGACAGCACGTTGGCGGATCCACGCGGCACGACCCGCCGCAGCGCGCTCGTGAGCGCGACCGCGCCGAACGCGGCGAACAGGTACGCGGTCGGCATCGCTCCACTGGCGCGTGTACTGCTCGGATTCTCGACCGGATTCGAGACCGCCACCGCCGAGGGCACCAGCATCAGAAGCAGCACGAGGATCAGAAACGCCGATGCGTATTCCTTCGACCGGATCGTCCACATAGCGAACGCCCCGACGCCGACGAGGAACAGCGCGCCGGTCAGCGGGTCGAAGGCGGGATAATTCGGCGCGTTGTGGAACCACGCCACGTCGCCGCGATAGGTGAACATGCCCATCGCGCGGACGAAATTGTCGCCTAACTGCGGCAGGTTTCCGACCAGCGCCGACGCGCGCTCGCCAATCGTGGCGCGGCGGTTGACGATGGTGCCGTCGTCCAGCGTCTCGGTGATGATCTCGTCGCCCAACAACCGTCCGGACGCGCGCCGCCAGAACTCCTCAGGATGTTCGTTGGAGTACCGGAACAGCGGGATGAAGAACGCGAACGACACGAACGCGATCACGATCAGGTTGAACGCCACTGCCCGCCGTTCGGCCCAACTGCGCGCGATCACCACCACGGTGAACGCCGCCGCGAACACCGCGACCACCGGCAGCATGCGCAGCGCCTGATACGCGTACAGGCCGATGCCGAGTGTCAGCCCGGCCAACACCGCGTCCTCGCGCCGATTGAAGCGCATCAGCCGGATCATAACCATGAGGAACACGGCCGTCACCATCGGGGTCAGGATGATGCGCAAGCTGACGCGCGTCACGGCGAGGTGCCAATACCCGACCGCGACGAACAACGCCGCCGCAAGCCCCAGCAGCGTGCCGAGCCGTTCGTCCTTCGCCCCGATCACAACCCGTCCCAGCAGGAAGAAAAGCGGAATGCTCAACAGGCTTTCAAGCGCGCTGGCGATCTTGAGATGCGCAAACCCCAGCGTCTGCCCGCTGATCGAGCCGAGCAGCGCGACGACGTACATCTGAATCGGTTCACGCCCGCCGTTGTTGGCGAAGAACACGTCGCGGCTGCCCTCCAGCACGCGCTGTGAATCGAGCAGTTTCTCAACGTGGTCGCTGGTCATCTCGGCGGGCAGCACGCTCAAGCCGTTGAACCGCGCGTAAACGCCGACGAGGACGATGATCGCCAGCAGCAGCGCAACCCACGGCTCGCGGCGCGGGAAATCGCGCACCGCCGCAAACCCACGGCGCAGCGCACCTAACGGCCGCGCATCGGGCGGCGTGAAGGCCCACGCTGCCGCTGCAATCGCCAATATCCAGCACAGCGCGCCGAATGTCGTGAACTGATTGTCGGGGTTGAGGAGATACGCGCCGAACATCAGCGGCAGCGACACGAGCAGCGGCGCGATGCGAACACCGGTCGCGGAACTGATCGGCATGACCGCATCGGCCCCCTCGGACGGCGGCTGGCCGACGCGCATCGCCGCCGCGCCGAACGCGATCGCGGCGATCCACCACAGCAGCGCCGCCGCGGCCGGGATATCGCGCAGCAAGCCGAGCCGGAACGAGTCGTTGGGCTGATACACGGTCAACGTCCCGATAAACGCGAGGATGACCGCCGCGATCAGCATCCCGGCCCGGATGAGGTCGAGCCGTGCCGACGGGCTGAGGACAGCCTCACCCGCTTCCTGACGCGGGGTGCGCACCGCCATCCGCCGCGCGCGCGGTTCAGCGACACGCGCCTCGGGGTTGGCGACCGCGGCGAGATTGCGCGCCGTTGCGCGTGGACGCCGAATCAAGTCACCCAGCGCCTCCGACAGAGTCAAGTCCTCGAAGTCGCGTTCGGGCTGCTGTGGGGTGTTGGGTTCGGGCTGACTCATCGTGCATCCTTCAGCGAATTCGCAGCCGCACAGCCTCTATGAGGTAGGCGGCTTACGTGCTTTCAAAGCGAGGTTCACGGTCGAACGGCCGGGCGGTTCGTCCAGTACGTTGCCCCGGTCGAACCAGTTAAACGCCGCGAGGCCCATTCGGATCGGGTTATACCACGGCGCGTCGGGCTGATCGAACTGCGTGCGGTCGGCGGTCTGGGCCATCGCCTTGGGCAGCGCGCCGCGCTCAAGCAGCGGTTTGCCGAATCCGTAGACAAGGTTGTGAATGAACGGGAAGCTGTGATGCGTGAACGCGCGCTCGCGCTCAACCTCGAAGCCCGCGCCAATCGCCGCGCTGCGCAGCTGCTCAGGCGTATACAGCCGCACATGATTCGCCCATATCCCGGCGAACGGCCCGTGCTGGATATGGGTCTTGAACACCGATTCGAGCGTCTTGTTGATCGGATCCCACCAGAACGGGTAATTGGCGTGCGGCACCGTGATCGACCGCCACGCGCCCGGCTTGAGCACCCGCAGCGCCTCTTTCAAGCCGCCCACGTCGTCGTCAATGTGTTCGAGGACTTCGGACAGGATCACGGCGTCGAACGTCCCGTCCGGGAACGGCAGGTCGTAGATGTTGGCGCGCACCAGCGAGATGCCCGGCAGGTGGCCGATGTTGCGCCGCGCCTTCTCGATCACCTCGGCGTCAAGGTCGGCGCCGACCAGCCGCGCCTTACTGACGTAGCGCAGCATGTTGAGGTAGAAACCGCGCCCACACGGCATGTCGAGGATCGTCATATCGTCACGCGGTTCGACCCACTCGAACACCGTTTCGACGCGCTTCTTGAAGGCCATATCGGCCTCGTTGCGCGTCATGTAGCGGATGATGTCTTTATCGACCATCGACCGCGTACTCCCAGAATGTCTGCTCATACCGGTTGACGGTCTCCTCAAACGAGAAGACCGCGCTGATTTCATCATGCGGCTTGGTGAACGACTCCGGATGCGCCAGCACGCGGTTGATCGCCTTGCCGAACGCCTGTGGATCACCCTTCGGCGCCAGCAGACCCATCCCCGTCGCGCTGACCGGCACGCGCCCGCCCGGCGTGTCGGTCATCACCACCGGCGTGCCGCACAGCATGGCCTCGACCTGCACCAGCGCGAAACACTCCGAGTCGCTCGGCAGGGCCAGCACGTCGATAGCCGCGAAGAAGTCGGCCATGAACTGCATGTCGTCTTTGAGGCCGAGGAAGATCAGGTGGTCGCGGTATTTGTCCACAATCGGCTTATACAGCTCCCATGTACTCTCGTACGGGATGTCGTATTGACCGGCGAACACGATACGCGCGTTCGGGTGTTGCTTGTGGATCTCGTCCAGCGCGCGGATCAGCACGTCCGGGCGCTTCTCCTGAACGAACCGGCCCGCGTATCCGATCAGCGGCGCGCCGTCCGGCGACCACTCGGCGCGAAGCTGCGCGGCACGCTCAGGGTTCGGCCGCGGCATCGTGATCGGCGGATAGATCGGCCGCACCTTCTTACGCACCGGCCCGAGGTAATACGAGTGGTCGGCATAGTCCTCCGAGTACGCGATCACGGCCGGCGCGCGCCATGCCATGAAGCGATACATCGCAAACATGATGGCGGTGATGACACGGTTAAACAGGCCGGCAGGCAGGATCAAGTCACCGTGGTGAGTCGGCACGATACGGCGGCCGGTCAACATGCCGAGGACGCTCAACAGCGCGGTCTCCAGCATCGGCGTGTGGATGCTGACGACGTCGTGCTGGCGCATCAGCTTATAGGCCGCCCACGGATACGCCGGCATGTACATTCCACGGCTGACGGCGAACGGCAGCGGCGTCAGGCGCACGATGCGCACACCGTTGATCGTCTCGTCGCGCTGGAGTTCGGGTTTGTGACGGGCGCACAGCACCGTGACGTGATGCCCGCGCCGCACCAATTCCTCGGCGATGCGCTGGATATACAGCTGCATCCCAGTCCGGTGCGGCAGGTAATACAGAAGGCAAATGAGGACATTGAGTTTGCGTTCGTTCATGCCACTTCCGTGGGGGGTGGGGCTTCCTGCTCTGCCCGCTGTGTGATCTGTTCAAGCGACACGCCCTCGGCCAGCATGCCGATGATTCCGAGGCCGCCGTTGACGCCCAGATTGGTCGCGTGGACGATAATCGCGAAGGCCGTCCCCGCCGCGAGGCCCTCCGGCGTCGCGGTATACCCAAGCGCGCTCAACGCCAGCAGGATCGAGCCTTCGTATGGCCCGACGTTCCCCGGCACGGCGGGCAGCGCCACCGCGAACGACGCCGATGCGATGAACAGCAGCGTCGCCACAGCATCCGCCTGCGGATAGATCACCAGCATCAACGCCATCCCGGTCAGGAACGACAGCCCCCAGCTGATCGCCGTCCACAACAGCGCCGACGCCAGCGAGCCGATTTGCGCGATGGGCTGCAACCCGTCGAGCAGATGGTCGAACATCGTGCGCAGGCGTGGGCGGAGCGGGCTGGCCTTCACGACGGGCAGCCGGCTCGTCACCGCTTCGAACAGCGCCGTCGCCCAGCCGCGCTTCGCCGCCATCAGCACCAAGAACAAGAATCCGCCCAGCGCAAGCACGGTGGTGATCACGCCGGTCGTGCGCAGCGCGTCCGGCACCGGCCCGACCGCGAGGCCAATCGCTAAGAACACGGCGACGGCCAGCAGGTCGAGCAGGCGTTCGACCACGATCGTGCTGGCGGTGTGGAAGAACGGCACGCCATCCTCGCCACGGCTCGCCAGCCACGCCCGCGCGACCTCGCCCAAGCGCATCGGCAGCACGGCGTTCAGCATGTACGCGATGTTCATCACGTGGAACGTGCGCGACATACCCAATCCGCCGCCAAGCAGCACACGCCAGCGGATCGCTCGCGTGTACAGGCCCAACGCGGCGAGCAGCGCGGCGGGGATCACCCACGCGTAATTGGCCGTCCGCAGCGACTCCCACAACAGCGCGAGGTCGATCTGCCGCGCGATCAACACGATGACGACGCCGCTGACCAGCGCGCCCAGCGCCAACACGCGCCAATGTCGTCTCAAGGGGACACTCCTCACCGAAAACCGCGCTATTATAGCATGCGTGCGCAACCAAAGGTCTACACGCCGTGACGCCGAAATCCTCACTCCTGTTCGTGCTGCTGCTGCTGGCCGCCACCGCTTGCGGCCCGCGCCCACAAGCCGCGCCCACGGACACGCCTGACGTGCCGATCCCGACCGCAGCGTTCACATCCACCGCGACCGCTTCCCCTACCCCCACACGAACATCGACGCCCGCTATCGTGATCGCGCCGCTGCGCTCGGCCACTGCGGTACGGTTCTCGGCGACGGTCGCGCCAGCGCCGGTGTGTCAGGATACGCCGCGCTCGCGCATGATCGTGCAGGCGCGCGGTCAAGTAACGTCGGAAGACCCCAGCCCGCTCAACGTGCGCGATTCGGCCAGCATCCGCGCCGAGGTGCTCACACAGCTGCAAGCGCGCAGCCTGTTTTACGTGCTGGACGGGCCGCGCTGTGCCGACGGATATACGTGGTTTCGCATCCGGGCGCGCGGCGTCGAGGGGTGGGTCGCCGAGGGTGACAGCGAGGACTACTACATCGAGCCGATCCTACCGTGACGCTTCACCGTCTTGCCGAAGCGCGCGCCTTACGAGTACAATGCACACGCATGGGGTTGTGGTGAAATGGCAGACACAGCTGACTTAAAATCAGCCGCCGAAAGGCATGTGGGTTCGAGTCCCACCAACCTACACAGGTTTCGAGGTTTCGAGACCCGCTTGACACTCGATCGGCGCGCTCAGTATAATTCATTCAGCGCGGGTGTAGCTCAGTTGGTAGAGCATTTGCTTCCCAAGCAAAGTGTCACGGGTTCGAGTCCCGTTACCCGCTCAGCGTCAACCGCCCTACACGGGGCGGTTTTGTTGTGAGGCGACACCGCATATTGACGATGCCGCGCCTCACGACTAGAATGGCGCCACTCTGTTGCACGCATGTCCATCCCGCCCCAAGCGCGGATTGAGCACACATTTGTTAGGAGTATCATCGTGGCCGAATTTACCATTGATGCCCAGCCTCGCACTGTGACGGGCAAGAAAGTCGGCGTGCTCCGCCGCGAGGGTTTCGTGCCGGCAACGGTCTACGGCCCGAAGTCTGATCCGGTCAACGTGCAAATCCCGTATCGGCCGTTGGAGCTTGCCCTGCTCAAAGCCGGTGGCTCGAACCTGATCGATATCACGTCGGGCGGCAAGAAGCACACCGTGCTGGTGCGCGAAGTACAGCGCAACCCGATCACCCGCAAGATCACCCATGTTGACTTCTTTGAACTCGACCTGACTGCCCGCCTGCGCACCGACGTCCCGCTTCAGCTCGTCGGTGAAAGCCCGGCCGTTGAAGCGCGCCTCGGTGTGCTCATCACCGGCCCGACCAGCCTGCACGTCGAACTGCTTCCGTCGCAGTTGATGGATCACATCGCCGTCGACATCTCCGTGTTGACCGAGGTCGGCCAATCAATCCACGTCGCGGACATCAAGCTCGAAGCGGGTATCGTCATCCTCAACGATCCGGAAGAACTGATCGCTCGCGTCTCGCAGACCGCCGCGGCCCGCGCCGACGAGGAAGAGCTGGCTGAGGGTGAAGAGGGTGCGGGTTCGGCCGAACCCGAGGTCGTCCGGCGCCACAAGGACGAGGACGAAGACGAGGACTAAGCCCCGCGCTTTCATCCACAACCTCACGTTGTTTCGTAATAAAGAGGGAGCCACGATATGTGCGCTCCCTTTTTGATGCCGGGATGCGCAGCACGTCGTATACTGAAACCTGAACCCCAAGGCTGAGGTGGCTCATGCTATAATGCGCTTCAGCACCATCTTCGGAGAGTGACGCTTGTGACTTCGTTAATCGGCCGAATGCTCGGCGCCTATGAAATACGTGACGTTATCGGTCACGGCGGAATGGCGTCTGTCTATCTAGGCTATCGGGCAGACGTCGATCGTACCGTGGCGGTGAAAGTTCTCCCTCCGCATCCCGGCATGAACGCCGATGCGCACGCGCGTTTCCAGCTCGAAGCACGCACGATCGCCAACCTTCAACATCCGCACATCCTGCCGCTGTACGACTACGGCACGACCGACGATGGCGTGCTGTATCTCGTCATGCCCTACATCACGGGCGGCGCGCTTGACCGGATCCTGCGTGATGGCCGTCTGACGATGGACAAAGCCACACGCATGGCGCGCGAGATCGCCAGCGCGCTTGACTATGCGCACCGGCAGGGCGTGATCCACCGTGACATCAAACCCGCCAATATCCTCATTGACGGCGAAGGCAACGCGCTGCTGGCGGACTTCGGCATCGTCAAGCTGGCCGAAGGCGGCACCGGACTGACCGGAACCGGCGTGGTCGGAACACCTGCCTATATGTCCCCCGAACAGGCGCAGGGCTTCGAGCTGACCCCGCGCGCCGACCTGTATTCGTTCGGCATCGTGGTCTACGAAATGATCACCGGCAGGCTGCCATTCACCAGCGACAGCGTCATGCAGCTGATGCTCAAGCACCTGACCGATACGCCCACCCCGCCCAGCGAGGTGCTTCCGTCGCTCTCGCCCGCGATCGACGCCGTGCTGCTCAAGGCAATCGAGAAGAAACCTGAAGCGCGCTTTACGACAGCGACCGCGTTCGCCGACGCGCTGCAGCAGGCCGCGAGCAGCACCGCCCTGCCCCGTCCCTCAGACGACCCGACCGTGCGCCTCGGCGTCGGATCGGAAACACCGGCCCGCACTACCCCGCGCCAGCCGATTCAGATCAAGCTGTCCGGCTCGTCGGCCCCGATCACCGTGCCGCTTGACCCGGAGAATCCGACTCCCGGCACGATCGTGATTCAATCCGGCGGCTCCGGCCTCAGCACGCCGCTGATCATCGGATTCGCGGTGGTCGCGCTGGTGGCGCTCGTGGCGCTGATCGCCGTACTGCTGTCGACTCGCAGCGGCGAGGCCCCTCAGACGACGAACACACAGGCAACCCAGCAGGCGGTGGCGGATCAACAGGCGACACGCGCCGCGATCACTGCCCAGCTTCCACCCTCGTTCGGGCAGGTCAGCTTCAGCTCGACCGAGGCCAACCTGACGGGCGACAGCGTCAACGTGAGCGTCCACGGCTTTCCGCCGCCGAGCGCCGGCACGCAGTACACCGCCTCGCTGCTGGACTCCGAATCCGGCGAACGCTTGACGCTCGGCCGCTTGACGGTCGACGCCGTGGGCAACGGCGCGCTGAGTTTCATCGACGAGGAAGGGCGTTCGCTGCCGCTGATCTTCGACACGGTGGAGGTCTCGCTGGAGTCGACCACGGGCGAACCGGCGTTTACGGACGTGCGCTTCCGGGGGCATATCACACCGCTGCTGCAAGCCGCGATGCAGGAGTTGTTCGTCGCGTCGGAAAACGGGGCGCGCGGCGGAAGCCTGCTGGAAACCGCGCAGCGCGACGCCAACGCCGCGACCCAGCACGCGGGTCTGGCCGCGAAGGCGACCAACCTTGCGGGGCGCTGGACGCACGTCGAACACACGCTCAACATCCTGCTCGGCGGTGAGGAGGACTTCGACGGTAACGGTCGCGGATCGAACCCCGGCACCGGCATCGGCCTGCTCACGACGTTAGACCGGATCAGCGCCAGCCTTCAGAACGCCGTGGACGCCGAGGACACGCCTATTCGCATCCAGAGCGAGGCGGAACTGGTGCGCGTGTGTTTGGAGAACGTCCGCAGCTGGTCGAATCAGGTCATCGAGCTTGAACGGCAAACACTAACCGTCGAAACGCTCGAAGAGACCGAGGACGCCGCGCTGCGATCAACCGAGATCGCCAACCTGTTGATCCCCGGAGTCGACCAGAACCAGAACGGCGTGGTCGAGCCGTTCGAGGGCGAGTGCGGCCTTGAACAAATCGGCACCTACGGGCTGATTATCGCGTCGTTGGACTTGTACAAGGCCGACAGCGACGCTCCATGAACCGTTTCCGTGCTGCGACGGCGGTGCTGATCGCTGTGCTGTTGGCCGCATGTGTTGGCACGCCGCCGCCTGAAACCCCCGGCTTTCCGGCCCAGTCGCGCCCGACGCAGACCCCGCTGCCGACCGCTTCCGGTTGGCAGGCCGCCCAACAGCCGATCACCCTCGACACGGCCTCTCAGCTGCGCGAACTGGGCCGGCTCGAAGCGCCCGAACCGCCCTCGACGGTGTTCGCCTATGCGCTGTCGCTCGACAGCAGCATGCTCGCCGGGTTGAACAACGATTTTCTGCTGGTATGGGATCTGATTACCGGATCGATGCTGATCGCCACGGGCCGGCGCGGCGCGAATGCCGTCCTGTTCGACCCCGACCGGTCAACCGTGTACACGCTGTCACCAGACGGCGTGCTGCGGCCCTACGACGCGCGCACGGGCAGCACCGGCCAAAACCTGATCCTGAACGACGCCTATAACGACGTGTACGCCTACGATCCGGTCGGCGGCTGGCTCGCCTTCGGACGTGGGGACGGCTTCGTCGACATCTGGGATCTGCCGCGGCGGGCGCGTGTCCACGTGCTCGATCTGGGCGAAATCCCGCCGACCGCGATGGCCTTCGACCCCAGCAGTTCACGGCTCGCCGTGGCCGACCGCAGCGGCGCTGTCACCCTCTGGGACACCGAAAGCGCCGAACAGATCGACCGCGAGGAACTGCTCGTCAACATCACCGAGTTGATCTATGCGCCGACTGGCCGGGCGTTGATCGCCAGCACGAGCGACGGAGTCATCCAGCTCAACCCCGCCACCGGCGAGCCGATCCGCCAGCTCACCACGGGGGCCAATGCCGGCGTGCTGGAGTTCGTGCCGGAGTCCGGCTATCTGCTGACGGGCGGCGCGGCCGGTGATCTCAACATCTGGGACACCACCGCCCAACAGCTGCGCGCGGTGCTGCCCAGCACGACGGGAGACCGGCCCAGCGCGGCGCTCTCACCCGCCGGCGACATGGTGCTGGCGACTACCCGCGGCGGCAGCCCGTCGTTGTGGAATATCAGCGAGATCGCGCAGGGCGCGGCGCTGCGCGGCAGCCTCAATCTGCCGCCGCTGGACGTGCTGCGCGCGGTGTGGACATCCGACTCGTTGCAGATCTTGGTGTTTGAAGCGCTGGGGCCGGTGCGCGTGTTTGGTGTAACGCGCTAGGACGCCTGCCGTTCGCCAGCTTCCGCGCCGTCTTCCTTGGCCGCTTCGCCGTCGGCCGGCTTGCTGCGCGTATCCCATATCTCTTCAGCGATGTCGATGAACAGCCGTCCGTCGAGGTGATCGATCTCGTGCTGAAATACGCGCGCCAGCCAATCTTTCGCCTTGATGCGAATCGGCTTGCCGTGCCTGTCCTCGCCGGTGATGACGACCTGCTCGTGGCGGAACACGGTGCCAGCATAGCCGGGGATCGACAGACACGCCTCGACCCCGTCGACCAGCGTGCGGCTGGTCTTGATGATCTTGGGATTGACGACGACGAACAGCTTGCCCGCCAGATCGCCGAATTCCTTGCGGCTGTCCTCGTCATCCGAGAGGCGGACGACGATCAACCGCTGGCTGACGTTGACCTGCGGTGCAGCAAGGCCGACTCCCGGCGCGGCGATCATCGTCTCGACCATGTCATCCACAAGCCTCTGAAAATCAGGGCCGAACGATGTCACGCGAACGGCCTTCTTGCGAAGCACGGGATCGTCGAGTTTGATGATTGGAAGCAAAGCCATAGCACGTCACTCCATGCAGTATCGACCTGTCATTGTACCCGAAGATGACGGAGCGCTCAAAACCGGAGCAGCTGCACGAGTTCGAACCCCTGCGCGTTGTACAGCGTACACACCCGCTGCCACAACACGCGAAGCAGCACCTCGCGCGTGACGAACAAAGCGGCGCACGTCATAAACACGCGAAGGCCGTCGTGCAGCCCCGCGCTCACTATGAGCATCAGCACAGCGACCGACAGCATCACACCCTGAATGGCCGCGTACAACCCCGCCGCCGCACCGGCTGACTCGCCCGGCTGGGTCGATCCGTAACCGACGCTGATCCCGATCAGCACACCCATCAGCGGTGACTGCACGTTATCGAGCCACAGCCAAAGCCCGACCGAACTGAACAACACCGTCACGCCCACAGCGGTATCGACCGCCGCTGCTGTGTCGCTGTCATCCGCAATCCCCACGTCGCCCACGAGCATCAGCGCCGTGCCGAGCAGAAACATGGCGACAATCGCCATCGCGCCAAAGCCGATGATCCCCTGCGCGTTGTGAATATAGCGCGTGGCGAATTGGCCGTACTTCGACTCCCGGAAGGCGCGCATCGCCAGCAGCCACACAGCGCCCAACATGCCCGCGGGGGCCAGCCCGATTGACGCCAGCCGGTGCTGCCGCCGTTCATACGCGACGTAGCGCGCGCTCAGCGCCGCCGCGACACCGCCGCGCAGGGTGCCGCCGATCACGATGGCGATCAACGCAACGCTGAAGCCCACAACCCACAGGATGGGCAGCATCATCAACGCGAAGAAGACCGCCGCAATCGTCACCCAGCGGGCACGCTCACCGTCCGGCGATGGCGGCCCCTTGAGCCGGAGCAGCGGATGGTCAGGCATCCGGCCCCAATAGGCCCACCACAACCGGAACGTCGTCAGCCAGCCGAAGGCCCGACCGAAGATCGCGATCATAGACTTCTGCGGTAGATCGTCACTACCTCAAATACGGACGAGTTCACAAGCCGGGCGAATATCACGCACAACCCCCTGAGCGAAAGTTCGCGCGCAGCAATGAAGGCGATCACGAACATGACCGTGCTCGACAAGTCCGACAGCAGCCCGACAGCCGACAGCGTCAAGGTGAACACGGCATGGAGAACAAGCGCCAAAGCGTAATGGGCCACCTGCGCCGAAATCAACGCGACAGGGGCCATGAGCGCGAGGTCGGCCGCCACGGCCCCCAGTGTTGGCATCATCATGCCGATAATCGACCCCGCCACCAACGCGCCTATGTAGTCTAGCATCATGATCGCGAACACCGCGAAACCATTCAGGAGCATTGTCGGTTGATACAGGAATTGGCCAATGTCCGATTCTCGAAACGTCTGCCCGCCGCACGCGGTCAAGAGCACCAGCGCGCCAAACGCGAACACGGCGAACAGCCACATCGCATGCAGCCACGCGGCCGCCTGATGCAGCCCTGAAAGCAGCGGATCACTGCGGACATAGCGCGTCATCACCGCCCAGAGCGCGCCGACAAAGCCGGAGATCGTCACGCCCATCAGGTCGAGCAGGCCGTGGCGGCGGGCATTCTGCACCGCGCGCCCAACCCCACGCGCGATGACGACGCCAGCATACGTATCGAGGATCAGCACCAGCGAAAGCGGCGCAACCCCGTACGCCACCCACAGCACAAGGGCCGCGAACGACGCGACGATCAACATAACAGTAGGGACGAACTCGACCCAGAACGCGTAGTTGGCGTCCGGCTCGGTATACCGCAGCGGATACCACAGGAACGGGTGGCGCGGCAGCGCATTGTTCACCCCGTGCCACAGTTCCCGCGTGATGAGGTTCATTGTTAGGGGCGCGTTCCCCACGCAAGCACGTTGGGCCGGCCCAGCAGACTGCTCATACCCGCCGTCAATTCCGTGAACACGCCGGTGTCGACATCCAGCGCCAAAAGCAGCGATCCACGGGCGTCGTCCGGCGGGTTCCCGGCAAAAGCGACGTGCGAGCTGTCGGGCGACCAAACCAGCCGCGGCGGCTGTGGCGTGTGATCCTCAATCGTCACGCCGCAGTAGCTTCGCGTTTCGCCGGACTGCGTATCGAAGACGTACAGCGAGGCCGGCGCGACATCGACCTCTGGATCGGGGCCGGTCAGCGGAGCGCCCCAAAACGCCACATAGCGCGAGTCGGGCGACCAGCTCACCCCACCGGTGCCGATGCCACCCAGCCGCAGCGGGCCGTATTCAGCCGTCAGATCGGTGACGGTCTCGACCGAGCGCGTGTCCGGATTGGCGATCACCAGTTCCGCCCCGCTGGCGGCGTCCTCCGCGACCGGCACGACTGCGGCCAGCCGTGTGCCATCGGGCGACCACGCCGCCGCGTTGGCATAGCGGGCCTCCGGGCCGACGTCGATGTGCGGGCTGTCTGGCGCGCGGCGCGTCACCAAGTTGACGAGCTGACGTACGAATCGGCCGTCGCGATAATCCAACGCCAGCGCCCAGAATCCACCGGGCTGCACGCTGACCACCGCGTGGTTGTCCAGTTCGACCAGCCCGCTTGTCCCCTGCAAGTAGAGGCGCTGCCCGGCCGTGTAGATCAGCAGCGAATCGTCCGACCAGTACTGCACGTCGCTGGCCGTATCTTCATACAGGGTGTCGCGCAGCACGCCGTCGAGCGTCATGCGGCGGTACAGCTCCTCCTCGCCGTCCAAATAGGTGACGGTGCGCGCATCCGGGGAAATCCGGCAGTTGGTGCCACATATCCGCGTGTTCTCCAGCGGATAGCGGGTGCGGCCTTCGATATCGACCACCCATAACCCGCTGCGGTCGAAGGCGGTGAGGATCAGCCCGCCGGGTTCAAAGATGCGCTCGCGCATCACGCGCGGCTGGGCCGGGCAGTACGCGGTAGATTCGGCAAGGGCGATTGGCGCGGCGGCCAGCAGCAGTCCCGCAGCAAGCAGCACGCAGAAAGCGGCCACGCGGCCGCGACCATGCACCATTTCAGTGACCACCCGCCTAACGGACGCGATCGTTCAAACGATACCCCACGCCGCGCACGTTCACGATCAGATCCGGGTTCTGTCCGGCCTGCTTGAGCTTGCGGCGCAGATTGCTGATGTGCGGGCGGATCACCTCGCGCGCCTCCGCCTCGTCGACCGAGTAGCTGCGCACCTCGCGCACCAGCTCGTGACACGGCACGACACGGCCGCTGTGTGCGCCGAGATAGAGCAGCAGGTCAAACTCCGTCGGCGTCAGGTCGATCTGCTGATCGTCCGCGCTGATCTGATAGCGGCCGGGATAGACGGTCAGCGGGCCAAGCTGCATGACGCTGCCGACCTCAGGCACGTCCCAACGGTTGGCGTATCCCGCGGAGGTTGCAACCGCGCTCGTCGGCGTGCCTACAGCCGGCATGCCGGGGATCGCAGGCCCTGTCGACGCCGATTCGATCTGGTCGAGTTCAAAGACGTCACTGCGAATGGATTCGAAAAGCATTCGCCGGCGCCGCATGTTTCGCGACCGTTCGACACCGCGCGCAATCGCAGCGCGCAGATCATTCATCGACCCCGGCTTGATGAAATAGTCGTGCGCGCCGAGGCGAAGCGCTTCGACCGCCGACGGCAGGCTGGCGTACCCCGTCATCAAGATGACCACGGCTTCCGGCGATTCAGCCTTGATGTGCCGCAGCAGCTCGACCCCATCCATATCCGGCATCTTGATATCGGTCAACACGACATCGAACTCGTTGGTGGTCAGGTGTTCGAGCGCTTCCGGCCCGCTGGCTGCCTCGGTGACGCTGTAGCCGACGCGCTCCAAATTCTTGCTGATGGAATACCGGTTGGGGCCTTCGTCGTCGACCACCAGGATTTGTGCCGACGTAGCCGGCGACTGTGAAAGCGCGTGCATAAACTCTCCGTAAAGAACTCATACAGGGAAGCTTACGGTAACTCAAGGATAGCGCAATGCAGCGCCGTACGCAATTTTACCGTTCCACGCTAGAAGGTGGTATCACAAACACCCAAGACGGATGATCCGCCCGCGCAGCGCCGCGCTCAAACGCGAATACCTGCCATGCCACGCCGTCCCACAGCGCGGCGATCTGCCCGCCGACGTCGATGACCGGCAGATGATCGCGCAGCATCCGCGGCGTCTTCGCGTTGATCAGCCAATCCTTGAGCTTCTGATGTCCACCGCCAAGCAGCGCAACACGATCTCCGGGTCTGCGTGTGCGTACGGTGACCTCTCCGCTGCCGACCTCCAGCGCGAACGCCGCCGCCGGTTTGACATCGCCGAACCTCTGCCCGGCACGCCATCCGAACGGCATATCGAGCGCCGGGCCGGGCCGCACGCTGAACTCCGGCGGCAGCCAGTACCCGTCATAGGGTGGAGACCACGCGCTGTCCGCCCGATACAACGCGACATATTCGCCGTCCAGTTCGACGTTGACGCCGCCTTGAACCTGCACGATCCCCCCTTCCGGCTGGTCGAGCAGGTCGAGCACGCCGGCCGAATGCTCGTAGGACGGCTCGCAGTCGGGCGCCAGCCGCTGCAAGAGCCGGATCAGCGCGCGGCGTTGGAGCGCCCGGTCGAGTTGAGCAAACGGCGCGCGGCGTATCCACAGCCGATCCCCATGGCGCGCGGCGTTCGCATCGCACCACGGCTCAACCCACGACGTCAGAACGGCATCGTCCTCGGCGGCGAGATGGGCCAGCCGCGCCATCGACATCACGACCGCCGGGTTCGCCGTCTCCAACAGAGGCATGACGGTCTGGCGAAGCCAATTGCGGCGATGGGCCGGGTCGCGGTTGCTCGCGTCGTCGCGGAAGGGGATCTCGTTGGCCCGGCAGTACGCCTCAAGCTCGCCCTTGCGAAGCATCAAGAACGGTCGCAGCAGGGGCAGCGACGGATGCCCCGGCACGGTCGACTCGGCGCGCATCCCGCCCAGCCCGTGGATGCCTGCGCCGCGAATCACGTTCAGCAGCACAGTTTCCGCCTGATCGTCGGCATGATGCGCCGTGGCGACCCAATCGGCGTGGATATCGGTGGCGCACTCCGCGAGAAACGCATAGCGCGCATCGCGAGCGCGTTCCTCGACGCCGGACATATTGGGGTCGATCCGTCCGCGCCCGACAGCGCACGAGATGCCCCAACGCCCCGCCGTCTGCGCGGTGAACACGGCGTCATCGAAGCCGGCGTCTCCGCGCAGGCCGTGGTCAAAGGTCGCCGCCGCGATGCGAACGCCCAGCGCCGGCGCGACCTGAATGGCGGTATGCAGCAGCGCCAGCGAGTCCGCCCCGCCTGAAACCGCGATCAGTCCCGTCGTGTGGCGCCGGCCCGTCAAGGCCATACGGAGTGCTTGGAGTAGGGATACCGCCGAGTCGCTCATGGGTTTTGCACTAGCCCGTGGTAGATCGCCCGATTATAGTTGCGTGCTGCTGTATTTCGAGGACATCCGTGCCGTATGCTATAATCCACGACGCGCGTCCGGCCAGGGGGCCTTGTGTTAAGTCCACTCGATTATATCTTCGGGTTGTTCTCACTCGACCTCGGTATTGACCTTGGTACGGCCAATACTCTGGTTGCGGTGCGCGGCAAGGGCATCGTGATCAACGAACCGTCGTTCGTGGCGATCGACAAGAAGTCCAGCCAGCCCCTTGAGGTGGGCGCGCGCGCTAAAGAGATGTGGAGCAAGAACCCGCGCAACATCCTGATCGTACGCCCCCTTCGCGACGGCGTCATCAGCGAGTTCGAAGTCACTGAATCGATGCTCGATCACCTGATTCGCAAGGCGCACGAGCAGTCGTGGGTGCCGATCCCGCGCCCGCGCGTCGTCATCGGCATACCCAGCGGCGTCACCGAGGTCGAGAAGCGGGCGGTCTACGACGCCGCAATCAACAGCGGCGCGCGCGAAGCCTTCCTGATCGAGGAGCCGGTGGCGGCGGCGGTCGGATCGGGCCTTCCCGTGCAAGAGACGCGCGGCAGCATGATGATCGACATCGGCGGCGGCACTACCGAGGTCGCCGTGTTCTCGCTGGGCGGTGTCGTCATCAGCCGGAGCATCCGCGTCGCTGGCGATGAGATGGACGAGGACGTCGTTCAGTATATGCGCGCCAAGCACAATCTGCTGATCGGCGAGCCGTCTGCGGAGCGTGTTAAGATCGAGGTCGGTTCGGCGTATCCGCTGCCGACCGAGCGCGTCTATCCGGTCAAGGGCCGCAATCTGGTCACCGGCCTCCCAGCCACGGTCGAGGTCAGTTCGGTCGAAATCCGCGAGGCGTTGTCCGGCTCGGTGAACATCATCATCGACACGGTGAAGGATGCGCTGGACGACACGCCGCCAGAGCTGATCGCCGACCTGATCGAGTCGGGCATTTGCATGAGCGGCGGCGGCAGCCAGCTCAAGGGCCTTTCGGCGCGGCTCCAAGACGAACTGGGCATCCGCGTGTACGTGGCCGACGATCCGATGACGTGCGTAGCGCGCGGCGCGGCGCGTGTGCTGGAAGACTACAACAATCTGCGCCGATTACTGGTCAGTTCGAGCCGTGGCAGCACGCAGCACTAGCCGTCCGGCGCGGCCTGCCCGCCCCGGTTGACATGACGGATCCCTGCCCATGAGGCGCCGCACCAACAGCATCCGGCTACCCGCCCTTACCGTACTGATCCTTGTCTGCGTGGCGCTGATCGTGGTCAGCGGCGGTGGCGGACTCGACGCGATTCGCGGGGTGATCGCCGCGCCGTTCGAGTTCCTCAGCGGCCTTATCAGCCGGGGCAACAGCGCCGTCGATGACATCGGAGATATGCGGCGCACATACGAAGAACTCACGCAGTACGTCGCCGACCTCGAAACCACGCTCGCGCAGCTCACCGCCGAGGTGGTCGCCCTGCGCGAGATCGGCGCCGACTATCAACGGCTCGCTGACCTCGTCAATTACGTGTCGCAGGTGCAGAACCAAGAGGTCGTCGCGGCGGACGTGATCGCACGCGACACGATCAGCGCGCTGCGCACCATATCGATCAACCGGGGGGGCGCGTGATGGCGTGCGCGTCGGCAGCCCGGTCGTCACCGGACAGGGGTTGGTCGGGCGTGTCGTCGCCGTGAGCGCCAACGCCGCGCATGTTCAGCTTATCAATTCCGAGTTCAGCGCCATCAGCGCGCGGCTCGAAACCAGTCGTGTCAAGGCAGCGTGGTCGGTCAGGCATCCGGCAACCTGCGCATGACGCTGCTGCCGCAGGGCGCCAACGTGCAGGTGGGCGATCTGGTGCGCACCAGCGGCCTCGGCGGCAACCTCCCGCCAGACATCGTGATCGGTCAAGTGACCAGCACGCGGCAGTTCGAATCGGACATCGAGCAGACTGCCGAGGTGCGCAGCTTCATTGACTTTGATCGGCTGGAGATCGTGTTGGTCGTGACCAGCTTCGAGCCGGTCGACCTGTCGGTCTTTGAGCCTACGCCGGTCGCGCCGTGAGACCATGGGCGGATTCCTTGCTATCCCGATCCTCGGCCTCGCCGCGATTCTCCAAGCGAGTCTCGTCCCGATCCTCGACCTCCCCGGCGGCGGCCCCAACCTTACGTTCGTGATCGTGCTGGCATGGGCGCTGAACGCGCCGGTCGGCCAAGCGGCGCTGTGGGCGCTGTTGGGCGGGCTGTTCGCCGATCTGCTGTCCATCGTACCGCTGGGGACGTCGTCGCTGGGCCTGCTGCTGATGGTGGCCGCGCTCAACGCGCTCGGGTCGCAGGTGTTCCAGCTTCGCTTTCTGCTGCTGCTGGTGATGAGCGTGTTCGGCACGATGGCATACGAGTTCCTGCGCGTCGTGTTGGTCGATCTGTATCAGCTGCTCGGCTACGTTCCGGCTACGGCTTCCGTCCGCATCGACTGGGCGAGCGACCTGACGACCACGGTATTCCCGACGATCGTTTATAATTTCATCCTGATTCTGCCGGTGTACATCATCTTGCGGCTGTTCCAGCGCCGTTTGCCCCGGCCAGAGTAATCGGGGACATTTCCGATGCGTGATCTTTCAACTTTTCAAGGCTGGCGCCTCACGTTCTTTCAGGGCGTGCTGGTCGCCGTCTTTGCGATCTTCGCGATCCGTATGTACGACCTTCAGATCGACCGGCAAGCCGACTTTCAGGCTGCCGCCGACGACAATCGGTTGTCGATCCTGCCGTTGGCCGCCGATCGCGGCGTGATCTACGACCGCAACAATGTCTTGCTCGCGCGAAACGCGCCGGCGTATGTCGTCGAGATCACCCCGGCCGCGCTGCCAAGCGACACCGCCGGCCGCTACGAAATCTATAACCGGATTTCGGCCCTCACCGGCGTGCCGCCCACGTTCGCCGCCGAGCAGCAGGGGACGGTATTCGTCCGCAGCATCGAGCGCATCGTCAAGGAAGGTGAAGGCATCGCGCCGTTCACGCCGGTCGCTGTCGCCACGGACATCGACCGTCAGGCCGCCGTGCGCCTGCTCGAAGACCGCATCAGCCTGCCCGGCGTAGACGTGCGCACCGTCGCCGTGCGCGAATATCCGACCGGCGAACTCACATCGCACGTCGTCGGCTACATGGGGCCGGTCAGCGCCGAGGTCGCGGAAGCCTTGCGCGAACTAGGCTTCGACCCACGCTTCGAACGCGAGGGCTACGCCGGCATTGAGGCGTACATGGAGAATGTCCTCGCGGGAGAACGCGGCTCCATTACACGGGAGATCGACGTGGCCGGCGAGGTGCAGCGCGAGCTGTCCGTCGTGCCGCCGACCGCCGGCAACAGCCTGAGGCTCACCATCGACGTCGACCTTCAAGCCGCGGCGCAGGCGGCGCTGACGAGCATGCTCGATCAGCTCAACGAACAGTCGCGGTCACGCGGACAAGGCATCCAGAGCCAGCGCGGGGTTGTCATCGGCATGGATCCGCGTACTGGCGAAATCCTCGCCTTAGTGAGCTACCCGTCCTACGACAACACACGCTTTGCCCGCGCCATCGACGGCGAGTACTACCTGACCGTTCTCAACGATCCGCTTACGCCGCTGCTGAACAAGGCATCGGGATCGCTGTACCCGCCGGGATCGGCGTGGAAGCTGATCACCGCGGCGGCCGCGCTTGAAGAAGACGTGATCTCGCCCAACGCGACGTTGTTCGATCCGGGCGATCTGATCGTCGAGAACCGCTACGCACCAAACGACCCCGCGCAAAGCCAGCGCTTCGTGTGCTGGAACCGCGAGGGCCACGGCAGTCTCAATATCGTCGGTGCGATTGCCAACTCATGCAACGTGTACTTCTATCAGATTGGCGGGGGGAACCCGTCCGTCAGCCCGCTGCGCTTGCGCGAGGGCGGCCTCGGCATCCGCAACCTCGTTCGCTACGCGCAGGCACTCGGCGTCGGGTCGGAGTTGGGGATCGAGCTGGTTGGCGAGCTGGCCGGCCGGATGCCCGATCCGGACTGGAAGCGGCGGATTTACGGCGAGAACTGGTCGACCGGCGACACGTATAACGCCGCCTTCGGCCAAGGGTATATCACCGTGACGCCGCTGCAGATGATTACGTCCGTGCAGGGCCTTATCACGGGGCAGCTGCTTCAGCCCACGCTTGTCCGCGAAGTGCTGGACGAGGCCGGCAACCCGATCCGGCCGTTCGCGCCGAAAGTCATGCGAACGCTTCAACTCGACGCGCCGAACCCGGACGGCACGCTGACCCTGTTCTTGCAGGAAGACATGATTATGAAGGGCGCGGACAGCCTCGCCTGCACCTGCGAACCGAACAGCCCGTACTATAACGCTGTGCGCTGCAGCCCAGACCTGTACCGCAACACCGTCGACGTCGATCCCGCGCCTTTCAGCGAAGATCTGCGGTCGTACAAGGTACACGTCCCGTTCAACTACACGTTCAACGGAAGTGTGTGCAACCCGCTTCGCTTCGACGCCGACTATACGCCAGCCTTCTTCACCGAAGAAAACATGCAGATCGTCCGGCTGGGAATGCGCGAAGCTGTCGTGACCGGCACCGCAGGCGGCGCGAACCTGCCGTATGTCGCTGTGGCGGGAAAGACCGGCACAGCCGAATACTGCGACGACATCGCGTTTGCGCTGGACACCTGCGAGTTCGGCAACTGGCCGGATCACGCGTGGTTCACCGCTTATGCGCCGTATGAAGCCCCCGAAATCCTGTTGATCGCGTTCATCTACAACGGCATCGAAGGGTCGGCGTATGCGCTTCCGGTCGTCGTGGAGACGCTTGAAGCCTACTACCGGCTGAAGAACGAGCGCGCCGACGTTGCGAATTTGCTCGATGGCGAAGGCGCTGCCATCGCGTATGCCAAGCTGTCGCCTTAGGATGCACGGATGACCGACACCCTCGAATTCTCCGCGCGGGATACGCTCAAATACGTGGCTCCTGCCGCGCTCGCGGCCGTTATCGCATTCGTGGCGTTCACGCTGATCGGCAGCACGCCGCTGCTGCGCGCGATGGGGTTGTCGGCGGCGGTGGCCGGCGTCGCGCTGACCGTGCGCAGCATGGGCGCGCTGATGTCGCTGGTGGGCGGGCTGGCGATCGCATTCAGCCCCGCGTACTGGGCACAAGCGGGCGGCGGCGGCAGCGCCCCGGCGACGATCGTGCTGGCGCTGGGCGCTGGGGCGGTGCTCGCACTGATCCTCATTATCCTCGTGCAGCGGCCTTACGTCGCCGTCGTGGCCGCGCTCGCCGCCTTCGCCGTGGTGTTCATCTCGCAGATCGGCGAGCCGCGCAGCCTGCGTCTGACCGTGTTGGCCTCGGCGTGGTTGATCTACCTGCTCGTCCAAGCGGTGCTGACGGCCAATCCCCGCCCCGACGAACCCCCACGTTACGGATACCGGTTCGCGGCCGCGCTGCGTGCTGGCATCCTGCTGATCCTCGCCGCCGCGACCATCAACGACCCGCTGTTCGTGCTGTTCGTACCGGCCGTGGCGCTCGGCCTGATCGAATCGCGCGCGCGGATCCCGATGTGGTACTGGCTGATTCTAGGCGTGATCGTCGTATTCGGCGCCCGCGGGATCATGCTCACGTACGTCTCGCCGCAGTGGTGGGGCGTGACGGTCGACATGGCGCTCAGCTCGCGCTCGAACGTCCCGTTCCTTGTGGCCGACGGCTGGCGCGATGGCGCGCGCTGGATCACCACGTTCGGCCTGCTCGTGTCCCAATTCACTTTCGCCGGCGTAGCGCTCAGCGTGTTGGGCGTGGCGCGGCTGGCACGCTGGTATCCGCCGCTGGGCACCGTGATGATGGTCGCGTATGCGACGTTCTTCGCGTTTGGCCTTGCCTACTTCGGCCGCGACCGGTCGACCCTGCTGCTGCCGCTGCTGATGATCCAGACATTCCTCATGTGTTATGCCGTGCACGCGATCGGGCAGTGGGCCAGCAAGGTGCTGCGCACTCCGGAGGTGCTTACCGTCCGCTGGGCCGCGCCGGCGGTGCTGGCGATTCTCCCCGCGTTTCTGTTTCTGCAGGTGGTGAAGTAGTCCACAGAGGCGGTGAAAACCCGCACAATCCAACTGTTCAGCCCACTGTTCGCTGGTACAATACGCCGTGAGATTCATCTAAGTGTGCTGACGTTGCAGAACGGCGCTGCATGACGAAAAACAGCCGATTCAGCTTCGCGCTTGCCGTAATTCTTTTGCTGGCGGGCGCGGTACTGCGTGCATACGCGATCGGCCAAGTCCCGTTGGGGCTGAGCCAATCCGAGATCGTCGACCTCCGCTTGACCGAAACCGTGCGTCAAGGCAGCGTGCAGGTGTTCTTCGCGCTGGGAGACGAAGGGCGCGAGACGCTGTACCCTGCCGTGATCGCCGGCCTGACCTCGATCTTGGGCGCCGGCACACTGATTTTCAGCTGGATCGCGTTCGCGGTCGGCATGATCACGCTGGCGTTGACTTACGCGCTAGGCCGCCGCTTGTATGGCGATCTGGCCGGCTTGGCCGCGCTCGGATTTCTGGCCGTCACATGGTGGCCGGTGCTGCTCTCGCGGTCGGTCGGCCGCGAGACGGTGCTCCCGATCCTCGTTACCAGCGTGCTGCTCGCGCTGGCGCTGGGCCTGCCGGTTTACGGCCCACGCCGGCCCGCCTCTTCCCAAACCGCCGCCTTCGCGGGGCTGGGCGTCGCCGTCGCCATCGGGATCTACCTGCATCCGTCCGGTTTGGTCGTGGGCCTGTTGACGCTCGGGTTCGTCGGTTTCTACATGGCGTTCGGCCGGCCGCGTTTGACCGACCCGATCCGCCGTTCCATCGGATTCACCGCCCTGCTCGTGCTGATCTTCGTCGTGCCTTACCTGCTGAGCGCGATGAATCTACCGCATCTGAGCGGGGCCGTGCGCCTCGTCTCCGGCTTAACATCCGACCCGACACCGGTCTGGGAACGCGCCTTCAACGGCGTCATGGGCCTCGGCCTGCTCGGTGACAGCAACCCGGCCGTCAATATCCCCGGACGTCCGTTCACCGACCCGATCTCCGCGCTCATCGTCGGGTTGGGGGCGGTCGTCGCGCTGCGCTATCTGCGCCGCCGCCTGCGCTTCACGCTGCTGGCAATCGGGCTGCTCGTGCTCGGGCCGCTGGTGATCTTCGCGCCGAACAGCCCGTCATGGATCGCCTCAAGCGTCCTGATCCCCGTGCTGGCGCTCTGCTTCGGGCTGGGCATCACCGCGCTCGGCACGCTGCTGCGCCGTCGGGCCGCCGCGGGGTTGATCCTCGCCTCGCTGCTGATCTTCAATTTTGGCTGGACATTTCAGGACTTGTTCTTCGTATGGCCGGATCTGCCGGAAGTCCGTGCCGCGTATAACTCGCGCATCGCCGAGCAAGCGCAGGTCATCGACCGCACCGCGAGCGACGTCCCAACCCTGCTGTGCAGCACCGACTTCAGCGCGGCGCGCGCCACCACTACCTTCAACAACACGCGCTTGCTCGCGCTCATGTTGAACAATCGCAGTGCCCCGCTGCGCGCACTCAACTGCACGTTCGGGCTAGTGTTCCCTAACGGCGGCGCGAAGTTCCAGCTCATCTCGCCCAACCGCGCACTGCTTGACAGTGTCGATCCGGCCGTGTCACGTTGGCTCGACCTCGCGGATGAAGCGGCGCGCGGCGTTTTGCAGTTTTCGATCGAGTGGCAGTTGGCCGATCTGACCGGCCTGTTCACAACAGCGGCCCCCGTTCGGCTCGAACCGGACGTGAAGACTACCGACGATGTGTTGTTCCCCCCGATGCGGTTAGAGAACAACCTGACGTTTCTGGGTTACGTGCCGGTGATGACCCGCGTCAAGCCCGGCGGCGTTCTGCCCGTCGTGACGTATTGGCGCGTGGATGGCATGCTGCCGCCCGATCTGGTCGTATTCTCGCATCTGTACGGCGATCTGGGCGCGGCTCCGCTGGCGAACCTCGACAGCATCAGCATGCGGCCCATCAGCCTCGCGCAGCGCGACGTGTTCATGCAGGTACATCTGCTGCGCCTTCCCGAAACCCTGCCCGAACGCACCTATGACATCGCCGTTGGCGCGTATCGCACGCAAAGCTTGCAGCGGCTGCAAGTCCTCCTCGAACCCGATCTGCGCCCGGCGGGAACCCGTTTGATCCTGTACAGCGTGGAGGTCACCTCGAACCCGTAATGTTCGAACTGGTCTTTCTGGGCACATCGGCCTCCGCTCCCTCGATCCATCGTGGGCTGCCCTCGCTCGCCGTTCTGGCCGGCGAACACCGGTATTTGGTCGACTGCGGCGAAGGCACGCAGCGTCAAATCCTGCGCTCCGGCATCGGCTTCAAGCGCCTGAACCGGATTCTGCTCACGCATGCGCACCTCGACCATATCCTCGGCCTCGGCGGGTTGATCTCGACTTTCGCCAATTTCGAGTCGGTCGACTTCATTGAAATCTACGGCGGCAAGCCGGCGCTCGACCGGGTAGACACGCTGTTGTTCTCAGTGGTGCTGCGTGAGGAACGCAACCCGATGCCGATCAGTCTGGTCGACATTCACCGCGCCAGCCGCGTACTCGACGCCCGCACGCACGAGGTGTACGCCTTCCCGGTTCAGCACCGCGGCCCCGGATGCTTCGGCTTCGAGTTTCGTGAGCACGCGCATCGGCCGTTTCTCGCCGAGCGCGCCGCCGAGCTGGGCGTCCCGACCGGGCCGGAGCGCGGCATGCTGGTGCGCGGGGAGTCGGTCGTGCTGGCCGATGGTCGCGCCATCGCGCCGGGGGACGTGCTTGGGCCAGAAGTCGCCGGTGCGAAAGTCGTCGTCATGGCCGATGTCGGGCGCACCGACACGCTTGTCGAGCAATGCCGTGACGCCGACGCGCTCGTAATCGAGGCGACGTTTCTGGACGAACACGCCGACGAGGCGCGCGCCTTCGGTCATATCACGGCGCGGCAGGCCGCCGAGCTGGCCGTCGCATCCGGCGTGCGTTCGCTGATCTTGTGGCACGTCAGCCGGCGCTACCGCGAGCGCGACATCGTCGCCGAGGCGCGCTCGGTGTTCCCCGAGGCCATCGTCGCGCGCGACTTCGATCATTTCACCATCAAGCGCGGCGAAGGCGCAACGCGGCTTGCCCCCGTCCTCGCGCATGAGGATGAGTCGCAGTGAGCACCGCCGGCCCCGACCTCGTGGTCGTGATCGTCACATGGAACTCGGCGGGCGAAATCCGGGCCGCGCTGGATAGTGTGCTGGCCGATCTCGCCAGCACGGCGCTGGACTGGCGCGTGATCGTCGTGGACTCAGCCTCGACGGACGGCACGCCGGAGCTGATCCGCGCTGACTACCCGCAGGTCGATCTGGTCGCCAGCGCCGAAAACCTCGGCTTCGGGCGGGCCAACAACCTCGGCCTGACCCGCGCTGGCTTCGGTACGGAGAAGTCGCCGCGCGCAGGGTACCTACTCAACCCCGATACGATCACACATCCGGGCGCGACCCAAATCCTGTTCGACGCGCTGATGTCGGCGGACGACATCGGATGGGCCGGCGCACGGCTCGAATACGGCGATGGATCGTTTCAGCACGGCGCGTTCCGGTTTCCGGGCCTGCGCCAGTTGTGGGCCGAGTTCTTCCCGACCCCCGGCCGCTGGATCGAAGGGCCGTTCAACGGGCGTTATCCGCGCGCGCTGTACGATGCCGGCGAGCCGTTCGACGTCGACTTCACGCTGGGCGCGACGATGATGCTGCGCGGTGAGATGATCCGCCAAACCGGCATGTTCGACTTGCAGTTCTTTATGTACTGCGAGGAGATTGACTGGGCGTGGCGGGCCAATCGCGCGGGATGGCGGGTCGTGTGCGCGCCGAAGGCCGTCGTAACGCACCTCGGCGGCCAAAGTACGTCCAAAATCCGCCCGCAGAGCGTGATCAATCTGTGGACGAGCCGCATGCAGCTGTACGTCAAGTACTATCCGAAGTGGAAAGTCGTGCTGGCGTCGAAGCTGATCGCCGCGGGCATGGCGCGCAAGGTGAAAGCCGAGCGCGACCCCGAACTGCGATCTGCCTACGAGACGGTGCGCTACACAGCAATCGGAATGCGATGACCCGCCTCACCGCCGTGATCCTCACCTTTAACGAGGAAGCGAACATCGCCGAATGTCTCGCGTCGGTCGTGTTCGCTGACGCGCGCGTGGTGTTCGATTCGGGCAGCACCGATCGTACGGCGGAGATCGCGCGCGAGGCCGGCGCGTCCGTGATTCAACGGCCGTTCGACAACTACGCGAATCAACGCAACGCCGCGCTGGAGTCCGTGGCCGGTTCGAGCGCGTGGGTCTTGTTCGTCGACGCCGACGAGCGCGTCACGCCTGCCCTCGCCGCCGCCGTGCGCCGCGCAGTCAATCAAGGCGATGCGTACGCGGGATGGCGCATCGCACGTCACAACTACATCTTCGGCAAGCTCACGCTGGGCGCCGGATGGTACCCCGACTATCAAACCCGGCTGCTGCGATGCGGCGCCGCGCACTATGATCCTGAGCGCAAGGTGCACGAGGTCGTCTTGCTCGACGGGCCGCTGGGCACCATCAACGAGCCGTTCGTCCACATCAACTACACACGTTTCGATCAGTTCGTCGCCAAGCAGCAGCGTTACACCGCCTATGAGGCAGGTATCCTGTACGAGCAGGGCGTGCGCCCCAAACTGCGCAACTTCATCCTTCAGCCGCTGCGCCACTTCCGCTGGCGATTCATCACGCTCAAGGGCTACCGCGACGGGCTGCACGGCCTGCGCTTGAGCGCGTTGATGGCGTGGTACGAGCTGCGCAAGTATCAACTGCTGGCGGCGTTGTGGCGCGACCACGACCGCCGTTCCGCCTCAGATCCCCAGTAATTGGCGCGCGTGTTCTAATGTGAATCTTAGATATTGTTCTGTATAATAGTAGAACAAATGTACAATAGTGTGGGGACCATGCCATGATTCCCAAGCATATCAAGAAGGTTCAAACCCGCAGCCGTAAGCTGCACGCCCGGCAGGTCGGCCGACAGACCATCGTCGTCGACAGCGCCACCGAAGCCCCCGGCCGTCATATCGTGACGGTTCGCTGGGATCCGACGCACGGGCGCATCGTCACGACCTGCACCTGCAACTGGTCAAATCACAACGGCGTGGCTTGCACGCACGTCATGGCCGCGTTGGAACTGCTCGCCGGGAAGAAGGGCCGTCGGCTGAGCTACTGGCTGACGGAGGACGAGGCGCGCCGTCAGCGCCACAAGCGGCTGTTTCTTACGCGCGGCGGGGACACGAAGGGCGTGTGGGTGACAAGCCGCCCGGCCAAAGCCCATCCGCGAGCCGCCTAATCACACCGTGAGGCCCGGTCGAACAGCCGGGCCTTTTCGTTTCTTACGGGACTAAAGTAGATCACCGGGAGTCGGTGGGCAAGACGATCCGCCCCGCGACACCAGCCGAGTGAAAAACGTTGGCGCTCTCCCATCACTCAGCACCCGGCACGTTCCACTAGTCGCTTGAGCCAGCGCGGATCGCCTGTTCCACCGCATCCGCCGCGGCCTCTACCCCGCCGAGCGCGCTCATCTCCGCCGCCAGCGCACGACAGCTTTCCGCCACCCGCGATTCACGCATGATCGCCCGCGCGCCTTCCCACAGCTTGCCCTGACGGACATCGTGCGCGGTCAGGTTCAGCCCGATCTTGGCCTGCGCTGCCCGCCGCGCCTGTCCCCGCTGGTCGGCGGCATGCGGCACGACGATCTGCGGCACGCCCCAGACCACCGCCGCGTGCGTGGTACCCATCCCGCCGTGATGGATCATCAGGCGCGCGCGGCAGCACGGCGTCAAACGGCACATAGGTCACGAGCCGCGTCCCCTTCGGCAGCGCGCGTACCAGCTCGGCCTTCTTGTCCGGCTCGATCGGGTTGTTCCCCAACGCGACAACCGGCAGCAAGCCCTCGCGCGCGGCAGCCTGTGCGCCCCACGCATAGAACCCGAGGTCGCCGGTGAACGTCGTGCCGAGCGTGATGACCGCCAGAGGCGTCTCTTGCGGGATGTCCGCCAGCCACTCCGGCTCCGGCGCGGCGTGCGCAATCCCGCCCACGAAGCGATTCTCAGGGAGCAGCGCGTCGGCCTCGGCCTGATACCACCCCGGCGTGAAGTAGACGATGTGCGCGTGCGGCGACAGAACGCTCGGAGTCGCGCCCCGCGAGAAGTTCGCGCCCGTCACGCCGAACTGCGCGGTCAGGCGCTCGACGCGCTCGCGGCTCTCGCTGGCGAGCGTCTTCTGCACCCAAAACAGCCCGTCCTCTTCCAGCTCACGCATGGCCGGCCAGCCGCACACGATCATCGGGACGTCGAGCGCCTCCGCCGCGACCGCCGACGCGCTCAGGAACGGGTCGGTGAGGATCGCATCCGGCGCACCGTCGGACTCTGCAAGGTCGAGCAGCGCGCGCGTCCCCGCCGCAACCTTCGCCTCATCGAGCCATGTATCGAGCGCGCGTTGATAGCGCAGGCGGACGGCGTCTTGCGGCGGCGTCTTCGTGAGATCGGGCGCAGGCGGCGGCGGCCATAACCACCCCGTGTCCTCAAGCGCCGCGAAGCGCAGCCCTGCCCCGCTGATCGCGCCGCGCAGCGCCTCGCCGCTGACCCACGTCACGTCATGCCCGCGTGCCTGCAACGCTCGCGCAGTCCTCAGGTAGCCGCCCCAATCGGTATGGCTGTATAACGGCGCGGAGACGCACCAAATCCGAGCCACGTTCGCTCCTCGCTGTCGTGCTGTCGTCCTATGAGGCGACTCTAAGCCTATGTTCGTAAGTCGAGAGATTCGGTCTCCCATCTTGCGCCGTTAGTCGAGCAATACAGCGCGGCGTTTCCTCATCACTCATCACTCGTCACTTTCAACTTCGTGCTTAGTACATGCGCTCCGGGTTGGCTATGCCGACTCGGCCGATTTCACCCACCGCAGCGGGCGCATGCCGTTGGTCGTGACGATCAGCGACATCCCGACATCCGCGAACACAGCCGCCCACAGCGACGCTGACCCTTCCAGCGCCAGCACCATGAACACCAGCTTGAGCGCAAAACTGAGCGCGATGTTCTGTCGAATCACGCTGCGTGTGAAGCGTGCCAGTCGAATCGTCAGCGGCAGCAGGCGGAGGTTATCGCCCATCAACGCGACATCGGCGGTCTCCACGGCCTGCGGACTGCCCATCGCGCCCATCGCCACGCCGACATCCGCCGCTGCGAGCGCCGGCGCATCGTTCACGCCGTCGCCGACCATCGCGGTCACGCCGTGCGAATCGCGGAAGCGCCGGATCGCGTCGGCCTTGTCCGCCGGCATCAGCCCCGCGTACACCGTGTCGATGCCGATCTGCTTGGCGATCGTGCGCGCCGCCGCCTCATGGTCGCCGGTCAGCATGGATGTTTGCAAGCCCAGCGCATGGAGATCGGCCACGACCGACGCCGCATCCGTCCGCAGGGTATCAGCGAACGAGATCGCGCCATGCACCATGCCGTCCGACTTGAGCAGCATCGTCGTGCTGCCCTGTGCTTCGGCCTCGTGCGCCCAACTGCACAGCGTGTCGGAGTGCGGATGCTCGGCGTCGAAGAATGTATGGCTGCCGATCAGCACATCGTGTCCATCGACCCTGCCGGAGATTCCCCGTCCGGGCAGCGATTCGACCGACTCCGCCGTGGAGTACGTGACCGCCTTTGCGCGCTCCGCCGCCGCGACGACTGCCCCGGCCAGCGGATGCGCCGACCGCTGCTCGACCGCCGCCGCCAGCCCCAGCAGATCATCGCAAGCGGCGCAGGCCGGATCACCGTCGCAGTTCAGCGAGCGCCAGCCGACCACCTGCGGCCGTCCCTCGGTCACGGTGCCGGTCTTGTCCATCGCCACCGCTTTGACCCGTCCCAACGTTTCAAGATGTGCGCCGCCCTTGATGAGCACGCCGCGCCGCGCCGCCGCCGTCAAGCCGCTGATGACCGTCACCGGCGTGCTGATGACCAGCGCGCACGGGCAGGCGATCACCAGCAGCGCGAGCGCGCGGTACAGCCAGCCGTGGCCGTCCGGCGTATCAAAGAACGGGGCGCTGAACAGCAGCGGCGGCAGCACCGCGACCGCCAGCGCCAGCAGTGTCACCGCCGGCGTGTAGATCGCAGCGAACGAGTCGATCATGCGCTGCGTCGGGGCCTTGGCCGCCTGCGACTCCTCGACCAGCTTGACGATCCGGCTGAGCGTGTTGTCCTCCGCCGCGGCCGTGATCTCAACGTGCAGCACGCCGTCGCCGTTGATCGTGCCGGCGTAGACCGCGTCGCCCTCAGCGCGCTCGACGGGCAGCGACTCGCCGGTGATCGGCGCTTGATTCACCGCGCTTCGGCCGCTGACGATCACGCCGTCACCCGGCACCGCCTCACCCGACCGTACAACGACCCGATCCCCGATCGTCAGCGCATCCGCCGCGACCTGCGTCTCGTTCCCCGCGCTGTCCAGCCGCCACGCCGTCCGCGGCTTGAGCGCCAACAGCGCCCGGATACTGCGCCGTGCCCGTTCGACCGTATAGCCTTCGAGCGCCTCGCCAACGGCAAACAAAATCACGATGACCGCGGCCTCAAGCGTTTCGCCGATGATGACCGCCCCGGCCGCCGCAATCGTCATCAGCATGTTGATATTGAAGCGGCGGTTGATCCACAGCCCGCTGACGCCGGAACGTGCGATGGGGATGACCGCGACAATGAGCGCGCTCAGCAATAGGCCGTCGGTGGTGCGCGGGTCGAGCATACCGAGCGCCGCCAGCACGACCCCGACCAAGGCGAGCAGAGCGCCGGCGAGCGCCATGCGGGTCTCGTTCGCGCCGAGCAGATAGTCGATGAAGCCGACCGCCCCACCGCGGCTGGTCTCCGCCTGTTCGGGCGTAGACGCCTGCGCATCGGTGTGGAGCGACCTGCCGAGCGCATTCGCCCGCGCCTGAAGCTGTTCAAACGACGCGCTGCCGGTGACAACCAGCCGCGCGCCCATGTAATCGACGTGCGCCGCTTCGACCCCACTCAGCCGCCGGATTCCGTCCTCAAGTTCGCGCGCGCAGTTGGCACAGTCCATGCCTTCGACGCGGTAGGTTTGATCGGTCATCGCTTGTTTCCTTATTGAGACTCAGCCTCAATATGTGAACAAATGTTCATATCTCAACCCTTAGTGTGCCACATCCCGCACCCCCTGTCAAATTCACCGCTTTCCCGCTGACCGGTTGCCGCATGGCGCGATTAGACCCTATACTTGGCACATACCGCGTCATATGGGATACGTGCATGGCAGCGACACCGACCGGAACCCAATCAACCGAAGCGGTCGCCATCGAGATCAACGAACTCAAGCCCCTGCTCACCGAAACGGAGCAAGCGCTCCTGCGTCAAAGCGAGCTGCTCCGCTCACGCGGGCTGGGATTGCCCTCGATGACTCACACGGCGATTAACAGCCTGATCCACTCGCTCGATACGTTTTTGCGCATCCTGCGTGACGAACAGCGCGAAGTCGCGCAGCTGCGCACGCTGGTCGCCAATTCCGCCTCGTTCAGCGGGTCATTCGACCTCGACGAAATCCTGTCCGACGCGATGGACGGCATCATCGCGCTGACCGGCGCCGAACGCGGCTGCATCATCCTCGCCGACGACGCGGGCAACTTAGACTTTCGCGTCTTGCGCGATGGCACGTCAGCCGCCAACCGGAGCCAAGTGCTGGACGGGGCGAACGCCGACCAGCAGTTCAGCCGGTCGATCATCAACCGCGCGATGGAGACCGGCGAGGCGCTGCTCACCCACAACGCGCACGATGATCAGCGGCTGATCGGCATGCAGAGCGTCGCCGCGCTCGATCTGCGCTCGGTGTTATGCGTGCCGCTGCGCTATCGTGACGACGTGCTCGGCGTCGTGTATGTCGATAACCGGCTGCGCTCCGGCGTGTTCGGTGAACGCGAGAAGGCGCTGCTGGTCGCTTTCGCCAATCAAGTCGCCGTCGCCATGAGCAACGCACGCCTTTTCAACAACCTGCAAGCGACGATCAGCGAGATCACGCAGGTCAAGGAACTGACCGACAACGTGTATAACAGCATCGACAGCGGGGTCATCACAATCGACGGCGAGGGGTTCATCGTGCAGGCTAATCGGGCCGCCGCCGGCCTGCTCGACCGGCCCGACGCGGCGGCGCTCAGCGGTCAGCCCGTCGCTGACCTGCTCGAACCTCTCGTGGAACCGCTGGCGCAGGCGATCACGCAGGTCAATTCCGGCGCGCACGAGTCCTCATTCGAGGCGACGGTGACCTTCGGCGGCAAACCCAGCGTCGTGCTCAACGTGCGCGTTAATCCGCTGGTCGGGCGGGATGTGCATGGGGCCGGCCACGTCATCGTGCTCGAAGACCTCACCGTTCAGCGCGAACGGGCCGAGACACTGCGCATGTTCAAGTACTATCTGCCGCCGGAGATGGTCGACAACATCCAGCAGATCGCCGGGCTAGGGTTTGAAGGCGAGCGCCGCGAGGTATCGTGCATGTACGTCGACGTGCGCCCGCTGGCGACGATGCCCGCCATGCGCCCGCAGTTGTTGATGGAAGAGGTCAACATCTACTTGTCGCGCGCGACAGACTGCATCCACGAAGCCGGCGGCATGATCGACAAGTACATGGGTACCGAGATCATGGCACTGTTCAACACGCAGCTCAACCCGATGGCTAATCACGCGGCCTGCGCGATCAACGCGGCGATTCAGATCCACGAGAACTTCAGCGTCATCTACGCCTCGCTTGGAATCGACCACGCCCAATACCGCATCGGGATCAACACCGGCGTCGCGACATTAGGGAACGTGGGCAGCAACACGCGCCGCGACTTCACCGCCATCGGTGACGCGATCAACCTCGCCAAGCGCCTTGAAGAGAGCGCGCTGGACGGCCAAATCGTCATCAGCGAAGACGTCCGCGCACACGCCGAACACCACCCGCTGCCGGGCATCGGCAAAGTCGAATATCATGCGTTGGAGCCGCTGCAAGTCCGCGGACGCCAGCAGCAGACTGCAATCTATTTGGTTCAACCGTTATGAGCGAAGATACATATCGCATCAGCGAAGGCGACCCGTCCGACCTGCCGGGCAACAGCCAAGAGGCCGCGCGCAAGCTCGCGCAGCGTGCCGATGACGTCGTGACCCTGCTCCAAAGCCAGCGCGATCTGCTGCGTCAGCGCGGCATGAACCTGCCCGCCGGCGCGCTGGAAACCGTGCTGACGGTCAAGAGCCGCCTCGAATCGCTGAACAAGAAGATCGTCTCGACATTGATCGAGCTGCGCACGCTGCGCGCATTGGCCGAGACCACGTCGCTCATCACCAGCAACCTCGACACCGAGGACGTGCTCAATCAGGTGATGGACACGGTCGTCGGCCTGACCGGCGCAGAGCGCGGCTACATCGTCCTGAAAGACCGCGACACCGGCTCATTTGACCAGTTCGCCGTGGCGCGCGGCATCGACGTCAACACGTTGGCGGCCGATCAGACCCCCAATGCCGCCAACCGCGACTACGCCGTCAGCCGCACGATCATCAACGAGGTCGTCACGACCGGTCAGCCGGTGATGACCATCAACGCGCTTGAGGACGAGCGTTTCCAGTCGCAGCAGAGCATCGTGGGCCACGCCATGCGCAGTGTGCTCGCCGTTCCGCTGCGCGTGCGCGGCGAGCTGACCGGCATCGTCTACTGCGACAACCGTGTGTTGGCCGGCCTGTTCGCTCAGCGCGAGCTTGAACTCGTGACCACGTTCGCCGAACACGCCGCCGTCGCCATTGATAACGCCCGCCTGTTCCAAGCCCTGCGCGACCAGCTCGCCGAGGTCACGGCCTTGCGCGATGAACTCGACCGCATCTTCGAGTCGATCACCGCCGGCGTACTCACTCTCGACCGTTCCGGGACGATCACGCTGTGCAACCGCGCCGCGATCACCATCTTCTGTGCCGCGAACACCATGGTCGGCCACAGTTTGACCGACTTCGTCAACGAAATGCCCGGCCCGCTGCAAAGCGCGATGACCTACGTGCGCGCTTCCGCCCGGCCGATGCCGTTCGACTTATCGCTGTTCATCCCCGGACGCGGCGAGTGTCACCTCAACATCGTCATGTCGCCGTTGGCCGACGGTACAGGTTTGGCGCTCGTGATCGACGATCTCACTGTCGAGAAGGCGCGCGAACAGCAGTTGGCGGAGGTCACGCGCTATCTTCCGACCGCCCTCGTCAAGAACCTCGCGACCGTCTCCAATTCGGACGTGCGCGGGCAGGAGCGCCAGATCACGGCGATGTTCTGTGACGTGCGCGGCTTCACACGCTTCAGCGAGAACATCGACCCCGGCGAGGTCGTGCGCGTCATCAACCAGTACCTGAGCCTCGCCAGCGACGCGATCGGCCTATTCGAGGGTGTGGTCGACAAGTACATGGGCGATGCCGTCACCGGCCTGTTCAACACACAGTTGAACCCACAGGAAGATCACGCCATCCGCGCCATCAGCGCCGGGCTGACCATGGTGGCCGAACTGGCCGCGCTTCACGAAACTATACCGGAGGATTACCGGCTCGACTTCGGCATTGGCATCGACAGCGGACTGGCAGTGCTGGGCAATGTCGGCAGCATGGATCGGCGCGAGTTCACCGCGCTGGGCGAGCCGGTCGTCGTGTCGAAGATCCTGCAAGAGAACGCGCGCGCGTCGGTCTTAATCAGCGAGGCGACTTATGCGCTGGTGGCCGATACGTTCCAGTGCGAGCCGGTCACGCTCGAAAAGACCAAAGGCAGCATCGCGGGCTTGACCACCGCTTATCGAGTCGTGCGCCGCAAGCACAATACCGGACTGGTCGCGCTTCTGATCGACTCTGAACTCGCTGACTTGATCCACAAGACCGATTCGACCGCCGATGACACCGACTAGTGTTTGCGCCTGCGCGAATCCTCATAGACAGCTAACCCAAATTGCGCATAATCCGCCGATCACCCCGAACCGCACGACGTGAAGGAACCGCTTATGAATCGGGTACGCCTACTCCTCATCGCCACCCTGATAATTGCCGTGGCGGCCGTGGGTCTTGCACAACCGCTTCCGCTGACCGTCACGCCGCCTGCTGGGCCGGTGGGCACCAACCATGAGGTCGTGGCGACCGGCCTACAGCCCAACTCCGGCTATCGGCTCGAAGTCGTCCTGCGCGAGACCGGCGTCAACGTCTTCACCGCCGACCTCGTTTCCGACTCGAACGGGCAGGCTGCTATCAGCCTGCTGACCGAGCCAACCGACGCGGTCGGCATCTACGACTTGACCCTGTTTGAAGGCGACATCCCGGTGCGCACCGGCACGATCACGATCACCGCGCCGTTCGAGCCTCCGTCCGGCACGACCCTATCTTACGGCGATGCCGTCGAAGGTGCGCTGGCCGTCGGCCAAACAGAGTCGATCTATCTGTTTGACGGCGCCGAAGGTGACATCGTCACGATCGTGCTGCGCTCATCGGAATTCGACGCTTTCCTGTGGCTGTACGGGCCGGATGGCGCGCAGCTGCGCTACAACGACAACGGCCTTCCGCCGACCAGCGACGCCGCGCTGACGACCTACACGCTGCCGGCCACCGGGCGCTACACCATCGTGGCGACCAGCCGCGAAGCCGCCGAGGGCAGCGGCAGCGCCGGGCGTGGATCTTTCACGCTGACGCTCACCGCCGCGCGCGTGGCGCAGGAAGGCGCAATCGCGCCGGGCGAAACGATCACTGGCGAGTTGGGGCTGTTGGCCCAGCGCGCGAATTACACGTTTAACGGACGTGCCGGCGACGTCATCACGGTCGATCTGCGCTCGGAGGCGTTCGACAGCTACCTTCGCCTATTCACGTCGGACGGCGAGCAGCTTGCGCAGGACGATGACGGCGGCGGCGGCCTAAACGCGCGCATCAGCCGCTTCGTGCTGCCGTCCGATGGCGAGTACGTCATCGTCGTCGACGGCTTCCGGGGCTTCACCGGCGAGCGCCGCTTGCAAGGCGTATACACCGTGTCGCTTGAGATCGAGGGTCAGGGGCCGGTGATCGCTCAGGCTACGCCGCAGCCCTCTACCCCAACTCCCGTGCCCGCGATTGCCGGCGCAGTCGGTGAGATCGACTACGGCGAGACGACCGTCGGTGAGCTGACCGAACAAGCTCAGACCGGCGCATTCCGTTTCAACGGCACGGCCGGCGACCGCGTGACAATCGCGCTGAACTCCGACGCTTTCGATCCGAAACTGCGTCTAGTCGGCCCCGACGGAACGGTGCTGGTTGAGGACGACGACAGCGGCCCCGACCTCAACGCGCTCATCAGCGAGTTCACCCTCCCGCGCGACGGCGAGTATGTGATCGAAATCGACGGCTTCCGCGGCGCGTCCGGCGACCGCGTTCTACTCGGCGAGTTTTCGCTCAGCCTCACTGCGGGCGGCACGGTGGCGACCGCGCCGACGCAAACACCCGAATCGACCCCAGTCCCGCAGGCGGGCGGCGCGATCATCGCCGGTCAGACGTTGACGGGCGAGTTCACCGAATCCGTGCAGTCGGCGGTCTACGAGTTCACCGGCCGCGCCGGGGATACGGTCACGATTGACCTGCGCTCGGACGAGATCGACCCGTTGGTGCGGCTGATCGGGCCGGACGGCACGGTCGTGGCCGAGGACGACGCAGCGGCGGCGGCGTGCAAGCGCGTATCAGCGAGTTCACGCT
>JZRA01000076.1 GCA_001567485.1 Chloroflexi bacterium OLB13
CGGCTCAGGCTCCGGCTCCGGCGCGGCGGATGATTCGGCCTGCGCGACGGGTTCCGGTTCCGGCTCAGGCTCCGGCGCGGACTGTGTCACTGGCGTCGGAAGCGCAGCCGAACGGACTGGCTCCGGCAGCGCCTCCTCTTCCTCTTCATCAGCATCGTCGGCCGCTTGGGCCGCGTGCGCCTCCCGCCAGTTCCACAGCAGCAGCGCCGCCACCAAGATGAACAGCGCCAACATGATCCAACCTGAGGCGTCCGGCATTCCGGCGCGGTTCACCATGAGATTCACACCAATAACACGCCGGCGGTCGCAAGAATCGCGGCTAGAAGTGTGCGCGTCGATCGATCGTTCAATGACATTCTGTCCTCCTTAAAAACGGAGTGGTGTTACGTCCTCCCATTGTGCCGCACCGACACGGGATGCGTCAAAGACTCGCGCATAACGCGTATAATTTGATAGATCAGCGCATATCGAGGAGCACACCCGTGAGACGTCTGTTTGTGATTACCGTGGCTGCGCTCATGATGGCCCTTCCCACCGCGGCCGCCGAGCCAGCGGACGGCATCTTTCAACTGGCCCAGCACATCCCCGCCGACGCCGCCGTCTTTGTCGCGCTGCGCACCGACGATGCGTATCTCGACTCGCTGGACACGGTGCTTGCCCAAGCCAATACGCTGATGGCGGACTTGGGAACGGCCGGCGTGAACCTCAACATGCGTGACATCGTCGCCAACGGGCTGCAGATTGAGCGCGCCGATCTCGATGCGCTGCTGGCATGGGCCGGCGACATGATCGGCATCGCCGCGATGGCTGACGGTGACGGCACACCCATTTGGCAGGGGGTGATCCCGCACACCAACCGGCAGGCCGCGGATGTCTTTCTGCGCGGGCAGGGCTTCACCGACGGCGGCGTTTACGGTGGCTATGCTGCGTACGTCAGAGAGGGGACAACGCAGCTCGTCTTGTTGGACGACACGATGGCGTATGTCGCTGAAAATCCCGACCATGCGGCTGTGATCGCGGCGGGCGATTATCCGCGCTTGTCCGACGACCCCGGCTATGCGGCCACCGTGCATGCGCTGCCGGAAGGAACGTACAGCGCCGCTGCATATTTCAGTCCAGCTGCCGCCACCGCACAGCTTGGGCTGTCGGCGGATGCGCAGAACGGCGTGATCGTCGGATTGACGATGACGGACGCGAACGGCGTCGCGTTGATCGCCGATATCGTTCAGATGCCGGGTTCGATACCGGTGACACAACCGCTGTCGATCAACCCGGAGTTTCGCCGGTTCGTGCCGGCTGATGCGACCGCGGTGGTTCACGGCGCAGAGCTGGGCGGCCTGATCAATACGGCTATCGACGCGCTGGAGGCCAGCGGCGCAGTGAACGTGCGTGCCAATATCGAAGCGGTGTTGGGCGGGGCCGGCCTTGATCTGAACACCGCGCTCAACTGGATGAAGGGCGATTTCGCGTTATTCGGGCGTGTCGACCTGCAAGGCTTGTATCGTTATGCCTTTGGGACGGTGACCGACCCCGCGGCGTTGGAAGACCTGTTCGATATCGGACTGGTCATTGAGGCGGTCAACCCGGTTGGCGCGGCGGATACGGCGCGCGGGCTTGCCAGTATGCTGCGTGCGCTTGGCGCCGCGCGAAGCGCGCCCGTCACGACCGAGACGGTCGGGGGTGTAGAACTGACGGTGCTGCGAATCGACGGGTTGGATGCCTTCGCGCTTCCGATCCCGGTCGCGCTCACAGTCGGCGCCAGCGACGAGGTGTTCGTCTTGGGAACGTACAACGCCGTCACCTCGATCTTGAGCGGCGGGCCGGGGATCGACATCGCCAGAGCGTATCAGGACAGCACCGCGCTGTGGCTGAATCAGCCGACATCGGTGTGGTTCGCAGACAGCGAACTGCTCGCCACGGCGTTTGGCACGTTCATAACGCTTGGGCCTACGGTTGATCCGGCGTATCTGGACATCATCGCCGTGCTGGACGAGGATGCTCCGCCGATTGAGCCGGTGCTGCCCGTCCCCGCAGCGATCGACGGCATCATCAACAGTTTGGGCGAGTTCGCGCGCTATGCCACGATCACGACCAACGTGGACGATGACGGCGTGCAGCGCCTGCGCGCCACGATCACACTGGGCGCGTTAACCCGCTGACGCAGGCGGTTCGTCGCCCGGCAGCAGTGGGGCCGGAGGGTCAGGCTCAGCGGGCGGTTCCGGGCGAAACGGCGTGCGGCCCGTGCCCAGCAGATATCCGAGCCAGCGTGTTTCCTCGCTGCTTTCGAGCAGAAGCTGCACGAGCATCGTCATCGGAATGGCGATGATCGCGCCTAACGCGCCGAACACCCACGTCCACAGAATCAGCGAGATGAAGCTGACGGCCGGCGCGATGTCGAGGTCTTGCTCGATGAAGCGCGGCTTGACGACGTTCTCGAAGAACCCGTTGATCAGCACGAAGCCGACCACGACGATCACCGCTTGCGGGATGCCCAACTCGATCAGCGCCAGCAGGGCGGGCGGGATCACGGAGAGCAGGAAGCCGATGTTCGGCACGAAGTTGAGCAGGAACGACAGCACGCCCCACAACAGCGCGAAGTCGACGCCGATCAGCAGCAGCAGCGGCACGTTGACCGCGGCGGTCAGGAACCCGACATACGCCGTAATGACCATGAAGCGGCGGACATCCTGCCCGAAGCGGGTGACGCGCTGCACCACGTCCGTCCCTTCGCCGGCAAGCTGCGATAACATGCGCGGCAGCGTGCGGGCATAAGTCAGGAAGAACACGCCGGCCAAGAGGATCACGCCCCAGTTAGCGATGCCGGACAGCAGGCTTTGGGCGAATGTTCCGGCGGCGGTCAGCAAACGCGACGGCGAAAGATCGGCCTCGTCAACGACCGCTTGCAGGTCGACCCCGAAGCCGGAGAGCGTCGCGTCCAGCGAGTCACGCAGTTCGGTTAGTCGCGCTTGATAGCCCGGCAGCGCGCCGGTGAACCCGCGCAGCGACAGCGCGATGATCCCGACCAGCAGCAGCAGGATCAATACGAACAACCCGAGCGTGACGATCAGCGCGAGCCAGCCGGGCAGGCCGCGCTTCATGAGCCGGTCGAGCACCGGGCTGATGATGATCGCCAGCACCACGGCCATCAGCATCGGCGCGATGATGTTGTTGGCTTCGCGCAGGGCTAGAACGATCACCGCTGCCGCCGCCGCCGCGATCAGCCCATACGTGACACGTGGAATGTTGACCCCGGACGACATGATCGTGGTCTCCTCAAGACTGGGTGCTGACTCTATACCATCGAACGCTCAAGCGCATTGCCCCCCGCCTACCGCCAACTGACAACCGGCACCTGATCCCTGCCTACCGCCAACCGGCACCTGATCCCAGCCTACCGCCAACCGGCACCTGATCCCTGACGACTGGCAACTGGCACCTGATCCCTGACGACTGGCAACCGGCACCTGATCCCTGCCTACCGCCAACCGGCGCCTGATCCCTGCCTACTGACAACTGGCACCTGATCCCTGACGACTGACAACTGACGCCTCAATGCGCATCGTCGGCCTGAACGCAGCCTGATCCGTCGCTGGCGTGAGCCGGCATGAGATGCTGTGCGTGCAATTTCAGGTAGGCGGATAACTTGGCCGCCACCAGCGAACGATGGCACGCGGTCGGGATGTCTTCGACGCAGAACAGCACGATGCGCCGAGCCTGCGGCCCGATCTTCTCTAGAATTGCTGCGGCCGAGATCTTGCTTAGGATGTCGTGCTCATACGCGGCGACGAAGTCCTGTGACAGCTTCGTCCGATGCCGGATGCCCCCAACCGATTCGTCGACATGGTATTGAATCTGCCGGATAGCCGCCGGCGGCGCGAGTTCGCGCAGATGAAGGTAGGTGATGCCGCGCTTACGTAGTGCCTCTTGCAGATACGCGGCGTTTGCATAGCGATACAACGGGCCGCGGACACCGCGCCGATCCCGGACATCCACGAACGTGTCGATGCGCGCCTCAGCTAGGCATCCGAAGAAGGTTTCCTCGGTGGAGTGGTATACGCCAATGGTATAGATGGCCTCGATCATCATCGTCCTCGATCTATGTAACTTGGCCGATGAAAAGAGTGTAGCACGGGCTGAGGTGTCTAGGCGCCGTAACACCGAAAATCCAGCGCGGACCTACCCCTGCCGTATCTGCTCATGATACCGTAGTGCGCATATCGCTATGCCAAATCGCGCCGCACGGCGTGACGGGTGTTCGCTATGCTCAACCGCCAAACTGAGGGTCTGCTGCTGATTATCGTGGCCGCCGCTGGCTACGCTATCATGCCGATTCTGGCGAAGGTCGTCTATGCCGACGGCACGCTGCATCCTATGGACGTGGTGACGTGGCGGTTTATCTTCGCGACGCCGCTGATCTGGATCCTTCTGCGTATTCTGCGTGTGCCTGCGCCTGCCGAACCGACACCGCGCGGTGCGATGCTGCTGCTCGGTGTGCTTTTCGCCGCTGTGACGGCGTGCGCGTTCTTCGCGCTCGATCGTATTCCGGCTAGCCTATACACCGTGCTGCTGTACTCCTATCCGGCGATGGTCGCGCTGATCTCGTCGCTGATGGGCGAGCCGCTGAGTGTGCGCGGATGGATCGCGCTGGGGCTGACGCTGGTTGGTGTGACGCTGACGGTGCCGCTGGAGACCATTGGCAGCGATGCGTTCGATGGTGTCGGAATCCTGCTCGCCGTGTTCAATGCAGCGATTTACGCCGGCTATCTGGTGATTAGTGGACGGGCGCTGCGAGGACGCCGTGGGGTAAGCCATGTGACTGCGTGGGTAATTACCGGGGCGCTGCTGCCGCTGATCGTACTCGCGCCATTCCGGGGGTTGAACCTGCCGAGCGTGCCGGAAGCATGGGTCGGGTTGATCGCCATCGCGCTGTTCTCGACCGTGATGCCGTTGTTCGCGATGTTGGGCGGCACGGCGCGGCTGGGCGCTGCGCGCGCGTCGATTCTCAGCACGTTCGAGCCGGTGGTGACGGTGCTGTTGGCGGTGCTGCTGCTGCCGGACACCGAACGCCTGACGCTGCTTCAGGTGGCCGGCGGCGCGCTGATTCTGTTCAGCGTGATCCTGCTGCAGCTGCCGGCGCTCCGTCGCGCACGCGCCGTTCCCGCCGCCGCAGATTGAGGGGGGAGCGTGAATCCGCGACGCTGGGCAACCCCTTGTGCTGGTTCCGATCCGGCGGATCGAGTGTCTTAATGCGCGTCACCCTCCGCCAGCAGCGCCTCCGCCACCGCCAGCAGATCGGCGCGGCAGGCCGGCGGGATGGCGGCAAGCGAAAGTAGTCGAGACGTCCTCGACCTATCGCGTCGGCACCCAGCCAATCGGGAGGTTGGACCGGATACCGGAAAGATCAGTCGCCCAAGGAAGCGGTTGGCTCCCGGCAGAGTCGAAATGTAGAAACTGGATTTGCTTAGCGCGTACTCCGCAGGTATCGGTCACGTAAGGGATCATGTAGGCGAGAATTGCTCCGTCAGGCGACCAGTTTAGGTCACAGACGGGGGCATCGATCAGTGGTATGTTAAGCTGATCAGCGATACTTGACCGTGTCGCCGAGACGTTGGCGGCGCCAACAGAGGTCAAGGCGCCGAAATACTCTCTCGATCTCGATCCAATCTGATAGGCCAATACATTACTCTGCGCATTCCAGCCAACGACGGGCGTAAAACCGCTAAACAGTTCGCTTTCCTCACCTGTGCTCGGGTGATACACGAAGGTCTCGGCGATACGTTCAACCCCGACTCCGTGGACCGCACTGATGAACAGCGCATTATGATTGAGCCATGTGGTGTTGTATGCGATCACTAGAAAGCCCTGCTGCTTTTCGATGTCTTGCCGGTACGTGAAGTCGGTCAACCGGCGGACAGACCCCTGCGTAACGTCGACAAGATAGACTTCCTTGTAGTACGCGTACAACGCTCCGTCGCAGTTGGCGACGAAACTGATATACGTGTCGTCCGGCGACCATGCTAGGTAGCACATTCCGGCTTCCGATGCCGCACGCACCTCCGGATCCAGTACGATTGACGACGACCAGCCTTTCGTGGTGATATCGTACTGATCTAGCCGGGCTACACATTCTGACCGGCACTCGAAGCTTGCCACAGTCAGGTAGCGCGAGTCATTTGACCACGCGAGGCGTGTGGATTGAGTTCCCTCGCGTGACAGGTCGATAACAGAATTCTCCTGTATCGAGTAAATGACGGTGGACGTTGAAGTGATTGTAAAGCCGTCCGCCGACCGTTGGCCGATATTGAATGCAAGATACATGCCATTTGGCGACCAAACGACATCTTGAGGCGGTCCAAAAAGGAGCGCTGATGGGATGGGAACTGTATACCTCCCAATTTCGTGAACTTCTGAAGTGATTATATTCGCGAGCTTCACTATCCGTTGATTATTCTCCCCCAGAACAACCGCGACCCATTCATGGCCGACGCTAGGGGCTGCATTGATAAGATCAGCAGCGTTCTCTCCGTCGTTAACTGAGATAGTGCGCATAGTGCCTAGGATTGGATCAGCAATTGTGATGCCAACTTCGCCGTCGTGGGTCTGGTAGACATACGCGTAACCGTAGATGTCTTGCGCGTGGAATGTTCGGCGTGCTCCGAACGCAGCAAGACAGCAAACTAAGGCCATGAAGATACTTGCAAAGTGAAGCCGCGTCATGGTGCAAGCCTTATCTATGGATACGGACACGCCTCGTAAGGAGATGAACTCAACGGAAACGGTGGACTCTGGTTGGCCCAATCATCGAACATACACCATGGTGAGGCAAGAAAGCCGTAGAGTTCCTCATCAGTAGCAGGTGTGTAGTTTGAGTATTCGTAGAAGCGCAAACTGAAAGCGAGATGTGTGCCCGCATCTTCTACCACATTGCAGACCGCCTCCTTCGTTCCATTCGGACACAAGTAGCCAATCAATTCTCCTTTTGCAAAGCCACCCGGTCCGGGCGTTCCTTCAGTTGTAGGAATGTGGCTAATGGAGGTTTGATCAAGGTGTGTCAGAGCAAATTCTCTGCGCCCATCCGGATATGATGCGGGGTTTTCGCAATTGATGATAAAAACTATTAGGTAGTTCGATCCAATGTATGGTACGCGCCACGCACAGCCATCGACTGGCGCATAGATCGCAATAGGAGCGAACTGATCGCATTCATAGAGGTCCGCCAGATTTGTGTTCGTATCCAAGCATTCTTCAGTATGCGCCGGCACGATATCTATTTGAGCAACACCATGAATGGGGAGAGCTCCCATTTTGGCGGGCGGAAATGGTCCAAAGACTGAGCGGATTTGGCCAACACCCTCCCCAAAACGCCCCGGACTCCGAAGTGGGATGCTCGGATCGAACGTCGCCGTTGCGGTGGGTAGAGGTGAGGCCGTTGGCGTTGGGGAGGCATCAGGGCAGGCGGGATCGCGCGTTTGCGTCAGGTAATCACCGTCGGCAGGAACCGCTGTATCGCGAATGGATACGAACCCCGTCTGAGATGTTTCGCCGGGGGGCCAGTAAATCTCGACGCGTACATACCGGTCATCAACCAGCCATTCCGTCAGATTGGGTCTGATGACCTGCGAGCCGGGATCAGCATAACCGAAAGTTGTCCCGTCTGGAGCATTCTTTACGGATAACGGGCCAGTCAGATTGTGGCATGTTACGTACCATGTGCTTGGTGCAGGTGTCGGTGTCGGTGTTACGGTAGCAAATTGTACTGTCGGCGTTGGGGTCGGGCTGCACAGCTGCCGGCCGCGTGCGCTGCACGGTGGCGCGACTGCCGGCGGATCAAACTCGAAGTTGACCTTAGCCGAGAGCTGATTGAGCGTGTTGACGCCTTGTATGTTTGCTGACGACGGCACGGTCGGGGCGTTCCAGTAGTTCTTCTTGGCGTTGACGATGTCGCCACCTGACCAGCGCACATGACGGGAGATGCTTGTCGGAGCGTCATTGTTGATATTGTTCCGGAAGTTGCTTTGCCGGAATTTGTGCGATCCCGTTTTGACTTGCACCGCTCCGCCGCCAGAGAACGGATTGGTCGCTTGGTTGCCCTTGAAGTCGACATACTTGGCATCAATGCCGACAGGATTCGGGTTGAGTTCATGGAAGATCGCTCCGCCACGCTTCGCAACATTGTCGCGGAACTCGACCTTGTAGAGACTCACGCTGCCTATAGAGTAGATGGCGCCGCCGTCATCTGCCGCGCTGTTGCCGATGAACTTGATGTTGGTGGCGATTAGCATTCCCGAATGGGTTTCAATCTTGACCGCCCCGGCAAGTCCATTGCTGCGCCCTTCGGTAAGGGTAAGATTGTCGATGGATAGCGTTGCCGAACCTGCAACCTTGATCATCGTGTTCATGCTGCCTGTCTGCGATCCGGGTAACCCGACCTGTCGCAGAATAGTCGTGTCGACGTGCGCGCCGTAGATCTTGAGATTACCGCTGACTACAAGCGTCGCTGAAAGTTGATATTCGCCAGCCAACAAATAGATCTCATAGAGCACGGTCGGTGCGAAGTTCGACTCGTCGATGGCGTCTTCTAACGTGGCAATGTCGCCGGCGGAGATAACGTAGACGGTATCGCTGCGAATGCTGGGACCGTTCGTTGTGTCAGGAGAAAGGGTAGGTGTGAGTGTTGGTGTTAAAGTCGGCGCGCGCGCGGAACGCCGGGCTGCGGAGTCAACGGCGGGTCGATCCCGCGAAAGCCGCTGGGCACAAGGGGCGTGTCCGTGGCGTAGGGTTGGGCGATGCCGGACTCAGGCGTTACCCCCCCCAGTATTACAAACAGTATAACGGCCAAAATGGCAGCAGTGGCTCGCATTCGTACAGCCTCTTAGCTGACTTTGATTGCAGCGTAATGCCAATTGCGTATTGAGTCAATCAAATCGGGACTATTGGGCTAATACAACTCGCGCCGTGTATTGCCAGATTCATTCCCTCTACAGCAGCAGTTCGACGATTACCACGTCGCGCCAGATGCCGTCCAGCATCCCGTGCCGGATGTACGTGCCGACCTCGCGAAAGCCGAGCGAGCGCATTAGCCGGCGGCTGTAGTCGTTCTCCACGAAGATGCGGCTGATCAGCTTGTGAAACCCCGCCGCGCGCGCCGCGTCGATCAGCGCGACCATCGCCACCCGTCCCGCGCCCTGACCGCGCATCGCCCGGTCGACGTACACCGAATACTCGGCGATGGCCGCGTAACACTCGCGCTGGCGGTACGTGCTGGTCGATGCGAACGCCACGACAGAGCCGTCGCGCTCCGCCACCACGACCGGATGCACGCCGTCGAACCACTGCTCGATATCGGCGGCTGTGCGCAGACGGGTTTCAAATGTGCCGAGCCGGTCTTCGATCCCCTGATTGTAGATGCGGCAGATAGCGTCGGCGTCAGCGGGGGTGGCGAGTCGAGGGGTCAGAGGCATGGGGTTCCAGCTCCGTAGGCGGCGCGTGGGGTATTCGAGGTCACATATGTCTACAATACAAGAGATTAGCCTATTCAAATGCCGTGAGATTCACCCATGTACCGCTTCGTTCTTGGTGTACTTTGTCTCTTGTTCTGCATCACCGGCGCGTCTGCGCAGCCCCGCCTCGACGACACCATCGCCCCAGCCATCGACCCGGTGGATGTGCCGGACGATGTCGAGATCTTCTTGCTGATCGGCGCGGGCAACGAGAGCCTCCAAGAGAAAGCCGGCCTGACCGACATGCTGATGCTGGTGGCCGTCAATCGAGCGACCAACACCGCATCGATGCTGCACATCCCACGCGATTACTGGGTCAATATCCCCGGCTTTGGTATGCACAAGATCAATCAGGCGTTCTACTTCGGTGAGACGCACGAGGTCGAGGGTGGCGGTATCGAACTGCTCAAGCAAACGATCCTATACAACTTCGGCCTGCCGGTCGATCACTATGCGGCAATCGACTTCAACGGCTTTCTCAGCGTGATTGACCAGCTTGGCGGCATCCGCATCGCGGTCGACTGCATCATTCAGGACTGGAAGCTGAAGGAGCGCGAACTCGACAAGCGCGTCGCCGACAACTACGAGCTGGTTACGCTGCCGATTGGCGTGCATACGCTCGACGCCGACACCGCGCTGTGGTACATCCGCAGCCGCGTTACCAGCAGCGACCTCGACCGCGGCCGGCGCACGCAAGACGTACTGCGCGCGATCTGGCGCAAAGTCCGCAGCGAGGACATGCTCGCCGCGCTGCCGGCGTTGTGGGATGCCATGTCACGCTATCTGTACACCGACCTCACGCTGGGCGACCTGCTCGGTTATGTGCCGTTCGCGCTCAATATCGACGCCGACCGCGTCGAACAGTACCGCTTCCGCATGGGGACGCATATCAAGAACGCGCTCGGCCCTGCGCCGGATTATCAATCCGTGATCGCCCCGGCCGACCTCGCCGCGATTCACGAGCTGGTCGTCGATTTTGTGACCCCGCCTACGCGCAACCAGATCACGTTAGCCAACCTGCGTATCGAGGTCATCAACGCCGGCGGAGTCAACGGCATGGCGACGGTCGCCGTCGACCGGCTCTCGCAGGAAGGATTCGCACCGTTCATCGGCACCGAGCCAACCCACTACCGCGACTTCACCGCCATCTACGACTACACCGGACAGGAACGCAACAGCCCGATCCCGACGTTCATGCGCCTGTTCCGCGTCACACCGGAGGGCGTGATCGTTCAGCCCGACCCGAACCGCACCGTCGACTACAAGATCTACGTCGGCAACACCTACAGCGTATGGGCGTGCACGCGCAACGTCATCCAGCCGAAGTGGCCGCCTGATCCGACTCCCACGCCGTGATGCGCGGTATAATCGGAGTCCGAGAGCGCGGGAGACTGCTATGGTAGCCCAATCGTCCGAACGTATAGCGCAGATGACGCTGGAGGAGTTCCTCAACCGTCCCGATACCAACCTGCCGATGGAGTACGAGGACGGCGAGGTCATCATGCTGCCTATGCCGACGACGCGTCATCAACGAATTAGCCGCAAGCTGACCCGAGTGATCGAAGACATGATCTCCAGCGGTGAAGTGTTCTTTGCGCCGCTTGATGTGAAACTCGGAGGCCGTGTCTATCAGCCGGACGTGTTTTGGGTGAAGGCGGGTAGTGCCTGCGTTGACAGGGGATCGCACTTCGACGGCCCGCCCGACCTTGTGGTGGAGATCGCCTCGCCGAGCACATCACGGCGCGACCGGCGCGAGAAGTTCACGACGTACGAATCATCCGGCGTCGGCGAATACTGGCTGATCGACCCCGACGGCGCGGTGATCGAGGTTCACACGTTGGTTGACGGCAAGTATCAGCGGTACGGCGTGTTCGGCCCCGAGGACACGTTCACCACGCCGGCGCTCGGCGCGGACAAGCCGATCAGCGGCGCGGTCATCTTCGCAGAATAGCGCGGCCGGACATCCCCACATCCATCCGAACCCGCCGTGATGCGCGGTATAATCGGAGTCCGAGAGCGCGGGAGACTGCTATGGTAGCCCAATCGTCCGAACGTGTAGCGCAGATGACGTTGGAGGAGTTCCTCAACCGTCCCGATACCAACCTGCCGATGGAGTATGAGGACGGCGAGGTCATCATGCTGCCTATGCCGACGACGCGTCATCAAACAATCGTGCTGAACATTTCAGATGTGCTGCGGGCGACGATACCCAGCGGCAAGCGATTCGTCGCGCCCACTGACGTGCGCCTCGGCGGGCGTGTCTATCAGCCGGACGTGTTTTGGGTGAAGGCGGGTAGTGCCTGCGTTGACAGGGGATCGCACTTCGACGGCCTGCCCGACCTTGTGGTGGAGATCGCCTCGCCGAGCACATCACGGCGCGACCGGCGCGAGAAGTTCACGACGTACGAATCATCCGGCGTCGGCGAATACTGGCTGATCGACCCCGACGGCGCGGTGATCGAGGTTCACACGCTGGTTGATGGCAAGTATCAGCGGTATGGCGTGTTCGGCCCCGAGGACACGTTCACCACGCCGGCGCTCGGCGCGGACAAGCCGATCAGCGGCGCGGCCATCTTCGCAGAATAGCGCGGCCGGACATCCCCACATCCATCCGAACCCGCCGTGATGCGCGGTATAATCGGAGTCCGAGAGCGCGGGAGACTGCTATGGTAGCCCAATCGTCCGAACGTGTAGCGCAGATGACGTTGGAGGAGTTCCTCAACCGTCCCGATACCAACCTGCCGATGGAGTATGAGGACGGCGAGGTCATCATGCTGCCTATGCCGACGACGCGTCATCAAACAATCGTGCTGAACATTTCAGATGTGCTGCGGGCGACGATACCCAGCGGCAAGCGATTCGTCGCGCCCACTGACGTGCGCCTCGGCGGGCGTGTCTATCAGCCGGACGTGTTTTGGGTGAAGGCGGGTAGTGCCTGCGTTGACAGGGGATCGCACTTCGACGGCCTGCCCGACCTTGTGGTGGAGATCGCCTCGCCGAGCACATCACGGCGCGACCGGCGCGAGAAGTTCCACGACGTACGAATCATCCGGCGTCGGCGAATACTGGCTGAT
>JZRA01000077.1 GCA_001567485.1 Chloroflexi bacterium OLB13
TCGCGGGCGATCCGCAGCCATTGGCCCTTGGGTCTCGCGCAGCTTGGCGCGCACTTGCTCGAGTTCGTTCATGGCAAGGCCGACATTAGCATAACGATGCTAGTCGACGCAAGCACCCAACTGCTTGTCCGTTCGGGTACGGTCGCCGACCTGACGTAAACCGCTGATTCAGCGGCCGAATGCTGGCCGGGGTCACATTTCGCCGCGAGTTAGCATGATTGTGCTTGACACGAACTAGCATCGTCGTGCTAAATAGAGCCTGTCGCCCACACAACCGACAGGAGCAGCAGATGAACCCCGCAGCCCTCGCCCGCTACAGCAACCCGACCGCCAGCATCGGCCACGCCGGGCCGTGCGCGCCGATCCACAGCGACGAGCGCATCGCGATCGCCGACCTGCCGCGGTTCGCCGATTTGCCGCCGGTAAACCTGCAGGGCTTCCGCGCCCACCTACTGCAGGGCGAGGTCGTGAGCCTGCGCAAACAGCACCGCATCCTGCTCGACGCGATGCGCGAGATCTCGCTCGGCAACGACGACGCGGGCCGGATCGCGCGCGCGGCGATGCTGCGCGCGTCTTTCGAGTGAGGACGGTCATGAACTACGCCACGATCCCCGGCTACGGCGACGTTGCAACGTGGTCGCCAGAAGTCCGCGCCAAGTCGCCGGAATTCGATGAAACGCCAGAACTCGGCGACCTAGACGTATGGGTGCGCGCCGAGAGCATCGCGCACGACGCGGCGGAAATCGAGTCGCTGCAAGCCGACGGCGTGATCTGCCTGGCCGATATTAAAGTCAAGGTCGCCGGCCAGTGGATCGGCGCAGACCGTGCCATGTACCAGGTCGCGCTGCATCACATGGCCGGCAGGTACGAACAGGCCGACTGCGTGGCGCGCGACACAGTGAACGAGATTGCGAAGGCCATAGAGCCGCTGGTGCGCTCTGGCCGCGTCAAGTGGGAGGCGTGACATGCGACCCGCCTACATCCGCCGCGAGCCGCTCGTGTACTACCTGCTGCGCCAGGTGTGGCATGACGAGCGAGTCAAGGACGCGCTGGCGCTCGTCGCCGTCGGCGTGTGGCTCGGCTACCTGTTTGCCGTAGGGGTGACGCAATGAAGCTCTACCGAACGATGGACGAATCGCTGGCGCTGTGCGATTACCGCCGCGCCCGGCGCACCGAGCCGACGACCAAGTTGCACAGCCTGACCCGCGAGCAGCAAGCCGCGTTCTGGCGTCGTGCGCCGCTGTTGTCGACGTGGCTCGGTAGCTGGCGGGAGTCGCGGCGGTGAAGTACCGGATGCCGACCCATTGCGATGCCGGCCAGCTGTATGCAGCCGTAGCGTCCCTGCCGTGCCAGAGGTGCGGGAAAACAGGGACGCAGGTATCGCACAGCAACCAGCTACGGGACGGCAAGGGTATGGGATTGAAGGTCTATCCGTGGCGCGTGGCGGCTCTGTGTCCCGAGTGCCATGTCGAGATCGACAGCGGCGCCAGGTTGAGCAAGGAAGAGCGCAGGGAGGCTTGGGAAGAGGCGCACCGCAGGACCGTGGGCGAGCTGTTCGCGCGCGGGTTGGTAAGGCCGGTCTGATGACGAACCACAAATCCATTTCGATTGCAGGCTGGCGCTTCGGTCGGCTCGTAGCGATTGAGCCAACCGGCGAGCGGAGGGGTCGCGCCTTGGTATGGCGGTGCGTTTGCGATTGCGGGAATACGAAAGAGATTGTTGGAACGCAACTACGACGCAAGCAGAACGGTAGCCGGTCCTGCGGGTGCCTGACCGCAGAACTCGCGGCCTCCAGAGTTACCACGCACGGCCTCTCGCGCACACACCAGTATCGGGCGTGGCAACAGATGATTGAGCGGTGCACGAACCCACGGTCTGATGCGTGGGAGAACTACGGAGGGCGGGGGATTTCGGTTCATCCCGCATGGCGCAAGTCGTACGAAGCGTTCTACGCATACGTCGGGCCGCGACCGTCTCGCGCACACACCCTTGATCGCATTGACAACAACGGCAATTACGAGCCCGGGAATGTGCGATGGGCAACGCGAGCTGAACAGAACCAAAACACCAGACGCGCCAAGCGGTGGACCGTCAATGGAACGACGTTCGAGTCTGCGAGAGAAGCGGCGCGAAAAACAGGGCTCTCGCAGAAGGCCGTGTATCGGACGGGCGCGGGCACCCACAAGTATGAGGACAAGCAATGCACGCCATAACCACTCAAGAGCCATCTTCCGTCACGACGTACGAGGCTGATTCGATCATGTCGGTCATCAGCCGCTCGGCGAGCGATCCGAGCGTCGACGTCGGGAAACTAGATCGATTGCTGTCGATGTATGAGCGCATCAACGCGAAGAATGCCGAGGTCGCGTTCAGCGCCGCGATGAGTGCGGCACAGTCAGAGTTGCGCCAGGTGGCGACCGACGCGAGCAATCCGCAGACGCGCAGCCGCTATGCCACCTACGCGGCCATCGATGCCGCGCTGCGCCCGGTGTATTCGCGGCACGGCTTCGCTATCAGCTTCAACACAGGTGACGCGCCAGAGGGGTATGTGCGCGTGCTATGCGACGTGTCGCACTCTGCCGGTCACTGCAAGCAGTACCGCATCGATATTCCTTCGGACGGCAAGGGCGCCAAGGGCGGGTCAGTCATGACGGGCACTCACGCAGTGGGCGCCGGCACGTCCTACGGGATGCGCTATCTGCTGAAAATGATCTTCAACGTCGCGGTCGGCGAGTACGACTTGGACGGCAACGATCCGGTGCAGCGGCCGGAGGTTCCGGCAGAGCTGTTGCAGGCGGCTCGGGAGAAGGCGTTGCAAGGAACTGCCGTGTATCAGGCTTATTTCTCGATGCTTACCAAAGACCAGCGCAAGGCGCTGGCGCCAGAACATGAGTCGTTGAAGGCTGCCGCGATTGCTGCCGATAAAGGGGCCGCGTAATGGAAGTCGAAGCACTCGCCGGCACGAACCAATGGCACGCAGCGCGTCGCGGCTGCCTGACCGCTTCTCGGATGGCTGATGCAATCGCCGTCCTGAAAAACGGCAAGCCGTCCGAGGCTCGCCGGAAGCTTATGTTCGACCTTCTTGCCGAACGCATGAGCGGCGTTGCCGTCGAGCACTACGTCACCCCGGCGATGGAGTGGGGCATCGCGCACCAGGCCGACGCGATGGCTGCGTATGAGGCGGAAACCGGCGAACTCGTCGGCCCGGAAGTGTTCGTTCTTCACCCGTCGATTGACTGGTTCGGAGCGACGCCGGACGGGCTGGTTGGGTCGGATGGACTGGTCGAGATCAAGTGCCCGACGACGCCAAAATTCCTGGCCTGGCGTATGGCTGGCGAAGTGCCGGAGGAACACCGGCCGCAGATGCTGGCGCAGCTTGCCTGCACCGGCCGGCAGTGGGTCGATTTCGTTGCGTTCGATCCTCGGGTGCAGAAAGGCCCGCAACTGTTCATTCGCCGGTTTCAGCCGGAGCGCGCGGAGATCGAGCGAATCGAGGCCGGAGCGCGCGATTTCCTCGCCGAACTTGCCGCGATGGAAATCCAATTGGAGGCCGCATGACCCCCGGCCGACCGTCACGGCTACCTAGTCGTCCTGCGCGAGTCGTCCCGCGCCGCCAACGGTGGCCGGCGATAACGTGTGCCTGTGCGCCTGCGGCCGCGAGACGACGCAGCGATGGCAGGACCTGCGCGCAGGCAACGTCGTGTCGTGCGGCTGCATCGGCAGGCTCGGCAGGATCGCGTCGCTGAACGCACGCAACGTGCGGGCCGCGCACCAGCGCCGGCAGCAGCAGGCGCGCGGGATCGACGCAGACTCGCTCGGCATTCTCTATTCGCTCGCGCAACGGCAGCGCGAACCGGGGCTGTTGTGAATGTCCTCGACCTGTTCAGCGGCGCACTACGCCAGCCCCAATTCAGAGGGCGGGTAATGCATACGGTCCAGCAATGCATGACACGTCGGGCAGAGTATCCACGCCTTCTCGATTGTGGTGTTCTTCGCCGATCGCCAAGCGCCGTTGCGCTTGTGCTCAGGCTTGTGGGCAATGTCAAGAACGCGCGTCTCGCCGCAGGACTGGCACGCGCGGGGCGCATCTGGATGGCGAGCGTAGAACCGCTTGAGGTTTCCGTCTGGGCCGACCTTCTTTCTATTCGTGACGTGGTACTCGGCCATCTTTCCTGGGTTTTTCGCGTAGAAATTGGATCGCGATTCCCGGGCGCTTCGAACGGCACATTCGTGCGAACAGTGCCAGCGGTTATTTTCTCCGCGTCCGCGCGGGAAAAACTGGCCTCCGCACTGTCTGCAGTATCGACCAGACGACAGTTTCCGTTCCTTGTTGTCGTTGCGGAACTTCTGCTGACATTCATACGAGCAGAACTTCTGCCAAGCGTTAGTCGGCGCGAATCCGGCGCCGCATTTGCCACAGTGTTTTGTGTGTGTCATGGATCGAAATGATACCAGCACACGCACCGTGCGACGACTTAGAGTGCTCGATTTGTTTTCGGGCATCGGCGGCTTCAGCCTCGGCCTCGAGCGAGCCGGGATGCGAACCGTCGCGTTTTGCGAAATCGAGCCTTTCTGTCGTGCCGTCCTCGCCAAACACTGGCCCGGCGTCCCCTGTTACGACGACGTGCGAACTCTCACCGCAGCTCGACTTGCTGCCGACGGAATCGGTGCCGTCGATGTCATCTGCGGAGGCTACCCCTGCCAGCCGTTCTCACACGCCGGCAAACAGCGAGGCGAGCAAGACCCTCGCCATCTCTGGCCGGAAATGCGCCGACTTGTTGGCGAAGTCCGACCCGCTTGGGTCGTTGCTGAAAACGTTGTTGGTCACGTCACATTGGGGCTCGACCAGGTGCTCGCTGACCTGGAAGCCGACGCTACGCCGGGCGGGCGATTGTTGTTCCGGCTGCAGCCGTCGATGCCCCGCACATCCGGCAACGGGTCTGGATCGTGGCTCGCGACCGCGACCGCGACCGCGAATCAGCTTGCTCCGTCGATGCAGAAGCATCCCGGCTGCCGGGCGATCTTCCCGACGCCGCTGGCCGGCGACGGCAAGAAGATGTCCTCGATCGTCAAAGGCGAGGAAAGCCTCTGGACGCAAGCCGGATTCGCTACCGGAGTACGTCCGCATGTGGCCAACGCCGACGGCAAGGGATCACAAGGACACGGGGGACTGCGCGAACGTACCCGTGAACGCACTGCTCGGCAGAGCGGTCGGGCCGAGCCGTATGAGTGGCTCCCTGAACCCGGAATTCGTCGAGTGGCTCATGGGATTCCCCGTCGGGTGGACAGACTGCGAGCCCTCGGCAACGCCGTCGTCCCGCAAGTCGTCCAGGTCATCGGCGAAGCGATCGTGAGGGCCGCGGCGTGATCGACCAGATCGTCATCGCCGCCTGTGGCGTCTCGTCCCTGTGGCTTTCGCAGTCGCCCGCGGTCAACGCGCGCCGCTGGGCTCCGATCATCGGCATCGCTGCACAACCCGCGTGGCTCTACGCCTCGATCACCGCGCAGCAATGGGGCATCGCGGCGCTGTCGCTGGTGTACGCCGCCGGCTGGGCGCGCGGGATCAGGACGTACTGGATCGCGAGGACCTGATGACCACCGACACCCACCCGCTGCGCGGGACCGTCCTGCGCGCCCTGCAGGTCGCACCGCGCAATAGCGCCGAGCTGGCGCGAGCGCTCGCCCAGCACTCGCCGCGGAACCTTGGCTTCGCGGTCGAGGCACTGGCCGCTGAGGGGCTCATCGCGCTCAAGTGGTCGCGCTGGCGCCTCACCCGCCGCGGACGCGAGGCGCTGCCGTCGTTGTCGGCGCTGCCGCCGATGGAGCTGTATCGGTCGCCCCAGGTGGTGCGCAGGCCTGGCTCCGATCACAGCCACATTCCGTCGCTCGCGGGCGGGCGGCTTATCAGGAGGTCGGCATGAACCGCTACGCCCTCGCCCCTGCTGATCGTGCTGTTCCTCGCCGGCCTGAGCGCTGCGGCAGTGCAGACGAGGCGCAGCGAGGGGGAGAAACCTGTGAGTGTCGCGGGCCCACCCGTGCCGCAGGAGAAAATAGATGATCGAAGCGTGGGCATTTTTTGTCGGAAACACCCCTGCGCGACGGCAGGCCGATCCCGGCCCGGACGGGCGAATGCTCGG
>JZRA01000078.1 GCA_001567485.1 Chloroflexi bacterium OLB13
TCGGGTAGGTTAAGACCGGCAGCGCCAGCACGATGCCCAGCACAGCGGCCGCCAGCGCCCACCGGTCGAGTCGGCGGATCACGAGAAGAAACCCGCCAGATAGGCGATCACGAACGCCAGCAGCAGCGACGCGATCAGCAGCAGCCACGCGTTGAACCGGCCCTGCTCCTGCGCCGGGCTGATCGGCTTCTCCTCGACCGTCACGCTGCCAAGCAGATCGACGTAGAAGTCGATATTGCGCCGGCGCGGGTGAGGCGCGCCATGTAGTCATGGCCGGTGACCAGCCGCCATCCGGTCTCTTCATCGTCCCAGTGTTCGCCCAGCCGGTCGCGAATCGCCTGATACAGTAGGCTTCGCGCCTGCTCGGCGTTGATCGGCTCGACCGGTTCGGGGGCCGAATCGCTCATCGGCTACGCTCGATGATCGTCACCGACTCGATCTTGTCGCCCTGGCGGATGGCGTTGACGACCGTCATGCCGTCGCCCATGACCTGCCCGAACACGCCGTGCTTGCCGTCAAGGTGCGGCTGTGGCGAGTGGGTGATGAAGAACTGCGAGCCGTTGGTGTTCGGCCCCGCATTCGCCATGCTCAACACGCCGGCGCCGTGGCGGATCTGGAGCGAGCCGGCCTCGTCGTTGAAACGATAGCCGGGGCCGCCGCGTCCGGTACCGGTCGGGTCGCCGCCCTGAATCATGAAGTTGGCGATCACACGGTGGAAGGTCACGCCGTTGTAGAACCCATCGCGTGCTAAGAACACGAAGTTGTTGACGGTGATCGGGGCGCGGTCGGCGAACAGTTGGATCTGAAACGTGCCCTTGTTGGTCACGAACTCGGCGGTGTAGCGCTTCTTGGGGTCAATCGCCATGGCCGGCGGCGTGCTGTACTGCTTCATGCGCGAGTCTCCTGAGACGATCTGGATCACATGCCGTGCGGAAAGTGCGCGCACGTCAGGGCAAGTGTACCAAACTCGCGCACGGCACGACATGATTGCGGTCTTGTAACCTTAATGGCAGATCGGCAATTCACGGTTACAATGGGTTTGCTACAACCACTAGAGGGTGTGTCTGTAGTACCATGTTGTGCTTTGAGGATAGAGGGGCGCCTCGGAATGACCCGAGTTCTGTATATTGAGGACGAGCCGAACAACCGACTGCTGGTCAAGCGGTTGTTCTCGATGCTGGCGCCCGAGATCACATATCTCGAAAGCGATAACGCGCAAACGGGAATCGAGTTGGCGATTGCTGAGCCTCCTCATCTGATCCTCATGGACATCAGCATGCCGGACATGGACGGCCTTACAGCGACTGCTCAAATCCGCAAGCTGGACGCTATTCGCCACGTCCCCATCGTTGCGCTAACCGCCAACGCCATGGAGGGCGACCGCGAACGGTTTATTGCTGCTGGATGCGACGGATACATCAGCAAACCGATCGACATTGACACGTTCGTCGACACTGTGCGCGGTTTTCTCAAGCGGGCGGAATCCGTGCAGACAGTTAACGCATCGCAGAACGGGGGCCCCGATTGATGGTCGAAGAGCGCAAGGTGGTGGATCCCACTGAGGCGCACGTCCTCGTCGTCGAGGATACGGTGCCGAATTTCATGTTGATTGCGCGCATGCTCAATCACATGGGGATTCGCCGCTGTGAATGGAAAACCTCAGGCTGGCAGGTTGTACAGTACGCGGAGATGCTTCCTCGCGTCGATCTGATTTTGTTGGATATCCGATTGCCGTATAATGACGGTTATGCCGTGCTCGATAAGGTGCGTCAAAACCCGAAGCTCAAGAACACGGTGGTGTGTGCCGTGACGGCCGAAGCCAGCGAAGAACAGATGCGTCGGGCGCAAAAGGCCGGCTTCAACGGGTTTCTCGGCAAACCACTGGATCCCGACCGCTTCCCCACCCAAATCCGGCGTCTTCTGAACGGTGAACCCGTGTGGGAATGGCAGTAGCTGGACGCGGGTGTCGGTTTCAGCGTGGAATGCGGGGTAAGGGGGGCTTGCCTCGCAGGTAGGGTAGAGTATGGGCGCAGACGTGCTCACGATTATCGATCAATGGTCGAGGAGTCTCGCCCCTCCCCGTGATCTATTAGCGCGCCTGCTTGACATTGCACGTAGTTCCGACCGCGAACTCTACGACCTCCGGCTGTATCAACTTCAAGACAACAATCTCGTTCCGACTGCGGCGGCAGTGCCCGCCGCGTCTGACTCTGAACGGCGTGACGTTATCCGGCTCAGCGCGCATCCCGCGCTGACGCCCGTGCTGAGTCAAAATGCGCCGGCGTTTGCTGCGCCGGATCGCTGGTACTTCCCGGCGGTGGCTGACCTCGCCCGCGCGTCGGAATACGTGTTGGAAGTGACGCGCCGCGGCGCCCTCGGCGAAGAGGCCCGCGCGCGGCTGATCGATCTGGCGCGATACGTCGGTTTGGCGCTCGACCTGCGCGATTCGCGCGCGGTGAATACATTCGCCGCGGCGATGGAACGCTACGGCGACGACGCCCAGCGGATGATCGAACAGAACCTGCTTACCGTTCTCACGACGCTCACCACTGCCACGAGCCTCGGCCAGATGGCCGACATCGTCGCCCAGCGCCTGCTGACCAAGCGCGAGGTGCTGGCCGTCAACGTGCTTCAGTACGACGAGGCGGGATACCTGCAGGGATGGAGTTCCCTGCCGGCCAACCATGCCGATGTCCGGCGCAGCATCACGCTCGATATCGCATGGCCGAGGCTGGGGGGAACCCTGCGTGATCGTGTGTGCGCTGGCGATGCGTTCGTGGTGCATGCGCTGGGGCCGGACGCGAAACTCACGCTCGGCACGGCCCTGTACGAATGGCTGCACGCCAACGACTTCGTCAGCGCCGCTTTCTACCCCATTTCGCGTATCGGCCGCACAAGCGCGGTGCTTGTCGTCCTATCCACGGTATCGCGCGTGTTGAGTGATGTCGCGATTCACAGCTTCCAGCGCCTCGCCGACCGCATCGCCCTGTTGACCGATACGGCGCGCGGGTTGAGCGAGGTGTCGGTGCGTGAACATTGGGCGTCGCGCATGGTGCAAGCCAGCCAACAGATGCTCGACGCCAGCGAGTATCCGGATGTCGCGGCGGCTGTTCTGGACGCCTTGCCATCGGTGATCACGACCGCGATGGTGGCGCTCTTTAACGAACCGATCCGCGGCGGCATGACCCCACGGCTGTTGACCGTCGAGGCCGTGGCGTCGCGCTTTAGCGTGCGCGGCATGCAGCTCGTTGTCGATGAGCTGTACGACAGCGCGCGCAACCGCGAGTCTTACGAGATGCTGGCACGGCTGGGAGACGCGAAACCATTCCTCGATGTGCTGGAGAACAGTGAACTGGCGCGCTTTGCGCCGCGTTTGGCCCACAGCCTGATGACGATGGGCTGCAAAGCCGCCGCGGTTGTCGGGCTGGTCGCCGATAACGAAGTCCATGGCATGCTGGTCATCGGCGCGACGACCGCCGACCTGCTTCAGCCGCTGCAAGCCGTCCTGCCGGGGATCGGCTCGTCGGTGACGGCGGCGATTGCGCGGCTGCACGATGGCGATCAGCGCGGCAAGCCCAACGATCTGTCGCGGATCGTGGAGTTCAGCCGTGCGCTGTTGGCCGCCCATGACGAAATCGATGTGATGAAGGCCGTTCGGCGCTGCCTTGCGGCTGACTACGACATCGTCGCATGGACGAGCGTGCAGATCAACCCGTTTCAGACGCAGCGGGTTGGGCGGTACGTCGTCAACCGGCTGCTGTTCGGTCAGCGCAGCGACGTGCCGGATATCCCGCTGCACGAGACGTTCGACGATGAACGCAGCAAATGGTTCTTCCAGACGTGGCTGGCGTCGCGCGCGTTCGGAAAGCCCGTGTTCTATCACTCCGATTACGACTGGCAGGACGACCCGGTGATGCCGGTGCTGATCCGCCAGACGAAATTGACGTTTGACAGCGCGGTGGCCCTGCCGGTCATCGTCAACAATCAGCTCGTCGCGCAAATCTATGTAGCGCTGCATACGGCCGTCGACATGACGCCCGGATTTGCCCAGTTATGCCAACTTGTATGCGATCAGGTCAGTTTGAAGGTCAGAACTATGAATGAATCCAACGGCACGCCGCAAAAGCAGGAATTCCCGGTGCTGCAGGTCGTCAACGACCTTGCCCTGCGCCTGCTCACCGTGCGCGACGAGCCTAGCCTGCTGCAAGAAGGCGCGCGGACGTTCGCCACGGCGCTCGGCATGGATCACGCAGGGATCACGCTGGTGCGCGAGGACAACTCCGCCGAGGTGGTGGCCGAGTACCCCGACGAGAAGCTGATCGGCCTCATCATCCCGCCGGATAATCCATATCTCGTCCAGACGATCGAGACGCGCCAGCCTGTGATTGTCGAAGACGTCGCCCATGATGCGAAGCTGACGCCTGAGAACCGCGCTGCGTTGGTAGGGTCGGGCATCAAGCAGATGTTGTTCTTGCCGATGCTGGATGAGTCCGAGCGCTGTTTCGGGTCGATCGGCCTCGACATCAAACGCGACAACTTCGAGTTCGACCTGACCATCGTCGAGGTGGCGCGTACCTTGACCAACCAGCTCGCTATGTTGTTTCTCAGCCTGCGGCAGTTCCGCGAGGCACAGCGTCAAGCGGCACAGCTTGAATCGCTGACCCGGCTTTCGTCGGATCTCGTGATGTCGCGGCACGACGACGAGGTGTTCGAGGCAGTGGCGGATCGCCTTCACGATATTCTGCCTGCCGATGACCTATGGGTTCTCGTCAACATCGATTGGCTGCAAGGCCGTTCGCCGTGGCCGGAACTCGAACAATCCGAACCGGGGGCCGTGCGCGTGGTGATGAAGTTCGAGAACGGCCGCCCATACCGCCCGGAAGAGCCGATCAATTATCGGCTGGATGGCACGCCGGCCGAACGCGCGCAAAAGGGCGACATCGTCTCCGTCAGCGATATGCGGACGAGATCCGACCTGCGCCCGCTGGTGGCGAGCCGGCCGGTGCGTTCGGTGCTGGCGGCGCCCCTGATCGTGGCCGAACGGATCGTCGGGGTTGTGGAGATCGACAGCGTTCAACCTGAAGCCTACACCCGCAACGATACCAATGTGTTCGTGCAGATGGTGTCGCAGATCAGCGGGGCGCTTGATCGCGCACGGAACCTGCAAGCCGCGCAGCGGTCGGCCAAGACAGAACAGGTCACGGCGCACTTCGCCGAACGCTTACAGGGGACGTCAACCGTGCGTGATACCCTTGTGACAGGCACGAAGAATTATCAAGACTCATTGGGTGCAAAAAGTGTTACGCTTCAACTGGGCTCGCCCAATGAGCAGTCGCAGTCGAAATCGCGCCGCGACAATGTGAATGGAGCCCGGGATGTAAACGAGGAGTAGCCAATGGGTGCTGCGATCGGCCAGAGCGCCGCCCGCCAGAGTGACCTGACGGGGAGCATCGGCTCAATCCAACGGCGTTTCGCGCTGACGTTGAGCTGGGTGCTGCTCGTGCTGCCGTTGGTTGGCGCGGCAGCGCAAGCCGCCGCGGGCGCTGATATTTTCACGCCGCGTCAGTTGAGCCTCAACCTCGGAACCGCGTTCGCCGGTCTCATCGCGCTGATGCTCGTGCGCCGTGGGCGCATCAACGCCGCCGGCATCGTCGCATCGGTGATCTTCTTCGCGGCCGCTTTTTTCATCTCGCAGAACGAAATCCGCCTGCTGCTGACGGTGCTCGGCGTCATCGTCGCCGCTACGCTGACCACGTCGCAGTTTTTCGTGGCTGCGGCGGTGATCGCGACCGTGCCGTTCTTCCGCACGCTGCTGGAAGTCATTCAGCAGACCGGCTTTTCAACCGCAGATCGCGGCGTCGAGGCGGTGGCCGGCATCGGCATCACAGTCGTCGTCGCGGTCGTGTTCCGCTACCTGTTCGATATCACCCAACGCACGACGGTCACAGCCGAACGGTCGTTCCGGCGGTTGGCCTCGGTGGCGGATATTGGCCGGCAGACCAGCCGCCTGACCGCGCTGGAGACGCTGCTCCACAACTCCGTGAACACGATTCAGGAGCAGTTCGGTTTCTATCATGTTCAGATCTTTTTGGTGGACGAGAAGCGCGAGTTCGCCAACCTTGTCGCGTCGACCGGGGCGGCGGGCCGCGAACTTCTCGCACGGCGCCACCGCCTCGGGGTTGGATCCCATTCGGTTATCGGCCGTGTGACGCTGTCCAACGCCTTCGTGCTGATCAACGACACCCAGACCGAGCCGGGTCACGCCTTCAACGCGCTGCTGCCAGACACCCGCGCTGAGCTTGCGCTGCCGATGCAGGTGGCGGGTGATGCGGGCGAGCAGCGGGTCATCGGCGCGCTCGACGTGCAGAGCGTTCACGCCGGCGCGTTTTCCGATACGGATGTGCAGGCGCTTCAGGCACTCGCCAACCAGCTCGCCGTGACGATCCGCAACGCGCAGCTTTTCGCGGCGCAGGAAAGCAGCGTGCGGGAAAATCAGGAACTAGCGAAACATGCGCAAGACAGCCTTGCTGAGATTCAGCGCCTCAACCGCGAGCTGACCCGTCAAGCATGGGAAGACGCCCTGATTACGCAGCCCGAACTGACGGGCATTCGGGTTGTCGGTGACGAAGTGACATACAATCCCGGTTGGACGCCGGCCATGATCGACGCCTTTAACTCCGGCACGATCGTGACTGACCGGACGCCCGATGGTGACATTTTGACCGCCACGCCGATCAAGCTTCGCGATGTGACGCTTGGCGCGGTCGAGATCATCGGCGGTGACAATGCTGAAATCGACCTGATCTACGCGATTATCGGGTTCACTGAACGCTTGGTGGCCGCGCTTGAGCTGGTGCGGCTGATCGAAGAAGCACAAGCGACATCCGCGCAGCAGCAGCGGATCAATACCGTCATCTCGCGCTTTCAAGAGGCTGAGACGGTCGATGAGCTGTTGCAAATTTCGCTGACCGAGATGGCAGAGACCCTTACCGCCGACGAGGGATCGATCCGCGTCGGCTTGGCGCCGTCCGGGCAAGCGGCGCGGTAGCAGGGCGGAGGAAAAGAGATGCAGCGTTCATCGACAGGAATTCTTTCGTCGCCGGTCATCTTCGAGGATCGCGTCGACCAGCAGCGGATGCACGGCTTGATCTTCATCGGGTTTGCGCTGCTGCTGATCGCGCTGCCGTGGCTGGCGCTCAGCTTGCTCTCGGCGGCGACCGCGCCCGATGCGCTGATGGCTCGTGGCGCCAGCTTAGTGATCTCGTATGTGGCCCCGATTGCGGCGCTCATCGTCTACCTCACAGCGCGGCGCGGCTGGATCGGCGTAGCATCGGCGGTATTGGTCGCGCTGCTCAGCTTGTTTGCGTTCACCGTGATGGGCGGCTCGCTGTCGTTTAGCAGTGTCATCATGTTGTCGATCCCGATGGTGGCGGCGGGCAGCTTGATGCGCCGCACGGGGATGACCGTCACGGCCGTCCTGCTGGTGGTGATTGCGGTCGTGCTGGCCGTTTCGCAGCGGCAAGCCGCCGAAAGCATCGTGCTCGATCCAAGCCAGATGGTGCTGCCTGATCTGCTGCTGATTTTGTTCACGCTCGCAGTTGACTCGGCATTGTTGATTACATTCGCCGGATGGGCGCCGGTTGTCGCCGGAGACGCCCAACGCGACGTCGTCGCGCTTCAGCGCATTGCCGCGATTGGCGCGTCACTCGACATCAACGACGAAGACCGCTTGCTGGGTCAGGCGCTGTCGTTTGTGCGCTCGGACTTGAAATTCCCGTTCGCCCAGTTTTTCCTGATCGGCACGAGCGGCGGGCTGGACGAACGCGTTCGCTTGGCGGTGGGCAGCGGGCAGCGTGTCGAGCGCGCCGGCGTGACCGCACTGCCTGAAACCAGCGCCGTCCGTGAGGCGGCGGCAAGCCGCCGCAGTGTGCGCATCGACCGTACCGATACGTTTATCCGGCGCACGCATTTTCTGCCGACGACGGTGTGCGCTGCGGTGCTGCCTATGGTCTACGGCGATACCCTGCTGGGCGTGTTGGACGTGCAGCACGAGGCAGTGTCGGAGATCCCCGATTATCAACTGCTGACGCTGCAAACGCTGGCCGACAACATCGCGGCGACGCTGACGACCGTCCGCCAATCGCTGTCGCTCAAGACGACCGTGCGCGAGCAGCAGGAAACGACTCAATCGCTGCGCGCGCGCTTGGCCGAGCTGACCTCGACCGGCCGGCGCAATCAGCGTGTCGGCCAGCGGCTCGCCGGTTATGATGTTGCGCCCAGCGGCGCGCTGGTGCCCGCCAACGACATGCCATCCGAACTGCGCCCGGTGCTTGAGAGCGCCGAGATGCAGGTCGAACAGCACGGCGCGCACCGGGTCGTGCGCCTGCCGATCACCCTGCGCGGCGAAACGCTCGGCGTGATGTCGTTCTCGCTTCCCGGCAGTCGGCCGCTGAGCGATCGCCAGCTTGCGACAGCGCGTATTCTTGCCGGTCGCTTGGCGCTCGCGCTCGAAAACAAGCGGCTGATCGAACAGACCCGCGCCCAAGCCGAGCGCGAGCCTTGGCGTCCGGCGTCGCCAACCGCCTGATTTCGGCGACCGACGTTGACTCCGTGCTGTCTACCGCGGTCGAGAGTTTCCGCGAGGTGCTCGGCGCCGTCAATTCGCGTATTCACGTTCAGCCTTTCCAGCAGCAGGCGCTTCCCATGCGCAGCGAGCCTCCTGCCCCTACCGAGGTGATCCCGTCACCGCTGTCTGATACCGAACGCGTGGCCGGAGACTAAGCATGTTAGCCGCCCTGAACCCCCGCCAGTGGCCGTACTGGCTCAAGCTCGCAGCGATCTTACTGGCGTTCGTCATCGTCAGCCGCACTCTGGTGATTAACGCCTTCGAGTCCGCTGCTGAGGTCGAAGCCGAGGGCCGCTTGCGCGACTTTGTATACGAGACCGCACTCACGCGTGCAGCACGTATCGAAGGCGCGGTCGGCAACGCGCTCGATACAATCGGAAATGCGGCGTCGACGGCATACCTGCGCCCGCGCTTGCTGCGCCTGCTTCAAATCACCGGCACGCCGTCCAGTTCGGACATCGTGGCGCGATCTGAGGCAACTGACCTGCTGCGCTTCCGCCTGATCGAGAACGGCTTGTTCGAGTACGTGCGCGTGGTGTCACTCGACGGCGTCATCGCGGCCAGCGTACACCCGCTCGATGCCCAAGTGGCTGAATCGGAAGTCGTCGGTGTCGATGTCTCGCGGTCGCAGGCTTTCATTGGCGCGATTGACGCCCAGACGCTCGGTGAGCCGCAGCGCCTCATCGTGTACCGTACTGACGACGGCGTCGATCAGGCCGAAGTCATTCAGATGATCGAGATCGATCAGGAGATCGTCGGTTTCCTGATCGGACGGTTGAACCTTCAGAACACGCTTCTAAACAACCTCACCAGTGTCACCGACCCGGAAACCGAAACGCAGTTCTCAATCATCAGCTATTTGGCGACCCGTACCGGCGTCGTGCTGACCGATCCCGGATCGCTTCAACAGGCGACCGAGTCGGTGCGTTCGGCCCCGATCAATCAGGCTTTGGCCGGCCAGCGCGGGTTCGCCGAATATCGGATCGCGGGTGTTGCGCTGCCGATGGTAGGATATTACCTGCCGATCTCGAACACGGCGCTGGCGTTAATCACCGAGGTGAGCACCGCGCGCTTCGATACCTCGGTGACTCGAGCGGCGTTCGGCAGCGCGCCGTGGCTGATCCCGATCGTGGCGCTCATCGGCGTCGTCATGGTGTACATCGTATGGCGTGATGGCACGACGATGCTGCGTGAAACTCGCCGGGTCATCTCGGCCGATCTGGACGCGCCGCTGGAAGTCAACGAACGTGCGCTGCGGCGACCAGACGCTTTCGGCGCGGCCCTGCGCGAAGCGGTAGCGGTTCACCAGCAGACCAAAGACAGCATGCAGGCGCTCAACCAACGCCTTCAAGCGAGCATCCGCGACATCGCGGCGACGCAGGAAGTCGGCCGGTTTGCGACCACCCAGCGCGATCAGCAGCGCCTGATGGAAGAGGTGGTGGCGCTCATCATCAAGGTGTTCCCGAACATCTACCATGCGCAGATCTTCCTCAACGACGAGCAGGGCGAAAACGCCGTGCTGCGCGCTTCGACCGGTGATGCCGGCCGCAAGCTGCTCGAACGCGGTCACCGCCTCGGCATTGGCGGGACTTCCGTGATCGGCCGGACGACCGGTGAAGGCACGATCACCGCCGTGCTCGACACCATGGCGTCCGAAGTGCACCGCGTCAACGAACTTCTGCCGAACACCCGCGCCGAGCTTGCTATCCCGCTGCGCCTCGGTGAGCGCGTGATCGGCGCGCTGGACGTGCAAAGCACCGTTGCCAACAGCTTCACGCCCGATCAGATCAGCACGCTGCAAGCGATGGCCGACCAGATCGCGGTCTCGCTTGAGAATGCGCGTCTGTATCAGGAATCGGTGGCCGCGCTCAACGAAATTGCGCGCACCAACCGCGACAACACCGCCGCCGCATGGCGCGAGCACCTGTTCTCGGTGCGCTCGCGCGAGCTGGTGGCATGGGCCGGAACGCCTACCCGTACCGATACCGAAACGCTGCGCGCGCAGGCCATTAAGACCGGCGTCACGCAGATCGGTTCGATCACCAGCAGCCGCACCGTTCCGCTCGCCGTGCCCATTGCGCTGCGCGGTCAGGTGCTGGGCGCGGTGCTGTGGGAGCTGCCGATCAACGAGTTTGGTGACGACAAAGTGCAGCTCGCTGAAGAACTGGTCGGCCGCTTGGCGGTCAGCCTTGACAACGCCCGCCTGTTCGAGGAAAGCCAGCGCGCCGCCGAGCGCGAACGCGTTCTGAACGACATCGCCGCCAAGATCACCGCGCAAAGCGATGTCGAGGCGATCTTGACGACAGCTGTGCGCGAGGTCGGGCAGGCGCTGCAAACCCGCAACGTCAGCCTGCGCCTTGGCGTGGAGGGCGCGCGGCGGCGTACACGCAGCAATGAGATCTTCAAACTAGGCGGCGCTGCCTACACCAACGGCGCAGACTCGGATGAGTAGAATACGTTCATGGAGCGTTGACCTATGACGACGACCATCAGGCGGACGCAGGCCGCGCGCAACTCTCTGCTACGGCGTATTCGCCTCCGTGTCCTGCCGATCCTCGGCGTGCTTGCCGTAACCGCCGTCGTAATCGCGTTCGTCGTGCCACAAATCCGCGAACGCGAACGCCTTGCGATTGAACGCGAGGACGCGATGCGCGTGCTTAACCGCGACGTCAACAACCTGCTGACGCAGGCGGCCAGCGAATTGCAAGGCTTGGCGTCGAGCGCGTTTGTCCGCACTTATAACGAAATCGTCGTCGCGGAACCGGATCCGGTCGCGCCGAGCGCACGCCAGCGCCTCGCCCAGCGCGATCTGCTGCGTTCGTTTGGTGACTTGATCACACGGTCGCCCAACCTGTACCTCGCTGTGCGATATCTCACCCGTGACAACGCGGTGTGGGGCGAGGCGCAAAACCTCGGCGGTCAGGTGACGCTGGTGACGCGCTTCCGCCAGCGTCTGGTAATGGAGTCGGATGCCGCGTTCAACGCCGTCACTCAGTCCACGCACACCGGCGTGCAGGTCGGCCCGGTCAATATGTTCGACGAATCGGTGAGCTTGTATATCGCTGTCGACCAGACGGGCGGCGTGCTTCAGGTCGAACTCAGTTTGGCCGCGTTTCAGGCGGCATTGGCACAGGTCAGCGACGGCACCAGCCCGTTGTTCGAAAGTGAACGGCGGGCGATTCTAGTCAACAACACAAGCACCGTGCTCGCGCTGTCCAACTTTTCGATTGACGAGACAGCCGTGCGCTTCAACCTGACGCAGATCCCCGGCGTGTTCACCGATACATGGGTCGGCAACGACCTGTATTCGGCCAGCCAGATCAACCCGTATCCGGGTGCAGACTTCCCGTGGCGCGTGGCGTTGATCGACAACGGAACCGCCCTGCTGGTCAACGCCAATAATACGTCGATCGTCGCAGCTGGGGTCGTCTTGGCGCTGGGCGCGGCGGCGATCTTCATGTTCGACCGGCTGTTGGTGAACGCATTGAAGCCGTTCCAGAGCGCCGTGCACTCCGCCGCCGAACGGCTGGCGACCGCCGAAGTTTCGCGGGTCTCCGCGACCCAACTGCGCCCGGTGACGGCTGGCGCTGGCGCAAGCGTCAGCCGATCCAGCGACGATGAACAAATCGACGCCCTGATGGAAGCCATCGAGTCGGCGACGTTCCGTATCAATCAACTGAGTGACGAGCTGGACGAGACGCTGCGCCGGCGCAATCGTGAGATCGAAATCGCGTCGCGCATTGGCCGCGAGACCGCCGGCTTGATGGACATCGACGAGCTGGTGACGCGGGCGATTCAGTTCATCAGCAGCGAGTTCGACTTCTATCACACGCAGGTGTTCTTGCTGGACGATGTCTCGCAGAACGCGGTGCTCGCGTACAGTCAGGGCGAAGCCGGCCGGCGGATGCTCGAACAGGGGCACAAGATTCGCTATGGCTCGCCAACGGTCATCGGCCGCACCGTGTCGACCAAGCAGCCGGTCGTCGTCAACGACACGCGCGATCCGCAGGCAGGGCATGGGTTCAACGCTTTGCTGCCGGAGACCCGCGCGGAGATCGGGCTGCCGCTGATCGTCGGCAACAAGGTGATTGGCGCGCTGGACATCCAATCCGCGCAGGTCAACGCGTTCAGCGAACAAGATCTGCCGGTGTATACGCTGCTGGCCGATCAGCTGGCTGTCGCGATCAATAAAGCGCAGTTGATCCAACAAACGCAGGAACGTGTCGAGCAGATCAACGCGCTCAACCGGCAGTTGACGCGCGACGCGTGGGAATCGTTCGAAGACCCGCTCTCGACTGAGTATCACTACCAGTATGATTTGATGAAGGTCGAGGAAGTCAACGATGACCCGCAGGATGGCGAGATCGGCATCAGCGTCCCGATTCGCGTCCGCGGTGAGGTGATCGGCGAACTGCGCGCCCAGCCCGACGCCGAGGAACCGCTGACCGATGCGCATGAAACCGTGCTGCGCGGTGTGGCCGACCGTGTCGCGCTGGCCGTCGAGAACGCACGTCTATTCACCGAATCACAGAACAACTTATCAGAGACGCGCACACTCTATACCCTCAGCCGTAACCTCAGCGAAGCGGACATCTTGCCCGGCGTGGTTGATGCCGTGCATTCGACCGCAGTCCCTGACGCACACCGCAGCCAAATCTGGATCTTCGCGACGCCTGCGCGCAGCGGTGAACAGCCCGATACGGCCATCGTCCGTGCGGATCGCTACAGCCCGTCGGCGCGGACGGCTAGCCGCCGCCCGAACCCGATGGACGACAGCGAAATCCGCCTTGAGGATGTGCCGTTCCTGCGCAGTCTGAACCGGCAGGAGGTGCTGCTCCTCGAAGATGTCGAGGCTGACGACCGGCTGGACGAAGCCACCCGCACGCTGTTCAAGCAGTTGGCCTGCGGTGCGGCCCTTGTGCTCCCGCTGACCGTCCGCGACGAGTGGTTCGGGATCGCGATGTTCGGCTTCCCGCTGCCGCGCGTGTTCAACATGCGTGAGACCCGCCTGTACCCGGCCTTGGTCGACCCGGTCAGCATCGCCTGCGACAACCTGCTGCTGCTTGAGCGCAACGAGCTGACCAGCGCCAGAAACGAAAGCCTGTACGCCGCCAGCCGTATCATCAACACCGCCCGCGACTTCAGCGATCTGATTAGCGCGGCGCTGGCGACCACCACCGACACGAAGGTCAATTTCAGCCTTGCGCTGTTGGAAGGCGAATTGGACGAGACGGGTTGGCCGGTCATGCAGCGCGTCGTGGCGTACAGCGAGAACCTCGCCGTACAGCAGGTCAACTTCCGCCATCGTATTCGCATCGCCTCCGAGTCCCCGATGCGCCGCCGCGAGCCGGAGCTGTTGTTGGACGACCGCGGTACGTCGCCGGTGCTCTCGCAGCGCGTGCCGTGGCTGCCTGACCCGCAGGCGGTGCGCTTCGTTGCGATCTATCCGCTGTTCAGCGGCGCGACGCCGATTGCGCTCTTCTACATCACATCCAGCGAGCCGCGCCAGTTCTCGATGGAAGACAGCGTCGTCTACCGCGCCATCACCGGCCAGATGTCGACGCAGCTTGAGAACCGCCGCCTGCTGGAAAGCACCGAGCAGGCGCTGGACGAAACCCGCCGCCTGTACATCGCTACGCGCGCTATTTCGAGCGCCCAGACGGCCGAAGACATCTTCAGCGCGACAGTTGACCATCTCTCGCGCCCGCTGCTTGCCGTCCAAGTCGAAGGCGTGCAGGATTTGCGCATCATGATGTGGCTCGCACAGCCTGACCCGCGTCAAGATGCGCCGTTCTTGGAGCTTGCCCACGAGTGGGCTATCGACGGCTCCGAGTCCCGTATCATCGAAGGCGGCACGCACCGCACCTTCAGCCGCGACGAGCTGCCAATTGCCGATCTGCTGCAAGGCGCGGTCGGCGCGGTGACGCTCAACGTCTCTGATGCTATCGACGAGGCCGACCCCGCCGCCAAGGTCGCGGACGTGCTGCACAGCAACGGCGCCGGCTTTGCGGTCATCGTGCCGGTCGAGTCGCACGGGTACTGGTTCGGCGCGCTGGTGGCGCATAGCAACCGCCCCGAGGGCTTGACCGACCGCTACGCCAACTTCATGCAAACGACCGCCGGCCAGTTGGGCTTGGCGCTGGAAAACAAACTGCTGTTCGAGAACGCCCGTCTTGAAGCACAGCGTGCGTTCGCGCTGGCCGAGGCTGCGCAGCTTGCCAACCAGATCGGCGTCGACTTCGAGCAGTCGATTGACGAGGTGCTTCGCCGTGTGACCGAAGCCGCCCAGTTGGATCGCTGGCATCTGGCGGTCTACAACCCGCGCAGTGATGTTCTTGAGACGATCAGCGCCTATCTGCCGGGGTACGAGCAGTTGACTTCCGCCCGGCTCCACACCACCGATACCCACCCGCTGACGTCGACCCTCCGTATGACCGAACCGTTGATTATCAATGATCCGCGGTCGCTGCCACAGAATTATCGCCCCGTATACGGCAAGTCGATCGCGACACCGATTCGCACCGGCGATCAGGCGATTGGTGCGTTGATCGTGGGCCGTTCGGTCGAGAGCGCGAACCTCGACGAAGCGGACGCCCGGCTGGTGAGCACACTGGCTTCGCAGATCGCGGTGGCGCTTGAGAACCAGCGCCTATTCCTGCAAGCGCAAGCCGAGCAGAAGACGCTGTCGTCCACGCTCGCCACGCTTCCCGCCGGCGTTATCGTGCTCGACAGCCGCAACCTGCTGCCGATCATCACCAATGAACGCGCGCGCGAACTGCTCGGCGACCGCGTCGACAAACCGTTCTCGATTGAGAATTACCAACTGATCCGCAGCGACACGTTCGAGCCGTACCCGGAAGACCAGCTGTGCGTGTACGCCACGCAGGCGACGCAAGAGCCGGCCTCGAACGACGATGTGGCGGTTCGCACGCCCTACGGCGAGGTGGACTTGCTCATCAGCGCGGCGCCGGTCGCCAACGTCGCCGGCGCAACCAACGCTATCGTGTTGACGTTCAGCGACATCTCCGGCCTGCGCGTGCTTGAACGCTCGCTGCAAGACGTGCTGAACGAGACGGTGACGATCTACGGCGCGCAGAGCCGCTTGTCACAGGCCGAACAGCTTGACGAAGCGCTCGACGTATTGAACTTTGAGCTGCAAAACCTCGGCTTTGACGAGTCGTATATCCTGCTGCGTGATCTCGTCTCCGGACAGCTTACTGAAGCGCGCGGGAGCGTGACCCCGCTGGAGAGCGCGGGCGCGCTGATCAACGTGCTGGGCAACGACGCGGCGCGCTATTTCGATCAGATCAAGCCGGAGGTCGTCGGCGAGCAGGCCGAGACTGAACTGAACCGAATCGGTGTGCAATCGTTGATGACGGTGCCGCTGCGCTCGTCTATCAGCGACATCCCCGTCGGGTGGTTGGTGCTCGGATCGCGCAAGCGGCCGGCTTTGACGATGACGCCCAGCGCCTGCTGTCGCAAATTGGTGAGGTCGCCTCGACCGCCATCGACAACCGGCTGTTGTTCCAGCAGACGGAGACGGCGCTGCAAGAAAGCGCGCTGCTGTATCAGGCGTCGCGCGCGTTGAGCAACGCGACCAATGCCGGGGACGTGTTGAACGCGCTCGTCGCTACGCTGCTGTCGGACGATCTGACGCATGCGTTCGTCGCACAGCTCAACGGTGTGTCGTGGGACAACCCGAACGCCGCCATCACCATCACAGCGGAGTGGACGCGCGACGAAACGCCGATCATGCGCGGTGTCACCTTCAAGCGTGAGGATTTCCCGGTGTGGGAAGCCTTGCGGCAGCCTGAGTCGTTCAGCGTCAACGACATCGAGTCGCCCTCAGCGCAAGAGCTGTTGGCGAAGTACGGCATCAGCGCGGAAGTGGGCATGGTCTTGAACGCGCGCTCGTTCTCGGTCATCCCGCTGCGCGTGGCGGCACGCCCGCTTGGAGCCATCTGGATTTCGAGCCAAGATCCGCATGTCACGACCGAAAGCGAGCGACGGATCTTCCAGTCGTTCGGTGAGCAGGCGTCACTCTCGCTGGACGCGGCGCTGCTGCTCGATCAGACGAACCGGCGCGCCCGCCAGCTTGAAACGTCGGCACAGGTATCGAACGCCGCCGGCCAGATCCTTGAGCTTGACCAACTGCTGCCGCAGATCGTGGATCTGGTGCGCACCAGTTTCAACTATGACCACGCGCAAATCTTCCTGATGGACGACCGCGACGAGTATGCGGTGCTGCGCGCCTCGACCGGTGAAGCCGGGGAGCGGATGCTCGCCGCCCATCACCGCTTGGCGAAAGGCTCGTCCTCGGTGATCGGTCAGGTGATCGTTACTGGCCGTCCGGTGATCGCGCAGGATACGTCTGCACAAGGTGTAGTCCACGCACCTAATGTTTTCCTGCCGCTGACGCGCTCTGAGATGGCCCTACCGCTGATTCTGAAGGGGCGGGTGATCGGCGCGTTCGACGTGCAGTCGAACCAGTCGAACGCGTTCACCCAAGATGACATCGCCGCGCTGACGACGCTGGCCGCGCAAATTTCAATTGCGATTGAGAACGCCAACCTATACGAAGCAGCACAGGATCAAGCTGACCGCATGGGTCTGCTGTTCCAAGTCACGTCCGCTGCCGCCGCGGCGTCGACCGTGCGCGAGGCGCTGCAAAGCGCGGCGGATACGCTGTACGAATCGTTCAACGCACGCGCGATCGGCGTGTACGTCAAGCGCGTGTATCAGGATCATCTGGGGGCCTCTCGCGAAGCCCTTGAGGTCGAGGCGGTAGCGGGCTTCGGGATCGAGAACGACGAAGTGATGACGGTGCGAATCGGCAGCTTGCCCGACGATGCGCTGCTGCGTGCCGCCGAAAAGCATACCGTGTCGGTGTTCAACAACCTTGACCGCGTCCCGACGTACCGCCGCATGTCACCGGGGTCGCGCTCGGCGGCGATCGTGCCCCTTGTCGGTGCTGGCGAGCTGCTCGGCGTGATCGTCGTCGAGGGGAACGAGATCAACGAGTTCCCGCGTGAGGTCGTTCAGCTGCTGCAAACGCTGTCGAGTTCGCTAACCGCGGTCGTGCAGACCAACCAGCTGCTTGAACGGCTGACCCACGCGAACAACGAACTGCGTGAGATGGATCGCCTCAAGAGCGACTTCCTCGCCAATATGTCGCACGAACTGCGCACGCCGCTGAACTCGATCATCGGTTTCAGCCGCATGATGCTCAAGGGCATGTCTGGCCCGTTGAGCGAGATGCAGGAAACCGACCTCAGCACGATCTTCAGTTCCGGCCAGCATCTGCTCACGGTCATCAACGACATCCTCGACCAAGCCAAGATCACCGCCGGCAAGATGACGGTGAACATCGAGGAATTCGATCTCAAGCCGGAGATCGAGGCGGTGCGGTCAATCGGCGTCGGCCTGATTAAGGACAAGCCCATCGAGCTGCGCCTCGATGTCGCCAACAACCTGCCGAACGTGTTCGGGGACAAGACGCGCGTGCGTCAAGTGCTCTTGAACCTCGTCTCGAACGCGGCGAAGTTCACGCGGCAGGGCGAGGTGACGATCCAAGCCTATCCGATGACCAGCAACGGCAAGGCGTTCGTGCGTATCGACGTGATCGACACCGGTATCGGCATCTCCGAAGCCGACCGGGCGCTGATGTTCGAACCGTTCCGTCAGGTCGACTCGTCGCTGACGCGGGTTGCCGGCGGTACCGGCCTCGGCCTGCCAATCGCCAAGTCGCTGATGGAGCTGATGGGCGGCACGCTGACGGTTGAGAGCGAAGTCAATGTCGGGTCGACGTTCACCGTCACCATCCCGACCGAGATGACTGTCACCGAGGAAGAGCCGCAAGAGCCGGCCGTCCCGAAGACGCTGCCGCGCCGCACCGGCAATACCGGCATGCTCGTACCGCCAATGCCCATCGAGGTCAAACGCCAGCTCGTGCTGATCGAAGACAGCCCGGATATGGTCGATCAGTTCCGGCGTTCGCTCCAGCGCGAGGGTTGGGAAGTGATCGTGTGCGCGTCACCGCTGGAAGCCAGCGCGGTCGTGCCGGCCATGCAGCCCACGCTCATCCTGATGGACGTCAATTTTGAGAACGGCGCGGGTTGGGATCTGCTCGAAGAATTCACGTCCCGCGATGACACCTGCGACATCCCGCTGATCGTGACGACCCTGAGCGAAGAACGTAACCGCGCATTGGATAAAGGCGCATTCGCCTTCTTGCAGCGGCCGTTCTCGCCTGACGTGTTGATGGAGGCCGTCAACCGTGCGGAGAAGGCCGCCAACGTGCCGCGTGTCCTGCTGATTGACGATCAGGATGACGCGCTGCGCCTGCTTGGCGAACTGCTGCGCGAACACGGCACGTTCAAGGTGTACACCGCCAACAGCGGTATCGAAGGGTTGCAGCAGGTGGCGATCCGCCGGCCCAACCTGATCGTACTCGACCTGCGCATGCCGGAGATGGACGGGTTCGCCGTGCTGCGCGAACTGCGCGAGAACCCGGAGACACAGAATATCCCGGTCATGGTCGTTACGAGTGACACCACCCTCGGCGACGACGAGCGCGCGCAGTTGGCGCAGGTGCGCGTGGTGCCTAAGGCGGAAATCTCGCAGACCGAGTACGAGACGTTCATCAAGGGTATTACAGACAAGATCAACCGCGTCAACTAGGCGCACGTCGACCACTGCGCACACCCGCCGCCCTTGTCCCGGAACCATCCGGAACAGGGGCGGTTGCGTTGAGGCTGTTGTCCAATATGCTCGCGCTCTCTGGACACCTTGCGCTGAAGCGAAACACGGCAGTGCGAATCCCGCCGGAGGTCATCAATGTATGGAGCGATCGGGTGGATTATGCGCTGGTCGGCTTGATGGCGACCAAACGGGCGAGTACGCCTTCTGTGCTGTGCAGCACGATCTTCCACTTGGAGAACGCGTCGGCCAGCTCATCGCCCTGCACACAGAAATCCGGGTTCATGTTCGGGCGCTCGTCGAGGATGTGCAGGGAGAACGCCTCGTAGATCAGCCGTCCGCCGGGGTTAATCGACCGGCCGATGGCCGGCAGCAGCCGCCGGTTGAAAAAGCGGAACACGCTTACGATGTCATACGTCTGTGTGGGCAGGTGCATCGTGTCGAGGTCGACGTCGAGCAGGTTGACACGGCGCAGGCCGCGGCGGGTCATCTCCTCGCGGGCGCTGTCGAGCGCGACGCGGCTGATGTCCATGATGTCGACGACGTAGCCCTGTTCGGCGAGCCATAATCCGTTTTGGCCGCGTCCGCCCGCAAGGTCGAGCGCGCGGGCGTCTGGCGCTGCTGCCGGCGGCGCATAATCCATCAACAGCAAGTCAGGTCGTGGAAAAGACGCGTTAATGAGGTCGAGGTAGCGCTTGTTCCACGTCGCGCGGTCGCGGGCGCTCATGGGGGGACTCAGCCTTTCCAGCCATAGTACACCGGGGCATAGTCGAGGGCGTTTGGCGCGGCGGCGGTCGCCTCGGAGTCGCCGGGGTACAGGGTGGCTCCGGGCCGGCGTTCCAGCCGCTTGAAGACGCGGTAGGCCGTGGACAGCGTGGCGTAGTCGGGCAGGACGTGGTCGCCGATCCCGCAGGCGATCAGCACGTCGCGCATCCAGCGCCCCGCGCCGGCGTCCCAATCGACCGTCACAAGCGCGCTCTGTGCGCTGTCGCGGTTGCCGCGCCCCATTCCAGCGGTCATGGTGTGCATCAGGCGCTCGACCTGCCGTGAGCCTAACCCGCTGCTCATCGCGCGCACATCGGGCGGCAGCGCCGCGCTGCTCACGCCGCCGAACGCGCTGCCGTGTCCGGTGATCGGCACAGCGAGTAGGGCGTTCACCCGTGCGCGGTCAAAAGCGCCGGGCAAGCCACCGGCCAAGTCCACGATTGACCCATTTCGATAGGCAGTGATGCGCGGCACGAGTTCGGCGTCGATGACGGCATGTACCGTCAGCCCGTGACGTGATGTCGCGTCGAGCACAGGATCGAGTCTGCTGTCGGGTGCAGAGGCGAGCCGCAGCCAGCCGTTGTGCACCGGCGCGGCCAGCAGTTTCACAGCGCGCGTAAAAGCCGGGGCCGGCATCAGCCCGAACGGGTCATAAGCGCGGCCCTCGGCGGCGTCGAGCGCGGCGGCGACATCCGCCAATACGACATCGCGGCTGGCCGGCCCAACCGCGATGTACACGCTTACGAAGTGAGCCAGTTCACTCATCGCACCGGGACGTTGTTGATGTCGCCTTGCGTGATCTTGGTGAACGGTGAATACACCCAGCCGATGGTACCCTTCCACGCGACCTGATACCAGTAGCCGTCTCCCGTGCGGCCGACGACCGGTAGGAAGCCGCCCCACGTCACGCGGCCGATCTGCGTTCCGGCGACGCTTGGGACGTCGCGCAGCACCAGCGTCGCGGTCGACTGCACGACGACACCCGTATCTGGATAGCCGCCGGGGACGCCGAGCGTGCCGAACGGGCTGGTGATCGGCGGGTTGTACTCATTGCCGTTGATGAACAGGTAGTACCCATACGACCAGCCTTGATAGCCGCCAAGCTGCAAGAGGAACCAGCGCGCTTCGGCGTCACGGCCAAGCACCTGATACGTCTCGCCGCGCAGAATTTGACCGAGTTTGCGGCCGCCGGTGGTTGGAGCGTCGCGCACGTTGAGCACCGATGCGCGGATGACCGTCGCCGTCAGCGCGCCGGGCGGGATGGGCGGAAGCGCCGTGCGTGACGCGGTCAGGGTGACGGTCGGCGTGAAGCCGAAGCCCGGCGTTTGCAGCCCGCCGCCGCCGATGAGCTGATAGTAGAAGTTGATGCTGGCGTTGCCGGTGAAGGTGCGGAATTCGACCGACATCGTAGCAGGCCCGACGTTCAGCGAAACCGTTCCGCTGACGACCTGCGCCGTGCCGATGTCCTGCCCGGTGAACGGGATAATCACGATGCCGTTGACGGTCACGCGGACGTCGTCTTCGCGCAGCACCGTGAACTGATACGTGCCGGGGGTCGTGATCTGCTGCGTGCCGCTCCAGCGAATCGAGAAGTTGTCGACCGGGAGCGTCACCTGCCCGTTGGTGGGCGAGCCGGCGCCGAAACTGAAGTTCAACACCTGATCGACCTTTGTGAACGCGGCCGGCGGCGTGAAGTTGGCGTCGTTGAAGTATTCGCCCGTCCAGTTGCTACCCGTAAATGCCTGCGCTTGTACGGGAGTCGACACAAGGCTGATTGCGCCGAATATCACCACCGCCATCGCAAACAAGATGAGCCGCTTCACCATGACGACTCCCTCCGTCCCGTGATGTATGAGAGCTTGGAGCGTGTTTGAGCAATCCATCGTGCGTAACCCGGCAAATCGGATATTCGCATTACTTCAACCCCCCGGCCCTTACTCATAACCATCGAGAGGGGGACTTGAGTGCGGCAAGATCGGGGTGAACATTGTAGTGCGACCACCCCATACCGTTTGTACAAACGCGCTCTTGGTTTTCATTATAGCGATTCGGAAGGGTGTGCGCATGGCGGTTCTCAACGGTTAGGACGATGGTAGGGGAATCGTCACCTCAAACTCAGTTACGGCGTCATCTGCGCCTGCCTGTTCAATCACCACCTGCATGCGCCACGTCCCGGCCTGATCGAGCTGCGCTTCCGCCACGACGTATGCGCCGTCACCGGACGGCTGTGCGTCGAACGTGAGTTCCCGTCCGCTGCCGTCAGGGGATGCTGCGCGGATTTGCACGCGTGTCGCATCGGTGAGCGCGCGGTTGCTGTCACTGAGCACGAATGGCGACACGACGATCTCGTTGGCCCCGACGCGCCCCGGCAGCACTTCGAGATGCACCATGACATCGCCGGCGATCCCCATGCCGAAATACGGCGCTCCGTCGGCTGTTGTGTTGGAAGCGTCCGCCTGCGCGCGCAGCTGCGAAACGTCGACCGCCGGCAAACCCGAGGCCATCACCGCCGACACGACGAACAGCGCGGCCGCCAGAATCAGCTCGCCGCCCACTGTCATCCGCAGCATCGGCGGCCACGACTCGATCCCGCGCTTGAGCCGCGGCTCGACGACCAACACGTTGAACCCTGCCAGCGCGAACATCCCGGTGAACAAGATGCCTTTGACCACGGCGGCCCGGCCATACACGGTCGCGGTCAGCAGGCCGCCGTCGTTGATCTGCTGCAGCGCGGCGAACAACCCGCCGACCGCCAGCAGCATCACCAGCAGGCGCGCGATGTTCGAGAAGCGGCTGACCGCCTTCGACAGCGATTTAGCGGAAGGGGCATCCGGCGCGGGCAGCAGTACGACGATCCACGCCGCCAGCCCGCCGACCCACAGCGCGGCCCCGGTGCGGTGCAGCATATCGTTCAACACCGCGTCGGCGCTGCCCAGCGCGCGGGCATGGCTGACCAGACTCGGCAGCACGGCCAATCCCAATCCGATCAGGCTCAGCATGCCCCAATGCAGCGGTTTCCCCCGGCGGATCGCCAGCATCGCGCCGAGGATCACCCATAGGCCGGCGCGCCCCAGCCAGACAGTGCCGTAGGCCGAACTGCCTAAGAGGCCGGATGCGCTGCCATCCCACAGATTCGCCGGAAAGGACGATCCGGTCATCACGGCGGCGTTGGCGGACAAGCCGACGAGCAGCCCTGCGCCGGCGAATGCCCATCCAGCGACGGCCGCGCGGCGCAGGCGATCGTTCCGGACGGGGAGTCCTTGCGTAAGGCCGGGCCGCCACACGAGCGTTGCGAAGGCCGCTACGCCCAACGTCAGCGCAGCGCCCGCCATGTCGAGCCAGCGGCCGATCACATTCAGCGGCGGCACCGACTCGTCGATGATGACGCGCGCCGCCGAGCCAGCCGTCATGCCGATCCCGAACGTGTAACGCCCGGCTGACTCGTGTCCGTCGGCCGCGCTGACGACTCGCCAAGCGACGGTGTATACGTCGTCGGGCAGATCGCCCGCGAGTGACAGCTCCAGCGTAAACGGGTCGTCCTGCGCAGGCTGGCCGCCCGCTGCGATTTCCTCACCGGCGAGGTTGCGGAGGCGAATGTCGCTGTGCGCCGGCTCGATCGGCTCGCTGAAGGTCAGGCGAACGACATCCGGCGCGGCGTCGATGCGGGAATTCGCGCTCGGGTCTGCGCTCACCAGATCGGCGTGGGCTGCGGCTGGCCCAGCCCCCAGCATCAACACAGCGACAAGCACGGCCAGTACGCTCACGCGCGGTGGAACACGTCGGATCATGTATACAGGTCTCCATAGACAGGCGTATCACGCGCCTAGTACGCTGGTACGCCCTTCCACATCTCATGTGGCCGGCATTGTACCGTGCGCACCTTAGACGCAGCGAAATGCGCCGCTAAGCGAAAGAAAGCAGGCGTCGGATCATGCCCGGATCGCTTATCACCATGGCCGGCGCGCGCTGTCACGTTAATGGTAGGTCAGGACGGTTCAACCATAAGTTGCTACCGTTCAGGCAGGTGTGTATAATCCAGTTGCTTGTGTCCGTTTGCACGGATTATAGTTTTGTGCGCATAGCACACGGCGCGCGGGACGCGCGGCCGAAGCGAATATCGTGTCCCACTACACAGACAGGGTTGTTGGCGTGGCAGCAGCCGGAACACACACACAGGGATCGAGCATGACCGACGAGATGGAAAAGCCGATGGATGCGCCGAACGGCGAGCCTGCGGACGTCAAACCACAGGAAGAGGCGGCGTCAGAAGCCGCCCCTGCGCAGCCACCGCTTCCCCAACAAGATAAGCCCGCCGCCGCTGCCGAAGGGGCCGAACCGCCTGTTGAATCCGCGCCTGAGCCAGCAGCCGAAGCACAGCCCGCGCCGGAGGCCAAGCCTGAGCGCCCGCCCAGCCGGTTCAGCCGTGGGGACTTGGCGCCCGGCGTACTGGCGTCCAAATCGCCGCTGATGATTACGTTCGATCTGGGCGAGGGCGCGACCGGCGAGATTATGAGCCGCGAGCTGGAGCGCATGTCTCCGCAGCAGTTGGCGGAACTTGAAGAGGGCAAGTCGTACACCGTGTTCATCGTCAACCCGATGAACCACGAGGGCAAGACGCTGGTCTCGCTCAGCCGCGCCGAAGAGGAGATCGACTGGCGCCGGGCGGAGGAATACCGCGGCGAGCAGAAGGTGTTTGAAGGCACGGTGGCCGGCTTCAACAAGGGCGGCCTGATCGTGCGCTTCGGGCGCTTGCGCGGGTTCGTGCCGCTGAGCCAGATGAGCGACGAACGCCGCCGCGCCGTGCAGGCATCCACGCCGGATCAGTACGACTCAATGGTCAATCAGTCGATCAACTGCAAGGTCATGGAAGTCGACCAGAAGCAGAACCGGCTGATCTTGTCTGAGCGTATGGCGAACCGCGAAAGCCGCGAGAAGCGTAAGGAAGATCTGATCGCCAAGCTCAACGTCGGCCAGTTGATGAACGGGCGCGTCGTCAGCCTTGAGGACTTCGGCGCGTTTGTCGACATCGGCGGGGCCGAAGGACTGGTGCATCTGACCGAGTTGAGTTGGAAGCATGTCACGCACCCGCGCGACGTGCTGAAGATCGGGCAGGAGGTGCGCGTCGAGGTCATCAGCGTCGACCGTGAGCGCAAACGCATCGGGCTGAGCATCAAGCGCACCGAGGCCGACCCGTGGGATGAGATCGCCACGACGTACACGCAGGGCCAGCTTGTGCGCGCCAGAGTGACCAAGCTGACTAAGTTCGGTGCGTTCGCCCGCCTTGTCGACAACAACGAGATCGAGGGCTTGATCCACATCAGCGAGCTGTCCGACAGCCGTGTGAATCACCCGAAGGATGTCGTCAATGAAGGCGACGAAATCACCCTGCGCGTCATCAAGGTCGACGTGCGCAACCGCCGCTTGGGCCTGAGCCTCAAGCGTGTCAACAGCGCCGAATACCTCGACCTCGACCTCGGCCGCGATTGGGGCGACGAGCACTAAACCAGCACGACGCATCGAATGGCTGCGGCTCCGGTGGACAGCACATCGGAGCCGTTTTGTTGACCGCGCGGATGAATGTTTCGTGATGCGCCGTCAGCAGTGGTGTCACGCGTGATCCACCTACCCGAATTGGTAGGGGTTTTGGCGCATTGTGACGGGTAACGCCGATTCTAAGTCACTTCTGACGCGACATCGCGGCCGATTGCGGTATAATTCTGCTACCACGCCGGCGGATGACCCATTTATGCCGCCGTCATGCGGGGTCAATGTCAACACATGAAATGCGGCGGAGGTCTTTGCCGTGGCGAACAAGGGTATGGAGCGTTTTACGCAGCGCGCCCGGCGAGTGCTGGGGCTGGCGCAAGAAGAGGCCGAGCGCCTCAACCATGCGCACATCGGCACCGAGCATCTGCTGCTTGGGCTGCTGCGCGAAGAAGGCGGTGTTGCGGGGCGCGTGCTGCGCGAACTCGGACTCGATCCGCGCCGTGTCGAGGAACTGGTCGTCAAGATGAAGAAGCCGGAATCGCGCCAACGCTCCGGCAACTTTGACTTGACCGCCGGCACCAAGCGCGTGATGGAACTGGCGATCGACGAAGCACGTCGCATGGGGCATCACTACATCGGCACCGAACACCTGCTGCTGGCGCTCGTGCGTCAGCCGGAAGGCACCGCAATCGAGGTGCTGCGCCGGCTCGGCATCACGCCGGAGGAGGTGCGCCGCCAGACGAACAACGTGCTGCGTGACAGCCCGGTTCAGCCGCCGCAGAACAACGAGCCGCAGGAACCGACCTCACCGGCCCCGCGCCGGCCCCTCGGAGCGTCCGGGTCGTCGCCGTCGTCACGCCGCAGCAGTGAGAATAAGACACCGATGGTCGATCAGCTGGCGACCGACCTGACCGAACTGGCCCGCGAAGGCAAGCTCGATCCGGTCGTCGGCCGCGAGACGGAGATCGAGCGCGTCATTCAGGTGCTCAGCCGCCGCCGCAAGAACAACCCTGCGCTGATCGGCGAGCCGGGCGTCGGCAAAACGGCCATCGTCGAGGGCCTCGCCCAGCGCATCGTCGCCGGCGACACGCCGCGCCCGCTGTTGGGCAAGCGCGTGCTGCAGTTGGACGTCGGGTCGCTGGTGGCCGGCACGATGTACCGCGGCCAGTTCGAGGAACGCCTCAAGCGCGTCATCGAAGAACTCAAGCAGTCCGACAGCATCCTGTTCATCGACGAGGTGCACATGCTGGTCGGCGCAGGGTCGGCGGGCAGCAGTGTCGACGCCGCCAATATCCTCAAGCCCGCGCTGTCCCGTGGCGAACTCCAGTGCATCGGCGCGACCACGTTGGACGAGTATCGCAAGCACATCGAGAGCGACGCCGCCCTTGAGCGCCGCTTCCAGCAAATTCTGGTGGCCGAGCCGTCGATCGAAGAGACGGTCGAAATCCTGCAAGGCATCAAAGAGCCGTATCAGCAGCATCACAGCGTCGAGATCACCGACGAGGCAATCGAATCGGCGGCGAATCTGTCGGCGCGTTATATCCCCGACCGCTTCCTGCCGGACAAGGCCATCGACCTGATCGACGAAGCGTCCGCCCGGCTGCGCATGTATAAGTCGCCAGAGGCCGCGCAGGTGCGCAAGGCGGAGGCCGAGCTGTCGCGCATCGAGGAGGAGATCAACGGGTTTCAGGAAGGCGAAGAGGCCGAGGCCAACGATGTCGACCGGCTGCGGATGCAGGCCGAAGGGCTGCGCGCCACGCTCTCCGACCTCAAGGCCAACTGGAACAACGAGACCAATCAGCCGCGCTTGGTGGGCGACGACATCGCCGAGGTCGTGTCGATGTGGACGGGGATCCCTGTCCGCCGCATGGCAAGCGACGAGACTCAGCGCCTACTCGAAATGGAGCGCGCGCTGCACAGCCGCATCGTCGGCCAGAACGAGGCGATCGACGCGATCAGCAAGGCCGTGCGTCGCAGCCGCGCCGGGTTGAAAGACCCGCGCCGCCCGATCGGGACGTTCATGTTCTTGGGGCCGACCGGGGTCGGCAAGACCGAGCTGACCAAGTCGCTGGCCGAGTTCATGTTCGGCTCGGAAGACGCGCTGGTGCAGCTTGATATGAGCGAGTTCATGGAGCGCCACAGCATCGCCCGGCTGGTCGGCGCGCCTCCGGGTTATGTTGGTTATGAAGACGCCGGCCAGCTCACCGAGGCGATCCGCCGCCGCCCATACAGCATCATCGTGTTTGACGAAATCGAGAAGGCGCACCCTGAGGCCTTCAACATGCTGCTGCAGGTGATGGAAGAGGGCCGCCTGACCGACGCCCGCGGCCGCAAGGTCGACTTCCGCAATGCGATCATCGTGATGACGAGCAACGTCGGCGCCGATACCATCAAGCGCGGCACGACGCTCGGCTTCCAGATCAGCGGCGACGAAGAGCGCACCGAGGCTCAGCGTTTCGACGACATGAAGAAGAGCGTGATGGATCAGCTCCGCCGCGTCTTCCGCCCGGAGTTCCTCAACCGCGTCGACGCGACCATTGTGTTCCGCCCGCTTTCACGCGCCGAGATCAAGCAGATCGTCGAGCTGGAGATCAAGAAGGTCAGCGACCGCCTGATCGAGAACGCGATCTCGCTTGAGCTGAGCGAGGAAGCACAGGACTGGCTCGCCGAACACGGCTACGATCCTGAGTTCGGCGCGCGCCCACTGCGCCGCCTGATCCAGAACGAGGTCGAAGACCGGCTGTCCGACGGCATCCTCGCCGGACGCTTCGGGCTGGGCAGCGTCGTCCGCGTGATCGTCGACGATAACGCGCTTGGACTGGTCAACGGCGACGAGGAATTCACCGGCGAGAACGAGTTCCACACCGAGCCAGAGACGCCGGCGATCTAACCGGCACATCGCATGACATCGAAGGGCTGCGCATTACCGCGCGGCCCTTTTTTGTTCTTTCGCCAAAGGGCTTGCGGCAGTTGGACACCCTTTTCCAAGATGCGGGGTGCAGCAGCGCAAACGGCTGTCGGGAGATGACGCGCCAACCTGTTAAGCGCGAAGTTGAAAGTGTTGAGTGATGAGAAAACACCGCGCTGTATAGCTCGACTAACGCTGCAAGATGGGAGACCGAATCTCCCGACTTACGAACACCGGCTTAGAACGCGAGGTGTTCGAGCGTGGCCCGCGCCTGCGACGCGCACAATGTCTGTGGATCGGCGTCCAGATAGCGTTCGATCAGCGGCCGCACGCGGGGATCGTGAATCTTGCCGAGCTGCTGAATGGTCGTCACGCATGAGCCGCGGTCGCGGGTGTAGGCGTCGGCGAGGGTGTCGATCGCGCGCGGATCGCCCAGCTCAGCCAGCGCATAGGCTGCCGCCCGCTTCTGGGCATACGGAGAGGTGATCTCGTCGGCCGGGATCGCGTCCTCGGATCGGGTGAGGAAGGCCGCCAGCGGATCGGCAGCGCGCACGTCCTTGAACCGCCACAACGCCGCCAACGCCGCGCTCAACGGCCACGGGTGCGGGTCGTCCAGCAGCGCGATCAGGCCCGGCACAGCGAGCGGATCGCCGATCTGGCCGAGGCAGCGTGCGGCGATCGAGCGGGCGCGCGGCGAAGGCGAACGCAGCGCGTCGATCAACGGGCCGACGGCGGCGTCTCCGAACTCGGTCAGCGCCGCGCCGATCTCGTCGCACACGTCGCAGCTCCGGTCGCGTTCGAGCATGGCGATCAGCGGGGGGATCGCGGCCGGATCGCCGAGCGCCTCCAGCCCGCGCACCGCGTGGAAGATCACGCCGAACGAACCGTCGTCCAGCGCGGCGATCAGGTGGGGCAGCGCGGCCGGATTGCGGGACTGGCGCAGTCCTTTAACAGCGGCGCGGCGCACTTTCGCGTCAGGATGGCGTAGGTCGGGCAGATACGGATCAATTGGCTTTGGCATACGGCGGTTGAGCATGTGCTTGTACAATGAAGCGCGATTATACGCCCATTGACGTGAGATCCCCGCGCATGTTGAAACGAATCGCCGCCGCTGCGTTGTTGACCGTGTTCGTCGTCATGGGTGCGCTGGCGCAAGAGGCGTCCGACGACATCATTCTGGTTCCGTTCACCGACTTCAACTACACGTTCACCGGCGTTGTGCCGAGCAGTTGGGTGCAGGTCACGGCGGGGTTGTGGAGCCGCGACACCGGCGCGCAAACCCTGCTGGCGCAGCAGGCCCGAACGGAAGCCCCGGATGCGGTGCTGGTCGCGCTGCTGCCGCAGTTTGGCATCGACACTGTGCCGGAGCCGGTCGAAATCCGCGAGGCCAACGGGCTGACGTGGACGATCTACGAAATTATCGCGCCGGCCGGGTCAGACGCGGCCATCGACGCCGCCATCACCAGCCGGGGCACGCTGACGTACTTCATCATCCTCGCCTCGGTGGTCGAGGAGCACGACACGCTCAAGCAGGCCGTGTTCCTGCCGGCGGTTGATGCGCTTGTCCCGCTGACCAGCGCCGACGCACTGCCGGAAGACACGCCGTATACCGCCGAAGACGTTTCCTTCACCTCGGCGGACGGCACGGAACTCTCCGGCACGCTGACACTGCCCGAAGGCGACGGCCCGCATCCCGCCGTCGTGTTGATCAGCTCCAGCGGCCCGCACAACCGTGACGGCGCGCTGGTGGGCGTCACCGAGGATGAGACGCGGCTCATCAGTGGATCGTTCCCGATGTTCGCGGTGTTGAGCGATCACCTCACGCGCGCGGGGTTCGCGGTGCTGCGTTATGACGAGCGCGGGGTCGGCCAGTCGCGCGGGGATCACGATCAGGCGACCACCGGCGATTTCGCGGTCGACGCCTCGGCCGCGGTTGACCTGCTGCTGGCTCGCGACGACATCGATTCCGCGCAGGTTGGGCTGATCGCGCATGGCGAAGGGGCGAACGAGGCCGCGATCATCCTGAGCAGTCGGGATGACATCGCGTTTGTCGTCGCGCTTGCCCCGCAGGCGGTCGACGGCCTGCAAACGATCATACGCCAGACCGAGCGCGTGTATCAGGCCGATGAGCAGGACGCCGCGGCTACCGCTGAACAGCTCGAGTTCCTCGGCCGGTTCTTCCCGCGCATCGCCGCTGGCGACATCGCAGGCGCGCGCGCCGAGCTTGAGCTGTTGATTCGCGGGCAGGCCGCCGAGCTGACGCCGGAGCAGTTGGAGCAGATGGGCGTCACCGACCTCGACGTGTTCATCCGCGAAGTCACCGATTCGCAGTTCCTCAGCTTTGACGGGCCGTGGTGGCCGTTCCTGCTCAACTACAATCCGGCGGAGGACTGGTCAGCCGTGACCGTGCCGGTGCTGGCGGTGTACGGCGAGCTGGACACGCAGATCGACCCGGCGCTGCACCGGCCTGCGTTCGAGGCGGCGATGGCGCGCGCGCACAACCTTGACGTGACGGTCGTGACGCTGCCGGCCGCCAATCACATGTTCCAACTCGCAGGGACAGGCTCGCCGTCGGAATACACGCTGCTCCAGCCGATGTTCGTGGACGGATTTCTTGATACGGTGACGGATTGGCTGCTGGCGCACGTTGAGCTTCCGTAGCCCCCACCCCTAGCTTTTTCAGGGAGAGGGGGATCGATTTCGCTGGACATGCGCCTTACGCGCGTGGGCGGCTTGATCCCTCAACCCCCGGCCCCTGCTCCCGGCCTGCGATGCTTCCGTTGGCCGCTGGGGAGAAGGGGGAGAAGGTGGGTCGAGGGTGGATTCAGTCGGTGGCGAGCAGGTCGTCGACCGCTTCAGCCTCGCGGAACTGCATCGTGTACAGGTGCGCGTACAACCCGTCGCGGGCCATCAGCGCATCGTGTGAGCCGACTTCGATCAGCCGGCCTTTCTCCAGCACGGCGATCCGATCCGCGATCCGCACCGTGCTCAGCCGGTGGGCGATGATAATCGTCGTGCGGTTCTTCATCAACCGCGCCAGCGCCTCTTGCACCAGATGTTCGCTCTCGCTGTCAAGGCTGCTGGTGGCCTCGTCAAGCAGCAGGATGCGCGGGTCTTTCAGAATGGCGCGGGCGATGGCGACACGCTGGCGCTGCCCGCCGGATAGGCGCACGCCGCGCTCCCCGACAATCGTATCGTAGCCCTCCGGCAGTTCAGTGATGAAGTCGTGCGCGTTGGCCGCTTTGGCCGCCGCGATGAGTTCGTCCTCGCTCGCGTCAAGCCGGCCGTACTGGATGTTCTCGCGGATCGTCCCGCCGAACAGCAGCGTCTCCTGCGGCACGATGCCGATCTGCGCGCGCAAGCTGGACTGCGTGATCGTGCGCAGATCGCGCCCGTCGAGCCGGATTGCGCCGTGGGTCGGATCATAGAAGCGCGGGATGAGGTTGAAGGTGGTCGACTTGCCCGCGCCGCTCGGCCCAACCAGCGCGACCACTTCCCCCGGCGCGATATCGAGCTGACGCCGGTTAACACGCCGGTCTTGCCGTCATAGCTGAAGCCGACATCTTCAAGTGTAATCCGCCCCTCGGCGCGTGTGATGGAGTGTGCGTCCGGCGCGTCCTGTACCGTCGGGCGTTCGTCGAGGATTTGGAATACGCGCTTGGTCGCCCCCAGCGCGCGCTGGAATTCCGAGTACAGCCACGTCAGCGACCCGAAGCTGCCCGCCACCGAGATGCCATAGACGAGAAACGTCACCAACTCGCCGCTGGTCAGCCGTCCGTCGATCACCTCGCGTCCGCCGAACCACAGAAATCCGGCCAGCGAGCCGAAGCCGAGGAAGGCCATCAGCGCGCCGAACGCCGCGTTATAGCGCGCGACGTGAATTGCGGATCGCACGGCCTGCGCCATTGCGTTCTCGTAACGCTGGACTTCAAATGGCTCGCGCGCAAAACTCTTGACCTCTTTGACGTTTTGCAGCACTTCCTCGGTGATCACCGTCGTCTGCGCGATCTGATCTTGAACGCGCGTCGAAATCCGGTTGATGACGCGGCCAAAGCCGATCCCGACCGCCATGATGACCGGCAGCAGCACGAGGATGAACAGGGTCAGCCGCCAGTTCAGGACGATCATCAAGACCACCGATCCAGCGAGGATCAGCGACTGTTGAAGCAGGGTGTTGACGTTGCTGGTCAGCACCGAACGCATCATCGTGACATCGCTGCTGATGCGCGAGACGATCTCCCCGACGCGCCGGCTTACGAAAAATCCGAGCGACAAATCGTTGACGTGCCTGAACAGCTGTGTGCGCAGGTCAGCGACGATCCGTTCGCCGATATAGTTCAGGTTGTAGGACTCGAACATGGTCGAAATCGAGCGCAGCAGGAACACGCCCAACAGCGCCAGCGTGATGGCGTTCAACTGCGCCAGATCGCGGTTGACGAAGACGGTGTCGATCACCTGTCCGATGACCGCGGGGAAGATCAAGCTGATACCGGCGCTGAGCAGCAGCGCGATCAAGGCGACGATCAGCCGGCGCCAGTACGGACGTAGATAGGCAATCATCCGCCGCCACTGCATCGGGACGCCGCGCAGTTCGTCCTCGGTCTCCTCGACCGGCTGACCGTTCTTGCCGGTGTTCGCGTCCTTGTTCTGCGGCGTGCGCCGCGAACGTCTCCGCATCATTGTTGTATTGTCCTGTGTTTGCCGGGGCGAGTTTATCATAAGGTACGCATTCCGGTCGCTGAGCGTTGCATGTATCTTCCCGATCAGTGCCGCACTGGCGGTCGATCCGGCGCACAGGTATGCTTCGCAGGACAGTTGCAGGTGAGAGGACAGATGTCGACTCTACGGGTGATGCTGTTTGACATGGTGTGCGCGGTGAACCGCGCGGTTCCGTTTGTGCGGTGGCATCAATTCGCCGCGCGGCTGCTGCCACCGCCGCCGTACACCGACCGTCTCATGCGTTGGCAGGGGCGGGGTAGGCTCGTCGTAAACCTCGGCAACCCGCGCGAACGCGAGCTGTATGTGGAGGGCCGCTACGAGCCGCATGTGATGAGCATGCTCAAGCAGGTCACGCCGGCGGGTGGGACAGTTGTCGACCTCGGCGCACATCTCGGTGCCCACACGACCGCGCTCAGCCTACATGTCGGAGAACGCGGGCGCGTATTCGCCGTCGAAGCCAACCCCCATGTCGTGGAGCGCCTGCGGCAGAACGTCGCATCGTCGCCGCATTATGCCAACATCGACGTCATTCCGGTTGGCGTGTCTGATCAGCCCGGGACGCTGCCGTTCTACTATCCGTCCGACCGTTCCGAATGGTCGAAAGGCAGATTGGCCGCCCACGCGGGCGAACACAATTGGCTGTCGGTCGATGTTGAGGTGACGACGCTCGACGCGCTGATGGCGGCGCGCAGCTATCCACATATCGACACGATCAAGTGCGACGTCGAGGGATTCGACGTGGCCGCGCTGCGCGGCGCAGCAGAGACGATCACCCGGTCGCGGCCAGCAATCGTGTTCGAATATGTCGAACGGTTGTGGCGGCGTGCTGGCTTTACGCTGGACGACCTGCGCGAGGCGCTGCCGGGGTACACGTTCGCATACATTCCGTTGTGGCGCCATCGCACACTGATCCGGCCTGCGCCGGTTGCGATCCGCCGTGTCGAAGATCTTCCGCCTGCGCATCGTAATCGCTACGAACTGCTTGCGCGCCCGGAGGCTTGACCGATGCGGCTGATCTATTTGACCGGCGCGCGCCTTCCCAACCCGATGGCGCACGGCGTTCAGATCACGCAGAACTGCGAGGCGTTCGCCGCCGCCGGCTACGACGTGCGGCTGTGGTATGCGCGGCGCGGATCGCCGGCCGGAAAGGACGCGCTCTACGCATTCTACGGTGTGCCGCAGACGTTCAAGGCGCACAAGCTGCCCTGCCTGAACGTGCTGCCGTGGGTCGAGACGCGCTTGCCGGCGCCGTTTGTCGCGCTGGTCTTCAACATTATGCTCATCACGTTCGGCGTCGCGGCGGCGATTGGAGCGCGGTTCGTACGTCCCGACGTGATCTATGGGCGCGACCCGCTGGCGTTGTGGCTCGTCAGCCTGTTGTATCCACGCGCCAAAATGGTGTGGGAAGCGCACAGCCTCAAGACATCGGGGCGCGGCCGGTGGATTCAGCGTCACACGCTCAAGCGCGCATTCCTCACGGTCGCCATTACCGCGCCGCTGCGCGATGACCTGCACGCGCTCGAACCGGCCGCGAACCTGCTGGTGGCGCACGACGGGATTCGCCGCACCCGGTTTGAATCGCTGCCTACGCGAGACGAGGCGCGCGCCGCCGTCAAGTGGCCGCGCGAGCCGTTCGTCGTCGGCTATATGGGACGGCTGACGACCTACGGCATGAGCAAGGGCGTCGACCTCATCATCGCCGCGATCAGCCTGCTCCCGCCTGACTTACGCGCACGCGCAGCGTTGGGACTGGTCGGCGGGCCGGACGACATCGCAGAGCAGTACCGGCGGTTATGGGTGGAAGCGGGCCTCGACCCCGCGCTGTTCCTGTACGCCGGTCAGGTGCCGAGCGACGACGTGCCGCGCTGGATGTCGGCGTTCGATGCGTGTGTGCTGCCGCTGCCCAAACAGTCGCACTTCGTGTACTACACGTCCCCGCTGAAGCTGTTCGAGTATATGGCGTCTCGCCGCCCGCTGATCGCCTCCGACCTGCCATCGTGGGCGGATGTGCTCGCCGACGGGTATAACGCGCTGCTGTTTGAGCCGGAGTCGGCCCCGGCGTTGAGCGCCGCGCTGGTTCACGTGATGACGGATGCGGCGCTGTGCGCGCGCCTTGCCGGTAACGCGCATCGTGACGTGTTCGCCCATCATACATGGGACAAACGCGCCGAGCAGATTTTGAGCCGCTTGACGTAATCCTCTGTCGTGGTGAAAAGCGGCGAACGTTCGCTATAATTCCGCGTCGAACTCGGTTAATTGGGATGTTGTTTATGAATGCTCCAGACGTTGTGCTGGAAGTCCGCGGGTTGACGAAACGCTTTCCCGGCGTGCTCGCCAACGATCACATCAGCTTAAAGGTACATCGCGGCGAAGTGTTGGGTTTGCTGGGCGAAAATGGCGCGGGCAAGTCTACGCTGATGAACATGATTTACGGCCTGTACGCGCCGGACGAGGGCGAAATCCTCGTCAACGGCCGGCCGATCCATATTAGAAACCCGAACGACGCCATCCGCGCCGGGATCGGCATGGTGCACCAGCACTTCCAGTTGGTGCCGGTGCTGACCGTGACCGAAAACGTGATGCTCGGCAACGAGAGCGTTCGCGGCCCCTTTCTCGACCGCCGTTCCGCCCGCGCGCGGATCATCGAGATCGCCGAACAGTACGGCCTGCATGTCGACCCGGACGCGATGGTGCAGGATTTGTCGGTGGGCGTGCAGCAGCGCGTCGAGATCATCAAGGCGCTGTATCGCAAGGCGGAAATCCTGATCCTCGACGAGCCAAGCGCGGTGCTCACCCCGCAGGAAACCGAGGGCCTGTTCTCGATTATGGAGACGCTCAAGGCGCGCGGGGTCAGCATCATCTTCATTACGCACAAGCTGAAGGAAGTGCTGCGCATTTGCGACCGGATCATGGTGCTGCGCTTGGGCAAGGTCGTGGGTGAGGCCAACCCGAAGCAGTCCACGCAGGAGTCGCTGGCGTCGATGATGGTGGGCCGCGAGGTGCTGCTGAGCGTCGATAAGACCCCGGCCACTCCGGGCGACACGGTGTTGGAGATCAGCCATCTCAATGTGCTGGACGACCGCAAACTGCCCGCCGTGCGTGATGTCTCGCTGATCGTGCGCTCAGGCGAGATCGTGGGGGTGGCTGGCGTGCAGGGGAACGGCCAGACGGAATTGGTCGAAGCGCTGACGGGCCTGCGTCCGGTGCAGGGGGGGCATATCAGCATCGTGGGGAAGGACGTCACGCACGCGTCCCCGCGCAAAGTCACCCAGGCGGGCGTCGCGCATGTGCCGGAAGACCGCCAGAAGAACGGCATGGTGATGCCTTTCCCGATCACGGACAACATACGTTTGCAGCAGTATTATCAGGCGCCGTATTCGGTCGGCATTTTGAGCAACGAACGGGTGATCGCCGAGCACGCCGAGGCGCTCGTCAAGCAGTACGACGTGCGCACGCCGAGCATCGACACCAGTATCGGGTCGCTGTCGGGCGGCAATCAGCAGAAGGTCATCATCGCGCGTGAGTTGAGCCGCCACAGCAAGCTGCTCGTCGCTGCACAGCCCACACGCGGTCTTGACGTCGGCTCGATCGAATTTATCCACAAACAGATTGTGCGCATGCGCGACGAAGGGGTCGCCGTGCTGCTGGTCAGCACCGAACTGGACGAAATTATGTCATTAAGCGACCGCATCGCGGTCATGTATGCTGGACGGATCATCGACATTGTGGACGCGGCGACCGCCACGCGGGAGTCAATCGGCTTGCTGATGGCCGGTGTCCATAGTGAAGCAGAACTCAAAGCGGAAGGAACGGCCTAGCCATGGCGGAAGGTACGATGCAGCGCCCCGGCGGATCCGTTCTCAGTTCCATTGGATATTCTTGGCGGCGGATTTCGCCGCGTTTTGTGCCGGTTCTAGCCGTGCTCTCGGCGATGATCCTGACGATTCCGTTTATGATGATTACCGGTGCGCGCGGGGACATCGGGCGGGGCCTCAACATCGCGTTGACTGCCTACGCGGCGTTCATCGAGGGCGCGACCGGCGTGGCCGTCAACAGCCTTGTCACGACGGCGGATACCGCTGCGGTGGTGACATTTGCCGAGACCAACCCGCTCACCAACCGCGACCTGCGCCTCTTGGCCCGCAGTGTGACGCGCCTTTCGCAGCTGGGGGCGGATACCGTCGCGCGCTATGCCAGCGTGATTGACACCTACGCCGACGACCTCGATGCCGCCGCGCTTGATGCGCTCGGCCAGCGCATCGAGGGGATTCAAGAGGTCGGCCCGGATACCCTGCGCGCAATGCAGCCCTTGACCGAAGACTTGGTCGAGCTGGGCAGCAGCAGCGCCGCGGCGATCTTCCGCACGTACGGCGTGTCCGATACGCTCACGGACGAGGATGTCGCCGCAATCGTCGCGCAGGTTCCGGCCGCCGCCAGCTACGGCATGGGCGATCTGCTGGCCTATCTCAGCATCACCAACCAGCGTGGAAGCGCCGTCACGATCAGCCGCATGCTCGAACAACTGGACGTACTCGATCGGCTCGGCATCGACCCGATGGGCGGCGAAGCGGACGACATCGCGGAGATCAGTAAGCTGGCGGAAGGGTCGCGCACGGGATCGGACTACATCAACGACCTGCGCGGCATCGACGACCAGCTGCTCGCCAGCGGGGTTGTGGACGAGAACGAACTCTCGCGGCAGCTCTCGCTGGTGAACGCCATGTACGAGCGCGGGGTGCTGACCAATCCCGACGTGCATACCGCGCTGACGACCGAGCTGGAGCCGTACTTGGCGGCCAATACGGTCGTCTATCGCCCCGGAAACCAACCGCTGCTGATCCATGAGGCCCACACCGAGCCGGCGGGCATTATATGGTCGACGCAGAACACGCCGGAGACCGAAGACGACAAACCCGACACGGCCTATCTGCGGGTCGGCGGCAGCGCGATATTGTTCTTTCCGTACCAACTCGAACGCACGATTGTCCGCGCGATTCCGTTCATCATCGCCGGCTTGGCGGTGGCGCTCGGCTTCAAGGCCGGGTTGTTCAACATCGGCGCGGAAGGCCAGCTCTATCTCGGCGGCCTGCTGGCGGTCTTTGTCGGCTACTCGCCGCTGTTCGACTTCCTGCCCGGCTTCACACGCGTGATCGTAGTGCTTGTGGCGGGCATCCTCGGCGGCGCGTTATGGGGCGCGATACCGGGCCTCTTAAAAGCCTATACCGGCGCGCATGAGGTCATCAACACGATCATGATGAACTACATCGCGCTGCGCCTGACTGACTGGCTCATCAACAGCAGCGATCCGTACATCATGCGTGATCCCAGCGCGACCAACCCGGCTACGCCGAACGTGCACCCCAACGCGATCCTGCCGCGCTTGGACGACATCGCGTCGTGGTGGTTCGTCGTCGTCGCCGTCGTGTTCTTCGCGCTGCAAGTCTACCGCCACCGCGAGGCCATCCAGCGCAACCTCTTGTTAGTGATCCGCCCCGCGCTGCGCGCGCTGTTGATCCTCGCCGCCGGGCTGTTCTTGCAGTGGATCACCGTGCGCGACTCGCTGCACCTCGGCATCGGCGTGATGATCCTCGCCGTTATGTTCATCGACTGGCTGCTGGTCAAGACGACGACCGGCTTCGAGCTGCGAACGGTCGGCATCAACCCGGACGCGGCCAAGTACGCCGGCATGAACGTCAAGTGGAACCTCGTGCTGGCGATGATGCTCAGCGGCGGGTTGGCGGGTCTGGCTGGCGCGATTGAGATTTCGAGCGTGCAGTTCAACATGAAGCCGGCGTTCTTCGCCGGCCTCGGCTTCGACGCCATCGCGGTCGCGCTGTTGGCGCGCTCTAACCCGCGCAATATGATCTACGCCGGTTTGCTGTGGGGCGCTCTGGTGTCGGCGCAAGGCGTGATCCAAATCCGCACCGACATCTCCAACGACCTCGTGCGGATCATTCAGGCGCTCATCATCATGTTTATCGCCGCGGATGCGATCGTCCGCTTCTTGTGGCGCGTGCCGGCCGCCAGCGAGGAAGAAAAACAGAGCACCGGCGCGACCTTCAGTAAAGGGTGGGGAGGCTAACCCATGGCACAAGCGACTATGGCGCAGGAAATGGCTGGGGAACAAACCGGCTTCAGGATCACCCGGCAGTTCATCGTCGGCATCGTGTTTCTGCTGGTCGGAATCTTCATGCTGCTGCGCGTGCCGGGTGACATCGCCCCCACGGCGACGACCCAGCTCATCTTCGGGGAAGGCATCCCCAATATCACCGTGCCGGCGCAGACGTTCGGCATCGCCGCCGCAGTGATCTTCATCCTCGGCGGCGCACTTGGCGTGCTGCCGATTATCTCGAAGCGTCAGGCCAACGTCGCGCTGATCGTCTGCGGCATTATGATCGTGCCGACGGCGCTCATCCTCGCGGCAGTGGGGCGCAACGCCAACGTCACGCAGATGCTTGAATCGAGCTTCCGCCTCGCCACGCCGATCACGCTGGCCGCCTTGGCCGGTTTGTGGTGCGAGCGTGCTGGCGTCACTAACATCGCTGGCGAAGGCATGATGCTTGCGGGGGCGTGCCTCGGCTTTATCGCGTCGCTGGCGTTCGGGCAGATTATGCCGTTCCAGACCGCGCTGGCCTGCGGCGCGATCGTGGCGATCATCGCCGGATTCCTGATGGCCTCGCTGCACGGTTGGCTGTCGATCACGTTCATGACCGACCAGATCGTCAGCGGGACGGTGATCAACATCCTCGCCGTCGGTGTGACGAGCTTCTTGCGCCGCGAAATTCTGCTTTCGACCGAGGCCGCGCGCGAGACACTGCGCATCATTCAGATCCCCGGCCTATCCGATATCCCGATCCTCGGCGCGATCTTCTTCACCGGCAAACCGATCTACCTGTTGATGTTCATCCTCGTGATCGTCACGCACGTGGTGATGTACAACACGCGCTGGGGCCTGCGCACGCGCGCCGTCGGTGAGAACCCGCACGCGGCCGATACGCTGGGCATCAACGTCATTCGCACGCGTTACATCAACGTGATGATCGGCGGCATGATCGCCGGTTTGGGCGGGGCGTGGTTCTCGATTGAGACGGTTGGCCTGTTTGAGGATCAGATGACCGGCGGCCTCGGCTTCATCGGGCTGGCGGCGATGATCTTCGGCAAGTGGACGCCGTTCGGGGCGCTCGGCGGGGCGCTGCTGTTCGGCTTCTCGCAGGCGCTCAACAGCCGTTTCCAGATCTTCGGCGTGCCGATCCCGGCGCAGTTTATCCAGATGACCCCGTACATCGTCACGATGATCGTGCTGGCCGGGTTGGTCGGACATGCAGTCGCGCCGAAGGCCGATGGCGTCCCGTACAAGAAGGAGTGACCGCCGAACGCGGCCTCATTCCGAGCATTCGTCCTCACCACCGCGGGCGCGCAAGCACCCGCGGTCGTGTTTTCGCAGTCAGCCGAAGGGATATGACAGTGATCCTCGAACACGCGATCCTAAACATCAAGCCGGGGCAGTCGAAGGCGTTCGAGGCAGCCTTCAAGCAGGCGTCGGTCATCATTAGCGGCGCGCCCGGATATTTCGGCCACGAGCTGCATAAGTGCGTCGAGACGCCGGATCGTTATCTACTGCTGGCGTGGTGGGACACGCTCGAGTCGCACACGGTCGGCTTTCGCGGCTCGAAGGAATATCAGGAGTGGAAGCGTATCCTGCACCCCTTCTACGACCCGTTTCCGACCGTCGAACACTATGACGAAGTGGAGTAGCCGCCCGGAACGGATAGCCGGGACACTGCCTTAACGCCGGCGGGACTACCAACTTCTGAACCTCAGTTACTCGCGATTTCGTCACGCCCCGCGCGACGAAATCGCAGAAACGGGAGTCCAGAGGGCGTAAGCCCTTTGGAGAAAATCCCGCTACAACACCGCCTTGATCTGCTCGGCGAGCTTCTTATTGATGCCTTTGACCGCTGCTAGTTCCTCGATGCTGGCGCTGCGAATGGCGCTGATCGAGTTGCCGAACGCGGCCAGCAGCGCCTTGCGTTTGTTCGGGCCGATCCCCGGCACGCCGTCGAGCAGGCTCGCCATGCCGGCCTTATCGCGCCGGTTGCGATGGTTCGTGATGGCGAAACGGTGCGCTTCGTCGCGGATACGCTGCACGAGATACAACGCCTGCGACTGGCGCGGCAGAATGACTGGGATCGGCTTGCCGGGCAGGTAGATCTCCTCGAACTGCTTTGCCAGCGACGCCACCGGCACCTTGTCCAGCAGGTCGAAGGCGCTCAACACCTCGTAGGCGACGCCGAGCTGTCCCTTGCCGCCGTCGATCAGCAGCAGGTCGGGCAGGGTGCGCCATGTCGCGTCGCGGTCTTCCTTGCCGGGGACGTGCACCGGCGGCTCATCTTTGAGCGTCTGCCAGCGGCTGAAACGCCGGGTGAGCGCCTCGCGCATCGACTGATAATCGTCCGAGCCGGCGTGTTCGACCGTACGGATGTTGAAGCGGCGGTACTCGCCTTTGGCTGACGTGCCTTGCACGAACACGACCCGGCTGGCAACGATGGCCGTGCCCTGCGTCGTGCTGATGTCGTAGCACTCGATGCGGTTGGGCGGATTGGGCAGGTTCAGCGCCTCTTGCAGCTCGGCCATCGCCTGTTCGTGTTTGGTGGTGTCAGCCTCCCACTGCGCCTTCATCATGCGCAGCGCCTCGGACGCGTTCTCGCGCGCCATGCCGATCAGGTCGATCTTGTTGCCGCGCTTGGGGACGGTGATCTGTACTTTCGCCCCGGAGCGTTTGTCCGACAGCCAGCGTTCGATGATGCGCGCTTCTTCGACCTCGTCGGGTAGGATGATCTCGCGCGGGATTTCTTGCGTGCTGCTGTAGAACTGCGTCAGGAACTGCTCCAGCACTTCGCTGTCGGACTCGTCCTCGAAGTGTTCTAAGCTGCGGTGGTCGCTGCCGATCAGCTTGCCGTTACGGATAAACAGGATTTGCACGACGGCGGTCTTGTCGTCACGGGCGATGGCGATCACGTCGTGGTCGGTCATCTGCGGGCTGACGGCGCGGTGGCGCTGGGTGATGTATTCGATCGCCTTGATCTGGTCACGCAGCACGGCGGCGCGCTCGAACTGAAGCGCCTCGGACGCGGCGTCCATTGCTTTCGTCAGGCGCCCCAAGACGCCGTCAGACTTGCCGCTCAGCACGTCCATCAGCTCGGCGATCATCGCGCGGTATTCCTCTTGGTTTACCTTGCCGATGCACGGCGCACTGCACAGCCCGATATCCCAAAACAGGCAGGCGCGTTCGTCATTGCCGGTGATCGTGCGGTCGCACGTGAGATACGGGAAGGCCTTGCGCAGCACGCGCAGGGTGTTCTGCACCGCCCACATCGCCGCGTACGGGCCGAAATAGCGCGAGCCGTCCTTGACCACTCGCCGCGTCGTCTCGACTTTCGGGAACGGGTTCTGCCACGTCACGCGGATGTACGGGTAGCGTTTGTCGTCTTTGAGCAGGATGTTATAGCGCGGCTGATGCTGCTTGATGAGCGTTTCTTCAAGGATCAGCGCCTGCACTTCAGTCTCGGTGACGATGATTTCGATATCCGCCACCAGAGACCGCATCTTAAGTGTTTTCGGGGTGTGGTCGGCGTGCTGGGTGAAGTAATTCGGCACGCGGTTCTTGAGCACCTTCGCCTTGCCCACGTAGATGATGTGACCGGCACTGTCCTTCATCAGGTAACAGCCGGGTTTGGTGGGGAGGGTGCGAAGAATTTGCCGAATGTGGTCAGGGGTTTCGTAGGCCATAGTCGCATCAGGAATCCAAACGGATGTGCTATTTTATCGCACCGGGATTGAAAGTTGAAAGTAACGGGTGATGAGAGAAATTAGATGACTACAAGGGCGTCTGGCGCGAAAGTTGGTATATGCTATGAACGGCCAACACGCTTTTGCTGTTGAATTGGATGTGATTAGACGGAGTGTGTACCGTTTTGCGATTTATCCTCGCCTTCATCGTATTGATCATCGTTACGGCGGATCCATCTGTCGCTGCCCAACCCACGCCGGCGTTCGAACCCGTCCGCTGCCCGGTGCCGATCCCGGCGTTCGCTGTGGTCGACTGCGGGTACGTGACTGTGCCCGAACGCCACGAGGCCCCGGACGGCAAGCAAATCCGGCTCGCAGTCGCGATCTTGCGCGCAACGGATCCGAACAAGGTTTCCGATCCGGTGCTGTATCTGGAGGGTGGGCCGGGCGGCAGCGCGGTCTGGGGACTTGACGCATGGGTCGGCCATCCGATCACACAGCAGCGCGACTTGATTCTGCTCGATCAGCGCGGCACCGGCTTTAGCGAGCCGGGCCTGTTCTGCTGGAATTACGAGTATCCGTTCGATGTCGACGTGGTTGACCTCGACGTCTACGAACGCGCCTGCCGCGATCACCTCATGCGCGACGGCATCGACCTCGGCGCCTACAACAGTGCGCAGACCGCCCGCGACATCCCGCTGGTCGTCCGCGCGCTGGGGCTGGAGCAGGTCAACCTGTACGGGATCAGCTACGGCACGCGCGTCGCCTTGACCGCCATGCGCGATGCGCCGGACGTGATCCGCGCGGTCGTCCTCGATTCACCGTATCCGCCGCAGGTTGACGGCTTTGAACTGCAAGCCCTGTACGGCTATCAACAGATCAACGCGCTGCTCGAACGCTGTGCGAGCGATCCACAGTGCGGCGCCGCGTTCCCCGACCTCAAGGCGCGGTTCTATGCGTTTCTCGACAGCGACGCCGGTACCTATGCTGACGTGGGCGACGGCTACGAGGAATTGACCAGCGCCACCATCGTCAGCGTGCTGTTCGATACGATGTACTATTCGGTGGCGATCCCGTACATCCCGATGGCGCTCGACCGTATGATCGCGGGCGACGGGACGTTCTTCGGCGAGGTGGCCGCGGGGTATATCGGGCCGCCCACGTCCGGCGACGAGGATGACCGGCTCGAAGAGATGGTGGGGCTGGCCGACGACATCGCATTCGCCTATTCCGGGTTTGACGACTTCGACGCGTACTTGGATTTTGTGTACGAGATGGACGATGCCGGACGGATCGAACTGTATCGTACTGTGATCGACCAAGCGGCCGACGACGAGTATTTCGAGCTGATCGGGCTGTACTTGGATGCGGACACGATTGAGCAGGCCGAGGCGTACATGGCGAGTCTGAGCGATGAGGAGTATTTCCGCGTCATCGACGGGCTGGTCAGCGTGCTGGCGCTCGGATATACGGACGTGGGCGACAGCGACGCGGCGTTCAACAGCGTTCACTGCGTCGAAGAGATCCCGTTCAACAGCTATGAAGAGACCGAGGCGCTTTCCGTGGATCTGCCGCAGGCGGTGAAAGATGGCCTGCTGGAAGGCGTGCTTGGTCAGTTCGAGACATGCAGCTATTGGGGCGTGACGGCGGCCGGCCCAATCGAGACGCAGCCCGTCCAGAGCGCGATACCAACGCTGGTCTTGGCGGGCGAATTCGACCCGATCACGCCGCCGGTATGGGCGCTGGAGGCGGCGGTCGGGCTGAGCGCCGCGCAGGTTGTGATTATCCCCGGCGCGGGGCACAGCGTGATCGACTCCGGCGAGTGCGCGCAGAGCTTGGGCATCGCGTTCCTCAACAATCCGACGGCGGCGCTGGACACGTCGTGCGCCAGCAACTTCACCGTGCCGTGGGTGGTGCGGTAAGGCGGTGACTGTGTCCTGCCGGTTTGCAACGTGCTAGTTGTTGGCGTTCTGACACCCTACCGTGGCCTAGCGTGTTGACTCCAGCGTCCGGACAGCAGCCACCTTAGCCCCATAGTCCCGATTCGATTGACTCAATACGCAATTGGCATTACGCTGCAATCAAAGTCAGCTAAGAGGCTGTACGAATGCGAGCCACTGCTGCTATTTTAGTCGTTATACTGTTTGTAATACTGCGGGGGTAACGCCTGAGTCCGGCATCGCCCAACCCTACGCCACGGACACACCTCTCGCCCCCAGCGGATTTCGCGGGATCGCCCCGCCGTTGGCTCCGCAGCCCGGCGTCTCACGCGACGAGCCGACTCCTAATCCCACGTCCACGCCCACATCAATGCCTTCTGGCGCCTCCCCCACCGGACTCGACATACGCAGCGAGTCGGTTCATGTCATCGCTTCCGGGGATGTCGCTGGACTACAGAGTGCCATCACCGAGTCGAACCAGAATCCGACAACTCTCTACAAGATCTATCTTGAGGCCGGAGATTATCCACTCGCGCAAACCCTCGTCATCTTCGGCACGGTCGAGATCTACGGTGCGCACGCCGACACGACCATCCTGCGGCAAATTGGGACGCCCGGCTCACAGTCCGGCAGCATGAACACGATGATCAAGGTGCCGGGCATCTCGCTAAAATTGGATCACCTAACGCTGAGAGATGGAGCGACAAATGATCCCACTGCGAACAACGACAAGGGCGGCGCAATCCACGTCGAATCATCTAGCGCGACGCTAACCGTCACCAATGCGCGGTTCATGAACAACACCGCGTCTGATCCGGACAACGGGTATGGTGGAGCCATCTACTCCAATGGAGTTATGACGCTTGAAAAGATCTACTTCGTCGGGAACTCGGCGAGCCGTGGCGGAGCGCTCGCATCCAATGCCAGCCCCTTCATCGCGGGCCATGCGGCAGTGATCAAAACCGTGGATTTTAAGAACAACCATGTGACCACAAGCAATGGCGGCGCAGTGCATGTCGCGTCCGGAACGATCAAAGTGCGTAACAGCAACTTCCGCAACAATTCCGCCGTCACCAGCGATGCGATCCGTCACCACATCGCTAGCTATACCCTATCGACAGGAAGCGCCGCGGCAAACGCCAAAAAGAACTACTGGAATAATCCGACGGTCGCGTCAGATGCGAACCTGAATGGCGTCAACACGCTGAAGCAGCTTGCGTCTAAGGTCGAGTTCGCGTTTGGGCTATGCCACCGACCGCATCCCTTCCGTGACCATCGCCAACACGTCTGCTTGAACTCGTCTGTGTACTGCTTGCAGCGTCCCATCGCCCTTCTCCTTACACTCAGTCTATCGGACATATTCTCCGTCCGCTAAACCGGGGTAAGGTCAACTCCCCCAACCAACCAGCCCCTTCCAGTGGGCTTTGAGCGTGTTAGCCTCGGGTTTCAACCCGGGGCGACTTGACGGGGCGACCTGACTGATCGCACGGCACCCACCGCGCACGCCCGCACACCACCCCACCGCTCACGGCGGGTCGAGGGGAAGCACCTCCAGCTTGACACTCTTGTCGGCGAACATGTGGAACACGAAGAAGCGTTTGTCCGGGTGCAGACGCTTGCACTCGTTCATCGCCTCGATGATGAGCTGCAAGTTCTTCGGGTCGTCGTCGCTCATGCCGAACTGATGCGGCAGGCTCGGGCCATGCGTCCCCAGCCCGACCTCCACCGACCGGATGATCGCCAGCTTCTTCAGCGCCGGGACGGTGTAGTGCAAGTTTTCGTCGCCCAATTCGAGCCGCGCCGGGATGTGGCTCACCGGATAGATCGTCAGATAATTCGGCTCGGCGGTGATGAACCCGGCTTCTTTCAGCACGCGAATCCCCGCCCGAATCACGTTGGGGTGATGGCCGCGCGCGGTGATGATCGACAGCGGCCGGCCTTTGGCGCAGGCATGTGCGAAGAACTCCCACGACGGCGCCTGCCACTCATCTGGCCGCTTGCTCTCGATCACATGCCGGATATCCGCGACGAAGTGCTGCTGGTCGGGCGATTCGAGCTGTTCGTCCGGGATGTCGCGGAAGTGCTGATACGATCCCTCGAAGACGGCGTAGTCCTGCCATTCGCCCGGCACGCCCAACCGTGAGGCGATCTGGGCGTATTGGCCGGTGCTCACGCGCTCGATCACACCGCTCATCGTGTTTTGAATCAGGATCGGCGTGTCGAGATACATAACGTTGTCGTCAAAGTCGAAAAAGTAGAAGCTCTGCGCCTGTCCATCCACCATAATTATTCGCCCTGTGCCGCCGTGCGTTCCGTATAGCATACCGCGCCGGCACGATCCTGTGTCCAAACACTGACCCCTGACCGCGTGCATAGGGTGTGCTACAATGCGCTTATCCGTTTTTCGACCCGTGGGCCTAGATGTCCGGCCTGCGTGGTGACAGTCGCAAGGACAGGCAGACGCGAAATGAGCATCACCAAGGAACAAAAGCAGACGATCATCGCCGATTTCGCCACCAAAGAAGGCGACACCGGCTCGCCGCAGGTGCAAATCGCCCTGCTCAGCACGCGTATCGCGCAGTTGACCGAGCACCTCAAGGTTCACAAGCACGACAATCACTCGCGCCGGGGCCTGCTTAAACTGGTCGGCGAGCGCCGCAGCCACCTGAACTATCTGGCCCGCAAGAATCCTGAAGCCTACCGCGAAATTCTTGGGAAGCTGGGGCTGCGCAAGTAAGTGTTTGAAGCAGGGTCTGAGACGTCAACCCGAACGATCGCGAAGGCGATCAGACCCTATTCTGTTTTGGTCATGGAGTGCCCGGTATCGCAGGCATTGGAGAATGCCGCTAACGCGGTGCGTTAGCCGTATCCTCCAATCCCTGACTGCCGGGCCTCTTGCTATCCCAAGGGGGAAAATCGAGACATGGTAGATCTACAGGTCAAGACCGCCAAGCGCTTCACCGCGCTCATCGGCGGCGAGGAAATCGTGTTGGAGACCGGCAAGCTGGCCGAACAGGCCGGCGGCGCGGTCACCATTCAACTCGGCGACACGCTCATTTTTGCGTCCGCCACGATGTCTAAGAGTGTGCGCGAGGGGATCGACTTCTTCCCGCTCAGCGTCGACTACGAAGAGAAGTTGTACGCCGCCGGGCGCATTCCGGGCAGCTTCTTCCGCCGCGAAGGCCGCCCGTCCGAGTCGGCCATTCTTACCAGCCGCGTGATCGACCGGCCGCTGCGCCCATTGTTCCCTGAAGACCTGCGCAACGAAGTGCAGGTGATCCTGATGCCGCTGTCGCACGATCAGGAACATCAGGCGGACATGCTCGGCATCATCGCCGCCAGCGCCGCGCTGACCATCAGCGACATCCCGTTCGACGGCCCCGTCGCTGGTGTGCGTATTGGCTGCATCGACGGCGAGCTGGTCATCAACCCGACCCTGAGCCAGATGGCGAACAGCACGCTCGATCTGCGCGTAGCCGGCACCACCGACGCGATCAACATGGTCGAGTGCGGCGCACAGGAGATCGACGAAGAGACGATGCTGCGCGCGCTGGCGCTGGCCCACGAGACGATCCAGCCGCTGATCGCGCTGCAGAAGGCGATGGCCGAAGCGGTCGGCAAGCCGAAGCGTGCCTATACGCCGGCCGTCATCAAGAAGGAGCTGTTTGAGGAGATCGCCGGCAAGGCCCGCCTCAAGCTGCGCGACATCCTGACCACCATCACCGACCGTACCGAGCGCAACGAAGCGGTCGACGCGCTGCAAGCATCGCTCACTGCCGAGTACGAGGCGAGTAACGCCGCGCTGGCTGATGGCGCAGAGCCGGTCACGGGGAAGGATATCGCCAAAGCGATGGACGACCTGATGTACGAAGAAGTCCGCCGCCGCATCGTGGATGACGGCGTGCGCCCCGACGGCCGCAATACGGTCACGATTCGCCCGCTGTCGGCGGAGGCCGGCCTGCTGCCGCGCGTCCACGGCTCCGGCCTGTTCTCACGCGGCCAGACTCAGGTGCTCAGCATCGCGACGCTCGGCACGCCGGGCGATGCGCAGGAACTGGACAACGTCGCGCCGGAAGCCAATAAGCGCTATATGCATCACTACAACTTCCCGCCTTATTCGACCGGCGAAGCGTACCCGCTGCGCGGCACCAAGCGTCGTGAGATCGGGCATGGCGCGCTGGCCGAAACGGCGCTGCGCTACATGATCCCCGACGAGGACGTGTTCCCCTACACCATCCGCGTCGTCAGCGAGGTGATGAGCAGCAACGGCTCGACCTCGATGGCGTCGGTATGCGGCAGCACGCTCGCCCTGATGGACGCCGGTGTGCCGCTCAAGCGGCCGGTCGCCGGTATCGCCATGGGCCTCATCAAGGAAGGCGATAAAGTCGCCGTCCTGACCGACATTCAGGGCCTTGAGGATCACCTTGGCGACATGGACTTCAAGGTGGCCGGCACCGATCGGGGCATCACCGCCTTGCAGATGGACATCAAGATCAAGGGCGTCACGCAGGACGTGATGAAGCAGGCGCTGGCGCAGGCGAAAGACGCGCGCATGACGATCCTTGAGGTCATCAAGGGCGCGATTGCCGAGCCGCGCGCCAAGCTGAGCGACTACGCGCCGCGCATGGAGACGGTCAAGATCGAGGTCGACAAGATCGGCGCGGTGATCGGGCCGGGCGGCAAGATGATCCGCGGCCTGCAAGAGAAGCACGGCGTCAAGATCGACATTCAGGACGACGGCACCGTGTTCGTCTCCGGCACTAACGGTACCGGCGTCGATAACGCGCTTGAGGAAATCCGCGGCATGACCGAGTCGGCGGTGCTGGGGCGCATCTACACCGGGCGCGTCACCCGCATCGAGAGCTATGGCTGCTTCGTGGAAATTCTGCCGGGCAAGGAAGGCATGGTGCACATCAGCCAGTTGGCCGACTACCGCGTCAACAAGGTCGAGGACGAGGTCGCCATCGGTGACGAGATCATGGTGATGGTCACGGACGTCGATCCGGGCGGCAAGGTGCGCTTGAGCCGTCAAGCCGTGTTGGAAGGCTGGACGCTGGAAGAAGCGCAGTCGAAGGACAGCCGTCCGCGCGGCGGTGGCGGCGGCGACCGGCGCGGCGGCGGGGATCGCCGGGGCGGTGGCGACCGCGGCGGATACCGTGGCGGCGGCGATCGCGGCGGCGGCGGATACCGAGGCGGCTGATCTCAAGCCCAAGCTGAACACGACAAAACCGGTCGTGCG
>JZRA01000079.1 GCA_001567485.1 Chloroflexi bacterium OLB13
CTGAGGGAGAGGGGCCGGGGGTGAGGGTCGCACCAAGTGCTGAGTGTCAAGTGATGAGTCGTGAGTAAGGACAAACCGACTGAACCACAGAGGACACAGAGGACACAAAGGGGTCAGTTGTCAGTCGTCAGGGGGCAGCTGTTAGAGGCCACCAGCTCACACAGCCAACACCACCCCACCGCGCGCGTCATTCTCCCCTCTCCCTGACGACCAACGGGAGCACCGAAGGTCGGGAGAGGGGCCGGGGGTGAGGGTCGCACCAAGTGCTGAGTGCTGAGTAGAAAGTGCTGATCCGTATCGCGCTTCGCAGTATGCGGCGTGATATGGTCGCACCAAGTGCTGAGTGCTGAGTAGAAAGTGCTGACCTGCCCCGGTATCTCCCGCCGTCGAGACCGACCGTACAGTGCGATCTAGCTTTCTCCGCCACCCGATAGGGTTGTTTGCGGTACACTGGAGGCGTTAAGCATACCGGAAAGCACGCCCGCGCCATGATCGATTCGATTCTCGTCAATGGGAAGATCACCACACACGACCCGCGTCATGCGCAGACTTCCGCGCTGGCGATCAGCGGTGGACGGATCGTCGCGGTGGGCGCGGATCACGAGATTCTGGCGCTGGCGCGGCCCGGCACGCGGCAGTACAACCTCGACGGACGGCGCGTTACGCCCGGCCTGACCGATGCGCACCTGCACGGCCAGCTCACCGCGCGCACGCTCTCCGACGTCAACGTGATGAACGCCGCAAAGGCAGATGTTATCGCCCGTGTCGCAGAGCGCGCCCGCACGACTCCGCCCGGCACATGGATCCTCGGCGCGGGTTGGACGCAGGAATTGTGGGAAGGCAAGCACTTCCCGACCCGCTTCGATCTCGACGCCGTCACGCCCGATCATCCGGTACTGCTCGGCTCCAAGAGCCTGCACGCCTACTGGGTCAACTCGAAGGCGCTGGAGATCGCTGGCCTCACCCGCGACACACCCGACCCGGAAGGCGGGCAGTATCAGCGCGACGCGAACGGTGAACTGACCGGCGTCGTCTTCGAGAACGTGTCGGCCGTGCGCGCTCATGTGCCAACGCTGACCGCCGACCAGATCGCCGACCTGCTTGAACGCACACAGGAACGGATGCTCGCGCGCGGCCTGACCGGATGGCACGACTACGACGGCCCATCGTGCCTGAGCGCGCTGCAAGTACTGCGTGAGCGCGGCCGGCTTGCGATGCGGGTCGTCAAGAACGTCAACGTGCCGTACATCGAGCACATCATCCAGTCCGGACTGCGCTGGGGGTTCGGCGACGAATGGCTGCGGCTGGGCGGCTTGAAGATCTTCGCGGACGGCGCGCTTGGCCCACGCACTGCGCACATGCTGGCCCCGTACAACGGCGAGCCGGACAACTTCGGCGTGATTGTCACTGAGAAAGCGAGATGCAGCAGTGGGTCAGCCGTGCCAGCGCGCACGGCATCCCGTCCACGATCCACGCGATTGGCGATGCGGCGGTGCGAACGGTCTTGGATGTGTACGCTGCCGTGCGGAACGAAGAGGCCGCGCGCGGCGAACACCCCGATCAGCGCCGGCACCGTATCGAGCATGTCCAGTTGATCCACCCCGACGACGTGGGGCGGCTCGCCCGGATGCACGTCATCGCCAGCATTCAGCCGATCCACGCCGTATCCGACATCGAAATGGCTGATGCATATTGGGGCGAACGCGCTCGTCTTGCCTACAACGCCCGCGTGCAGATCGACCTCGGCGCGCCGGTCGCCTTCGGCAGCGACAGCCCAGTCGATACGTTCGATCCGGTGATCGGGTTGTACGCGGCGGTCGCCCGGCGGCGCGCATCCGACGGCGCGCCCGGCCCGGACGGATGGTATCCGGAGAACCGCCTCACGCTGGACGAGGCCCTGCGCGGCTATACCGAAGGCCCGGCCTATGCTGCCGGCATGGAGCAGCGTTTAGGCCGCTTGACCGCCGGTTATCTGGCGGACTTGGTCGTATGGGATCGTGATCTGTTCGATATCCCACTTGATGAACTGCCGCATGCTCAGGTCGTCGGCACGATGACCGGCGGCGTATGGCGCTTCGGCGGCGTATAGAACGAGGGACGGTAGGAGGGACGATGAACGCTCGACACGCACGGCTCATCCGGTTCGGCGCGGCGCTGATCATCGCGGCGGCGGCGGTCATCGGCTGTACAGGCGCTGTCGAACCCACCGCCACGCCGACTTCGACGCCTACCGCCACGCCCACAGCCACAGCGACCGCCACCGCCACCGCCACCGATACGCCCACGGCAACACCGACACCGACTGCCACTGCGACCCATACCGCAACGCCGACCGCGTCGTTCACGCCGACGGATACGCCGACCATCACGCCGACGCCCGGCCCCGCCGCGCCGCGCGCCAGCTTCCGCATGGACACAAAGCGCCTCACGGTGAATTTCGACAACCGTACCCGCGGCCGGGGATCCGTGCTGTGGGACTTCGGCGACGGCACGACATCGACCGACTTTGAACCCTCGCACACCTACGCGGCAGAGGGGCGCTACGTCATAAAGCTCACCGTCAGCAACGTCAGCGGCAGCAGCACCGCCATTCGGGGGCTGACGCTGCGCCTGCCGACCTGCACGCTCTCGGTGCGCAGCCCGGTGACGATGCGGAACGCCCCGGATGATAGTGGGGCGCCGAAGGGGCGTGTCACGAGTGGGTCGCTGTCGACCAACTTGGCCGCATACGACGATGAAGCAACACGTGGTACTACGTGCGCCGAACCGTCACCGGCTGGGTGCGCGCCGATTGGTTCACCACGATCACCGGCGAGTGCCCGACGCCGGAAGAAGAAGAATAGCGTCTCGCCCCGGATGCGGAGCTGCGGCTATGCAATGACCGCCATCGCGTCGATCAGGACGAGCATCTCTGGATACAGCAAGCCGGAGACCTGCGTCAGCGTGACCGATGGCGGCTCACTGAAGAAGTATTCCTTATGCGCCCGGCCGACCGCTTCCCAATGCGCGATGTGGGTAAGGTGGATCCCAACATGGGCGACATCGTCGCGGGTCGCGCCGAAGTGGCGCAGCGCATCGTCGATGATCTGGTAGATCCGCACGGCTTGTTGATACGGGTCGTGCGGCCCGACGATCTGGCCGTCCGGGCTGTACGCCCCGGTGCCGGACACGGTAATGATGCTGCCAATACGGACTGCGCGTGAATACGGAAATGTTTCGGCGAGGGCGGAACGAACGGGGATACGGGTCTGCTCGAACATGGCAATAATCCTTTACCTCTACTTCCAACATGCGCCGGCGTGTACGGGTTCGGGTTGACGGGGAAACTACGCGATTGCTCTATCACGGAACGGCGGGCCGGTGTATGGGGCCATGGCGTGTCCCTCCATGCGTAGAAGTCCGGTTGTTAGTATGATACATAGATGAATGAATTCGCGCGTTTCGCACGCGATTCTGACAGGTTTGCGATGACTCCAGCGGCACGCATCCCCTACACCCGATCGCAGCTGGCGGCGGACATCCGCGCGCTCGGCGTCCTCTCCGGCGACGTCGTCATGCTGCACGTGAGCTACAAAGCTATCGGCGAGGTGATGGGCGGCCCCAACGAGGTCGTACACGCACTGCTCGACGCGCTGACGCCATCCGGCACGTTGATGATGTACGTCGGCTGGAACGACATTCCCGATCACCTCCACGAACTTCCTGAAGCGGCACAGGCGGTCTACCGCGAGCATTATCCGCCGTTCGATCCGCTGACGGCACGCGCGGCGCGCGATCACGGCGTGCTGGCCGAGTGCGTGCGGACGTGGCCGGGCGTCCGGCGCAGCATGAACCCTGAGGCGTCGGTGTGTGCCATCGGCGCGCGTGCGGCGTGGATCACGGGCGATCATCCGCTGAACTATGGCTATGGGGCCGGATCGCCGTTCGCCAAGCTGGTCGAGGTAGGCGGTCGCGTGCTGATGCTCGGCGCGCCGCTCGACACTATCACCTTACTGCATCACGCCGAGAACCGTGCCCGGATGCGTCACAAGCACGTTGTCCGTTATGCTGTGCCGCTGCTTCGGGACGGGCGCACGGTGTGGGTAAACGTCGAGGACTTCGACACCGGCGATCCACACGACACGTACACGTTCGAGCAGATCGCGCAGGCCCATCTGGCGGCAGGCGGCGGCAGGCGAGGTCGCGTCGGCAGCGCTGACAGCTATCTATTCGATGCTGGGGAACTCGTCTCGTTCGCGGTGGACTGGCTCGAACTGCGGTTCGGGGAATGACGCCCGCGCCGTCTATGCTTTGCTGGACGACGCCAGCTTGACACTGGGAATGTCGGTAGGCTGAAAGCGATGCAGGACAGACCGTGATGAGTCTGGGCCTTGACCCCCTACCCCCTAAATCCCCCTGTGAGGGGATGAGGGATCCAAGTTACAGCATCACCATGTTGTCGCGGTGGATGACCGTGTCGCCGTAGGAATAGCCGAGGATTTCGATGATCCGGTGCGATTTCACGCCGCACAACTGGCGCAGGTCTTCGGCCTTGTAGTTACTCAGCCCGTGCGCGATCTTCTCGCCGTCCGGCCCGACAATCGTGACCGTCTCGCCACGGTCAAAGGCGCCGATGGCGCGCGTCACGCCAACGGGCAGCAGGCTTGCCTTACGCTCGACCAGCACGCGCTTGGCCCCGGCGTCGACGCACACCGATCCGTGCGGCTTGTCGGTCAGCAACCAGCGCTTGCGGCTCTGCAAGTCGACCTCGTTGGGATGAAAGCGCGTCCCGATCTTCTCGCCGCTGATGAGGCGCGCCAGCACGTCCGGTTCAGCGCCGGATGCGACAATCGTGGTGACTCCGGCGCGGGTCGCGGTGTGCGCCGCCTCGATCTTGGTGACCATGCCGCCTGTGCCCAACCGCGACGCCGTGCCGCCAGCCAGCGCGTACACCGACTCGTCGATGCGCTCGATATCGCGCAGCAGGTGCGCGTTCGGATCGCGACGCGGATCGGCCGTGAACAAGCCGGGCTGATCGGTCAGCATCACGAGCAGGTCGGCTTCGAGCGAGCTGGCGACCATCGCCGCAAGGTTGTCGTTGTCGCCGACACGGAACTCTTTGGTGGCGATGGTGTCGTTCTCGTTGATAATCGGGATGATCCGCCGGCCGATCAGTTCGACGATGGTGTCGCGCGCGTTCAAGTAGCGTGTGCGGTTGGTCAGGTCGTCGCGCGTCAGCAGAATTTGCGCTACGACGATCTCGTAAATCTCGAACAGTTGGCTGTAGTAGTGCATCAGCCGGCTTTGCCCCACCGCGCTGAGCATCTGCTTGGCCGGCACCGACCGGTCAAGCGACGGAAAGCCCAAGCGTTCGCGGCCGGCCGCCTGCGCGCCAGAGGTGACAAGGATGATCTCGATGCCGTGCGCGTGGATGCGCGCGATCTGCTGAACCAGTTCGAGCATGCGCGGGCGCTGAAGCGCGGGCGTGCCGCCGGTCAGACTGCTGGTGCCGATCTTGACGACGAGGCGCGTGGTCGTGCGGGCCATGGTGATCCAGAGGTGTGCTGCATAGATGTGCGATCGCCCGATTCTACGGGGTATGGGGCGAAGCGTGTAGGGGATGTTTACCTGACGTTCACCGGGCCGGATCGTGACGCCGTATGGTACGCGGGTCATGCTCGATTCGATGTTCGATTGCCCGATTCGATGCTCTTGGATGCGGTTACGGGAATACGTCAATGCAATCATTAAGGATGCGTTGCCCCAGAAGTACTGGTAACGCGATCCGGGTTCCGGCTTTGCGCCTAGTAAGTTGAGCGTAAAGTGAGGATGCGAATGCCGATGTCAGGGTTCTTTGACAACTCAATCTTCATGCTCGATTCCGATGTACATTGAAGCAGTGTTAAAGTACGAGATCGCCATCGTGAAGCCTCCAACTCTTGCTACTCGCCCGATAACGCTCAGCGCACAGCCTAAGACGAAGAGTTTCTACACGGCACTGCGCGACTTCGACGTGATGCTGCACGGGGTGGTGGCGGCCTCTCCCCGCCAGATTCTCGCGCAGGCCAAAGACGTCATGCGCAAGTTCGACGCTATCATCGACGCTTGCGAAGAGTACGAAGGCGAGAAGGCGGCCTACTTCCGCCGGCTCAAGCTGCACGCCCAGAACATCAAGACCAACGCGATCGGGACGATGCTGCAAGCGGTTGAGAACGCGTCACAGTACAACACCGCGCGCCCGCGCTTGATTTCCCTGCTCGGATCCTTCGACTGGCACACGGTCGATCAAGCGCATGAAGATGACGTGCGCTGGGTCATGCCCGGCGAGGCCAACCGCATGATCGCCGCGTACCGTTTGGATCAACTGCTCAACGCCGGTCTGGTCGAGCCGACCCACTTCGCGGTCAGCACCGCCGAGGTCGCCAATTCGCTGATCGGCATCGTGCAAAAGCCGGTGCGCATCCGCAACGATGGCTTCGACTCGCTGCTCGCGCTTGAAGACACGCCGCTGGCCGATCAAGTCCGTCAGCTGCGCCGCGAAAACCAGCGCCTGCTGCTTGATACGCTGCTGATGACCACGGATGCCGTCCACGATCTGCCGCACTACGCCGATGGCGCATTCGGGTTCAAGCTGCTGGCTGTCGACGGAGAGATGCTGACGCTGGCGATGGGTGACGTGCTCAGCTCCGAGGCGCTGGGCATCCTCAGCCAGCAGCTCATCGAGATGCACGCGCACCTGCTGTACCTCGAATTGGACGGACAGCTCTATAACCTCGCCCATTGGAAGAATGTCGCACAGCACGCCTGATCGCTTCCCTGCCCTGACAAACGCCGCGCCGGATCCTCTCGATCCGGCGTTTCTGTTGGGGCGCGGGGCAAGCACGATGAGCGCCGCGAGCTGCGGATCGACGCACCACTCCACCGCGCTGGTAAGCACTCTGGTCAGCGCCTGATGAGATAGTTAACGCACAGTACGCCGATACGGGTTAAACTGACTGGTGTCATCATCACACTTGACTTCATCTTCTATGCACCACGCCGGCAAACAGCCTTCGTTCACCACCAGCCCGCTGTTCACGTACACGACGGATCTCGTGGCGGTGCTTGCCGACGGCGTGATCGTCGCGGCCAATCCGGCGATGATCGCCGTCGTGCCGGGCCTCATCGGCCAGCAGATCGACAACCTGATCCACAGCGAAGACTGGGAACAGCTTTTCGGCCGCCTGAGCAACGTGCCAAGCGGCGGGCCGATCATGGGCAGGCTTGCGACCCGGCCTAGTGTCGCGCTGTCGTGGGCGTGGTTCGACGATGGCGAGGGGCATACCGTGATCTCCGGCCGCGAGATGCTGCCCCGCGAGGAATACGATCGCAGCGCCACCCGCGAGATCGTCTTACGCGAAAAGGCCGAGCTGGAGACGCGCGTCGCGCAAGCCGAAGACTTCCTCGACTCGCTGATTAACGCCATGCCGGACTTCATCTACGTGGTCGACCGCAGCACCGCCATTACCTACTGCAACGACGAGTTCGCCAAGATCATCGGCTATACGCGGCGCGAAGACGTCGAAGATCGCTTGATCGACGATGTGCTTTCGCCGGATTTGGCGGCGTATCTCAAGTCACAGGTGCATCACGTATTCTCCACCGGCGAGCCGCTGCACGTGGTCGAAACGCTCGATCTGCCCGGCGGCCGCGTCCACACCGACACGTACAAGATTCCGCTGACCGGGTCGAACGGTGAGGTCATCGCGCTGGTTGGGTCATCACGGGACATCACCGAGTTGATCGACACGCGCACCGCATTGGCCGAGCGCACCGCCGATCTGGAGCGCATCAATCACGCGCTGCGCGAAGCGGAGATCGAATCCGAGACCGCGCTGGAGAAAGAACGCGAGCTGCACCACGTCAAAAACCGCTTCTTGTGGGTCGTCGCGCACGAGTTCCGCACGCCGCTCACCGTGATCTCGCTGTCGATCGACCTGCTGGACAGCTACTTCGACATTATGACACCCGACAAGCGGCAGGATCAGCTCGTGCGTATGCGAAGCCAGCTCAAACGGCTTGGCGCGCTGATTGACGAGATCGGGTATATCCACCGGCTGCAAACGGGCGGGTTCACCCTGCGCGTCACGCCGGTCGATCTGCCCCGGTTCCTGCGCGCAATCGCCAACGAGACCGAGCTTGTGCGCGGCGAAGCGGGCCGCGTTACCATCACATCCACGCCGGCTAAGATCACCGCTGCGCTGGACGAAACGCTCATGCAGCAGGTGTTCTCGAACCTGATCTCCAACGCGCTCAAGTACTCCGGCAAACTTACGCCGGTGAGCGTCCGCGTTGAGGTGCATGGCTCAAAGATCCTCGTCGCGGTCGAGGACAGCGGCATCGGGATCAGCAGCGACGAACTGAATCAGGTCTTCCAACCGTTCTTCCGTGGCAGCGAAACCACCGGGATTCCGGGCACGGGCCTCGGCCTGACCATCGTCAAGCAGTCGGTGGAGGCGCATGGCGGCACGATCCGGCTCGACAGCGTGGTAGGCAAAGGCACCACCGTAACCGTCGAACTGCCGCTTGTTGTCGCGCTGGATCAGATCGTCGTCTAAGCCGGTGTTCGTAAGTCGAGAGATTCGGTCTCCCATCTTGCAGCGTTAGTCGAGTTATGCGGCGCGGTGTTTTCTCATCATTCATCACTCTCAACTTCGTGCTTGGGCGCTGGCGGATGACACCGGCACGAAACGCGTACTGCGCACGGTGAACGGCGCGCTGATGCCGGCAAGCGCGATCGACTCGATCATGTCAGCGATTCCAGTCAGCTCCGCGCGCACGATCCCGCCTGCGCAGTCGAACGTCACCGAGCGCGCGCCAGCCTCGATTGGCTCCCCGAACACGGCATGCAGCCGCGCCATCGTGCTCGCCGAGCCGACGCGCATGTTCACGCCGTGCAGGCCGCGCGCCCCATTCATGTGCGTCAGCGCGGTCAGGTCGTCATCCGGCACGCGGCGCTCGCGCGGGGTGACGTCTTGAATGACGAACGGGAGCTGCATCTCCTCGACCCACGCGACCCGCCACTGCATCCACACGCCGTCTGGCCGCACACGCCCGCCGTCCAACGGTGCGCTGACGTGTGCGCCGCGCATGCGGATCTTCTCGGTGTCGGCGTCGAGGTCGTCGCTGAACAGACAGAACCCGACCGGGCCTTCGCCGTGTTCGAGCAGGAAGGTCAGATCGGTGCTGCCTTCCGGGGTCGGCGCGCCGGTGCGGGCGATCAGTTCGAGATACGCGCCGTCCGGCAGTAGGACAAGCGCATTGTGAGTCGTGCCGGCGCTGTGAACGCCCCCCGGCGAGACGGTGAACCCGGCAGCCTCGAAATCACGCGATGCCGCAGCGAGGTCTGAAACGGCGAGTATGATATGATCGAACTTCAGCATAGACCTGCCTATCTCATAAGGATCGGCCCGTAATCCAGCAAGCCGGAGCGATGAAGGGCAATTCGATGGCAACCATCATACTGGATGACCTCACGCTGTTCCATGACATAAGCGGCAGCGGCGAGCCGGTTGTCCTGCTGCACGCCGGCATCTGCGATCATCGCATGTGGGATCCGCAGTGGCCGCACATCGCCCAGCGTTACCACGCCGTCCGGCTCGATCTGCCCGGCTTCGGGCGCTCTACCCTGCCATCGGTCGCCTTCGCGCAGCACGACGTCGTGCTGCGCCTGATGGATCACCTCGGAATCAATCGGGCGGTGCTGATCGGCGCGTCGTTTGGCGGGGGCGTGGCGCTGGATGTCGCGTTAGTGGCGCCCGACCGCGTGCGCGGGTTGATCCTCGCAGCGCCCGCGGTGAACGGAGCCGTGCTAGGGCCGGAGGTCGAGGCGTTCGGCGATCAGGAAGACGCGTTGATCGACAGCGGCGATCTGGATGGGGCGGCTCAGCTCAACGTCGATTTCTGGCTTGTCGGGTCGCGCCGCGCGGCGGAGGATGTCGATCCCGGACTGCGACAGGCCGTTTTCAGCATGCAGCGCGGGTCATTCGACGTGCCCGTTCCTGAAGGCTGCCGGTCGATCAAGCTCGATCCACCCGCCGCGATTCGCCTGCACGAGATTCAAGCGCCGACGCTGGTCATCTGCGGGCTGCTCGACACGCCCGGCTTCGTGCATCTGGCCCGGCGCGCCGCGCATGAGATCCCCAACGCGCAGCTTTGGGAATGCCCGAATGTCGCGCACCTGCCGACGCTCGAAGACCCCGCATCCACGACGATAAGAATTGTGGAAGCATTGTCGCAGTTTATGGGATGATCCGGGTATTGACACGGTCGTTAATACACCTTAACACATAGTACTTGCGCACGAATCGAAATGAGAGTAATCTGATCGTGCGCTCTGGGTGACTCGGGGTGTTTTGACCCCAATCCGAGCGATGCTCGCCCCCGCTTAGAAGTACCTCAGCCCCTTCCTCGCAGCTTCGAGAAGACGCAGGTGCACTTCGCAGGATGCGGCAAAATTGCAGTGTCAGGAGTCGCAGCAATGGGTGATCGTGTTCGCGGTACGGTGAAGTGGTTCAATGGCGAAAAGGGGTATGGCTTCATCGCCCAGCCCAACGGTCAAGACCTCTTCGTCCACTATTCGGAAATTCAGTCGAACGGCTATCGCACCCTGAACGAAGGGGACGAGGTCGAATTTGAAGTCACTGATGGCAAAAAGGGCAAGCAGGCGAGCGCCGTCACCGTCGTCCAGAAGTAATTCTGGTTCGCTTCATCAGAACACACCCGCCCGCGGAGCACATCCACGGGCGGTTTTGATTCGCGCGTGTGGGGATGTGTCAGGCCAAGCGAATCTATCCCTCCGCCAGCCCCGCCACCAGCGCACGGAACGACTCGCCACGCACCTCGAAGTTGAGGTAAGCGTCATAGCTCGTCATACCGGGGCTGAGCAGCACGACATCCCCCGCCTGTGCCACGCGCGCCGCCTCAGCCACCGCCTCGTCCAGCGTGCTCACCCGCGACATGATCGCTGTGTCGCCGTTCACCTGCTCCATCGCGTGCAGCGGGATATCGCCGTCACGGCCAAAGCACACGATATGCCGGCATTTGCGCATGGTCACGGCCATTAACTCGTTCCACGGTAGTTTCTTGTCCGCGCCGCCCAACAGCAGCACAATCGGCTCGGTGTAGCTGTCGAGCGCCGCCAGCACCCGTTCCGGCGCGGTGGCGATGGAGTCGTTCACCCACGTCACGCCGTTGATGACGCGCACGGTCTCCAGCCGGTGCGGCACACCCTTGAAGGCCTTGATCGTCGCCGCCAACGGCTCCGGCGCGATCCCTGCCGCCCCAGCGATTGCGCAGGCCGCCAGCACGTTCGACACGTTGTGCGTCCCGCGCAGGGGGATGTCGGCCACGTCGCACACGTACTGCGGATCGCCGGTGGTGCTGCTGTGTCCGCTGACGAACAGCCGTTCGCCGGCCAAGAACGCCCCGTCGGACACGATCTCGCGCCGCGTGAACCAGCACACCTCGCCGGGCGCGAGTCCCTCCATCACCATGCTGCCCATGTCATCTTTGTTCAGCACTGCGATGCCCTCGCCGTTCTGGTGGGCGATCAACTGCGACTTGGCGTTCATGTACGCTTCCATCGTGCCGTGCCGGTCGAGGTGGTTAGGCGTGACGTTCAGGATCGCGCCAATGGTCGGGCTGGAGTGCATTAGTTCGAGTTGAAAGCTGCTCAGCTCCATCACCACGCGGTCTTTGGGTTGGATGTAGTTCAGCACGTCGAGCAGCACGCTGCCGATGTTGCCGCCGACCCACGTCTGGAATCCACCGGCCTTGACCATCTGGCCGACGAGCGTGGTTGTGGTGGTCTTGCCGGCGCTGCCGGTAATGCCGATCAGCGGCGCGGGGCAGCGGTCGACGAACAACTGCGCGTCGTTGGTGACGGGGATCTCGCGCGCGGCAGCCTCTACGATCAGCGGGATCGTCAGCGGCACGCCGCCGGACACGCACACCAAGTCGGCGCGGTCGAGCAGGTCAGACGGGTTCTCTCCCAGCACGAAGCGCACACCGGGAAAGTCGTTCGGGTCAACACCCAACTGTTCCGCTGTCTTGCTGTCGGTGACGATCGGGCGCGCGCCGACGGTGGGAAGCCATCGCGCCAGCGCCTGTCCCTGCCGCGCGAACCCGACGATCACCACGCGCCGGCCGTTGAGGATGTCGAAGTGTTTGAGCATGGCACAGGCACCCGTTTTCAGTTGTCAGGAACGCGGATTCAGACGTCCAACGCTCCCTCTCCAAGTTGGACGGGAGGTCGGGGGCTGAGATTCAGTGATCCGCGGTGTGTTGGTAGTCACGTCCCCAGTGTATAGAAAACTGGGGCAAGGGAAAAGGTCAGGCAGGGGTTAGCGGCTAGTGGCCAGTAGTCAGTAGTCAGTTGGCAGGGGTGAGTGGCCAGTAGTCAGTTGGCAGGGGACAGGAGTGAGTTATCAGGCGTTCGTTGTTTGGGTTCAGATTTTCGGCCGACGGCTTGCCCCAATCATCTGCAACCCGACGCCTGCAACCTGACAACTGCACCCTGACGCCTGCAACCTGACGACTGTAACCTGACAACTGAGACCTAACGCCTGAGACCTGACAACTGCCCCCTGACAACTGAGACCTGACAACTTGCTTCTTATCCCCGTTCCGCCAACAGCCATGACCACGCGCGCCACGTCACGATTGCGCAGAGGGTGAGACTCGACGCCAGCAGCAGCGGATAGAGCACGCCGAGCCAATCGCCGGGCGGACGGTCGAGCAGGCGCGCGCCCGCGGCGAGCAGCAGGCCGACGCCGGCGACGTAATGCCAGACGTGATAGCGCGGGCTGCGGTTAAGGCGCACCATGCGCTGTGTGAAGCGGCCCAGCAAGATCACGGCGATCCCGACCGCGGCCGGCCCAATGACGCCGCTCACCGCCACCAGCAGCGGAGGTGCGGCGGCCGCGGCGGGGCTTGCCGGCGGAGGTGGCGCGCCGCGCAGCATGAACCACGCCAGCCGCACCGTCAGCAGCAGGGTGATGATCCCGCTGATCGCCTGCAGCTGATCGGCCAGCGCGTCGACCGGTGTGCCGGTGTTGGCCTCACGGACGAGCGCGATGCCATACCCGAGGATAGGGATACCGTAAAGACGCCAATAGGTGTGATGGGGGCTGAACCGGTCGTAGAAGCGGGCGATCAGCAGCAGCACCGCCAGCAAGAATGCCAGCGGGAACCACGCGAAGAGGATGAGCGCCTGATAGACGACAAGTTCAACCACGCGCCACCGCCGCGCCGGACGGTTGCTCCGATCGCATCATCTGCTGGATGACGGTCAGCCGGAAATCGCGGTTATGACAGGCCGCCAGAAAGCTGTCGATCGTCCGGCGCAGCCCGCTGTGATGCGTGATCCGGTAGCGCGTCTCACCTTGACTGCGAACCGCCACGATGATCCGGTCGGCGTTGAGCGCACGCAAACCCGCCTCGACATCGGCCGGTGAACGGCGGGTGCGCGCCTCGACCTGTGCGGCGCTCAACACGCCTTCGGGAGAATCGTAGAGGACTCGCAAGATGTCCCACTTGAGGAAACTGCTGATCGTACCGAGCGCGAACTCAACCAGAGTCTTCTCGACCGGGGTTTGCGTTGCCATTGTCGTCACACACTTCCTGCCTGCTGCGAACCGTTCCTAACCGCGTGCGTCAGAAATTCGATCCTGTTTCATGTGACACTTCTTATATTTCTGCCCGCTGCCGCACCAGCACGGATCATTCGGGCCGGGGCGTTTAATCGCGCGGACGGGCTGCGGGCGCTCAGGGCCGTTGTTCCCAGCTGTGGCTGTCGCCTGCTGCGCTGGCGATGCCGCGGCGAGCACCGGCGCGGCGGCGCGCCCTGTGGTCATCGCGCGGCGCTGCGGGGTGGCCTGCGCCTGTTGGATCTGCACGCGGAAGATGCTGTTGAGCGCCTGAGTCCGCACGCGCGCCTCCATGTCGTCGAACATATCGAACGACTGGCGCTTGTATTCCACCAGCGGATCGCGCTGCGCGATGCTCACCAACCCGATGCCCTCGCGCAGAATGTCAAGGTCGGTGAGATGGCGCTGCCATTGGTTGTCGATGGACATCAACAGGATGCGCTTCTCGGCCAGCAGCATCACCGGGCCAAGCTCCTCGGCCTTGCGGTCGTATGCCTTCTCGCCAGCGTCCAGCAGCAGAGTCTTGAGCGCCGCGCGGTCGTCGCCACAGAGGTCGATGGTGTCGTCGGTGATTTCCTCCGGCACGGGGAAAATCGTCAGCAGCTGCCGGTAGAGCATGGTGGCGTCCATCTCGCTGTCGGGCGCGAAATACGCGTCCAACTGCTCCTCGATCGCTGTGTCCAGCATCTCCAAATACTGATCGCGCAGGCTCTCGGTGGCGGTCAGGATGTCACGGCGGCGCTGATAGGTCAGGTCGCGCTGGCGATTGACGACGTCGTCGTATTCCTTGACGCGCTTGCGGGTGTCGAAGTGATAGCCTTCGACGCGCACCTGCGCCTGCTGGATCATGCGCGTAATCAGGCTGTGCTCGATCGGCTCGTTGTCCGGCAGCTTGGCCCAGTTCATCACGCCGCGCATGCGCTCGCCGCCGAACCGACGCACAAGGTCGTCGTCGAGGCTGAGCATAAAGCGCGACTCGCCCGGATCGCCCTGACGCCCGGAACGGCCGCGCAGCTGGTTGTCGATACGGCGCGCTTCATGGCGCTCGGTGCCGAGCACAAATAGGCCGCCCGCGTCGATCACCTGCTGCCGTTCGGCTTTGGTGATGGCTTTCGCTTCGGCCAGCGCCGCTTCCCAGTCGTCATGCGTGACCTGCGTCACGTCGACGCCTTTCTCGCGCAGCATCTGACGCGCCAAGCCGTCAGGGTTGCCGCCGAGCAGGATGTCGACACCACGGCCGGCCATGTTGGTGGCGATTGTCACAGCGCCGGCGCGCCCGGCCTGCGCGATGATCCCGGCCTCGCGTTCGTGCTGCTTGGCGTTCAGGACTTGATGCGGGATCCTCGACTTCTTGAGGAACTCGCTCAGGCGCTCGCTGGTCTCGATGGCGACCGTGCCGATCAGCACCGGCTGACCCTTGTCATGGCGCGCCTTGATCTCCGCCGCGATGGCCTCGAACTTAGCCTTCTCGTTGATGTAGATCAGGTCGTTGTTGTCAGCACGCGCAACCGGCAGGTTGGTCGGGATGCTGACGACGTCGAGGTTGTAGATCTTGTAGAACTCCTCCGACTCGGTCATCGCCGTGCCGGTCATGCCGGCCAGCTTCTCGTACATCAGGAAGAAGTTCTGGAACGTGATGGTCGCCAGCGTGAGGTTCTCGCGCCGGACTTCGACGTTCTCCTTCGCTTCGATGGCCTGATGCAAGCCTTCGCTGAAGCGCCGGCCGTACATCAAACGGCCCGTGAACTCATCCACGATGATGATCTGGCCGTCCTGAACGACATACTCCTTGTCCCGGTTGTACAGGGCATGAGCGCGCAGGCAGTTGTCGAGATACGGGATCATTTCGGCGTGTTCGGGGTGATACAGCTCGTCGATGCCGAGCAGTCGTTCGATCTTCTCGGTGCCGGCCTCGGTCAAGAAGGCGACGCGATCCTTCTCGTCGACCACATAATCACCGTCCGGCGCCTCGTTGATGACGCTGTCCTCACTGCTGACTTTGAGGCGCTTCACGAGGTCGGCGAACTTGCGATAGAGGTCGGACGGTTTTTCGGCGGGGCCGCTGATGATCAACGGCGTGCGCGCTTCGTCAATCAGGATGTTGTCGACCTCGTCGACGATGGCGTAGTGCAGCCCGCGCGCCTGCACGAGCTGATTTTCTTCCCACACCATGTTGTCGCGTAGATAGTCGAAGCCGAACTCGTTGTTGGTGCCATAGGTGATGTCCGCGCCATACGCCTCGACGCGCCTGACCGGGCGCAGGTTCTGATAGCGCGCGTCATTGCTGCCGAACTGCGGATCGTACAGGAACGACGCCATGGCCGGATCGTTGCCCATGTTCTGAATCACGGCGACGCTGAGGCCGAGGAAGTCGTAGATCGGCCCCATCGTCTGCACGCCGACCTTGCTCAAGTAGTCGTTGGGCGTGACGAGATGAACGCCTTTGCCGTGCAGCGCGTTGAGGTAGATCGCGAGCGTCGCGGTGAGCGTCTTGCCTTCGCCGGTTTTCATCTCGGCGATCTTGCCCTCGTGCAGCACCATGCCGCCGATGAGCTGAACGTCGAAGTGACGCTGGCCGATGGTGCGCTTGGCCGCCTCGCGCACCGCCGCGAACGCCTCGGGCAGGATGGCTTCGAGCGACTCGCCGTGGTCGAGCCGTGCGCGAAATTCATCGGTCTTGGCGCGGAGCTGTTGGTCCGTGAGCGCGGAGATCGCCGGTTCGAGCGCGTTGATCTGGTCGACGCGGTCGCGGTATTCATTCAGCACACGGTCGCCGCCGCCGCCGAAGAGTCGTTTCGTGATCGAACGGAACATGCGTCCTTCTTCGTCTGAGAGACGTCCATTTAGCGCTCGCATTATAGCACAGCCTCCGCCTCTCAAGTCTCAGGGGCGCGTAAGCGTCGTATATGCGTTGTGTATGCGGCAAAGCCGGCGCGACTCACATTCGCTCACTGCGCTGTCCGCACCCCCTGACGGAATCCGTGATATCTTTACGCAGTCGTGCGTCTATATCACGATCCAGATACGAAACGCCGCGCAACCCCGATGAGGAATCCGCCATGGCCCCTTACACCGACCGCCGTTCTGCGATAGAGCGACTGCGCAGTTTCCCCGCCGAACTCGAAGCGCGCGTCACGCCGCTGAGCGACGCCGACCTCGACCGGCACGCCCCCGGCGAATGGTCGACGCGCCAGATCGTGCACCATCTGGCCGACAGCCACATGAGCGCCAATTTTCGCTTCCGTAAGCCGCTGAGTGAGCCGAATCCGGCGACGCTGCCGGTCTACGATCAGGCGGCGTGGGCCGAGATGGCCGACTCGACGCTGCCGATTGCGCCGTCGCTGCTGATCTTGCGCGGGCTGCATGCGCGGTTCGTGGCGCTGCTCGAATCACTGACCGATGCGCAGTGGATGCAGACCGGCCAACATCCAGAGTGGGGGATCGTGACGGTCGAGAACGTAGCGTATCGTTATGCGGCGCACTGCGACGTGCATCTGGCGCAGATCGAACGGGCGCTGCGCGGCGAGCCGTAGGGGCTGGGACGCCGCCAGCGGCATGCCGACGACATCGGTGGGCTATTTGGACGAGAGCCACATCCGGGACATCGAGATCGCCCGCCGCGCGACACCGGTCAACCTCGGCCCGTTCCCAACTATGCTGCCCACCGCCGATTCGGCGGATATGGGTGGTGAGGAGTGACTTGACCGGTCGCCCCTACATTACAGCGGTCAGTTCCAATGCGCAGTCGTTCAGCCTGACAACTGACAACTGCCCTCTGACCCCTGAATCCTGAATCCTGATCGCTTTCCCTGCGCATGGTATACTTCCGGTCATGCGGAAATCGACGCTCGTCCTCGCCCTGATCGCCCTGCTGCTCGCCGCGTGCGCCCCGTCGCCGGAGCCGGAGCGCCGCGCGATCACCCCGTTCCCGACCGCCACCATCGGCCGTGTCGTGTACGGCGATCTGCTGCCCAGCGGCGTCTCGCTGATCGGCCAGCCCGAACTGAGCGCCCCCGTCGACGGTCGTCGCGATTGCCCCGCCGGCCACCGCCACGCCGGACTTTTCTGCCTGTCCGGCCGCCAACGCCGAGGTCGCGCTGGAGGACTCGCCGCCGGCCAATGCCACGGTGCTGATCGAGGAGATCACGCGTTATCTCAACCTCGGCGGCGACGCTGAAACGTTGATCGACGTGCTGCGCAACGACTGGGACGTGACGCCCAATGACGCGATTGCCCGCGCCGACATCGACTATACCGGCGAGGGCCGCCCCGACGTGCTGATACCTTACGTATCGCCAGACGGCGAAGCGGGGATCGCGGTGTTCGGGTGCCGCGCCGGAACGGTCGAGGTGTTGTTTGAGGCCGTCTCGGACACGGATCAGCCGCCGACCGTGCTGGCCTTCCTCGACGTCAACCGCGACCGCCGCAACGATCTGCTGCTGGCGATCCCGTCCTGCCCGACCGCCGAGACGTGCGAGTATCGCACGCAGCTGGTCACGTTCTCGCCGGAGCGTTCGCGTTTTGTCGACCTGCTGCCGCCTAATGTCACCAGCACCGAACCGCCGCAGGTGCTCGACTTCGACAATGATGAGGTGAGCGAGATCGTCGTGCGGCTGACGTCACGCGGCACTGCCGAGACCGGCCCGCTGCGCACCGGTTCCAACATCTACGACTGGAACGGCGCCCAATACGTGCTGAGCATCGTTGAGCTTGAGCCGCCGCGCTTCAAGATTCAGGTGCTGCACGAAGGGGATCGCGCGCTGCTGCGCGGGGATTACGCCGCCGCCGAGACGATCTACCGCAGCGCCATCGACAACACCGACCTGCGCTTCTGGTTCAACGACGAGCCGGATGTGCTGCAAAGCTACGCGCTCTACCGTCTGCTGCAAGCGCAGGTCGTGCAGGCCAGCCCGCTGCAAACCACGACCTTTCAGGAGATCCAGCGCATCTACGACGATCCGGAGCGCACGCCGGTCTATGCGCAGATGGCCCGCACGTTCCTAGAGACGTTCCAAAGCACGGCCAATGTCAGTAGCGCCTGCGAGGCCGTCAGGACTATAATCGACGGCGCGCCCGAAGCGTTGGCGCAGCTCAATCGCTACGGAAGCCGCAGCCCATCGTATACGGCGCAGGATCTTTGCCCGTTCTAGTTCCCTACAGGCAGTAAGGAAATCACCCAACATGACAGAACTGCTCACCTACTTCACGGGTCAGAAGCAGGCGATGGTCGACCAATTGACCACGCTGGTCAACTTCGAGACCCCGACCACCGACAAAGCGTCCGTCGACACGCTCGGCGAGTACATGCGCCAGCAGTTCGAGGCGCTCGGCGCGTCCTCGATCACGCGCATTCCGCAGACTGCTGTCGGTGACTTTCTGCTCGCGAAGTGGAATGAAGACGCCCCCGGCAAGCCGCTGCTGTTTCTGATTCATATCGACACGGTATGGCCGTTGGGCACGCTGGCCGAACGCCCGGTCACGATTGACGCCGACGGCAAGCTGTTCGGCCCCGGCGCCATCGACATGAAGGGCGGCATCACCATCGTCTTGACCGCCATCCGCGGCCTGCGTGAACTCGGCCAGTTCCCCAACCGTCCGGTGTGGGTGCTGATGACCAGTGACGAAGAAGTAGGCAGCGTCCACTCGATTCCCGTCCTGCGCGAGATCGCCAAGGACTGCGGCCTCGTGATGGTCATGGAGCCAGCGACGCAGGAAGGCGCGCTCAAGACGTGGCGCAAGGGGCTGGCGAGCTTCCGCGTGCATGTCGAGGGCCGCGCGGCTCACGCCGGCAACCAACCGGAGAAGGGCATCAACGCGATCGTCGAACTGGCGCAGCAGATCGACAAAATCAACCAGCTGAACGACCTCAAGAACGGCACATCCGTCAGCGTCACGATGGTCGACGGCGGCAGCGCTGGCAACGTCATCCCGGCCAAGGCCAGCGCGTACATCGATACACGCGTGATGACTCTGCGCGCGCTGAAGACGATCAAGAGCAGCCTGAGCGATCTGCAACCGCACATCCCCGGCGCGAAGGTGTGGGTCGAGGAGATTCACGGCCGCGAGCCGATGGAACACAATGCCCAGATGGAGCGCTCGTTCGCACAGTGCAAGGCCATCGGGGAAAAGGTCGGCCTGACCGTGCGCGAGGATGGCAGCGGCGGCGGCAGCGACGGCAACATCACGGCGGCGATGGGTGTCCCGACGCTCGACGGCCTCGGCCCGCAGGGCGACGGCCTGCATGCTGTCCATGAACACGTCGTCATCAACAGCCTGCCGCAGCGTGCCGCGCTCATCGCCGGCATGCTGAAGGAGTGGGTGAGCGAGTAGCGCCGCGTTCCACCTTGACCGGCGGCCTACGCGGTACAATCTGCGGATCATCGGCGGCCACCCGAACGGAGAATCCTCGTGGGCGAGCAGAAATTCGTACACACCAACGGCATCCAATTGGCGTACATCGATCACGGTGGCGAGGGAGAGCCGCTGATCCTGATGCACGGCCTTTCCGCCAACTGTCATCACTTCGACGGCCTGATCGCCGCCGGACTCACGCAGCATGCGCGGGTGTTGGCGTGGATTTGCGCGGCCGCGGCCTGAGCGACAAGCCTGCCGGCGCGGTGTACAGCCCGGAAGATCACGCGCGCGACATCGTCGGCATGATGGACGCGCTCGGCCTTGAACGCGCCAACATCGGCGGGCACAGCTACGGCGGCCTGATGACGATCTACCTCGGCGCGAACTATCCCGAACGGGTCAAGAAGATGGTGATCCTCGACGCGGGTGTGATGCACCCCGCCGTCAAGGACTTGATCGCGCCTGCGCTCAAGCGCTTGGGCCAGCCAGTCGCCAGCTTCGAGGCCTATCTCGCGTCGATGAAGCAGATTCCGGCCTATCATCAGGGCATGTGGAACGAGCATATCGTCGCCTACTATCGCGCCGACGTTGCCGACCTGCCAGATGGCCGGGTGCTGCCGCGCAGCAGCGCAGAGGTGATCGGCGCCGCGGTCGATCAAATCCTCGAAGTCGACTGGAACGCGACGATGCCGAAGGCTACCGAACCCGCGATCCTCATCCACGGAACAGAGGGGGTCGGCCCCGCGCCCACACCGCCCGTGCTGACAGACGACGGCGCGCAGCAAACGCTGGCGATGCTGCCCAACTGTCAGTACGTGCGTGTCGCCGGCAATCACTACACGATGCTGTACGAGAGCGCCGGCGCGCAGGTCGTCTCGGCGATCGGGGCGTTCTTGGCGGGGTAAAGGGCAGAAATCAGCGGTCAGTAGGCAGTGGAGGGTTCGTAGGGGTGCAATGCATTGCGCCCCTACCAATTTCCTCTGTGTACTCGAATGCTCTATGTCTGATCGGGTCTTTTGTGGCTCACTCCGTCGCCGAGCCAATCCATTCCCGCCGTCCAAACAGCCTCTTTAGTAGGCTTTGAACGTATTAGCCGTGCGTTTTAACGCTCGGCGGCCTGCGGCGTGAGGGGTTCCACGCGGCGGACGGGCCGTATTCGAGGATCCCCTCTGCCCCCTCTGTGTCCTCTGTGGTTCAGTTGGTTTGTCCTTCACTCAGCACTTTCCACTCAGCACTCATCACTCTCACAGGGGAGAGGGGAGAACGACGTGCGTGCGGTGGGGTGGTGTTGTCTGTGCGGGCTGGTGACTTCTAACAACTGCCCTCTGACGCCTGACAACTGAAACCTGACAACTGACCCCTTTGTGGTTCAGTCGGTTTGCCCTTACTCACGACTCATCACTCGTCACTCATCACTTTTTCGTGCGCTATGGCACGACACCGACCAGCTCGACCGCGTCGATCTCGTTCCACGCCGCCAGCACCGATTGGTCGAGATAGACAATCACTCCGTTGACCGGGCGCATGACGTCGCTGATGTCGACCGTGAACACCCCCGGACACGGGGTATTGCCCGGCGCGTCGATGCTGTTGGGCAGATCGATCCGGTCGCCAGTCTCGGCGTCGACGACCGCGATGTTCACAATCGAGCCGGGGTTATACACCTGATACACGT
>JZRA01000080.1 GCA_001567485.1 Chloroflexi bacterium OLB13
GGGTGTGTGCTGGTCGCGGTGCTGCGGTACACGCCGCCGGTGCAGTAGATCATGCAGAGCCGGTCGCACGCGTACCCCCGCTGGATGCCCGTTATTGGCCTGCTGCTGCTGGCGGCTTGGCTCGCTGCCCGCTGGCTGAGCTACGATCTGCCGTTTGTTGACGAGTGGTGGTCGATCTTCAAGTCGGGCGGCGACATTTACGGCCCGCTGGCCCCGTGGGAGGTCTGGTCGCGGATCGTGACGGTCGATCCGGGCGGGATGGGCGCGGGCTATTACATCGCGCTCGGCGGATGGCAGGCACTGGTTGGCTCGACCCCGTTAGCAGTGCGCGCGTATTCGCTGCTGATGGGCGTATTGGCCGTCGCCGTGACGTATCGCATGGGCGCGCGCTGGTTCTCGCCGGGGCTTGGCCTGAGCGCGGCGCTCGTGCTGGCGACCTCGGCGTTCTTCATCAACTTCATGCACGAGGCACGGGCCTATACACAGGTCGCGCTGATGGCGGCGCTGGCGGTGTGGGCGTATGTCGCGCTGATGCGTTCGGCGCGTCCGCGCTGGCCGCAGGCCGCCGCGCTGACGCTGACGCTCGCGGGGCTGGCGTATTCGCACTATGTCGCGCTCAGCGTGGCGGGTGTGATCGCCGTCATCCATCTGGCGGTCGGGCTGCGGGCGCGAACCCGTGTGTGGTGGGCGGCGTCGCTGGCGATGGTGGTGGGCGCGCTGCTGTACGTGCCGTGGATACCGGCGCTGTTGGAAGTCGCGCGGCGCGGCGCAGGGGATCTTAACCGGCAGTTCGACTCGATGAACGCCGGCCAAGCGATCCAGACACTGCTGAATGCGTTCAGCAATGGAAGCCCGGCGCTCATGCTGGTGCTGCTCGGCGCGGCGCTGATCGGCGTGCATGCGCGACCCGGCGCGCGGTCGCCGTTGAGCAGCGGGGCGGTGGTCGCGCTGTGGGCCGTGATCGGGGTCGGGCTTGCGCTAATGGTCAACGCGCTGGTGCCGTTCTTGGTGCATCTACGGTATTTGATGTTCGCATGGCCGGCGCTCGCGCTGGCGGTTGGACTCGGCGCCGAGGCACTGCGTAAGCGCGGCGTGCCAGCCCTGCTGATCCTCGGCGTGTGGGGGATAGTCGGCGCGGCCCAGAGCTTGACGCTTGACTTCAACCGTTCGCTGTTCGGAGAGATTTACCGCGCTCCGGCGGCGGGTTTGGAGGCCGCGCGCGACCGTCTGCGCGACCTTGTGCGCCCCGATGACCTGCTCCTGTTCCACTTTCAACAGCCCGGAACGACGCCGTTCGGCTTATTCATCGAGGACTATCTCACGCGCGATCTGCCGGGGGGGTTGAGCCACGCCCAGTTCGAGCTGATGAACAACTCGTTTGCCGAGACCGACGCCGAATACCGGCGCGATGTCGAGACCATCCTCGGCACGCACGAACGTGTGTGGACGCTGCGTGTGCCGGAGGTCGCGCAGTCGCAGCGGTCGCTCGTGCTGCGTGATGCGCTCGCGGACTCGTATGCCAACTGCGGTGTCGTCGTCTCCCGTCCAGATGCCGAGCTGGCGTTGTACCGGCGTATGCCGGATCTCACCGCGCTGCGTCAGCGGCCGCCGTACCAATATGGCAGTGAGGTCACCGGACGCGCTCGTATGGAGATCATCCCGCTGAGGGCCATCGATGACCGCGCTGGCGGCTTGGCGTCGCACAGTTACGTCGGCGTGGCGCTTGGATGGTCGGCGGGGGCGCTGCTCAGAGACGGGCGCTGGTCGGTCGCTGTGCATCTGGTCGATGCCGTCACCGACCGCGTTGTGCAACAGGACGATTACGCGCTGCCGACCACCGGGTACGGATGCCACGTCTCGGTCTTCGATGTGCCGCAGGCCGAGGGCACGTATCGCGTGATGGTGAGTGTCTACGCGTGGGAGACCGGCGAGCGCCTGCCCGTGACCGGCTATGCGGATGGGCGCATCCCGCTGGATACGTTCGTGATCGCGGGGACATAGACCATTCCATACCGGTTGTGCGCCAGCCAATGATAAAGTAGTCGCATTCACGACTCGATCAGACGACAGCACGGTGTAGATCATGGCAGTATTCTTTCGCGGCTTGGACGAAGGCGACAAGTACGACCGTCAGTACGGGGATGCGTACCTGTACCGCCGGATCGCCAGCTATCTGAAGGGCTTCAGGCGCGAGGTCACGATAATCGTCGTCGGGCTGGCGATTCTGTCGTTCATCGGCTCGTTCCAGCCCGTGTGGTTCAGCGCCGCGCTGGACGAACTTGAACTTGACCCGAACTCCACGGTCGTCCTTGTGCTGGTGGCCGCGTTGGTCGTCACCGGCATCTTGCAGTACTTCATCAACTACATGCGCCGGTATCTCATGTCGAAGGTGATCGGCAACGTGGTTGCGTCGCTGCGCAAAGACGCGTTCGACGCCGCGCTCCAGCGTGATCTGGCGTTTTACGACAAGAACAAATCCGGCAAGATCGTCAGCCGCATCACCAGCGACACACAGGAATTCGGCGATGTCGCGATCATCGCCAGCGACGTCGTCACCCAGTTGATCTCGCTGGTTGTGCTGTTCTTCGTACTGCTCAGCCAGTCGGTATTCCTGACGATCGTGTTGATCGGCACAACCCCGCTCACTATTGGCGCGTCGATGCTGTTCCGCCGCCTTGCTCGCCGCGCAACCCGCTATGGCTCGCGCGCGATGGCGAACGTCAACGACAACATTCAGGAGAGCGTCAGCGGGATCAGCGTCGCCAAGAACTTCCGCCGCGAGGAATTCCTGTATTCCGAGTTCTCGCGGGTCAACACACAGTCCTATCAGACCAACCTCGCGCGTGGGTTCGTGCTGGCGTCGGTGTTTCCGATGCTCAACCTGATCTCAGGCCTCGCGGTCTCGCTGGTGTTGATGACGGGCGCGCAGCAGGTCGTGTTCGGCGCGATCGGCGTGGGGGCGTGGTATCTATTCCTGCAAGGCATCGACCGTTTCTATTTCCCGATCCTCAACCTGTCGACGTTCTGGAGTCAGTTCCAGCAGGCGCTCAGCTCGACCGAACGCATCTTCGCGCTGATCGACACGCAGAACACAGTTGTGCAGACCGCCAATGAGCCGCTGACCGAACTCAAGGGCAAGATCGAGTTCGACAACGTCACGTTCACCTATGACGACGGGACGACGGTGCTGAAGGATTTCAACCTGACGATTGCTCCGGGTGAGAGCGTGGCGTTCGTAGGGCATACCGGCGCGGGCAAGTCGACGATTGCCAAGCTGATCACGCGGTTCTACGAGTTCCAGAAGGGCCAGATTCGCATCGACGGGCGCGATATCCGCACGCTCGACCTGCGCGATTTTCGCTCGCGTATGGGGATCGTCCCGCAGCAGCCCTTCCTGTTCAGCGGCACGATCATGGACAACATTCGCTACAGCCGGCCCGACGCCACCGAAGCGGAAGTGCGCGAGGTTGCGTACAGCATCGGCGGCGGCGAGTGGCTTGAGACGCTGCCCGAAGGCTTAAACAGCAGTGTCGGCGAGCGTGGCGCACGGCTGAGCATGGGTCAGCGCCAGCTGGTCAGCCTTGTCCGGGTGCTGCTGCAGCATCCCGCGATTTTCATCCTCGACGAAGCCACGGCCAGCGTCGATCCGTTCACCGAGTCGCAGATTCAAGAAGCGCTCGACTTGATCTTGCAGCAGTCGACCTCAATCCTGATTGCGCACCGGCTGAGCACGGTACGCTCCGCCGACCGGATCATCGTGCTGCGTGACGGCGAGATTATTGAGCAGGGCAACCACGAATCGTTGATGGCGCAGGGTGGGCATTACGCTGAGCTGTACGATACGTACTTCCGCCATCAGTCGCTGGATTACATCGAGAACGCCCGCAGCGCGCTGGCCTCTGACTAGACGCTGGATGGAGGGGGCAGCACAAGCGGCGCTGCGCCAGCGCATCACCGGACATGCGGTCACATGTGTGGATTGAGGCACTTGTTTGACGCCTACACGCCGATTTCGTGACGTCATGTGTATGAGCCGGTTGGCGATGTGCCTCTGCTCGTGCTGCCGGATTCTGTCGACATTGCACAATGCGTGCCGCGTGTCGAGTGGAGTACCATCGAGGAGTCTGTGACCGCGCCCGATGAATTGCGCCTTGCAGACCCGTTCGTGATTATTTCAGTTGGCGGGAGATAGTGGATGGAAGCCACGATGAAAGTCGAGGTGGTCAGCGCGCCGGCGGCGCTGCTTCGCGACCACATCGGCGAACTCGTGGATCTCCTGCGCGATTCGGTCAACGGCGGCGCGTCGGTGAATTTTGTGCCCCCGCTGGACGAGCGGATCAACCGTCATTTCTGGGAACGTGTGTGCGGCGAGGTTGAGCACGGCGAGCGAGTCGTGGTCTGCGGGTTGATCGACGGTCGCGTAATCGGCTGCGCGCATCTCGCGCTGGCAGGTCAACCCAACGGAGCGCATCGCGCCGAAGTGCAAAAAGTGCTCGTGCTGACGTCGCTGCGCCGGCGTGGAATCGCCCGCACCCTCATGGCTGCCGTCGAGGATGAGGCGCGCCGGTTGGGCCGCTGGCTGCTGGTGCTTGATACCGAGGTGGGCAGCGGCGCTGAGCAGATGTATCCGCAGCTTGGATACGTTCGGGCGGGCGAAATCCCGGCCTTCGCGCGGGCCGCTAACGGGGAGTTCGTCTCGACCGTCTTGTTCTACAAGCTGCTCAGTGGTTCGCCAGCGCCATGACGCCGCCGGCCGTGCATATCGACGTCTGTACCGATGTCGAATGGTTGGTTGACGCGCTCGCCGAGGCAGAGGAAATCATTCTCGTCTAGCACACACAGCGAGTTGGTGGGGTTCGGATACCGTCTGATCGCTCAGGTGATACCGCCAGCACGCGCATCGAGGGCGTATTGACGCAGTTCAGGGCGGATACGTGGATGCGAGTCGAGGAAGGCGTCGATGATCTGCACGGCGCTCTCGCGCGGGCTGACGATGTGCCCGAGGCCGTGCAGCGCGCTCTCGCGGACAGCGTCGTGATCGATGGTGAGCTGCTGTTTCATCACATCGAGCAGCGCGCGATCCAACGCTGTTAGTCCGTTCATGCCGATGGCGAACGGGAAGATGTCCCACCACATATAGCACACCCGATCGAGCGCGCTGTCCCCAACCTCGTCCAAATGTCCGAGCGCCGGTGAGCAGCGGGCGGCAAAGTAGTCGCGAAACAGCGTGACGATGGACTCGAGACAGTTTGTGACGAGCGCGCTGTCGGCCGGAAACTGGGCGAGCACATGAAAGACACCGGATGATCCAGCCAGTTCCCAAAGCGCCTCGGCAACGTGCTCATCGCGGAAGGTGGCGAGGGTCGATCCCGATGTCTGAAATGTGCGCGTCACGTACGCCAGCTCGACTTCGGGCGGCAGCTCGCACCAGTAGCCGGCGGCGTTGTGCGGCCACATGCCAGCGTGGTCGGACTGGGCCGTGGCGAACCATGTATCAAGCCAGAATTCGTAAGTGCAGTTGGTCAGTCGTTGATCGTTCATCAGTATCTAAGCCATTGTTTGAAGATCGAGAGAGTTGGTCTCCTATGATGTCGTGTTGATTGAGTGATACCGTGTTGTCTTTTCTCATCACTCATCACTCGACACTTTCAACTCCCCGCTCAGACTTCGACCCAGCCGACGCGGCCGGGATTATCAATATGCAACCGCGTGTCTTGAGCCGACAAAAGATCTCTGTGAAACCCCCTTGCATAGAACCTGAGGTGGATACGTGTCACCGCTTTGATCCCGAGCGGACAACCCCGAACAACATCGCTTTACTGCGGTCGACGAGCTTGGGGATCGCCGGCGTGATTATCATTCCGCCTACTTCCAATCGCTTTTCTGCATCGGAGACAGCTTCCGCAATTGTCGTTCCAGATCCCAGAACTTGCCGTCCATAGATCAAAACGTACTGATCACCGTACCGCTCGATCAGGCGATCTTCGTTCTCACGACCCCAAGCCAAGTCCTCAAGCTCTTCCGCGGTGGGTTCGAGGTGTCGAACGTAATACTGATACGTTGTCTGTTCATTGCAAGATCCCCTGTACAATACATCCATTATACCGCTCAGGAAGGTACACAGCGTAATGTCTGCGACCCCCGAAACCCCCATCGCTCTGCAAGATTTGGCCGCGCCGGATGGTGTGTGCTTTGGCTGCGGCTCGGCCAACAAAGACGGCCTGCGAATCAAGAGCTTCTGGGATCCGGAGGGTGTGTACGTGGTGATGACGCACACGCCCGAACCAAAGTATTCCGGTTGGCCGACACTGGTCTACGGCGGTCTGATCGCCATGCTGATCGACTGCCACTCGAATTGGACGGCGATGGCACACCATTACCGCGCCGAGGGCCGCGAAGCCGGATCACAGCCGCGCATCGACTGTGTGACCGGCACGCTGACGATCAAATACATCAAGCCGACTCCGCTGGGCGTGCCTCTCAACTTACGCGCTCGCGTCGAAGGTGAAGTCGGGCGCAAGACGCGCGTGCTGTGCGAGGTGTATGCCGGTGAGGTGCTGACCGCGGTCGGAGATTCCGTGTTTGTCCGCGTCGATATCGGGCATCTCGCGCAGACCGCCCACGCCAAGACGGAGTAGCCGCTACCCGCGCTTGAGCCGTGCGAGGCGTTCCGCTGCTTGTTCCAGCGTCGCGTCGTTCTTGCAGAAGGCGAACCGCACATGCTTCGAGCCGTGATGCCGGTGCGCCGCGCTGTAGAACGATGTTGGCGGGATGGTCGCCACGCCGACCTGTTCGATCAGGCGCCGGCTGAACGCGATGTCGTCGCCGTCAAACACGCCGCTGAAGTCGGCCATCACGAAGTACGTGCCTTGCGGTGTGACATACGACAGGCCGGCGGCGTCCAACCCTTGCAGCATCAGGTCGCGCTTACGGGTGTACAACTCGCGGTATTCTTCGTAGTACGTGCTGTCGAGTGTAAAGGCGAAGGCGACCGCGCGCTGTGCCGGATGGTTGGTGGCGAAGGTGATAAATTGATGCGCCTGCCCGACGCCCTTAATGAGATCGGGCGGGCCGTATGCCCAACCGACCTTCCACCCGGTCATGCCGAAGGTCTTGCCCGCGCTGCCAATTGTCACGGTACGTTCGAACATCCCCGGCAGCGTGGCGATGGCGATGTGCCGTGCGTCATCAAAGACGAGATGCTCGTACACTTCGTCGCTGATGACCGTCGCGTCGAATTCTTTGGCGAGGTCGGCGATCAGCGTGAGTTCACTGTGGGTATAGACGCGGCCGGTCGGGTTGTGCGGAGTGTTGATGAGGACAGCACGGGTCTTGGGCGAGAACGCCGCGCGCAGTTCGGCCGGGTCGAACGTCCACTCCGGGGCGTGCATCGGCACGAACACGGGCGCAGCGCCAGCCATCACGATACCCGGCACATAGCTGTCGAAGAACGGCTCAATGACGACGACTTCGTCGCCGGCGTCCACAAGGCCCATGATCGACGCGAAGATCGCTTCGGTCGCGCCCGGCGTGACAATCACGCCGCTGACCGGGTCGACCGCAAGGCCGTAGCTGCGCGCCGCGTGGTTGGCGATGCCCTGCCGCAGTTCGGGGATGCCCGGCCCCGGTGCATATTGGTTGCTTGTCCCGGATCGCAGCGCATCAATCGCCGCCTCGATGACGGACGATGGGCCGTCGAAGTCGGGCTTGCCTTGGCCGAGGTTCAGCGCGTGATGCTGCTGGGCGAGCTGGTTGATTTCGGTGAAGATCGTCGTCCCGAACGGCACGACACGATCAGCGATGCGCGGCATGAGACATGCTCCCCCGTGTGACTAGGCCATAATTATTGCGTAGGCAGCGTATCGACTCAAGCGATCCGCATCACCCCGCCGAGTCCAGCTGCGCACGTAGGGCGGCCGGTTCGGTCACGGGCAGCTTGCACGTGAACTTCCGGCACACGTATGCGGTTGGTTGACCGTCACGCTGGACACGCCCGGCCAGCAGCGGGATCGAATGATCGGGCGGGGCGTCTTGCGGGGCGTGCGCCGCGATCAGGTTGGGCCGGTACACCGACCATGCTTCCGCCGCAAGATCGCGCAGCGCCGGCGAGTCCAGCGGCCCGACCAGCGCCAGCTCGATCACCCCGCCGGCAAGCAGCTCGACCGCGCCGAGTGATTCCCCGAACGCCTGCGGATACTCGCTCATACCGCTGACGAGCAGGCGGAGCGCGGCGCGGGCTGCGTCATCATCGCGTGCGTCGCCCGTGTACGCGGACATTAACGCCAGCACACGGCACAGCTTGCCACTGCCGGACGGCACCGCGTTGTCTTGCAAGCTGCGCGGGCGGACGATCAACGGCTCGTGATCGTCGCTGACGTCGAAGAAGCCACCGTCGCCGGCCCGGAAGTGTGTCAGCGCCCGGTCGGTCAACGCGCGGGCGAGGTCGAACGCGGTCGTATCGAACGTCGTCATGTACAGATCAAGCAAGCCTTCAGCGAGGCATGCGTAGTCCTCAAGCACGCCGTTGAGCTTTGCTCTGCCGTGGTTGTATGTGCGCAGCAGACGCGGGCCATCCGCCGTGTGCTCGACCATCGTGGAGGTTAGAAACTCGCCCGCGCGGATCGCCGCGATGCGGTAGTCGTCGCGGTTCAGCACGCGCGCCGCTTCAGCAAGGCTGCCAAGCATCAGGCCGTTCCACGCGGTGAGGATCTTGTCATCAAGGCCGGGATGCACCCGATGCGAACGTGCGGCGTACAGCGTATGTGTGATCCGTTCCACCGCGGCAGCCAGATCATCCACCGAAAGGCCGAGTTCCGCCGCGACATCGGCCGGCTCGCGCGGGATGTTCAAGATGTTCTTGCCCTCGAAATTGCCGCTTTCCGTCATGCCGAAATACGTGACGGCGACACGGGCGTCGTCGGCGCTCAGCAGCGATTCGACCTCGGCAATTGTCCAGACGAAGAACTTGCCTTCCTCACCTTCGCTGTCGGCGTCGGTCGCGGAGTAGAAACCGCCTTCCGGAGCCGTCATCTCACGCAGGATGTAGTCGTAGGTCTCCTCGGCGATGACCCTGAAAAAGCGATCGCCGGTCACCTGCCACGCGTGCAGATACAAGCGCGACAGCTGGGCATTGTCGTACAGCATCTTCTCGAAGTGCGGGACGAGCCACTTCTCGTCCACGCTGTAACGCGCGAACCCGCCGCCGATCTGGTCGTACATGCCGCCGCGCGCCATCTTGCGCAGGGTGTGAGTCACGGCGTTGAGCGCATCGGCGTCGCCGGTGCGGGCGTGATGTGCCAGAAGGAACGCGAGGTTCATGGGCTGCGGAAACTTGGGCGCGCCGCCGAACCCGCCGTTGATCCGATCGAACCCGCTCAGCAGCTTGCTGGCCGCGCGATCGAGCAGCGCGGTGTTCAAATCGTCGGCCGACGTCCCCACATCCAGCAGGCTGTTGTCGAGCGCGTGGGTCAGGCTGGACGCGGCCTGTTCGACCTCGGCGCGGCGGTTGGCGTAGGCGTCGTGGATCGCGTGAAGCACCTGCATGAACGACGGCATGCCATAGCGCGGCTCGCGCGGGAAGTATGTGCCGCCCCAGAACGGCCTTCCATCCGGCAGCAGGAACACGGTCATCGGCCAGCCGCCGTGACCGGTCATGGCCTGCACCGCGTTCATGTAGATGTCGTCGACATCGGGGCGTTCCTCGCGGTCGACCTTGATGTTGACGAACAGACTGTTCATCACCTCCGCGGTCTCTGGATGTTCGAAGCTCTCGTGGGCCATGACGTGACACCAGTGGCACGCGCTGTACCCCACCGACAGCAGCACGGCCTTGTCCTCGGCGCGGGCGCGTGTAAACGCCTCGTCGCCCCACGGGTACCAGTCGACCGGGTTCTCGGCGTGTTGACGGAGATAGGGTGAGGTCTCTTGGGCGAGTCGATTAGGCATTGAGAGGTGTCCTTGCTGATCGTTGCTCTAGTGTAGCTGCCGATTCGCCGGAGTTCACGGGGGGAGCGAGGGATGTTCACGGCTTACTCATACCACCATGCACCCTGTCTCACATCAAGGGCGGGATGCGCTGTGTTAGCCGGCGGAACTGGACACTCGCCGTGATTTTGATCCCCGTGTCTCGCCCGGTCATCTTACGGGCACGTCGGCTGTGGGTTGGCTATAATCCAGTGAACAACCGGAACACCATCACGGAGATCCAATGTCTGCACCCTCAAGACCGAGCCTCATTGACCGTGTTCAAGAGCACGAACGTCAGTGGGGGACTGAGAACTATCCCGGCCGGCTGTCGTTGGCCGAGATATTGAACGCCGCCGTCGTCGCGTTTTGGCAGACGAGCAAGAACGGCAAACCGCTTGAGAAACCGATTATTACGGTTCACCACAACCTCGACGACATCGAAAATTGGTTCATGAAGTCGATCTCGCGCGCGTACCTCGAAACCCCGGATCGCCGCCTTCTCGCGGTGTATCGCAACGGCAAGGTTGTCCGCGTCAAGAGCGTCAAGGTGACTTTTGAAGTCGAGGATGCGTAATGGATCGCTACTGGGCGCTCAGGTTAGTGAGTATTGTGGTTCGAGCGCTGGGCGTAGTGGCGGTCATCGCATCTGTGTTTTGGGCAGTGACGGTGGCTTCCGTCCATGTACTGCTTGCGCCGCTTGCGCTGCTGGGTGGTTTGATTAGCCTCGTCGTTCTGTTCGCGGCCGGCCAGTTTTTGCTCCTCATGATTCGGATTGAGCAGAACACGCGGGCCACCGCGCATCTCCTGAGTGATCGGCGCGCCCGCCGCGAACCGGCCTCCGTGTCGATTCACGGCTCATGGGGAGATGGCTAGGCGCGTCGAGTACAGCGTGGTGCGTGCTGATAGCCTACATCGGTTTTATCGTTATTTGTTCCGGTAGGGGAATGTTGGCTGGCCCTCGTCGAAAGGCCGATTTGTAGCTGGCTGACTCCGGCGATGATCCGTGATCTGGGGATATTCCGCGATATTGCGAGGCTTAATCGCTGCGATCCAGAAGTACGTTACAATTCATTGCATCGTAACTAGACGCTTTCTGAGGGGCTTCCACCATGCGGGGTTATGGTTCATTTTGGGTCTCAAGCATTGTGCTGAAAGGTCTGGCCGTGATGGTGGCGCTCGGTGTCGTGATAAGCGCCGGCTTCGACGTTCCGCTGCGCCCAACTGGCTTCGACCCTCGGTTCGTCACGGTGTATTTCCTTCAGGCGCCAGTTGAGGTTGACCGGACGCTCTTTGTCGCTGTCTCGCTGATCTGGCGCTTGATGGTGGGGCTGTCATTCGCGGCACTGCTGTGGGCTGCTGGCTTGGGAGTTGGGGCATTAGGCGAGATTCATATCTATTCTGGTGATGTTTACAGCTACTTCCAACGTAAGGTGCGGCGCGAAGTAGAACGCCGGGAGCAGTTGGAACGTTACCGTCCCGAACCGCAGTTCTCGAACAATCCCCCACCTCCTGAACGTCTCCGTAAGTTCCGTAATCGACGTCCGGCGGACTCGCGCTCCAACGCTGTGGAGTTGTTCCGAGATCGTGAACCGCTGTCTGCGCGGGTGCGCAGGGATCCGTCAGGGAGTGATCTCGCGCCTGAGCCGCAGAATGCCGAGCATCGGCCGCGTCCGAAACAGCAGCGCCCGCTTACCCCGAGGGCATTTGGCGCGGTAAAAGACTACCGGATGCACAAACGGTCGGAACGGCGAACTAATGAAGATGAGCTTTAGCTTTTGCTGACTGGTTTCCCGTCTTGTCGAGCAGGAATCAAAGACGGGATACGACCGCGTATCCCGCCAAAGTGCCCCCCGTAGGACTCGAACCTACAACCAATTGATTAAGAGTCAACTGCTCTGCCAATTGAGCTAGGGAGGCGTTGTATGGAACATTATAGGTCAATCGCTTTCCGCGTCAAGGCCAAACCGGGCGGTGGCGCTTGTCTGACGTCCAGCCTACGCCGCAAGAATTGACGCTATAATGATGCGAAATTCAAGCGGTGTGTTCCGCAAGGCTGCCAAACCCGACAATGACCCATTTTCGATCACGCCCGCCGCAGCCGCCCCAGCGCCCGCGCGGCCCGCGTCCTGAGCGCCCCTACGAGGAGCGCATCTTGCATTCCGAACAACACGCGCAAAACACGCTGCCGATTGGCGCTGCCCGCCCGCCGTCCTACGCGACGCGGCCCGGCCCGCCGCCGCCCATGCTTCCGCGTCTGCCGGTCACGCCGCATAAGCCGCGTCCCGGTGTGCCGCTGTGGCTGATCGCCGGGGTGGCGCTCGGCGTGTCGACTGTGTTCGCTGGTGTATTCGCGCTGATCCTCGGCGTGTCGATGGTCAATGGCGACAGCATTCTGCCGGGCGTGCGCGTCGGCGGCGTCTCCGTCGGCGGCCTGTCGGTGATCGAGGCTGAGGAGCGACTGACGCGGCAGTGGCCGGTCGTGCTGCTGCAGGATCGTGCGACAGATCGCCAGTGGCAGATCGAGCCGGCGCGCATCGGGCTGATTATTGACCCGGCTGCCAGCGCGGCCCGTGCATTCGGCTATGGGCGCGTGTCGGGGGATGCCGTGTCCGGGATCATCGGCACGTCGGTGACGCCTGTGTTGACGTTTGACCCTGAGATCGCGCGCAGCGGCTTGGCGAGCCTCGCCGATCAGATCACGCAGCCCGCGGTCGACGCGCAAATCGCGCTGGTCGGAGGGCGAGTGCAGGCGCTTCCCGCGCGTGACGGCCGCGCAGTCGATATCGAAAGCACCGCCGCGCTGATTGCGTCCGACCCGGTCGGGTGGCTGGAGCACGGTGAAATCCCGATGAAGATGGTGGCGCTCGCCCCGGCGATCACCGACGCCGCGCCCATGGTTGCCGCGGCCGAAGCACTGCTCGCCAACCCGCTGACGATCGACGTGTACGATCCGCGAACCGGCGGCATCTCACAGTGGACGGCCGCGCCGCAAAGCTGGGCGGGATGGCTGCGCGCGGAGTCTGATCCGGCCGCGCCGGGAGGGTTACGCTTGAGCCTTGAAGACGGCGCGCTGCGCGGATTCCTTGCGCAAGGCGAAGCGCGTCTCGAAAGCGATCAGTATATCGACGTGGACGCGGTTGTTGAACGGGTTCAGGCGGCTATCGGTCAGCGCAGCTCACGCGTGACCGCGCGCATCTACCATCGCGACCGGCAGCGCGTCGTCTTGCCCGGCGAGACGATTATCAGCATCGCGTACGACGAAGGCGTGCCGTATCCATGGATTCAGCAGGCGAACGGCGGCATTCAGCTCGTCAACGCCGGGCAGGCTATCACCATCCCGTCGGTCGATCATTTCATGCCCTTCGAGCCGGTGCCGGGCAAGCGCATCATCGTCAGCCTGAGTCAGCAGCGTGTCTGGGTGTATGAGAACGGCGCGGTCAAGTGGGAGTGGCCCGCCAGCACGGGGATCGCCAGCAGCCCGACGTGGCCCGGTATCTATCAGGTCATCTCGCACGTGCCGAACGCCTACGCGGGCAACTGGAACCTCTGGATGCCGAACTTCATGGGCGTGTATCAGCCGATTCCGGGCGCCGACTTCACCAACGGATTCCACGGCTTTCCGACTCGTGGCGGCGGCCAAATCCTGTGGGAGAACAGCCTCGGCACGCGCGTGACCTACGGCTGCATCCTGCTCAGCAATACGAACATCCAGCAGTTGTACGATTGGGCCGAGGACGGGGTCGTCGTCGAAATCCGCGCCTGAAGCGAGCAGGCGAAAGTGATGAGTGGCGAGTGACGAGGAAGTGCCGGCTCTTTTTCACCCGTAGGCGCGGCGCGTCGGATAGTCTAGCCCGCGGACTCCTTACGGACGCCGGCGAACGCGTCGGAACGGCCGGCGTAGGATGCGGAACCGCCGCCATCTGCCCGGCTCGCGCGGCTCACGAGGCAGGGTGCCGCGGCGCGCGCGATAGTCGACCCAGAAGCTGGCGGCCACGTAGTAGATGGGGAAGTACAGGCTGAACAGCACCAGTGTGGGGTTCGGCTGAGGCTGACCGAGCATCACCAGCAGCAGAATGAGCCACACGGCCACTAGCGGCCATGTCACGCGCCATAGAATCTGATTCTTGCTGGGGTACAGGTAGCGGGTCGGGATGAAGGTGAGGATGGCCGGGACAACCACCATCGCCGCGGCGATGGGCGCGGCCGGCTCAAGCCAGAACATGTACAGCGCAACGATGTTCCAGTAGCTTGGAAAGCCGAGAAAGAACGAGTCCGGCGTCTTCATGTCGACCTGCCCGTAGGCGTAGAGCAGCGCAGCCGCCGGGACGAGCGCCCAAAATGGATGCGGAAGCAGGCGCTCGTTGGCCATGATGAAGATCGGGATGTAGCCGTAGGTCAGCAGGTCGATGGCGTTATCGAGCGAAGCGCCGTCGAAGCGTGGCAGCACCTCCCACACCTTGACGCGGCGGGCGAGGATGCCATCGGTGCCGTCGATAATCATGGTGACGACCAGCAGACCGAACGCGCCGCGCACGTCGCCGGACGCGGCCAGCAGCAGGGCCATGACTCCGATCAAACCGCCGAGGCCGGTATAAAGGTGGACTGCCCAAGCTGCTGCTTTTCGCACGACGGATTCGCCCCTAGAAACGAAAGCGCCCGCGGTGTGGCGGGCGCATGGTGGGTGTTTTTGCCCTGAGGGTTTAAGTCAGGCGGTTGTAGAACTCGACCACAAGCTGAATGTTGACCTGAACGGGGATATCTTCTTGTTCAGGCATGCGGCTCAGGGTGGCGGTCAACGCGGACTTGTCCATCAGCAGGTATTCGGGCGGGTTGGACGACGATTCCGACCACTCGACCACATGCACGTTCTTGCGCATCTTCTCGGTCAAGCCGATCGCGTCGCCCACGCGCACGGCGTAGGACGGCAGGTTCACCACCGTGCCGTTGACCGTGACATGACCGTGGCTGACCAACTGGCGGGCGGCCCAGATCGTGGCGGCGAGGCCCGAACGGTAAACGACGTTGTCGAGCCGGGTCTCAAGCAGCGCCATCATATTGCTGCCGGTACGACCGGTCATGCGGGTCGCGCGGCGGTAGTACGTGCGCAGCTGGCGTTCACGAATGTTGTAGATGAACGACAGCTTCTGCTTTTCGTCCAACTGCGTGCCATAGTCGCTGCGACGGCCGCTCTTGAACTGCTTTTCCTTGCCGTGCTCGCCGGGCGGATATGACCGCTTGTCGAGGATCTTCTGATACTTGGCGCGCGGGATCAGCACCTCACCGAAGCGGCGCTGAACCTTCGCCTTAGGGCCGTGATACGATGCCATCCTGTGCGCGTTTCCTATCCTATGCGAAACAACCGGAAAGAAGCCCGGTCGGTTCCAATCAAACGAAGCGAAGGGCCAGTATAGCGGCTTTTTGCCGCAATGCTAGGGGGAATTCTCGGCATGCCGTGGCGGTCACGCTGATCACCCCAACGGTTCTTTGTAGATGATGTAGCGGCCCATGTCGTCGCCGACGCCGATGCACGTGGACATATCGACTTGGAACTCGCGGCCGCCGCTAACCCAGCGCAAGCCCTCTTGCAGCAAACCCTGACCGACGTGGCAGATCGGCTTGTCCGACTTGCGCTGCCAGCACATCGGGCAGCGTTCCAGCGTGTAGATCATGCGGTCGGTGCCCTCTTCGTGCACGTGCGAAATCTGATCGCTGAACTGGTTGAAGATGTTCGCCATCGACGGCAGGCCGATGCGCAGCTTGGCATTCAACGGCAGCACCTTGAAGGCGAGATCGCTCACACCGGCCAGCGCGCCGAACCCGCGCAGGGCCTCGGCGAACGTCGCGCGGCCTGCGCGCAGCGCCAGCGCCCGCCCGCCGCGCGCCCCGTACATATCCTCCAGCGCCTCGGTCAGCGACGAAAAGTCCGCGAAGTCGAACCCCTTCTCTAAGTTGTCAGGGGGATAATTGCCAACGTAATTCTGCAAGCCTGCACGGTTGAGCACCGTGTTCAGACCGTTGGTCCCCATGACATCTTCCATCGACTCAAGAATGATCTTGGCGAATTTGTTGGGGTAGTAGTAGCCGCTCTTGTCGCGAGCCATCGCTTGCGGACCTCCAGAGTGTGTGATGGGAATGACACCTACGGATTCCGGGCCATTCTTCGCTAGGAAAGTATATCAAACGACAGGCTATTCCCCAACAACTTAGCGTTAAGGCTTTGCACTGCCGCTCGACATAGCTAGCCAGCGAAAACGTCTAGCGGGAATTCGGCCTGCGGCCGTGGCGAGGCGGGTAGGCGACCCTGCATGCTGTACGGCGTGGTGTGCACGATCTCCACGCCGACGAGCTGTCCCTGCCAATCGGCCTTATCTTCAAAGAACACGAGCTTGTTTTGGGGCGTGCGGCCGCGCCACTTGCCGTTGTGCTGATCCTCGACCAAGACCTGCACCGTCTCGCCGAGCCAGCGCGCATTACGTTTGCCCAGCACGCGCTTCTGTAGTTCTTCAAGCAGCTGGTGACGGCGCACCTTCTCCTCATCGGGGACGTCGTCTTCCATCTTGCGCTCGCTGACCGTGTTGGGGCGCGGGCTGTAGCGGGCGAGGTGCGCCTTATCGAGTTCGAGATCCTCCAGAAGTTGGTAAGTCTCCATGAACTGCGCTTCGGTCTCGCCGCAGAAACCGACGATGATATCGGTGTGAACAGCGACGTCCGGGATGCGCCGCCGGATGTCTTCGATCAGCGCACGGTACTGCGCGTTGGTATAGCCGCGCTTCATCCGGGCGAGAACGGCATCCGAACCCGCCTGCGCCGGTACTTCGATCACCGGCATGACGCGCGGCAGTTCGGCCACGGTATCCAGCAGGCGCGGGGTCATCCAATTGGGATGGCTGGTCAAGAAGCGGATGCGGTGGATGTCGTATTCCTCGGCGGTGTCATGCACGACCCGCAGCAGGTCTGCCAAGTCGGGGCCATCGGGGACGTCTTTGCCGTAACGGTCGACGATCTGACCGAGCAGCGTAACCTCCTTGACGCCCTGCAGCGCGAGGCTGCGGACGTGCGCGACGATCTCGCCGACCGGCCGCGAGCGTTCGATGCCGCGGCGGAACGGGATGATGCAGAACGTGCAGGCATGCGAACAGCCGTAAACGACCGGGACGTGCGCGCTGACCAGCCCGCCAGCCTCATGCGCGGGAAGGATCAAGTCGCCGTCTTGAATCGCGTCGCGCTTGAGGCGCTCGGTGTATTCGGCAGCGACCGCTTCGCCTTCCCAACCGCGGTCGCGCAGATACTCGACCATCGGCGCTGGCTCGCTGGGCGGCAGAAAAACGTCGACCCACGGCAGGCGCTTACGCAGGCGCAGCGGATCCTTGACGCCGACCATGCAGCCCATCACGCTGATGACCTTCTCAGGGTCGTTCTGCTTGACGTTGCGCAGCAGGTGAAGCCGGCCCATCGCCTTGTCTTCCGCGGACTGGCGCACGACACAGGTGTTGACAACGAGGATATCCGCATCGTCCTCGTGTTCGGCGGCCTGATGGCCCATGCGCTCAAGCTCCGAGGCGAGATGCTGGGAATCGGCTGTGTTCATCTGACAGCCGTATGTCCAGATGTAATACTTCATGTTTTGACTATCCCACGACTTTCAGTGGCCCGATTGTAGTTCAGGCGGCGGAACCCGTCAATCGGCGCGCGCTCATACGTCGGGCGGTTCGGCGGCCGTGTGATCCACGCGCAGCATGCCGATCGCGGCGGTGTCGAGGCCGGTAGGTGAGGGATCGGCGGCTGTCGGCACGTTCCACGAGGCCACGACATCGGCGCGGAATTTGGCGACTTTGGATACGCCGATGTGTGCCCCGCCGAGGATCAGCGGCTGCATAAAGGCCACGGCGTTCGACAGACTGCTGAACGTGAGCAGGCGTCCATCCAGCAGCACCGCCTCCCAGATCAGTTCATCGTCGGCGCGCAGCGCCCATGCCGGCTTGTTGGGCGACTGCCGGATCAGCAGATACACGGTTGAGAGCGAGTCGTCGGCCATTTACGGTCTTTCGCCGCGCATCAAGACGCCGACGGGCAGCGGACATTCCGCCGCCGTCTCGACCAAAACGTGCGTGTAACCGTGCTGCTGAAAAGCTTCGACCTGCTCCGGCGTCGGATCGTCAGCGATAGAAAGCACGACCAAACGCCCGCCGGGGCGAAGGACAGTCATCGCGTTCGCCAGCAGATCGGCGTCGAGACCGTGATCGAACGCAACGACCACGTCCACTTGCGCGCGGTCAACGGCGATCAGGTCGTTCGGGGTTTCGGTGACTTGGATCTCAGGACGGCGTTCGTTGATCAGCGCCCCAAGCCTGCCGCCGACATCGAGGACGTGCATGGCCGCTTGGCCCGGCGGCAGGTGCTTGAGCATCGCCTCCGAAAGCAGGCGTTCCACGCGCGGCGAGACCATCGATCAGCGTTTGCCTTTGCTGCCCGCGGCGATAGCGCCGTCCATCAACCCGAGCAGTTCCTCCCACTCCTCGCGGAAAAAGTGCAGCGTGACGGAACCGAGTTCGAGGTGGAAGGTCTCTTCGCCATCCGGCTCGACGACGCTGTACGCGAGATAATTTTCGGTCTCGGCGATGGTCTTGATCGAATCGGCAGCATCGGTCATAGCGGTTGTCCTTTACGGGGTATCGGCAGGTGACGGAATCAGCAGGTGTTGGCCGACTGACAGCGCGTTCGGGTTGGTCAGGTTGTTCGCTTCGATGATGAGGCTTTGGCCGACGCCGTAGCGTTCAGCGATCGCGCCCAACACCTCGCCTGACTGGACGATGTGGACAATGAACCCCTCCGGGACTTCTGTGGCATCCGGGGAGTCTGTGCCATCAGCTCCGGCGGTGTCGTTGCAGCCCGGAATGATCAGGATATCGCCGGGGAAGATGGTGTCGTTAGCGAGGTCGTTGGCTTCACGGATGACTGCAATCGTTGTGTTATTGCGCAGTGCGATGCTGTACAGCGTATCGCCACCGCGCACTTCGTATTCACAGGCTGAGTTCACGCCCGCCGCGTCGGCATCGAAAAAGTCGGTTGGGGTGATTAGCCCGCCCGGCGTGATCGTCAGCGTTAATCCGGGGGTAGGTGTAATCGTCGGGACGGTGAACGTGCCAAGCGGCGAGCCGGGCGTGATGAACGTCCGTTCCGGCGTGACGGTCAGCGGCTGTTCGGATGTGCCCTCGGTCGCCAGACTTCCCGGCGTGTCGGTCACGGCCACCGTGATGAGCAGGGGAACCGTGTGGGTTGGCCCGAGAACGCTGGTCACCGGCACGGACGTGATCCCTTGGCCCGAGCTGGTCGCCGGGGCGAGGGTCACTTCGTCAAAGGTTTCGTCAGCCTGACGGAAACAGCCGCTCAGGACGACAGCGGCACAGAACGCCAGAACCGGCAGCAATTTTGACGTGGACATACCTGTTCCCAGAAGGTCAGGAAACTGTAACATTTAGCATACCATCGGTGATGCAGCGGGCGCAAAATTATTGTCTGCTGAATCGCAACCAAGTGGGCAACCGTGGGTTATTGGTAGTGATGAAACTGTTTAAGCGTGTCCCCAAGCGTCCGAACCTCAAAGACCTGTCCGACGTGGAATTGGTCGAGCGCTGCCGTGTCGATCAAGCGGCGTTCGGCGAGCTGTACGAGCGCTACGTCAAACGGATCTACAACTATATCTACTTTCGCACCGGCAGCCCGCACGACGCGGAAGATTTGACCTCGCGCGTGTTCTTCCGTGCGATGGGGCATATCGACACGTACACCGACCGCGGTATCCCGTTCCAAGCATGGCTGTATCGCATCGCGCATAACCTGACCGCCAATTGGCACCGCGATCAGGGACGGCGTAAGATCGTGGCGCTGGAGGATTACATCGCCAGTGAGCTTGTCAGCGATTCGCCAGATCGCAGTGTGGAAGAACAGGAGGAGGTCGACCGGCTGCGGGCGATCGTCAAGACCCTGCCTGAGGAGCGCCAACAGCTCTTGACGCTCAAGTTCGTCGAAGGGCTGTCGAACGCCGAAGTCGGCGCGATCATGGATCGTACCGAGGGCGCAGTGAAGTCGTTGTATCACCGCACGCTGTTGACGCTGCGCGACGAAATGCAGAAACCGTGGCCGGCCACCGATCCCGCCTCGAAGGACGAGAAATCGAACCGAAGGAAAGCGACCCGATGAACGTCGAAACTCCCCTCGATGAAGCACTCCACGCGATGACCGAGGCCCTGCTCGGCCCATCAGGCGAGACGGGTATGCATCGCAGCGCACGGGCGCACGATCCTGATCTTGTCGAGCCGTTCATCCCGATCCTGCTGGCGCTGCGCTCGATGTTCACGCCGGTCGAGCCGTCGCACAAGTTCGTGCGTGATCTGCGCGCGGATTTGCTCGGCACGCCGGATCGCAGCGTGGTGGCACGGGTGCGCGCGATGCCCCCGCGTGTGCAGTGGGCGGCTGGCGTGTTCGCGGTCGTCGGCGCGGTTTGGATCGTCCTGCGCTGGCTGACGGGCATAGCGTCCAGCCGCGCCGAGCGTGATCTGGAGGCCACGTCGCAGGAGGCGTGACGCATAAGGCGCTCATCATCGAATCGAAACGGCCCGCGGGATCATCCACGGGCCGTTTGCTCTTGTCCGCTGAATCTATGCGAACTTCTCAGGGTACAGCTCGCGCGCAATCTGCTCCTCCTGAGCGACCAGCGCGCGGATGGCATCCAACCCCTTGTTCCAGAACGCCGGATCGTTCAGGTCGACATCGACTTTAGCGAGTATCTTGTCCGGATAATCCGAGCCGCCGGCGGCCAGCACATCCACGTACTTCGGCGCAAACTCCGCGCCGCGCTCCAAGTACAGGTTGTACAGCGCCAGCACGAGCAGTTCGCCGAACGCATACGCATAGACATAGCCCGGCGCTTGCAGGAAGTGTGGGACGTAGCTCCACCATGCGCCGTAGTCGTCGCGCAGGTCGACGCTGCTGCCGAACATCGCGCGCTGCGTGGCGATCCACAACTCCGAGAGGCGTTCGTGCGAGAGTTCGCCTTCGGTGCGGCGCGCATTGTGCATCGCGTCCTCAAAACGGTTCATGCTGATCTGGCGGAACACCGTGGCGAACGTGCTCTCGACCTTCTCGAACAGCATCGCGAGGCGCGCTTCGGGGTTCGGTTCCTTCTTCTGCAAGTCCTGAAACACCAGCATTTCGGCGAAGACCGAGGCCATTTCGGCGGTGGTCAACGGCGTATACAGCCCCTGCCATGCGTGGGCTTGGCCGGACAGGTACATGTGCATGCCGTGGCCCAGTTCATGCGCCAGCGTCTGAACGTTGTCGGTCTTGCCGAGGTAGGTGAGAAAGACGAATGGATGCGCGCTGGGAACGGTCGGGCTGGCGTATGCGCCCCCGCGTTTGTTCGGCAGGGGTGCGGCGTGGATCCAGTTGTTGTCGAAGAACTTGCTGGCCGTGTCCTTCAGCGTGGGGCTGAACGCGTCGAACGCTTCGAGGATGATCTCTCGCGCGGCGCTCCACGGATAGAACGCGTCGGACTCCTCAAGCGCAAGCGGCGCATAGCGGTCGTAGTCATACAGGGTGTCGACTCCGAGCAGACGGCGCTTGAGGTCATAGTGCCGCGCAACGATGTCGTAGCTGGTGGTTACGGCGCTAACGAGCGCCTCGACCACGCTGTCCGGTGCGAGATTAGCGAGGTTACGCGACGCGATCCATGAGTCGTACTTGCGACGCTTGTCGTTCTGCGCTTTGTCCGCCGCCAGAACGTTGAAGATGTACGTCAGCTCCATCGACTTGTCGCGCAGCGTCTGGGTCACGGCGTCGGCGGCGCGGCGGCGCAGGTCGCGGTCGGGATTGCGCAGCTTGTCCATGATCTGCGCCTGATTGAGCTTTTCGCCGTCCAGTTCATAGCGCATTGCGCTGGTGAGCTGGGTGAAGAAGCGCCCCCACGCCGCGTTGCCCGTGACCGACTTCTCCATCAGCAGCTGCTCTTCGATTTCGCTGAGTTGATGCTTCTTGTAGCGGCGCGCGGACTCGAGTTGAAAGCGGTATTTGGCGACCTGCGGCGCGACCATGATGTCCATCGCCGCTTCGTCGTCCATTTCGTTCCACTCCAGCTCGAAGAACACCATCTTCTGGCTGATCTCGGAGCCAAACTCGGTCACGCGCTGCACGAGCGCGCCGGCCTTCGGGTCAATCGCGTCTTCGCTGAACTTGAGGTATGCGTAGGACGAGATGCGGCCTTCGAGGTCTTGGATTTCTTCGGACGCCGCGATCGCCTCGACAATCTCGTCAGCAGAGAGCGCGGCGACCTTGCCCTTGTAGCGCAGGGCGAATGTGTCGGCGCGTTCGTGGGCGCGCTGGATGTCGGCCTCGATTTGCGGATCGTCGAGGCTCGAATAAAAGACGGAGAGATCCCAGACGACGGTTTCAGCGCCGGTGAGATTGGTTTCCGCTGCGAGGGCATCGGTCATGCGGTATGTGTCCTTTCAGGCACGTTTGAATAATTTCAAATGATACGCGAGTTGACAGCGCCGCGCCAGTATTCCAACACAACGCTCACAAACAAGGCCGATCAGCCGCCGACCCAGCCGAGCAGCCGGAACGTCCCGCGCAGGGTGCCGGTCATGTTGCGCTGGTCGTAGCCGTTGTTGTTGACGACGAAGATGTCCTCGCGTCCGTCGGGCGCGGTGGCCGAGGGCCGGCTGACGCCGATGAGCGCCGCCCATGTCCCGTCGCCGCTGAACACCGGCTCGCACATGCTGGTGGGGTTGGGGGGCAGCGGTGACGCAGTGTACACAAACTGCTGCTGCGCGACGGTCGCTGCGACATCGACCACGACGCGGCCGAACGGACACTGTCCGGCCAGCCCGCCGATCACGATGCGCGTTCCGGCGGCGTCCCACGACGCCGCCATGCCGAAGCGCGGGAAGTTCAGGTCGGATGTCGTAGCGATGGGGTCGCCAGCCACGGTCATCAGCACGACTTGGTTGGCGGAGCCGGTGCTGTTCTGCAGCAGCACATAGCGCCCGTCCGGTGAGTACGCCTCGCTGGAGTAGATCGTCGCGCCCTGCGTCCCACGGATACGCACTGGAGACACGGTTTCGCTCACGACATCGGCGAGATAGAGTGTTCGCTCTTGGCTGAGGATGTCGGTGGGGTCGGTGACGGCGAATGACAGCTGCCTCGGCGTGATCCAGCGCGGCGGCTCAACGACGGCGTCCTCGGACACCTTCGTGACGCTGCCGTCGGTGACGTCGAACAGGTAGATATGGCCGGCGGTCTGCGGCGCGTCCACACCGGCGACACAGCCGCCTTCGCCCGGAATCCACGAAGGGCACGTCTCACGGTCGGACAGGAACGCCACAAAGCGCCCGTCTGGCGACCACTGCGGCGCCCAGTCGTACGAACCGGCATTGGTCATGTTGAACCACTGCGCTTGGTCGAGGTCATAGAGGAAGATGTCGAGGTCGTAGCCGGTCGCCATCGCCACGGCGAGCCTGCGTCCATCGGGCGAGAAGTCCGGCGCGCTGAACCGTTCGCGCTGTGTGAAACTGCTCATCGTGCTGATCCGCGCGCTCAGCCCAAGCGCGACATCGGCGACGTACAGGCCGCTGGTGAGGCCTAACGGATCGCTCACAAGATAGGCGGCGGCGCTGCCGCTGGGCGCAATGTAGAACTGGTCGTCGATCTGGCTGTTGACCTCGACGATCTCAATACGCCCGGCGGGGTTGGAAGGCGAGGCGAAGTACAGCGTCACAATGCCCGTCTCAGGCTGGGCGGTGGACAGATTCGTGATCGTCTGCCGATCGTTCGAGACGGTGTATGCGACGTGCGGGAACTCCAGGCCGTCGCGGACATCGCCGGCGATGTCAAGCAGTGCGCTGTTATCGACTCGCATCAGCGCGACGGGCTGCGGTGTCACGGTCGGCGTGAACGTCGGTGACGGCGTCGGAGTGATCGTCGGGGTGGCGCTCGGCGTGAACGTAGCCGATGCCGTGAACGTGGCCGTCGGCGTCGCGCTGGCGGACGCGTCGCAGTGACGGTTGGCGTGTCGGTTTCGGTCACTTCCGGGGTGGGGGTATGGGTAGCTCGGCCGCCGTGAGGTTACAGCCCGCAGCTGCCGCGACAATCAATACCCCCACAATCACACGCTTAATCCGCATCGGCGGGTTGCTCCATAGTCCGCGTTAGGGAGCGAATCATACCATACCGATGCGGCTGAACTTGCGTACGGTCGCTGTACGGTCGGTCAACTCTGGTGGGGTGACGCCAGCGCGACGGGGCGGGCTAGTACTCGACCCAACCCGTTCCTTTTTCGTCTTCCGGCGTAACCCAATACCGGCCGCCGCCCCGCTCTCGGCGAAGAAACCCGAACTCGATCAGGTTGCGGCGCAGTGTCGCGTAGTCGTCGTGGATCTCAGACACGATCGCGTTGACTTCGCGCTCGGTGTAGTCGCGGTGCGGGTCGAACCGCGTCGTCAGCCACTGCAGCACGACGAGCAGCTTCTTCTGCTTGGTCGGAAGCTGAATCAGTCGGCCGTTGGAGAAGTAGTCCTTGAATACCTTACGGTCTTCCTCGCCGACGTTGAGGCTGTCGATCCATGCCGCGTCCCCGGCCTCGGCGGAGAGGTCGAGGTGGTCGATCTGGCCGACCATCGCCTTGAAGTATGTCACCCGTCCCATGTCGATGGTGTACAGGCGGTGAGTCCCGCTGGCTCGCATCTTCACGAGGCCGACCTGCCGCAGCTTGCCGAGGTGATGCGAGATGGTCGGCTCCGAGACGTTAAGCGCCTTAGCGAGCGCGCCAACCGACTGTTCCCCCTGTACAAGCTGCGCGTAGAGCGCAAAGCGGGTGTCATCCGCCAGTGCTTTGAACAATTGCAGTACGTCCGACTGCTGTGTTCTCGTGAGCATGAGAGGCTTCCTTTTGATGTGATAAATGTCGAATTAGATAATCGTCGAAATAGCGTGAACTGTCAAGCATCTGCGCACACTCTCCTCCTTTTTCAGGGGTATGAATCAAAACCGCCCAACACATGGCCGGGCGGTTGGGTTGTGCGATGATCGCTCTAGCGGAAGCTCGCCATGATCTTGGCAAGCGCGTCCTCGCTGGGGCGCAGCTTGCTGGCCGGCAGCGCGGCAAGCGGCGTGTCGGTCAAGTTCAAGGTCTCGGACAGCGTTGGGCGCGGCTCCTCATAGTAGATCAGGCCGGTGATCATGATGCCGTCGCGTTCGGCATCGTTCAGCACCTGCATCGCCTGCATCTTGTTGCGCGGGTCGTGATCGCGATCCAGTTTCTTGAGCCGGATCGACGCTCCGCCGTGCAGACCGACCTCGATGATCTCGCCCGGATCGTAGTCGCCAATGACGATTTCCTGCTCCTCGGCGACGTAGCCCGGCGCTAGGTAATGAATCTCGTGGAGGGGGATTTCATTGGCCTTGCCGTAGCTGTAACTCTTGGTGGAGGTGCTCTCGTTGTTGAACGTCACGCACGGGCTGATGATGTCGATGACGGCGGTTCCGCGATGATTCACGGCGGCCTTCAACAACGTCTCGACCTGCTTGGCGTCGCCGCTGAAGCTGCGCGCAACGAACGTCGCGCCGCCGATGACGGCCTCAAGCGCGAGGTCAATCGGCGGGAGGTGGTTCGTGCCGTAGTACTTCAGCGTTTGATCCTGATCGGCGGTGGCGCTGAACTGGCCCTTCGTCAGCCCGTACACACCGTTGTTCTCGATGATATACACCATCGGCACGTTGCGGCGCAGCAGGTGTTTGTACTGGCCGAGGCCGATTGAGCCGGTGTCGCCGTCACCACTGACTGCAATTGCCGTCAGCGAATGATTGGCGGTCATCGCGCCGGTTGCGACCGACGGCATACGCCCGTGGATCGCGTTGAAACCGTGCGACCGGCCGAGGAAGTAGGCGGGAGTCTTGGACGAACAGCCGATCCCGCTCAGCTTGATGATCTTGTACTGTTCGAGGCCCAGATCGAAGGCCATGCTGGTGATCTGATTCGAGATCGAGTCGTGGCCGCAGCCGGGGCACAGGGTAGACTTACGCCCCTTGTAGTCTTCGCGGGTGAGGCCGATCTGGTTGGTCTTGATGCGAGAGTTCGCGGACATGATTTTCCTCTATCACACGCTTACGATGGATCGGGCCTACTTCAGAACGGCGGTGACCTGCTCGTACACCCAGTCGGGCGTCATCGGCAGGCTGTCTCCCAGCGGCAGGGACGTCTTACGCCCCGGAAGCTGTTGGATATCAATGTTGATCACCTGATTGAGCTGTCCATCGAAGTTGTTCTCGATCACGATGACATGCTCATGTGTCCGAATGAATTCGAGGACATCAGGATGCAAGGGCAGCGCACGCACGCGGAGATAGTCAGTTTCGACGCCATCCTGCGCCAACCAGTCGCGCGCCTCACGGATCGCATCCTCGTTGCTGCCGAGCGTCACAATGCCGACTTTCTTTGGCGCCGACTTGTCCCAGTCTGTGACGGGCGCTGGCAGCACCGTGCGCGCGTTCTCGAACTTACGATGCAGGCGGCCCATGTTCTGCAGCCAGTCGTCCGACCGTTCGCTGTAGACGGCCATCTCGTTGTGGCCGGTGCCGCGCAGGAAGTACGCCGAGCGCGAATGATCGGTGCCGGGGATCGTACGATAGCCGACGGCGTCGCCATCGACATCCTTGTAGCGGCCCCACGTGCCGAACTTCTCGATGTGCTGCTGCAGCTGCTCGGCGTTGAGCACCTTGCCGCGGTTAAGCGGTTCGGTCGGATAACTGAACGGCTCCGCCATCCAGTTGTTCATGCCGATATCGAGGTCACTGAGCACGAACACCGGGGTTTGCTGCGCCTCTGCGATGTCGAACGCACGCCAGCCGAACTCGAAGCATTCTTCGACCGAGCCGGGCAGCAGGATGAGCTGACGGCTGTCACCGTGGCCGAGGAAGTAGGTGAAGATCAAGTCACCTTGCGACGTGCGCGTTGGAAGGCCGGTCGACGGCCCCATCCGCGTGACGTCCCAAACCACGATGGGAATTTCGGCATAGTAGGCGAGGCCGGTGAACTCGGCCATCAGGCTGATACCGGGGCCGCTGGTGCTGGTCATCGCCCGTGCGCCGGCCCAGCCCGCGCCGACCAGCATACCGATGGCGGCGATTTCGTCCTCGGCCTGAATGACGGCGATCGTTTCCTTGCCGGTGTCCGGATCACGGCGCAGGTGCTGATAGCCCATGATCGTGTCGATAATGCTGGTCGACGGCGTGATGGGATACCACGCGACGACGGTCACGCCGCCGAAGATCGCACCGAGCGCGGCTGATTCGTTGCCGGTGATGACGATCTTATCCCCGTTGAGGTTCAGCGGCGCGAACTTGTACGGATCCTGTTTGGCGATGTGCTCGCGCGTCCACTCCGCCGCAGCCTTGACCACGGCCATGTTCATATCGGCCGGCTTGGTCTTGCCTTTGAACGAGTCGAGCAGGGCGGTGTAAATCTTGTCCTGCGGAATGTCGAACAATTCGGCGATAGCGCCGACGTACACCATGTTGCTCATGCGGTCGCGGAAGTCGGGGTTGACGTCGAGCGACTTGACGAGGTCTTTGACCGGGATTTCGTAGTAGGTGATGTCGTCGCGGCTGCGGCCCCAATTCCACTCGCTGGGCAGGATGCACACACCGCCGGACGGCAGCTTGCTGATGTCCTCGGCGGCGGTGTCCTGATTAAACGCCACGCAGATTTCAGTTACGGCCTTGCGGGCGGTGTAGCCGTCCTTACTCACGCGGATGGTGTACCATGTGGGCAGACCTTTGATGTTCGACGGGAATAAGTTCTTTCCGTTGACCGGGATGCCCATCTTGAACAGCGCGTAGACCAGCGTGTTGTTGGAGGTCTGACTGCCCGAACCGTTCTTGGTGGCGACCGTGAAGGCGAAATCGTTGTAGATGAAACCATCGTCCGCAGGCTTTACCCGAGGTGACAGTCCAATATTGAGAGCGCACATGCGCGCCTGCTCCTTGCGTTTATTGCGTGAATCGGACGAAAGTGTCTCAATTCGTTGAGGCATTGTTCATCATAACACTGTCCCTGCGGGCCATACAACGGGGTATTGCGAGTCACATAATCACGGGGATAGGGATATTACAGTCTGTGACACGCGAGCGTGGGATGCCGACATGAGGCTTGCGGGCTACAACAGCGGCACCATGCCCGGATGCAGCGCCTGCTGGATATCCTCGCAGACGACGTCGAACTGCGCTGGGTCGTGCTGGAAGTCGACCACGTCCATGTTGACTACCACGACTGGGCAGCGCGTCCACGTATTGATCCATTTGTCGTATTGGGCATTCAACTGCGCGACGTACTTGCGCGGAATCTCGGCCTCATACGCGCGGCCGCGCTGTGCGATGTGACTCATCAAGGTGTCGACGCTGGCCTTGAGGTAGACGATCACGTTAGGGTGGGGCAGGAACGCGCTGACGGCCTGATACAGCGACCAGTACGTTTTCCAGTCGCGCTTCTTCATATTGCCCTGCTTGTACAGGTTACGCGCAAAGACCTGCGCGTCTTCGTAGACAGTGCGATCTTGAATGACGCTGCCGGGGTAATCGGCCAGCAGGCGGTGATGCTCAAGGCGCTTTGCCAAAAAGAACACCTGAGAGTGGAAGCTCCACCGCCGCATGTTCTTGTAGAACTTGGCGAGATAGGGGTTTTCGGCGTGGGCCTCGTAGAAGGGCTGCCATCCGAATCGAGTCGCGAGCATTTCGGTCAGTGTACTCTTTCCAGCGCCGATATTGCCCGCGACGGCGACGAAGTTGAATTGGCGCTCGACGGTCATGTCCTACCTAACTGCGCGTGCGATGAGTCCTAACCGGGCAAGTATTGCGAGATTCGCCGGTCGAATCAACCGCGATGCGTACGAACCCTGCCAATTTATCAACGCATTACGGGAATGAAACACTTTACAATAGGTAGGGGACTCTTGGCGCGGCGCGCGGTAGGCTTCGCATGGGAAAAACGAACGGTCTGAACTCTGGGGGGATTCGTCGACCGACGATGATCGAACTCAAGGTGTTCCCGGCCGTGCTGATCGCCGGTTGCACGTCCGTGATTGAATCTCTGGTGCAAGCGGTGCCGCTGTTGGTGTATTGTTTGCTGGTGTCTGGAGCTTTGGATGCGACCGTTTGCCCAGCGCTCTTCACACCGACCCTTTTTGTCCCAAGTAGAGGCAGGTAGTCATGCGGCAGTGGTTACGACTCAGCAGGCTTGGCAAGCTCGGCAGCGTGATCATCCTTGCGCTTGTCGCCGTGGTGGCGCTGGCCCAACACATGCCTGACGCCTGTTTCACGCTGGTGCAAGGCGCATTGCAAGCCGCCGCGCAATTATGTACGGAGATTGCCCGCAATCAGGTGTGTTACGGCAACGTACTGAATGTCGCGACGCCGTTTGATGGGGTCGATGACTTCGTATTCGATACGGCCGGCGACATCGAGCAGCTGCTGCGGGTGCAGACCCTCGAACTCAGCCCGTTTGATGAACAACTTCGGCAGTGGGGCGTCGCGCTGATGAAGCTGCAAGCGACGCTGCCCGACGCGCTGCCGGGGCAAAACGTCACGTTCGTCCTGTTTGGCGACACGTACATCGAGGCCGCCACGGGGGTTCAGGGCCGGTCGGACGGCGCCGCGCGCACCGCTGCTAACATTCGCATCGGCCCAAACGACACCAGCCCAATTGTCGGCTCGGTGCGCGCAGGCGCGGCGGTTGTGGTGACGGGCCAATACACCAACAGCCTTGACGAGCTGTGGCTGCGGATACGGTTCGAGGATTACCGCACGCGCACTGGCTGGGTGCTGGGCGATCTGGTGGATGCCGACCTGACGGAGATTCCAGAGGTCACCGCCGATTCGCTGACGTACAGCCCAATGCAGGCGTTCTACTTCAAGACCGGCATCGGCCGCCCAACGTGCTCCGCTGCGCCAACGGACGGCATGATCGTGCAGACTCCTTCCGGCGTGGGCAAGGTGAGCTTCACCGTCAACGGAATCGAGGTCGCGATGGGATCGACGGCGTATATCGACTCGCGCGGTGACTTCGATCAAACGTGTGTCACGTTGATCGCCGGCGACGCTGATCTGCGCGTGGCCGGCGTCCTCATCGACTTGAATCCGGGCGAGAGCAGCTGTACACGCAAATCCGGGCCGCCGGGGCCAGCCCACCCCTTCGACGCTGAGGCAATGGCGCTCTTGGAGCCGGTTCTCGACCTGCTTCCTGAGGACGTCACGATTCCACCGCCGGCCATCCGCCGCACGCCAACGCCCGTCGTGAGCAGCGTGCCGGGCGGTTCGGGGCCGGGCGCGACGCCGGGGGGCACTCCGGTAGTTATCGCGACGCCGGGCGGCCCGACCATTACGCCGGGCGGGCCGTCACGATTCGTCAACGCCGGCTACTCGCGCAATTACTTCACCGCGAACTTCACCGCCAGCGGCGGGCCGGATGCCCCGGCAACCTTCAACTGGTACTTCGGCGACGGCGGCGTCGGCGGTGGCGCGACGACCAGCCACACGTATGCCGTGACCGGCAGTTTTAGCGCGCTGGTCGAGGCGTGCTGGTCGGACGGCTTCTGTTTGCAGCAGTCCTTCGGGGTGGACGTGCCGCCGTGCGCAATTGACTTCAGCATTCCAATCAGCACTATCCAGTTCAATTTCACGGGAACGTCAGAATCCTTCCTGATTGGGCGGCAGGACGAGTGGTGCAACCCATCAGCTTCGTCAGCCGTCACGCTGAACTCCACTAACACATCGTATGGAACGAGTGTGTATCTCGGCGAACACTGGTTTGCTGTTGATCTCAGCACGTCCGCCGTTGTCTACGAGGTCACGGTGTCGAACGCAAGCCCGATCTACATGAATCTTCCGTAAGCGATTGAACCATCGAAGTAGTGACCGAGGACACGCCATGACACCCTTCACCACCCACATCAGGCGAGCGATTTGGACGCTCTTTGTGCTGGTGGTTGGCTCGTCGGTCGGCGCGCAGCCCAGCCAGCATGCCCCGTGCTTCGCGCTCGTCCAATCCGCGCTGCAAGCCGCCGATGCTGCATGCGCGGCGACAGGGCGTAATGAGGTTTGTTACGGTAACGTGTCGGGCGTAGCGACCCCGGCCGCCGGTGTGAGCGATCTGGTGTTCGATCAGGTTGGCGACATCGCGCCGGTCGGCAGTATCCGCGCGCTTCAGCTCAGCCCGCTGAACGAAGCAAAGCAGGAGTGGGGCGTCGCGGTGATGCGTTTGCAGGCTAATCTGCCCGATACGCTGCCGGGCCAGAACGTCACGTTTGTGTTGTTCGGCGATGTGACCATCGAGGACGCTGTTCACGATCAAGCACGCATAGCCGGTCAGGTGCGTGTGGGGTCGAACGTGCGCTATCTGCCATCCGGCGATGCCGATATCGTCGGATCGCTGCGGCGCGGCGAGATGGCGCTCGTCACTGGAAAAGCGGAGGACGCCAACGGCAATCTGTGGTACCGCGTGAAATATGATCATTACCGCACGCGTACCGGCTGGGTGCTGGGTGAGCTGATCGACGTCGACGCGGATCTGCTGCCTGAGGTCGAACGCACATCGCTCGTCACCAACCCGATGCAGGCGTTCTACTTCCGCACCGGCATCGGACGTCAGACGTGCGAAGAGGCGCCGGCTGACGGGATAGTCGTGCAAACTCCGGAGGGGATCGGCATGGTGACGTTCAACGTCAACGGTGTCGATGTCTCGCTGGGTTCGACGGCGGTGATTACCGATACGGCGGACGGACTGTCGTTTGCGTTGATGGAGGGCCGCGGTCTGGTGCAAGCGCAGGGTGTGATGCGCGTCCTTGTGCCCGGTTCCGAGACGATTGTGCGGATGGATGAGCAGGGCTATGCGGCGGAATCACCGACCCCGCCGCAGCCGATCGCGCCGGAGACATTCGCGATGGCATCCGAGGCGATGGGTGTGATGGATCGGCCTGTCGAAGTGCCGCTGCCTGCCGGCATGGCGGAGATCGAACAGGCCAATACGCTGCCTGTCCTTGACGGGGACTTGCCGGGGATGCCGCCTGCTTGCCCCGCCGATGCTGATCCGGCGGCATGCGGCTGTGCGGATGATGATCGCGACGGCCGCTGCGACATGCCATGCGAAGATCGTGACGGCGACGGGATTTGCGATCCGCTGGTGTGTATCGACGCCGATGGGGACGGCCAATGCGACGGCGCGAACTGCGAAGACCGCGACAACGACGGCCAATGCGACGTCGCGGATCCCTGCGAAGAATCGGCGGCTGGGTGCGGATGTCCCGATTTGAACAACAACGGACTCTGCGATGTCGATGAGGCCACATGCACGTCGACCGACTGCTCGAACTGTATCGACCGCGATAACGACGGCCAGTGCGATGATCTTGACGCATGTGTCGACAGCGATGGCGACGGCGCGTGCGAGACCTGCCTCGGCCTACCATGTAACCCGTCAGCTACATCGGCCCCATCGCTTCCCACGCTTCCTTTAGTCACGGCGCCGACGCGAACGATCACATCGTCCCCGACGCGAAGCCCGACTCCGTTTCCCACGCAGACGTCGACGGCTGGCTCATAACGTGAGTCGAACGGTGGCTTAGAAACCGCGCCGGGCGATCCGGCACGGATGAAGATGCGCTAGAATGGGGCTGTACGAATGAGGCCCCATTTTGACATCCATGACCCACGTATCCACCGAAGATTTTGTCCATCTGCACGTACATACCGAGTATTCGCTGCTAGACGGCTTGAGCAAGATCAAGAAGCTCGTTGCGCGCGCGAAACAGCTTGCGATGCCGGCGCTCGCGATCACCGATCATGGCACGATGTACGGCGTGCAGGAGTTCTACAAAGCCGCCACCGAGGCCGGCATCCAGCCGATCCTCGGCATGGAAGCGTATCTGTCGCCGCGCGGCATGGCCGACCGTGACAGCGTACTCGACCGCCGGTCGCTCCACATGCTCTTGCTCTCGCGGAATTACACGGGCTATCGCAATCTGCTGCGGATCGCGAGCGCTGCGCAGCTCGAAGGGTACTACTACCGGCCGCGGATCGACTTCGATTACTTGGCCGCGCACAGTGATGGAATTATCGCGACGACCGGATGCCTCGCCGCCCGTGTGCCTCAGCTCATCATTGCCGGCAAAGACGACGAGGCCCGCGAGTGGATCGGCAAGTTCGTCGACGTGTTCGGGCCGGAGAATTTCTATCTCGAACTACAGCATCATGCGATCCCGGAACTGGAGACGGTCAACCGCTGGTTGATTGACTATGCCCGCAGCGGACACACGCCGGTGCGACTGCTCGCCACCAACGACGTGCACTACATCCTCAAGGAGGATCACGACACGCACGACACGCTGCTGTGCATCCAGACCGGCGAACTCAAGTCGACGCCCAAGCGCGAGGATCACAACGAGGAGGGCGGGGGCGGCGGACGTTTGGCAATGTCCGACCCGAGCTATCACTTGACCAGCGCGGCCGAGATGGCCGAGTTGTTCAGCGAGACACCGGACGCGCTGCGGGCATCGCTCGACATCGCCGAGATGTGCCGCTATGACATGCCGGAGAAGGAATACCACTTCCCGAAGTTCCCGGTTCCGCCCGGTTTCGATGCGCAAACGTATCTACGTCACCTGTGCGAGATCGGCATGGTGTGGCGTTTTGGGTCACACGCCGATGACCCTGAACTGCGCGCGCAGCTCGATTTCGAGCTGGACGTTATCAACTCCATGGGGTTCAACACCTACTTCTTGATCGTGTGGGATTTGTGCGAATACGCGCGCCACAGCGATATCTGGTTCAACGTGCGCGGCTCAGGCGCGGGGAGTCTCGCGCTGTACTCGCTTGGGATCACCAGCATCGACCCGATTCAGAATGTGCTGTTCTTCGAGCGATTCCTGAACCCTGAGCGCAAGACGATGCCCGACATCGACATCGACTATCCGGATGACCGGCGCGCTGAGATGCTCGCGTACAGCGTGCAGAAGTACGGCACGGACAAGGTCGCCTCGATCATCACGTTCGGGACGCTGGGCGCGAAGAACGCCGTGCGCGATGTGGCGCGTGTGCTGGGCGTCGATCTGCAAAAGGTCGACCGTGCGCTGAAGCTGGTGCCGCAGGAACCGAAGCCGAAACCGATCGAGGAGTATGTCTCCGAGAATCCAGATCTGCGTGCGATGGTCGAGGGCGACTCTGAACTCAAATCGGTGGTTGAGATCGCCGCGAACGTGCAGGGGATGCGGCGGCACGCGTCGGTGCACGCCGCCGGTGTCATCATCGCTGACCGCGACCTGCGCGACTATCTGCCGCTGCATCGCATGACCGGCAAGGAGAACGCCGATTCTCCGATCAAACAGGTGACGCAGTTCACGATGGAGACGTGCGAGCAGATCGGCCTGCTCAAGATCGACTTCCTCGGGCTGGCGACGCTGAACATCTTACGCACGGCGTGCGAGCTGATCGCCCGCTATCACGGCGTGCATTACAACATGGACACCATCCCTCACCGCCACGACGATCCGAGGCTCACCGACGAGCAGCTTGAGCAGCTCAACGAGGCATACGCCCTGATCGCCCGTGGGGAAACGGTTGGCGTGTTTCAGCTTGAAAGCGGCGGTATGCAGGGGATGCTGCGCGATATGCGCCCGCGCGAGTTCGAGAACATCGTGGCGGCCGTGTCGTTGTATCGACCGGGGCCGCTTCAGTTCATCCCGCTTTATAACGAACGCTTGCATGGGGCGGAGGTCGAGTACATCCACCCCGGGCTGGAACGGATCACGTCGCCGACGTACGGGATCATGGTCTATCAGGAACAGATCATGCAGATCGCGCGTGACCTGTTCGGCTACAAGCTAGGCGAAGCCGACCTGATGCGCCGCGCCGTGAGCAAGAAGAAGGAAGCCGACCTCGCCAAGCACCGGGCGTACTTCCGCGAGCGCGGGCCGGCGCACGGTGTCTCGGTCGAGATCGCGGACGCTATCTTCGATCAGGTCGAGAAGTTCGCTAATTACGGGTTCAACAAGGCGCATGCCGCCGACTACGCCGTGTTGAGCGTTCAGACGGCGTTTATCAAGGCGCATTATCCTGAGGAATACATGGCCGCGCTGCTGACCGTACAGCGCACTGACGCAGCGAAGGTCGCCGGGTTCCTCGAAGAGTGCCGGCGCTTGAAGATCCCCATCCTGCCGCCAGATATCAACTCGAGTGAACTCAACTTCGCAATCGAGGGGAAGCCCGGCGAACGGCGCGGGATTCGATTCGGGCTGGTCGCCATCAAGGGCGCGGGAGAGGCCGCGCTTGGCCCGATTGTCGATGCGCGCCACGAAGGCGGGCCGTTTACCGGATTGGAGGACTTCGCGCGCCGTGTTGATCTGCGCAAGGTCGGCAAACGCACGATCGAGGCGCTGGCGCAGGTCGGCGCCTTGGACTCGGTGCATGCAGACCGGCAGCAGTTGTTTGAGCAGGCCGGCGCGTTGATCGAAGTGAGCGCGCGTATTCACGCCGACATCGAGCGCGGGCAGATGAGCTTGTTCGGCGGCGAGGTGATCGACGATCACGTCGTCTTGAAACCGATAGACGCGCGCCAGCGCAAGTCCGTCCGCGACCTGTTGATGTGGGAGAAGGAACTGCTTGGCGTCTACGTCAGCGGCAGGCCAATCGACAAGTTCCGCCGCGACCTTGAACGCCTGAACACGCATGAAGTGTTTGAGCTGAAGCAGAACGCCGCCGAGCATCACGATCAGACGGTGGTCATCGCCGGCGAGATCGTGTCGATGCGCAAGATGTTCACGCAGCAGCAGAAGGCGATGGCGGTGCTGCACGTCGAGGACTGGCACGCCAGCGCATCCCCGATCGAGGTCGTGTTGTTCCCGCGCCCCTACGCCAACGTCGAGGCGTTGATCGAACACGAGCAGATCACGCCGCTGCGGGAAGGCGAAGTGTACGTGTTCTTCGGGAAATTCGACAACTCGCGGGGTGAGCCGCAGATGATCTGCGAGCGCCTTAGCCAAGACTTGCAGCTGATCGACCCGATTGAGCCGCTGGCGCCCCGTTCTGAGCGTGCCGAATCGAGCGCCGAGCCAGATTGGGATCTGCTGCCGCAGGTGGATCATGCGCCTGTGCCGGACACGGACGCCGCGCCGAATGCCGCCAGCGAAGCCGACGTGGCCGAAGCTGATCGCGAGATGACCTCGGAAAGCGATCTTGAGGCCGATCTGCCCGCGAACGCGCCGGACTGGATGCGGTCGAACGCGGCTGACGATTCGGCGCGCTGGCTTATCGTCAACTTGCGGCGCAGCGGCGACCACCAGCGGGATACGCAGCTTTTACGCCGCGTGTATCACGCCGTGTTTGAGCGCCGCGGTCGCGACTACTGCCTGCTGCGGACTGAGGTTGACGGGATACCGTCGTGGATCCAATTCGACATGCGCACGCGCTGCGACGACGCGTTGATCGCAGAGCTTCAAAGTCTTGACGGCGTGGAATCAATGGATGTTCGCAGCAGCCCGCCGCCGGGTGTGCCGATCCCCGGCAGCGCCGGCGCAGCGAATGGGTCTGCGCGCCGGCGCTACCAGCGTTAGACGCACGGGCGAAAGCTATCCCGGCCCATAGTAGAGCGTTGACCGGTACGGGCCTAGTTCGCAGAGGGTCGTCAAGTTCTGGTTGGCGTCGAAGACCAACGCCTGTATCACCCAGCTGATGCTTTGCGGTTCGAAGCTGCCCAGATCACGCAAGATTGACGTGTAGATTCCGGTTTCCGTCGGCCCTACGCGATACAGCTTGAGCGATCCGCTGATAATGTTTCCGCTGTAATCGACTGCCTGCATCGCGAGTTGATAGCCAGCGACGTTGGTTGCAGGAGTCCATGCGAACAACTGGTTGTACGGGTCAACTTGCTGGCCCGGGCCGATCAGGTTGAATCCGGCGCAGGACGGCTGATTCGGATTCGCGGTCGGCGCGGCGGTGGGCTTTTGGCCGGGAACCGAGGTCGGCCGCGGGCCGCTGCTCGTCGGCTGAACCGGGATAATCGGCGCAATCCGCGGGAGCCGCGTCGGCGTCGGCTTGACGCGAGGGCCGTTCTGAACCGACTGCTGAATCTCCTCCGGGCTGGGGAGCGTAAGCGGATAACGCGGGAACGGGAAGTCCTCAAGGCTCTCGAACGGCGTGAAATCCTCGACGAGCTGCGGCGGCGTGAACTCGGTCGTGAACAACGGCTGGCGTTCGTCGCTCAGGCACGCCACGCTCTTACTCTGGTGACCCAGCGGAACGAATGTGCCGCCGCCGTTTGCCAGCATATCGCCGTGCAGAATCGTGATCTCGGAGAGCAGGCAGGCAGTGTTTTCCGGCAGGTCGAAGCTCTCCAGCACGGGGCGCACGCTGCCGTCGCCCATTAGGGCGCCGAACGTCAACTCGCTGGATTTCAGCGCGATGGTCGAGCCGATCTCGACTTCCGCGCCGTTGATGTTGAGCGCGATCCGCACTTCCTCCGGGCCTTGAATGACCAGTAGGTCGGGGGCTTCTTCGCAGACAGGCCGGCCGATGCCGGTGCGGAAATAGAACGCCTGCATCGGTGAAACGGGCGTGTCCGGCGCGACGGGAAGATCGGCGAACTGCGCACGCGTCCCTTCCTGCGGCCCGACCAGATCAGCGAAGATCCATTCATACGGTGACTGACCGGATAGGCGCAGCCAATCCCCCGCTTCGTTGCGCGCGTCGACATCGAACAACTGGCCCGGATCGGCGGTGCTGCTCACGTTGAACACCGTGCCGGGACCGCTGCGCACATTGACGCGCCCGCCGGTAGTCACCGATACCCGGATCGGATCGACGGCCTCGAAATCGGTGTTCGGATCGACGGCGTTCTCCACACGGGTATCACCGAGCAGGACGAACGTGACCGCTTGGCCCGGCAGGGTGTTGGGCACGTTGGCCTGCACGTTCAGCAGCGCGACTCCCCACTGCTCAAGGGCCTCGTCAAGCGGTGCGGTCTGAACGGCGGCGACATCCGTCAGCGCGGCGCGGTCGGCCGGGGCGCTGAAGAAGGCCTCGTCCACCGTTTCGAAGAACGTGGCGTCGACGCGGTTGAACCCGTAACACATGCTGTTACGCGTCATCCCGCCGCAGTTGTCGCCGACGGACTGCATTGCACGGGCGACCAGCGCAGGGCAGGTCGTAGGCTGTGCAGCGACGCTGATTACCGTTACCCCAAGCAGGGCATACGACAGGGTTGTGATCCAAGCGCGGATTCGTCGGTACATCGGTCTCTCAATCCACTCGTATCTGCGATATCGGGTCGAAGACTAGAATACACCGCTTTTGAGAATGCGATTGGCGGCCGAAAAGAAAAAACCCCCAAACCGACGCGTTTGGGGGTGTGCCACAGGCGAGAGTCGAACTCGCGACCCATGCATTTTCAGTGCATTGCTCTACCAGCTGAGCTACCGTGGCAGGTGGCATCATCATACAGGATCGCGCGCACGGGTGTCAAGGCACGGGCGCGTAGTCGCGTAGTGTAATCGTAGGTCGTGGATGCTCGCCGTGTTACAAGCGTGTGATAGAATCGAGAAAGCCTTTAGGCACGATTTTTGAATTGAATTTGAGGCCATTGGCATGAACCGTCATCGTTTTTCTGCAGCCGCTTTGGCGATGCTCAGTGTTTTCTCCCTCATAGCGTTGGCGGTGGCGCCTGTATCTGCGCAGGATCGCGCGCGCGGTGACGGGCCTGCTGACTTGCGCGCAGCGCCGGAGGCCAGCGCGGTCGATCCCGCGTATCTGCGCGCGCAGGCCGATCAACACGGCACGGTGAGCGTGATCGTCGGCTTGGTGGTGAATCTGCCGGGCCGTATGGCCTTTGCCGACATGGACGATGGGGCGCAGCGCGCCGTGATCTCACAGATGCAGGATGCCGTGTTGGCCCAGATCGGCCAGACGCGCAGCATGCCGGAGGTCAAGCGATACGCGACGTTCCCGATGATGGCGCTGCAAGCGTCGCCGGAGGAACTCGACGTGCTGCTCGAGTCGACGCTGGTGTCGTTCGTGCAGGAAAACCGCTGGCGCGAGCCGTCGCTGATCCAATCGACGGCGATTATCGGCATGCAGGGGGCAACCGGTGCTTGGGCGCTGGGGGCAGACGGTCAAGGCACGAACGTCGTCGTCATCGACTCCGGCATCGAAAAAGCGCATCCGTTCCTGACCGGCAAGGTCGTGAGCGAGGCGTGCTGGGGCACGACCGGCGTGTTCACCGGCTTCACGGCGACCTCAAACTGTCCGGGCAACGTTGCGTACACCAATGTCCCCGGCTCTGGGGAGCCGTGCAACGTCGCCGGCGGAGAGTGCGACCACGGCACGCATGTGGGCGGCACGATCGCTGGCGAGAGCAACCCGCCAAGTGACACGTTCAACGGCGTGGCGAAGGAAGGCCGCTTAGTCTCCTTGCAGGTTTTCAGCCGCATTCAGGACGATGCCGATCCGATGACCACGCCCGTGTGTGTTCGTCCCGGCTATCCTCATACCGAGTGCATTCTGGCGGCTGATGGCGACATCATCGCCGCGATGGATTACGCCCGCCTGCTTCACAACGCAGACACCTTCCCGATTGCCGCGGTCAACATGAGCCTAGGCAACGAATCGTACCCGTCTCAGGCGAGCTGTGACGCCGCGCTTCCTGCGTATGTCGTCGCGGTCGCTGGGCTGAACTCGATTGGGGTTCCGGTGGTGGCCTCGTCGGGCAATCAGGGCAGCACGATCTCGATGAACGCGCCGGCGTGCATCACCGGCGTGATCTCGGTCGGGGCCACCACCGATTTCGACCAGATCGCCACGTTCACCAACTCGGCGCCGTTCCTGACGTTCGTCGCGCCGGGCGTCAATATCGAGTCGTCCGTACCCGGCGGCATTTACGGCGTCAAGACCGGGACGTCGCAGGCCGCGCCACACGTCAGCGGGGCGATTGCCGCGCTGAGAAGCCTGCGCCCTGAGGCCGACATCACACAGATCATCGACGCGCTGAAGAACAGCGCCGTCAACATCACCGACATCGGCGGGACATTCAAGCGCATCGACGTCGACGGCGCAATCGGCGAGCTGGATATCCCCGACAAGCCCAAACTGCGCCTTCCCGCTGATGGCGCCGCCTTTGCCGCCTCGCCGATCACCTTCAAGTTCAGCACCGGTGACTTCACCACCCGTGCGACGCTTGAGATCTGGGACGGGAATACGCGAATCGTCAAGGAGAACGTCGATGATCCGGGCAGCTGCCCGCAGGATCCCGCCTTCGGAAACAAGGTGGTTTGCGCCGTCAACGTGACCTATCCGTTTGTTGACGAGAAAACCTATACATGGCTGGTCGTCGCCAAGAATATGGACAACGGCTCCCGGACGAACAGTGTGACGCGGTCGTTCGAGTTCGATACGCCGGGCCGTGCCACTTTGCTGACCCCTGCCAACAAGGTCACGATCAACACGCAGGCCGAGCTAGCGGTCTTGCAGTGGGGTGAGGTTGACCTCGCCACCAGCTACCGCGTCACGTTGTTCGATACCGACGACGGCGCTGTGATCATCAACGCGACCGTCGCCGAGGGGACTGTCTGCGCATCGCAGGTGTGCACCTACACCGTTCAGCCGTTCGAACAATCGCAGCTGCTCGACGACAAGAAGTACAAGTGGTACGTCGTCTCGATGGACGGCAGCGATACGTCGAAGAGCGAGAAGTTTAAGATCTTCACTGAGTTCCCGGCCGCGCCGATGCTGACCTATCCGGACAACAACTGGACGTTCAACGCCCTCGACGACATCGAACTGCGCTGGACAGAGGTCGCCACGGCCGAGGAATACCGGCTGCGCATCTGGAAGAACGCGAACAATAAGAAGATCATCGACGTGACCTACGTTGTCCCCGGCCGTTCGATCGGGTGTTCGGCGGGTACGTGCACATGGACGCCTGAACCGGTCGATCTGACGCTGCTGCAGAACCAGACCGACTACCGGTGGACGGTGCGGGCCGAGAACGCGTTGGGCAAGACCGAGAGCTTGCCGCGTATCTTCCGCATCCAGTCGCCTGCACCGCCCGCGTTGATCGCACCGGCGGACGACGCCAAGCTCAACGATGCCAATGTGACGTTCTCGTGGAGCGCGATCAGCGACGCCGACTCGTACAAGCTGATCGTCAAGGATACCAAGAACGGCGCCAAGGTCTTGAAGACGACAGTGGTCGGCACGACCTTCATGCAGCCCGCTGGGTTGTTCAAGAATGACCGGACGTACAAGTGGTTCGTGAAGTCGAAGAATGAGCTGGGCAGCGCCAAGAGCGTGAAGTACACGTTCGAAACGGAGTTTCCGCACAAGCCCAATTTGCAGTCTCCGGCTGACAATACCAAGCTCCACGATCCGTCGGAACTGACGACGATGGTCTGGCGGTCAGGCAACACCACCGAGCCAATCACATATAAGGTGATCGTCAAGCGCGTCGATAACGGCGTGAAGGTCTTCAAGCAGGTCGTGTCGGTCGGGGTCGATACGGTGTGCGACGCGACCATCTGTACCTTTACCGTGCCGCAGTCGCTGCGTAATGCGCTCAAGGACGGCAAGGACTACAAGTGGCACGTCAGGGCGGAGACCCCGTCGGGCAGTCAGAAGAGCGCTACGAAATTCATCTTCAAAGCGCGCTTTCCGTAAATACAGGCGTAAGCAGGGCGGTTGAGCAGACCGCCCTGCTTTGTTATCCCAAATTCGGCGGCCTGCGCTCTTATCCAACGCTATCCCAAATATCCCACGCGCTTGGGATATTGCTTGGGATAAATCGCGGACTTTCGCCGATGCCAGAATGTCTCGCAGAGGTCGGGCCGGGCTGTGCTATACTGACCGCGACGTGAGGCGCCCACTTGACGAAGGAACTCCATGACCGACATCACCTCGCTGACGATTGGTGAGATTCTGGCCGGCTTGCGCGGCCGGCAGTTCTCCAGCGTCGAATTGACACAAGCCTATCTGGATCGGATCGACCGGTTGGAGCCGACCATCCACGCGTATATCACGGTGACGCCAGAGCGCGCGCTCGAAGACGCCCGGCGTGCCGATCAGCGGCGGGCCGCCGGCGAGGACGCGCCCTTGCTCGGCGTGCCGCTTGGCATCAAGGACGTGCTGTCTACACGCGGCGTTGAAACGACCTGCGCCTCGAAAATCCTCGAAGGCTACGTGCCGATCTTCGACGCAACGGTGGTCGAACGGCTGTACGGCGCGGGTATGGTGATGCTCGGCAAGCTCAACATGGACGAGTTTGCGATGGGGTCGTCAACCGAAAACTCCGCGTATGGCGTCACCCGCAACCCGTGGGACACGGAGCGCGTCCCCGGCGGCAGCAGCGGCGGCAGCGCGGCGGCGGTCGCGGCGGGATTAGCGGCCGGCACGCTCGGCACGGACACGGGCGGCAGCATCCGTCAGCCCAGCTCGTTGTGCGGGATCACCGCGCTTAAGCCGAGCTACGGCCGGGTGAGCCGCTATGGGCTGATCGCCTTCGGGTCGTCGCTCGATCAGGCCGGGCCGATGACGCGCACTGTCGAAGATGCGGCGCGTATCTTGCAGGTGATCGCCGGGCATGACCCACGCGATGGCACATCCCAGCCCGCGCCGGCGCCGGATTATCTGGCGGAGATGACGGCCGGCGGCCAACGGCTTGACGGCCTGCGCGTCGGGGTGCCGAAGGAGTATTTCGTCGCCGGCATGCAGCCCGACGTCGAGGCGGCTGTCCGCGCGGCAATCGCGCACCTCGAATCGCTTGGCGCATCGATTGTCGAAGTTAGCCTGCCGCACACCGAGTACAGCCTGCCCGTCTATTATCTGTTGGCGACCAGCGAGGCCAGCACGAATCTGGCCCGCTTCGACGGCGTGCGGTTCGGCAAGCGCGTCGAGACGGGCGATATGTGGGACAACTACCGGCGCACGCGCGCCTTGTTCGGGGCGGAAGTCAAGCGGCGCATCATGCTCGGCACGTATGCGCTGAGCGCCGGCTATTACGACGCGTTCTACGGCAAGGCCACGCAGGTGCGCACGCTCATCAAGCGCGACTTCGACCAAGCTTTCGAGCAGGTCGACGTACTGGTGTCGGCCACTTCTCCGACGACCGCCTTCAAGCTGGGCGAGAACACCGAGGATCCGCTGGCGATGTATCTGGCGGATGTGCTGACGATCTCGGCCAATTTGGGCGGCGTGTGCGGGCTGAACGTGCCGTGCGGATTCGATCAGGCGGGCCTGCCGATCGGGATGCAGCTGTTGGGGCCAGCGCTCGGTGAATCGGCCGTGCTGCGCGTGGGACACGTCTACCAGACCACGACGGACTTTCATACCCGGCGGCCGGTGCTGTAAAGCCTCACGATCTCGCTATAATGATGGAAGGGAGTTGTTGAGGGATCCGTATCATGCAGATCGATGTCGCGCTTGAATTCGATACGTTTCCGGCGGGCAGGCCGCTGCGCATCTACCTGATGGTGTTGATTAAGGCGGAAAGCGTGGTCGGCGAAGCGCGCAGGCGTCCGCTGAATCTAAGCCTCGTGGTTGACCGCAGTGGTTCGATGGCCGGGCCGAAGATCGACTATACGCGGCGCGCGGCGCAGATGCTCGTACAGAACCTCGGCGCGTCGGACACGCTGTCGGTCGTGCTTTACAACGACACCGTCGAAACGCTGTTGAACCCGGAGAAGGTGCAGCGCAAGGACATCATCAACCAACAGATCAGCCGGATCACGCCCAGCGGGGCGACCAATCTGAGCGGGGGATGGCTGCAAGGCGTCAACTTCGTGGCGCAAAATCTCGACAAAGCCCAGACCAACCGCGTGATCCTGATTTCGGACGGGTTGGCGAATCGCGGCGTGACCGAGGCCTCGAAGCTGGTGACGTTCGCCACACAGAAGTACGGCGAGGGCGTCAGCACGACGACGATGGGTCTCGGTGACGACTTCAACGAAGAACTGCTCATCAGCCTAGCCAACGCGGGCGGCGGAGCGTACTACTACATTGAAAGCCCGGAGGTGATGCCCACCATCCTCAACGAGGAGCTGACCGGTCTGCTCAAGATGGTCGGGCAGAACATGACGATCCATGTCGGTGGTGTGCCATCGGGTTCGGTGCGTCAGATGAACGCGTATACCGAAGAGCCGGGCAGCACGGGCAAGACGTTCCACCTCGGCGACGTGTTCGGGGACGAGATCAAGGCGCTGGTGCTTGAGCTTGAACTACCGGGGTTTGAACAGGCCGGCGCACAGCGCGCGGCTACGCTGACGATGACCTATGACAAGCTCACGGACTCCGGCGTCACACGGGAAAAAATCGAGCGCGAAATCACCATCACCATCGACGCGAACGCGCTCGCGGCAGGGCGTAAGTCGAATACGCAGGTGGTCGAGCAGGTCATGCTGCTGAAGGCCGCTCATGCGCGCCGTCAAGCGGTGGATCTGGCGGATCACGGCAAGTTCAGCGAGGCGTCTCAAGTGCTGGAGGCCGTAATCGCCGAGATCGACGAGTCCAGCGTGGCGGATGTGTCGATTCTTGAGGACGAGAAGAAGTCGCTCTCCGAGCAGGCCAAGGAGATGAGCCAAAGCTCGCAAACCGACATGAACGTCCCCGCGTTCTCGCGCAGGCGCAAGACGCTGTCCTCGCAGGCGTATTACACGATGACCAGCCGCCATAACGAGACCGTTGTCATGCGCCAGCGGATGAACACGCCGGAAGAGTCATCGCCCGCCAAAAACCCGAAAGAGATCGACACCAAACCGCAGCGCGGATCACCACGCTTTGCGCATTACAGCGGCCGCGATTACCCGATCGAGGGCGACGAGGTTCACTTTGGCCGGGCGGTCGAGAATACAATCGTCGTCGATGAGCGCGGCGTGTCGCGGTTCCACTGTGTGCTGCGTCGTGATGGCGAGATCTACTGGCTGGAAGACACCGGCAGCACGAACGGAACGGTTATCAACGGAACGTCGCTGAGCGGTCGCCATCCTATTCGGGCCGGCGACATCATCCACCTCGGCGAGGCCAAGATCGTGTTTCACGACGGAACCACGGAGCAGTTATGACCCAAGAAACTTTGCCGGTCAGCATCGCGGGCGTCAAACGCGAACTGCGGCTGTTCGAGATCAAGCCGGGGGTGCGAATCGCAATTCTCAACATCCTCGGCGACACAGAGTTGGTCGACGCCGCGGCGAAAGCCCTCGGGCCGCGCGTGCTGGATACCGGCGCCGAGATAATCGTCACGGCCGAAGCGAAGGCCATTCCGCTTGCCCACGCGGTCAGCAGTGTCATCGGGCTGCCATACGTCGTTTTGCGCAAGACGTATAAACCGTACATGGGCGATGCGCTCAAGAGTGAGACGCTCAGCATCACGACCGGCGCTCCGCAAACGCTGTATCTCGATGAGAAAGATCGCGGGTTGGTCGCTGGGAAACGTGTGGTGCTGCTGGACGATGTGATTTCGACCGGGTCGACGCTTCAGGGCATGCGGCTCATCATGGGCAAGGCAGGGGCTGAAGTCGTGGGCGACGCGGCGATCTTTACCGAAGGCGACCGCGCCAAGTGGACGGGCGTGATCGCGCTCGGCCACCTGCCGGTGTTCATCGACGGGCAGAGTTAGCGGGCGCGCTTTTCCACGACCAGAAAGTGCGATAGGCCGAACGTATCGAGCGGCGTGCCTTCGAGCCGGTAGAGCAGATTGCGGATGACCTCGGCCGGGCGGCCCAACCGCGCGATGATATTGTCGTATCCGCCGTACACACGGCGATGATGCAACACGCGTGTCGGCGTCCCGTCGAACAGGTGCAGCAGGCCGCGCTTGGTGTATGCCCGCACATGAGGCGCAAGGCGGTTGCGCAGCACATCCGGCAGGTAGTTGATCAGCGGCGTGTTGCCGAAATGATACGCGCCGCGCCAGTAATGACCGTGCGTTTCAAACGGATACCAGCGGTTGGGACAGAAGATCACGATGCGGCCGCCTGGGCGCGTCACACGCACCATTTCGAGCGCAGCGGCGCGGTCGTCGGCGACGTGTTCGATGACCTCGTGAGAGTAGACCGTATCAAACGTGTTGTCGGGGTAGGGCAGGTGTTCCGCCGTGCTGACCACTGCGTTAGGCGTCCCGTCACGCGCCTCGGCGACGCGCTCCAGCTCGATGTCCATGGCGTAGACGTGCGGCGAGTACCGCTTGACGAACTCGGTGCTGTACATGCCGACGCCACACCCGTCGACGAGGATCGCGGCGCCGTCGAGCTTCGACCACTGGGCGACCATGGAGAGACGGCGCTCCTGACCGGCGCGCCAAACATAACTCGGTTCGCCACGCTGAGCGGCGAGGTGCGATGGCATCGAAGGTATCACTTCCAGACTTTGGACGTCAGACCGTCATTGTAGGGGACGGCGCGCGGCGGGTCAACTCGACAGCGACCGCTGCGGAAAAACGTAGCGATGGACGGGCGCGTTGGTGCGCAGCGCGATTCCATTGGCGCGTTCGAATACGCGGTGGATGTCCTCGACACGGCGGACTTGTTCGGTGGTCGGCTCGCCGGTGAACACGACCAGCGTCACCGCCAAATCGCCGACGAACGCGACCAGCCAGCCGTTGACGATCTCGCGGCTGATGAGGCCGATCTTGCCGCTGGCGCGTAGGGTCTTGAAGGCGCTGTAGATGGCGCGCGCGACATCCGGCGTCACCTTGCCTTCGATGTACAGCGGCTTGTCCTCTTTGAGGCGCAGCGTTGCGCACAGCGTGACGCCGGGGCGGAACTCCTCTTTGAGAAACTCGGTTACACCCGGCGCAGCAGCCTTGCGCCATGCGTCGCTTTGAGGATCTTTCTCGATCAGGCGCTGCACAATCTCCATCTGCTGCGCGTAATGATGATAGACGGCATTGAACTGATCCTTATTGATTTTTCCCTCGGCAAAGTCTCCGGCGAGGGTTTCCATCTTCTGCCGGATGTGGTCTAATGTTTGCCGTGGATCGAGCGGCGTTTTCCGGTTGTTTTGCTGCGCCATAGGTTGCGGATAGTGAACCGAACGCAATTCAGATGCGGTCAGTGTAACACCTCTTTCACCGATTCAGTAAAAATGATCCTCAGATGAACGTCCACCACTTTGCCCTGACATTTTCACCCGCGGAGGCCGCGCAGGCGCGTGAACGGCGGAGTGCGCCAGAACGCGTTGGGGCGTGGGGCGCGTTTGAGTCGCTGTGCGCGCAGACCATGCCTGACCCGCTGCAGCAGGCCGTTGTCGATGCGCTGAGTTGGCGGCTCACAGGTGACGGGGCTGCGGCCGAGCGTGCGGCGGCTGTGCTGGCCGGTGACGCGATCCAGTCAGATGAACCCACTACGCCGTTGATCGACGCGTGCCGCCGTGCAATCGGGTTCGCGCAGGCGCTTGAATGCGTGCGCGATCACGGGGCGATGCCGGATGCTGCGCGCGCCGCGATCATTGACCGGTGGCACGGCCGCGTATCCGCGCTGAACAGCCGTCTGGCGCAGTCCGCGATCCACGAGCAGGCTTGGATCGCGGCGGTCAACCTCGCCGCCGGCGTCGTGCTTGAACGTGAGTCCATGTTTGATGCAGGCGCGGACAGCTACCGGCGCATTGTGGACTCTGTCCAGCCGCACGGATATATCGCCGCGATTGTCGAGCCGCGCGACGCGGACGCGCTCACGCGCACGCTGGCCGCCGTGCATGGACTGGTGCTCGCCGCCGAGATCGCCGCGCAGGCAGACATCGACCTGTGGGCGTATGAGCGCCGGGGCGTCAGCGTGATGACGGCCGCGCTCTACCCGCTGTACTATTACTTCTATCCTGAAAAATGGCCGTGGTTCGAGGGGCTGGAGCTTGGGCCGGTGCAGGTGGAGTTCAGGCAGTACGCGGCATTCCTTGAACTGGTCAATCATAAGAACGGCGGTAGTGTGCGCGCTGTGAAACTCATCTTGGACGATGTCAGGCCGGTGTTCGACGCGCTGGGCGGCGGGCCGGTCACGTTGACGCATGCGGTCGTGCCGGTCGCTCGGCGCGGCCTATTTAGGAGATAACCCCATGATCGCCGAACCCGTGATGTACACCCGCATCAACGACACCCACCTTGAGGCGCTGCGCGGACTGGCCGGCGCGGAGAACGTCACGACCGCACAAGCCATGCTCGATCTGCACAACCGCGACGCGTCGCGTCACCCCGCCGGGAACGCCGAGGCTGTGATCTTCGCGACCGATGCGGAACAGGTCAGCCGGGTGATGGCGTACTGCAACGAACATCGCATCCCGGTCACGCCGTGGGGCGTCGGGACGTCGCTGGAAGGCAATCCGCTTGCACGCTTCGGTGGCATCTCGTTCAGCTTTGAACGTATGACGGCGATCGTAAAAGTTCACGCCGATGATTTTCAGGTCACCGTTCAGCCGGGGATCGGCCACAAGGATTTGAATGCGCAGCTTGCGCGTTACGGCCTGTTCTTCCCGCCTGATCCGGGCGCGAACGCGACGGTCGGCGGCATGCTCGCCAATAACGCGGCCGGCATCCGCACGGTCAAGTACGGCGCGACAAAGGACAACGTGCTCAAAATGCAGGTGGTGCTGGCGGATGGCCGGATCATCTCGGTTGGCTCGCGTTCGATCAAGCAGTCGTCGGGCTATGATCTGCTGCACCTGTTCGTCGGCAGTGAAGGCACGTTGGGCATCATCACCGAGGCGACGCTCAAGCTCGTGCCGGTGCCGAGCTTGATGAGTTCGGTTGTGGCGTCGTTCCCCAGCGTTGAGGCGGCCGTCGAGGCGGTCGTCGCGGTGCGCGGCAGCGGGCTTGATCCGGCGGCGCTCGAATTCATCGACGCGAGGCAGTCCGCGCTGCTGCGCGATCACAACGGCGTCGACCTTGAAGAAGCGCCGACGTTGTTCATGGAGTTTCACGCGGTGCTGCCAGAGGCGCTCGACTTCGGCCTTGCACAGGTTAAGGAAATTTGCGAGGAGCTGGGCGCCACACGCATCAAGACGACGACCGACAATGCCGAACGCGCGAAGTTGTGGAGCGCGCGGCATCACGCGTTCGAACTGCTGCAGCGGCTTCATCCGGGGCAGGAGATCTACATCGGCGATGTCGCTGTGCCGATCAGTGCCTATCCCGATCTCATCGGCTTTGCGGAGCACGCTATCGCTGAGGCAGGCATCAAGGCGTTTATGAAGGGACATGCGGGGGACGGCAACATCCACTGCGAGTTCCCGTTTAAGGATGAGGCTGAGTTCGCGCGCGCAAGCCATGTCAACGACATGATCGTGCAGAAGGCGATCGAACTGGGCGGCACGGCGACCGGTGAACACGGCGTCGGCGTTGGCAAGGTGCGCCACATGATCCGCGAGCATGGCGCATCGCTCGACGTGATGCGTCAGATCAAGTACACGCTCGACCCCAACGGGATTCTCAATCCGGGCAAGATATTCCCGGAGTAGGATGCGTTAGCCTAAATGCGTTAGCCTAAGAAGGACGGCACGGCCTAGAAGTCCGTGTCGTCCTCGTAGAAGTCCTCGTCGTTCTCTTCTTCTTCGTCTTCGTCGTCATCGCCATACAGGTCGATGTCGTCCTCTTCGTCGTCGTCTTCGTCGTACCCTTGTTCGTCCGGGTCTTCGTCGACGCTGAAGATCAAATCGAGGTTGACGAGATCATCGTCGTCGTCCTCTTCGTCGAAACCCACATCGTCTCCGAGTAGTTCGTCGTCCTCAACCAACGCCTCGTCGTCTCCGATATCGTCGCCGAGGTCGTCTTCGATCATGACGGGCAGGCCCGCGCTGTGGAAGATTTCGTCGAGCATGGTATTCCCCACACCTGTTCCCTAGTCGCGCGGTATTTTAACCAATCCGCCGATTCTGTCTAGCCTGCATCGCGGCGAATTTACGGCGTGCTTACCGAGGCCGCGAGATCAAGGAAGAATCGGTGAATGCGCGCATCGTCCGAGAGTTCGGGATGGAACGCCGTGGCGAGCAGATGCCCCTGCCGCGCGGCGACGATGGATTGATCGTCCAAGCGCGCCAGCACGTCGACGCCCGCGCCAGCGGAGGTCGCCACCGGCGCGCGGATGAAGATGGCGGGGAACGGGCCGCCTTCGATGCCGGCGATGTCGAGATTCACCTCGAAACTGTCGATCTGCCGCCCGAACGCGTTGCGGTTCACCGTCAAGTCCATGACTCCGAGTAGGGGCTGGCGGTCGCCGCCGATGTCTTTAGCGAGGAAGATCATGCCCGCGCAGGTGCCCCATGTCGGCTTGCTCCGCGTGAACTCACGCAGCGGATCGAGCAGGCCGTAGCTAACGGCCAGTTTGCCGATGGTCGTGCTTTCGCCACCGGGGATAATCAGGCCGTCCAAGCCGTCGAGATGTTCGGGCAGGCGGACTTCCCGGACGGTCGCGCCCAGCGATTCGAGCTTCTTGCGATGTTCGATGAATGCGCCTTGCAGCGCCAATACGCCAATTTCCACACGCGCTCCTATTCGGATTGATCGCCTCCGGTATGATCGTACTGTACGGTAGGGCGCGGGGCGCTTCAAGGGGGCGATAAGTCCATTGTCAAAACCCCTCGCAGTTGGCAAATCGGGCCGGTCTGAGTAGACTTGTCGCCAGTGTTTGCCTCGTTGATCGCGTTGGAGCACCGTCGCCAATGACCACAATCTGGAACATGCCGCGCATTGAGCTGACTGACCTGTCGCGCCTGCGCGAACAGCGCCCCGCTGCCCTTCTGACCGGTAAACGCAGTTGGCAGGCGGTGAATACGATGCTCAAGTTTCCGGTCGTCGTTCAAGCCGAGCCTGAGAGCGCGGATCGCAGCTATTTGGAGTTTCTATCGGAGAATCTGCCCAAGCAGGTGCAGGTTGTGTATGCCGTCGGCGGCGGATTGGTTTGCGACGCCGCGAAGTACATCGCATGGAAGCGCAAGCTGCCCGCGGTTCTGGTGCCGACGGCGTTGAGCGTCGACGGCTTTTTCACAGCGACGGTTTCGCTGCGTGATGGCGGGGCGGGCGTGTACGTGGAGTCCGGCCCGGCGGAGCGCGTCATCATCGACTGGGATGTCATCAGCACGGCGCCGGCGCATATTCGCGGCGCAGGGATTGTTGAGCTTATCAGTATCGTAACCGGATTGCTCGACTGGCAGTACGCGGCTGAAAAAGGCAAGAACACGCTCAACGAGCGTTTTCAGCCGTGGGCCGCAGCGATTGCCGCCGGCATCGCCCAGCAGGCATTCCGGATCGCCAAAGGGGTCGGCGAAGGACAGGTCTCGGCGCTCCGTGAGCTGCTCGACCTGATCTGTATGGAAGTGCGGCTGACGACTCAGATCGGGCACACCCGGCCCCAGGAAGGCAGCGAACAGTTCTTTGCGCAGGCTATCCAGCCGCGCGCCAGCCGGCGGGGCAAGAAGCCGTATGCAGAGCTGGTCGGCCCGGGCATCCTACTTGCGATGGCGCTGCACAATCAGAACGTTCAGCCGATCCGCGACACGATGCTGGCAGCAGGCATCCGCCTGAATACGCTTGACGAGATCGACATCCGCGACAGCCTGCTCGAACTGCCGCAGTTCGTCAAGGACAACGCGCTTCCATACAGTAAGCTCAACGACATGTCGTTCACGCCGGACACGGCTGGCGAACTGATTAAGAAGGCCGGGCTGTCCACCGCCGAAGCGTAGCGGCGTGCGGGGGGCTGGCTTCACAAACACATTACCGTATTGGGCATGATCGTCTGCCGCGCCGATCTGTAGCCGCGCCGTAGACGTTGTTAGAAATGGAGCTGTACCATGCGAATACTGCGTTTTATTCTGCTCGGCTTGCTGCTCGTCGTCGTGGTGATCGCGGTCGGCGGGTTCATCCTCTTCAACGATCTTACCCGCGGGCCACTGCCGCAGCATTCTGGTACGTTGAAGGTCGCTGGGTTGCAAGCGCCGGTTGAGATCATCCGTGACGACTACGGCGTGCCGCATATCTACGCGGCGAACGCCCATGATCTGCTGTTCGCGCAAGGTTACACGCAGGCGCAGGATCGCTGGTGGCAGATGGAGTTCTCGCGGGCCATCGGCAGCGGGCGCATCCAAGAGCTGACCGGCCAGAACGACGACGTGATGGGCAACGACGTGTTCATCCGCACGGCGGGCTGGCGCGCGGCCGCCGAGCGTAACATCGCCGAAGCCTACGACGCGGAGACGCTGGCTTACCTGCAAGCCTTCGCGGATGGCGTGAACGCCTATATCGGCGGCAAGAACGGCGGTGATCTGGCGCTCGAGTACTCGCTCTTGGGCGTGAACGGCGTCACGATCCCCATTCAGCCGTGGACTCCGGTCGACAGCGAGGCGTGGATCAAGGCGATGCAGTGGAACCTCGGCACCGGTCTGCAAGACCAAGACCGCAGCTATGCGTACGAGGCCCTGAGCGACGAGGAGTTCGATGTCCTCGAACCGCAGTACCCGTTCGATCGCCACCCGACCATCGTCACTGAGGACGACCTGCCGATTTGGGAGAAGGTGCCTCTCGCGGCCGCGCCGGCTGATCGTGTGGTGGCGGCCAACCCTGCACGCCCCGTCGAAACGGCGTTCGCCGGCGGCATCAACGGTGAGGTTGCGTTCGGGTTCGGCATGGGCGCTGGATTGGGCAGCAACAACTGGGTTGTTCACGGCAGCAAGACCGCGACCGGCATGCCGCTGCTCGCCAACGACCCGCACCTCGGCATTCAGATGCCGTCGATCTGGTATGAAATCGGGCTGCACTGTCAGCCGGTCAGCGAAGCGTGTCCGTTCGACATGCGTGGTTACTCGTTCCCCGCCGCACCGGGCATTGTGCTGGGCCACAACAACCGCATCGCGTGGGGCTTCACCAACATCGACCCGGACGTGATCGACCTCTACGAGATCAAGGTCAACCCCGACAATCCGCTCCAGTACGAGTTCGACGGGGAAATGCGCGACATGACCGTTCGCAACGAGGAGATCAAGTTCGGCGACGGCGGCTCGGTCACGATTCAAGTCCGTGAAACGCACCTCGGCCCGATCATTACCGATAACGTCGAAGTGACCCCTGAAGGCTCGTCGGGCTACGGCGAGGTCGCGCTCGCGATGCGTTGGACGGCGCTCGACCCGGCGGCGATCTACAGGGCACTGTTCGGGCTAAACAAGGCGCAGAACTTCGAGGACTTTCGCGCCGCGGCGGGTGAGTTTGTCGCGCCGGCGCAGAATATCGTGTACGCCGATGTCGACGGCAACATCGGCTATCAGACGCCCGGCTTGATCCCGATACGTCCGGCGGTGAATACGGGGCTGGTCATTCAGGACGGCTCGACCAGCGCGACCGAATGGCTAGGTTATGTGCCGGCTGATCTGCTGCCGCGCATCTACAACCCGGAGCGCGGGTGGATTCACAGCGCCAACGAAGCGCTTGCGCCGCTGGAATACTACGATCAACTCAAGGCCCAACTTGCGCCAGAGTACGGCGACGACATCAACGTCGTGTTCAACCGGTACTGGGACTTCGGCTTCCGGGGCGAACGGATCGTTGAGCTGCTTGAGGCCAGCGATCAGCACACCATCGAGTCGCTGCAAGCGATCCAGATGGACAACAAGATCCTCGTTGCCGAGGCGATGGCGCCGTACCTTGCCACACTTCAGTTCGATGACGCCGATCTCGCCGCTGCGCGCGATTGGATGCTCGAGTGGGACTTCCAAGCCAACCGTGACAGCGGGCCGGCCGCGCTGTTCAGCGCGCTGTGGCGGCGTATCCCGGCGGCCGTCTTCAACGACTCCTACGGCGATCGCTGGTCTGTCGGCGGTGGCAGCGCCGGCCAGTACGCCCTGATCGGCCTGCTCGATCAGCCGGACAACGCGCTGTGGGACGACCTCTCGACCGACGGCGTCGAAGACCGTGACGCGCTGCTGGCCGCGCTGTTCGCCGATGCGCACGCCGAACTGGTCGAGACGTTGGGCGCGGATCGCTCGCAGTGGGAGTGGGGCAAGCTGCACGCGGCGGTGTTCGTCAGCAATCCGCTGGGCCAATCCGGAATCAGCTTGATCGAGGATATCGTCAACCGGTCAACGGCAACCGGTGGATGGACGGGCGCGGTCGACGCGACCAACTGGTCGACGGGCAGCGACACCTACGACGTCGGCAGCCTGCCGTCGATGCGCACGATCTACGACCTCGGCGACCTTGACCGCAGCGTGAATCATCACACGACGGGGCAGAGCGGGCATCCCTACAGCGCCGATTACGACAACCAGATCCCATTGTGGGCAAGCGGGACGTACAAGCCGATGGTGTTCACCCGTGCGGCGGTCGAGGCTGCGGCACGCGATACGCTCAGGCTGGAACCAGCCAACTAGCAGGTGAGAATCGCAACCGGCGCACTCGATCCAGTGCGCCGGTTTTCTTGGTGGACTCGCGGGGCTTGCCTAGAGGACGATACGGCCCGTGGCGATCAGGAGCAGCAGGCCGAGCACCGTCACCAGCATGAAGAACAGGATCGAAATGATCATGCGCTCGAACGCAGACATCCCGAGGAAGCCTTTGGACTTGCGCCGGCGTTTCTTACCTGCGCGTTCCGCGTCATCGAGCATCTCGTCAAGGTCGCTTGCCGCACTGCGGCGAAGATCGTCAACCATGTGCGCATTCCTCCAGCACGGATTTGCTGCAAATGTAACACACACTGCGCTGTTGTGACGAACACCCCGCTAGTATCCGCCGCGTAATCCTCGTACAATGTCCTGCAAGAGGGTATGACCCTGAATCGTTCGGACAGGTGAAGGCAAACCCCCATGCCCAAGCTCCCGTTCCTTGAACGGCTGGACAGCGGTATTCCGGTGGTGGCGGACGGCGCGATGGCGACCCAGCTGCACCGCAGCGGCCTGCCGATGGCGACCTGTTTTGAAGCCGTCAACCTCGCTGATCCAGATAAGATCTACGCGGTGCATTCCGCATATCTCGCGGCCGGCGCCGAACTACTGGAGACCAACACGTTCGGGGCGAATCGGCAAAAGCTCAGCGAGCACGGCTTGTCCGACAAGCTCGCCGAGATCAACGGCGCGGCCGTCGAAATTGCGCGCCGCGCGATTGCTGACAGCGGGCGTGATGCGTATATCGCCGGCTCGATGGGGCCGCTCGGACAGAAAATCCGCCCCTACGGGCCGATCTCTCGCGAGGATGCGCGGGGTATGTTCTTCGAGCAGGCGGCGGCCTTGATTGCCGCTGGAGTCGACGTGATCCTGCTGGAAACGTTCGCCGATCATCACGAACTGCTGGAGGCGCTGGCGGCAGTTCGGCTTGTTTCGCCGGATGTGCCGGTCGTCACGCACGCCACCTTTGCCAGTGACGACCGCACGCTGACCGGTTTCACGCCGGCCAAAGTCGCGGCCGACCTCGTGCGCGCCGGCGCGGATGTCATCGGCGTGAACTGCGCCGGCGGCCCCGCTCAGATTTCGCACATCCTCGAAACGATGCACACCTGTGTGCCGCGCGCACGCCTCTCCGCGATGCCGAACGCCGGCTTTCCAGAGTCGGTCAACGGCCGCGTGATGTATCCCGCCTCGGCGGAGTACTTCGGTGATTATGCGCTGACGTTCCAAGCCCTCGGCGCGCGGATCGTGGGCGGATGCTGCGGCAGCACACCCGATCACATCGCGGCGATGCGCCGCGCGATTGACGCAGCTGCGGGCGGAGAACGGTCTCTACCGATTATCCACGTCGAGGAGGCCGCCGTCAGCGAAGATCAGATCGCGCCGGCCGCGCCGACCGACTTCGCCGAACGGCTCGCAAGCGGCCAATTCACCGTCACGGTCGAGATGGCGCCGCCGCGCAGCTTCAGCGTCGAGCGTCTGATTCGCAGCGCGCACCTGCTGCGGGATGCTGGCGCGCATATCCTCGATGTCGCGGATACGCCGGCGGCGCGTATGCGCATGAGTCCGTACGCGGTGGCGCACGTCATCCAGTCGCAGGTCGGCGTGGAAACCGTGCTGCACTTCCCGACCCGCGGACGGAACCTGCTGCGTATTCAAGGCGATCTATTGGCCGCGCACGCGCTCGGATTGCGCAACGTTTTCGTGACGATGGGCGACCCGACCCGCATCGGCGATTATCCTGACGCCAACGACAGTTACGATATCGTGCCGTCCAAGCTGATCGGCCTGATCAAGCACAGCATGAACCGCGGCGTCGATCAGGCCGGCAACAGCATCGGTGCGCCGGCCTCATTCACCGTCGGGTGCGCGCTTAACATGGGCGCGGACAACCTCGATCACGAGATCAAGATTCTCGGCGCGAAGCTGGCGGCAGGGGCGGATTTCGCGCTCGGTCAGCCGGTTTACGAGCCGTGGCGTATCGAACGGTTCCTCACCCGCTATGAGCAGGTGACCGGCCGTGTCTTCGACCTGCCGGTGCTGCTCGGTGTGCTTCCGCTGTTCAGCTTGCGGCACGCGCAGTTCTTACACAACGAGATTCCGGGGATCGTTATCCCGGAGACGATCCTGAGCCGCATGGAACAGGCCGGCGACGACGCGCCATACGAAGGTGTGCGTGTCGCGCAGGAGCTGCTGCAAGCGACGGCGAGCTATGTCCGTGGGGCGTATATCATCCCCGCGTTCGGCCGCTATGACCTCGCCGCCGAAGTGGTCGCCGCGACGCCGGTGCGCGCATGACGGACGACCGCGCTTACAGCGTCACCGAACTCGCTCGCCAGATTCAGGGCGTCGTCGAGGGCAGTCTGCTGCTGCAAGGTGTGCGCGTCATCGGAGAGTTCAGCAACGTGCGTCCGGCGGCGTCCGGCCACTGGTATTTCGCGCTCAAAGACGCCGACGCCCAAATCCGCTGCGTGATGTGGAAGGGAACCGCCGCCGCGCAGCGCATCCTGCCCAAAGAAGGCGACTCGGCGGTCGTTACCGGCGACGTCACGTTCTACGTAACGCGCGGCGAGCTTCAAATCACTGTCACGAGCTTGCAGCCGGTCGGGATCGGCGACCTGTACGCGCAGCTTGAGGCGCTTCGCGCAAAGCTGGCGGCGGAAGGGTTGTTCGACCTCGGGCGCAAACAGCCGCTGCCGCCACTGCCGGCGCACATCGGCGTTGTGACGTCCGAGAACGCGGCTGCGTTTCAGGATGTGCTCAACGTCCTGCGCCGGCGCGCTCCGCTGGCTGAAGTCATCCTGTCGCACACGCTCGTGCAGGGCGCCGAAGCCCCGCCGCAGATCGCGCGCGCGATTCAAGCCCTCGACCGCTCCGGCCGGGTTGATGTCATCTTGATCGTACGCGGTGGCGGCAGCATCGAGGACTTGTGGGCGTTCAACGATGAGCGCGTCGTGCGTGCGGCGGCGGACTGTTTCACCGCGACGGTCGCCGGCGTCGGCCATGAGACCGATACGACGCTGGTCGACTTCGCGGCCGACGTGCGCGCGCCGACACCGTCCGCGGCCGCTGAGATCGTGTCGCAGGGCTGGGCGCAGATTCCGCAGGTCATCGCCGGGATCGAGGCTGCGCTTTCTGAGTGGATCGACGGGCGGCTGAGCGAAACGGATACGGCCTTCAACGCGGCATCGACGCGGCTTGCCCTCGCGGCGCCCTCGCGCAAGATCGCTGCGCTGCGCCAATCGACAGATTATCTGCTGGACGGGTTGGTGACGCGGCTCGCGTCCTCGCACCAGCTCCGGCGTGAACGGCTGAACGGCGTGACTGCGCGGCTTGAGGCGGCGAATCCGTTGGCGCTGTTGGCGCGGGGGTATGCAGTTGTGACCCGGCCGGATGGCGCGGCCGTGCGACGGGTTCAGGACGTCAGCGCGGGTGACCGGCTTTCGGTGCGGGTGCAGGACGGCAGCTTCCCGGTTCGGGTGGAACGGAATGATGGGGACAACGACGATGGACAATATCGACTCGCTGGGTTTTGAGCAGGCGTTCGCGCAGCTTCAAGACGTGCTGAAGCGGATCGAATCGGCTGACCTGCCGCTGGAGGAGTCGGTCGCGCAGTATGAATTGGGCCGCAAGCTGGCGGCACGCTGTCAGGCATTGTTGGATGACGCCGAACTGCGTGTGCGTAAGTTGGAGGAGGAGTGATCAGGACACAGGAGTTAGTGGTCAGAAGTTAGGGGTCAGGGGTCAGGAGTTAGGGGTCAGGGGTCAGGAGTCAGAGGATCGGGAGTTAGGGTTCAGCGTGAAGGCGTCGTAACTTATCCGGTGGGCAGGCGAGTGATGGCGTGATGTGTGGCGAGTCAAGAACGGGATGACGCAGACGACGGCCAAAGCGCATCACTGTTGAGTCCAACATGCACCAACTGAATCCGGTGAACTGGCAACTGGAACCTATCTACGGCACAATCTCCGCCGTTTGAAATCTGTTGAACGAGGAGACCTGCCTCATCATGCCGCCTGTATCCTTTGACCGCTATTACAGCTATATCGAATTGTCCAAGCTGCTCAGCGACTTCGCGGCCGAACACCCCGCGCTGGTGTCGGTCGAGTCGATGGGCAAAAGCTACGAAGGCCGCGACATCTGGGTTGTGATCGTGACCAACACCGGCACCGGCCCGCACCACGAGAAACCCGCGCTCTGGATCGACGCCAACATCCACGCGACCGAACTCTCTCCGTCGACCGCCGCGCTCTACTACCTCAATCTGGTTACCAGTCAGTTCGGCAAAGATGACGAGATCACCCGCCTGCTGGACACGCGCACGCTGTACATCTGTCCCCGGCTTAACCCGGACGGCGCGGAGTGGGCGATGGAATCTCCGCCGCGAATCCGCCGCAGCAGCACGCGCCCCTACCCGTTTGACGAGGAGCCGATTCCCGGCTTCGAGGAATACGACATTGACGGCGACGGCCGCGTATTGAGCATGCGCATTGTCGATCCGGACGGCCCGTGGAAGGCGCACCCGGATGAGCCGCGCCTGCTGGTGAAGCGTGGGCCGCTGGACGTCGGCGGAACGTATTACCGCGTGATGGCTGAGGGCCGGTTCAACGCGCCGTACGATGGCGTGACGATCACGCCTGAGGGAGTCAAAGAGCGCCTCGACCTGAACCGCAACTATCCGGCGAACTGGCGGCAGGAATATCAGCAGTCCGGCGCGGGCGACTACCCGACCAGCGAGCCGGAAATCCGTGCGCAGGTGCAGTTCATCGTCGATCACCCGAACATCACCGGCGCGATCACGTTCCATACGTTCAGCGGGGTGCTGCTGCGTCCGTACGGCGTCCATCCCGACGACGAGTTCCCGCCCGAAGACCTGCGCGTATTCAAGGAGATCGGCAAGGTCGGCACCGAGATCACCGGCTACCCGAACGTATCGGTGTTCCACGACTTCAAATACAACCCGAAGGAAGTCATCACCGGGGTGTTTGATGACTGGATGTACGACCATCTCGGCGTGTACGCGTGGACGGTCGAGATCTGGTCGCCTCAACGGCAGGCGGGAATCGAGGAGTACAAGTTCATCGAGTGGTACGCCGACCATCCCTTCGAGGACGATCTCAAGATGCTCAAATGGAGCGACGAGCAGTTGGGTGGTAAGGGCTACGTCGACTGGTACGAGTTCGACCATCCGACGCTGGGCACGGTCGAACTGGGCGGATGGGATCGGATGTACGCGTTCCGCAATCCGCCGCCGCAGTTCCTTGAGAAGGAGGTCGCGCTGTTCCCCAAGTGGTTGACGTATCACGCGCTGATCTCGCCGAAGCTGGAGCAGCACAGCGTCCACGTCGAGCCGCTGGGCGGCGACGTGTTTTTCGTGCGAATCGGCGTCAAGAACACCGGCTATCTGCCGACGTACGTCTCCAAGAAGGCGCTTCAGGTCAAGGCGGTGCGGGGTGTGATCGCCGAGATCGCGCTGCCCGACGGCGCTGAGCTGCGCAGCGGCCAGCTTCGCGCGGATATCGGCCAGCTTGAAGGCCGCGCATACTTCCCGTCCGCGCTGACGTCGTGGGGCAGCCCCGCACCGACGCCTGATCGCGCCAAGGTCGAGTACGTGATCTACGCGCGAAGGGGGGAACGGCGCATGTGACACTGCGTCACGACCGGGCCGGAACGGTGCGCGTCGAGGTTTCGCTTGACCGCTAACACGAGCCGCCGGCCACCGTCATACCCCGGCGCGATCCTGACCGACCTGAGCAACGCGTTCGCGTCGAACACGATGCAGGAGCGTATTCCAGCGATCCTGCAGCAGGTGGTCGAGGTCAATCCGGGGATGACGGCCCGGCAGCGGTCTGCCATTGAGCAGCTTCGCGACGATGTCGCCGCAGGACAACCGGCGCCGGCGCTTGCTCCCGGCCCGCCGGATGTCGACGGTTGGCGGATGGCGCTCAGCGATCAGCCGGGGCGCACATGGCATGACGTCGAATGGTTCTTTGCCGAGACCTATCTATACCGTGTGCTGATGGACGCTGTCGACTATTTCGTGACGCGTCACGATCCATTCGGCCCGATCAAGGCGGAGGAGTACGCCAGCGAGGGACATCGAACCCTGCTCGATCAGGCGCTTTCGGTGGCGGGCAGCCGTGAGGAAGTGTTGAACACGCTGTTGGGTATGGCGCTGTGGGGCAACCGCGTCGACCTCAGCTATGCCGAGAGCCGTGCGCACGGCGGCTCGATTAACTCGGACGATCTGCTGGTCGATGACCGGTCGGCGGCTATTGCGGCATTGACGGGCACGGCGCACACGGTGCATGTCGTCGCGGACAACGCCGGCAGTGAGCTGTCCGCCGATCTGGTGCTGATCGACCGGCTTCTGCGCGACAAATGGGCGGAGCAGGTCGTGCTGCACGTCAAGGCGCACCCGACGTTTGTCAGCGATGCAATCACCGATGACGTGATCCAATTCTTGCGGCGCGCTGTGGAAGGGGTTTACGGCATCCTCGCGACCGAGCTGGGGGCGCGTCTGATCGGCGCGGTGGGGGCGGGGACGCTGCGATTGTCGTCGCGTTTCTATTGGAACAGCGCGGCGATGTGGTGGGACATGCCGGACGAACTGCACACCTTCATGGCCGGGTCACCGCTGACGATTGTCAAGGGCGACGCCAACTATCGGCGCGTCGTCGGCGATGCGCGCTGGCCCTACGTCACGCCGTTTCACGAGGTCGTGGCCGGCGCAGGGATTCCCGTGCTGTGTCTGCGCACCTTGAAGAGCGATCCGATCGTCGGGCTTCAACCGGGGCAGGCGGAGCGCCTTGAAGCGATCGAACCCCGGTGGCGGTGGAGTGGTAAGCGCGGCGTCATTCAGGGCTGGATTCCCAAGCTCTAAGCCGCGTTCGGCATCCCGCCGTAAGCCGCTTGATGAGAAGGTTGGTAGAAGCGGACAATCACGATAAAATCGCAGAAATGCAGCGATCTTTGCATGGTGTTCGCTTGTTGTTTGCGGTCGGGTTGTGTAAAATTGCGCAAATTAGGCACACCCTCAGAACGATCAGATTACAGCGGACTGTAACGAGGCGAGGCGGTAACGCATTATGAACTTGAGCGTTGGACGCGGCGGGCTCGGTAGCTCGACCATCATTATCATCGTGATAGCGGCGGCTGCTATCATTTTCGGCGGGTACGTGATCAGTACGCTCACGCCCTCGCTGCTGCCGGTGCAGGCCTCCGGCGAAGCAGAACAGGTCGACGGCCTGTTCCGCGTCCTGATGTTCCTCGGCGGCATCGTGTTCCTGCTGGTGCAGGGCCTGCTTGTCGTCACGATTATCCGCTTTCGCCGCAAGCCCGGTGACGAGAGCGACGGCGCGCACTTCAGCAGCAACCTGACGCTCGAAATCGTCTGGACGGCGATCCCGGCGATCACGATCGTCTTTCTCGCCATCTACAGCTACAACGTATTCGTCAGCATCCGCGAGCCGAAGCCGGACGAGCTGCACATCGGCGTGTCGGGCGCGCGCTTCGCGTGGACGTTCACGTATGAAGACCCGCTGGGCCGCCTGCCTGCGGACGGCCCGCAGACGTTCAATGATGCGGTGCTGCACACGTATGTCGGCCGTCCGGTCGTGCTGACGATGCAGACGTCCGACGTCAACCACGCATTTTGGGTGCCGACGATGCGCATCAAACAGGATTTGCTCGCCGGGCGCACGACGGATGTCCGCTTTACGCCGATTCTGGCAGGGCGCTACCGGGTCGCCTGCGCTGAATTGTGCGGTGGCGGTCACGGCTCGATGTTCAGCTACGTTCAGGTCTACGCCAACGAACAAGAGTGGATGGATCGGTTCATCGACGTCCGTGTTGAACGCATTCTGAACCCACCGACCGATCCGGTCGAAGTTGGTCGTTCACTGCTGACCGAGGGCAAATATCCGTGCGCGGGGTGTCACAAGCTCGATGACCTGGGTTGGGCTGGCGTCACCGGCCCGAACCTGAATGGCCTCGCCGATACGGCGGCGCGCCGTGCGTCGACCGCCGGGGAACCCAGCGCCGAGAGCTATATCGCCAACTCGGTTCGCCATCCAAATGACTATACGGTGCCCGGCTTCCAGAAGAACGTGATGCCGCAGTTCGGCCCGACCGAGACGGAGCCTGCCGAGGTGGACGGCGCATACTATCTGTACATGCCGGATGAGGACTTGGTGAACATCATTTCGTATCTCTGCACGCAGTCGGCGACTGGGACGCCCACCTGCGGTGACACGGCATCGATTGAGCAAGCCGTCGCGGCCCAGAGCGAGTAGTCTACGCAAGCTTAGGTACAGAGGGAAGTAGGGGTATGGCGAGTATCAGCGTTCCAATGCCGGGCGTACAACCGGCGCCGAGGCCCAAGCTGGCCGAGTACCTGCGCTGGAGCGTCGATCATAAGATCATCGGCGTTCAGTACATGGCAACCGCGTTCTTCTTCTTCATCATCGGCGGCGCGCTGGCGATGCTGGTGCGGTGGGAACTGCTCACGCCGGCGCTGGACGCCAGCGGGACAGGTTCCGCGTACAACTCATTGTTCACGATGCACGCGACCATCATGATCTTCATGTGGATCATCCCGATGTTCGCCGGGTTCGGCAACTACATCGTGCCGCTGCAGCTTGGCGCTAAAGACATGGCGTTCCCGTGGCTCAACGCCTTCGCGTTCTGGCTGCTCCCGCCGGCGGGCGTCCTGTTCCTGCTCGGCTACTTCGTGGGGCCGGCCGAGACGGGTTGGACGGCCTACCCGCCGCTGTCGGTGCTGTTCAGTGGGGATGGGCAAACGCTGTGGGCGATCTCGATCCACATCGCCGGCGTAAGCTCGATCCTCGGCGCGATCAACTTCATCGTGACGATCAAGAACATGCGCCCAGAAGGCATGGGCTGGTTCCAGATGCCGCTGTTTGCGTGGGCCGTGCTGGCGACTGCGATCATCCAGATCCTCGCCACACCGTTCCTCGCCGGCGGCTTGACCCTGCTGATCCTCGACCGCGTGGCAGGCACGGCGTTCTTCGATCCATCCCGTGGTGGAGATGTGCTGGTCTGGCAGAACGTGTTCTGGTTCTACAGCCATCCCGCCGTGTATCTCATGGTCGTGCCGGGCATGGGCATCCTCAGCGAGGTGCTGTCGATCCACAGCCGCAAGCCGGTGTTCGGCTACAAGATGGTTGCGCTCTCCAGTATCGCCCTCGCGCTGATCGGCTTTACAGTGTGGGCGCACCACATGTTCACGAGCCTGACGCCGCAGCTGCGCGTGCCGTTCATGATTACCTCGTTCATCATCGCCGTGCCGACCGGGATCAAGATCTTCAGTTGGATCGCGACGCTGTGGGGCGGCAAGATCCGCTTCACAGCCGCTATGTTGTTCTCGATCGGGTTCTTGAGCCAGTTCGTGATCGGCGGCATTACCGGCATGATGCTCGGCGCTATTCCGGTTGACATTCACCTTCACGACACGTATTTCGTGGTCAGCCACTTCCACTTTGTGCTGTTCGGCGGGTCGGTGTTCGCGATCTACGCCGGCATCTACCATTGGTGGCCGAAGATCACCGGCCGCATGATGAACGAGTTCTGGGGCCGCGTGCACTTTGCGATCACCTACGTGGCGTTCTTCTTCACGTTCTTCCCGATGCACCTCGCCGGCATGCAGGGCATGCCGCGCCGCGTCGCTGAGTACGCCCCGGAGTTCCAGACGCTCAACGTCATCATCAGCATCAGCGCGTTCGTGCTGGGGATCAGCACGTTCATCATTCTCGCCAACATGATCTGGGCGATCTATCGCGGCAAGGTGGCTGGCCCGAACCCGTGGCGCGCGCTGACGCTGGAGTGGCAGACGTCGTCGCCGCCGCCGGCGTACAACTTCAAGGGCACGCCGATCCCGTTCGATGATCCTTACGGCTACGGCACCGAAGCGGCGAATGCATATCTGGCGGCGATGGAAGAACTCATGACGCCGGCCGCCCAGTTGAAATCCGGGCGCTCGGCCGGCCCTGCGTCGGCCTCTCCGGAGCCGGTCGCAGGTGACTAACCGCACCATCGACACCTTCACGCGCCGGGTATGGACTCCAAAGCCCACACCCGGCGCCTGCGAACACGATCTGTCAGGACGCTTACTGGTAGCTGGACATGCAGCATAACACGCCGTACCGCGACATGTGGTACAACGAAACCGTTGACGAAGACCGCGAGGCGGCCATTCGCCTCAAGAACCGGCGCAGCGGGATGGCGGTCTTTCAGGCGTCGTGGATCCTCGTGTTCGTCTGCTTGTGTGTGGTGAACTTGCAGCTGCGCAGTTCATCTCCGGCATGGCCGCCTGAGGGCGTCGAACGGCTTGACGCGGCCCTGCCGACGCTGGCGACGCTCAGCTTACTCGCCAGCGCCGTGCTGGTGCGGCGCGGAATGCGCGCGCTGGTGCGTGACTCGCTGGGCGGATTCTTGTTACAATGGCGCACGGCGATTGGCCTCGGTGTGCTGTTCGTTGTGGTGATGGCCTTCGAGTGGATGTCGGTCGCGCCGGTGCCTGAAATGCGAGTCGTGCTGGCGAACGGTGAAGAAATGATCACCGGCATCACCCAGTACAACGCGATCTTCCGCGTGATGACGGCGTTTCACGCGGTACACGCGCTGGTGATCGGCCTGTATCTGGTTCGGGTGCTGCGCACGGCCGCGCACGGAGGGTTGACCGGGGATACGTGGTCGGCTGAGGCCGGCGCGAAGTTGTGGTACTTCGTAGTCATCGCTTGGCTGTTGATCTACGTCGTACTGTATTGGCTGTAACTGAAGAGGACGATTAGTATGGGATACGGCTTGAACCGCGCAGTTCCGATGGCCGTCATCGGGTTTGTGGCGGGCGCAGGGTTGGTCATTTTGCTGCGTGCGCTGCAACACATGGACGAGGTTTGGGACGCGCAGATCGGCTTGATCGCGGCCGGGTTCTTCGGTGTCGTGTTCTTCCTTTGGGGGATCGGCGGCTTCTCGTCCAAGATGGCGGCCCACCACGTGCACGAGCCTGAGCTGGACGAGTTGGGCAACGAGATCGAAGTGGCCGACGATCATCACCACGAAGAAGAGAAGCCCGTGGCGATACTGAGTGGGCAGGTATGGACGGTGGCGATGTGGACACTCGCCCTGTTTGCCGGCCTGCTGCTGTTCGCGTCGCTGCCCAACGGCCTCGGCTACACCATCAGCGGTGATCCGGCGGCGAACACAAACGCGAACGCATTCATCGACTTCAATCTGTTCGGCACGACCGTGCAGCTCAGCAAGCTGGTGGCGCTGCTCATTTTCGGCATGGTGGCGATGGTTTCGCTGCTGGCCGCCGCGGGCGGGATCGCCTTTGCGCTGTACGGCATGAACCGCGGGATCAAGACCGCGCAGGCGGTCGGCAATCAGCCGCTGACCGCGCCGGCTTTGGCCTCCGGCGTGGCGGGCGCGCTTCCCTCTGGCGAACAGGTCGTACCGGCGCCGCAGCCCACACTCGTGCAGCGCCTGCGCCCGATTGTGATCTTCATCGTGCTGTTCGCGGTGCTGTATGTCGTCTTCTATGAGGTCGCCATTGGTTGGTGATGGCTCAGCCATACGGACTGCGGATCCTGCTCTCGCTGGTCAATGCAGCAGTCGTCGCGCTGTTGATCCTGCGCCCCAAGCTCGTTTTGTTCACCGTCGGCCGCATCGCCCGTTTTGCGGCACGGGTGCTGCGCGGTCTACCGGCGTTCCTGTTCCAGAGGGATTAGTTCATGAGTGAAATCACCGTTCACGAGTCGAAGGCGCCGGTCATTCACGACCCGCAGGAAGAAGCGCGTCGCAATGACAACCACAAGTTCGCGATGTGGTTGTATCTCGCCAGCGAGGTCATCCTATTTGCGGTGTTCATCGGCGGCTACGCGCTGTTCCGGCTCAATGAGCCTGAGGCGGTACACAACGCGCACGATGGCCTGGGCATCGGGCTGGTGTCGATCAACACGTTCATGCTGCTGACCAGCTCGTGGTGCATGGTCATGGGCCTGCGCGAGATTCAGCGTGACAACGTCCGCGGGATGCTGCGGTGGCTCGGCGCGACGGCGGCGCTCGGCACGCTGTTCGTCGGCTTGCAGTGGGTCGAGTACCGCGAGCTGTCGCATTTGGGCATCACGCTCGACATCGCCAGCAGTGTCGAGGCCTACGGTGGGTTCGGCATGCGCTTCTACGCGCCGACGTTCTTCCACGGCGTGCATGTGGTCATCGGCGTGATCTGGTGCCTGCTGGTCATGCGGCGCGGCGCACGCGGAGAGTTCAGCAGCAAGCGTTACACCGGCGTTGAGACGTTCGGCCTGTACTGGCACTTCGTCGACGTCGTTTGGATCATCCTGTTCACCCTGATTTATCTGATCTAGCTGGGGGCATCCATGAGCGAACAATCTCACGCGCCTGAGATGGCCGAAGCGGCGAACGCCGCCGCCCACGGCGAACACGCCGCGCACCCGGAACACGCCGAGACGACGGTTCTGTTCGGGCGTGAGCTTCCGTATCCCCTCTATACCGTCGTCTTCTTCGGCCTTGGCATCCTCACCATCTCCGAGGTGCTCGTCGCTGAGGTCTTCGGCGGCGGGATCCGGGTTCCGATCCTGCTGGCTCTGGCGGCGGTCAAGGCGTATCTGGTGATCTACTACTACATGCACCTCAAGACCGACAGCCGCATGTTCGCCATCGCGCTGCTGCTTCCGCTTTTCGTGGCGCTGGTGTCAATGATGTTCGTGCTGATCACGCCGCCGGGCAGTTACTAACGTGAGACGTTGAAAGTGGTGAGCGATGAGTGATGAGAAAACGGCAACTCTTTTCACTCGTTTGGCGCCACGAGTCAGTTCATTTAGACCGTCGACGTTCAGCAGCCGCCTTTAGGCGGGAACGCGGCGGAGGGATCGATGCAAAGATGTGCGGGCGGCGGTTGTCGCCCGCTTTTCGTTGAAACGTAGGAGGCAGCCATGCAGAGTGAACTTCGCGGGCGAGTCGCGCTGGTCACAGGTGGGGCGCATCGGGTCGGCAAGGCGATCGCGCTGGAGCTGGCTCGCGCCGGTATACACGTCGTGGTCAACTACAACCGCACGTCTGAAGTGATCATTGCGGAGACGGTGTCCGAGATCATCGGACACGGCGTTGAGGCGCTGCCTATTCAGGCGGACGTGAGCAAACCCGCCGAGATTCAAGCGATGTTCGCTCGAATCAAGGAGACGGTCGGCACGCTCGACATCGTGGTGAACAGCGCGTCGGTTTTTCCGTCCGGGACGATTGCCGAGACCGCGTTCGAGACGTGGCAGCAGGCGCTGGATGTGAACGTGACTGGCCCGTTTCTGGTGACGCAAGCCGCCGCCGAGATGATGCGCGCCAACGACCCGAAAGGCGGCGTGATCGTCAACATCTGCGATGTCGGGACGCTGCGCCCGTGGCCCGAACGTGCCGCGCATGGTGTAAGCAAAGCCGCGCTGTGGATGCTGACCCAAACCAGCGCGGTCACGTATGCGCCGGACGGAATCCGCGTCAACGCCGTCATGCCGGGGCCGGTGATGGCGCCGCCGGGGATGAGCGAGAGCCGCTGGCAGCAAATCGGAGAGGATCAAACGCTGGTCGGTCACGCAGGCTCTGCCGACGATGTCGCGCGGGCGGTCGTCTATCTGTGCCGCGAGGACTTCCTAACCGGCGTGCTGCTGCCCGTCAACGGCGGGGAGCATTTGAAATGGTAGCGGCGCTGGCCGGTGTGCGCGTCCTCGATTTGACGCGCCTGCTGCCGGGGGCGGTCGCTTCGATGATGCTGGCCGATCTCGGCGCGAATGTCGTCAAGGTCGAGGATCCGAACGGCGGCGATTATGCGCGCTGGATGCCGCCGCTGGTCAACGGCGTGTCGTCGATCTTCGCGGTCAACAACCGGCGCAAGCGCAGCCTGATCCTCGACCTCAAGCACGCTGAAGGCCCGGCGGTGCTGCTGAAACTGACTGCGTCCAGCGATGTCTTGATCGAGAGCTTCAGGCCGGGAACACTGGAACGGCTCGGCGTTGGCCCTGAACACCTGCATGCGGCCAACCCGCGGCTGATCGTGTGCCGGATGTCGGGGTGGGGCGCGACCGGCCCTGACGCTGGGCGATCTGGGCACGACCTGAATTACGTCGCCCGCGCCGGTCAGCTTGCGAACGGCAGCGACGCGCAGGTTCCGCGCGCGCAGGTGGCCGACATCGGCGGCGCCTATACAGCGGTCGCTTCGATCCTTGCGGCGCTGTATGCCCGCGAACGCGGCGGTGAAGGCACGGTGCTCGATATCAGCCTTGCCGAGGCGGCGCTGCCGTCCAGCATGTTTAACTGGGCCGAGCGTGTCGTCCCGCACGAAGAACCTACGGCAGGGGCGTTAACCGGTGAGTGGGCGTGTTATCGCGCGTATGCGACGGCGGATGCGCGCACGGCCACACTTGCGGCGCTTGAACCGAAGTTCTGGCGGACGTTCTGCGATGCCGTCAGACGCCCGGACTGGATCCCTATGCACAGCGAACGCGACGCCCAACCCGCGTTGATCGGCGAGGTCGCGGCGCTGTTCGCGTCGAAGCCTGCTGACGACTGGGATGCGCTGCTGAAGGACGTCGACTGCTGTTTTGCGGTGGCGATGCCGCCAGAGGCGATTCACACGGATCCGCAGTTTTCGGCGCGGGGAATGCTGGGCTTGGGGCGCGATGGCCTGCCGTGGATGCGCTCGCCGTTGGGGATGCCATCCGGCTCGGCCGCCGGCGCTGTTCCGGGATATGGCGAGCATACGGTCGAGGTGATGCGTGAGGCGGGCGTAGAGGAAGATGAGGTGCTCCGGCTCATTCATTGCCGTTGCATTAAGGCCGGGCACGTTGACGCCGATCACGGCTAAAGACTATAATCTACGCAAATCCCCGGCGAACCAGACATGGCGGTGCTGTCGGCCGCGACAAGGTGAGGGACTACATGCCCATTCAAGGCAATCTGCGCGATTTCAGCACGACTCAGCTTTTGAACTTGATCAACCTATCGGGGCGCACGGGCGTTCTGCGGTTGTATGAAGGAGTCAGCACCGGAGAACGCGACGCGAACAACAACGAGAAGATCGCGCCGGGGCGGGAACGCGCACAGATCCTGTTCAAGTCGGGCAAGCTGGTCTATGCGATGGTGGCGGGACAGCTCAACGACCTGATCGCTGTGCTCAAACAGGGTGGGAAGCTGAGCGAAACGCAGTCCAAGCTGCTGCGCGAGCGCGCCAAAGGAACCGGCGACAAGGCGCTGGCGATGCGCCTGATCGGGGCGAACTACGTGTCCCGAAACGACATCGTCGCCTGCGTTCAACAGTACGTGTTGGACATCGTCTACAATGCGATGGCGTGGAACCGCGAGCCGTTCCGGTTCGAGGAGAACGTCGACATCGACCGCGCCGACCGCATCATGGTACCAATCGACCTTCAGAACGTGATCGTCGAGGGCGCGCGACGGCTCAAAGAACTTGACGAGATCACCAAGCACATCGACAACCTTGACCTCTGCTTGAAGTTCCCTGAGAACCCGAAAGAGAAGTACGCCGGAGTTCATCTCAGCGTCGATGAGTGGAACGTCGTCAAGTATGTCAACCCGAAGAACACCATCCGTCAGATCGCGCGCGCGATCAACATGAGCGACACCGAAATCCGGCGGATCGTGTATGGGCTTGAGCATGCGGGCCTCGTCGAGATTGTGCGGCCCGTCGCGCCCAAGCCGGCGCCGATGCCGGTGCAGTCCGCGGATCGCTCGGCACGGCTCCAGCCGCAGCGGCCCCAGCGCCAAGTGGTGAACCGGATCATCGAAAAGCTGCGTTCGTTGGGCTAGTACTCAGGGCCGAATTTGGTTGTCACCCGCCGGTGATGGCGCTACCATTTGGGCGGGATTATCAATCGCAGGAATTTATTCAGTCAGGATTGCGCATCCTCAGTTTACGGAGACGCCATGCAGACGGTCAAAATGGTCATAACGGGGCCATACAGTTCGGGGAAGACGGAGTTCATCCGGTCTATCAGCGAGATTGAAGTCGTCTCGACCGAGCGCGAAGTGACGACGGAGGCGGAACGCCGCGAAAAAGGCGCTACCACCGTCGCGATGGACTTTGGCCGCATCACCGTCGATGACGACCTCGTGTTGTACCTGTTCGGCACACCCGGCCAACGCCGTTTCGACTTCATGTGGGAGATTTTGGCTGAAGGCATGCTCGGCTTTATCGTCATGGTCGACAGCTCGAAGCCGGAGACATTTCGCGAGGCGAAAAACATCCTTGAGACGTTCCGCGCCTACGCCGCGACGCCGTATGTCGTCGCCGCCAACAAGCAGGATCATCCGGACGCATGGTCGCCCGACGACCTGCGCATCGCGCTGCGTATCGACCCGGACGTCAAGCTGTTGAAGTGCGTTGCTCGCGAGCGCGCGTCCGTGCGTGACGTGCTGCTGGAGCTGCTCTACGCGATCACCGAGCAGATGGACGAATAGCACGGAACGGCGAGAGTAACCGTGCCGACAATCACCACGGATCAGGGCAATATCCATTACGAGTCGCTGGGGCGCGGACGGCCGGTGCTTTTGTTGCACGGCTGGCTCGGCTCTTGGGAACTGTGGCGGCGTTCGCTGGAGGAGCTGTCGTCGGAGTTCCGCGTCTACGCGCTCGATCACCTCGGCTTTGGCGAGTCGCGTGATCGGGCGGGGCGGTTCACGGTCGACCAGTACATCCAGTCGGTCAGCCTATTCATGGAGAAGCAGGGCATCCAGAAGGCTGCAATCATCGGGCATTCCATGGGCGGAACGGTTGCGTTGGGCGTCGCAAAGAACCGGCCCGATCAAGTTGCCAAAGCGGCCGTCATCGGTTCCCCGATCAATGGCGCGTCGCTGGCCCCGCTGCTGAAACTATCCGGCTACGAGTCGGTCGCCCGGCTGTTCTGGACATTCCCGTCGCTGCTCAAGCTGTTCATGCGATATTACGCCTACTTCATCGCCAACGACGGCGGCGCCATGAGCAAGATGCTGGTGCATGACGTGTCGAAAATCACGGCCGAATCGTACTTTATGAGCATCGGAACGCTGCGCAAGACCGACCTACGCGGGCAGATCGCCGATCTACCGATGCCGGTGATGGGCATGTACGGGCCGAAGGATCGAATTGTGCATCCTAATCAGGCCAAGCTGCTCAAGGAAGAACTTCCGGCGGCTGAGATCGCGTGGTTCGAGAACGCCGGCCACTTCGTGATGCTGGACGAGCCTGAGAAGTTCCACAAAACCCTCCGCGAGTTTCTCAACAAGTAACGCGCGCCACCCGTTTGTTGACATCCACCGATTGACGGCATACCCTGAGTCTATCGGTGGGTTAGCGAGCGGATACCTCTCATGATTCCCCGAACCTTGATTCTGCGCGGCACGGTAGGCGTTATCCTAGCCGCTGTCGCGCTCCTCGCCGCATCCGCGCAAGATGCGGCTGACCACGGCGACGCGCCCGAAACCTACGCTGCCGCTGTTCATCTGGACGCTGGATCGGAGTGGTTGGGGCCGCCCGGCGAGCCAGCGATCAGCCTTGAGGCCGCGCGATGCCCGGTCGATACTGACCAGTTTGACGACGGCTTGAGCGAAGACGGCACGATCACGATCAGCGCCGGCCCAGACGCGCCGATGGGCGAACGTCAGGTCAGCGCGTGGGTTGACCGGAATGACGACGGCGATTGGGGCGACCGCGACGAGTGGGTTGTGCGCCGCGTGCTGCTGTGGCTGAAACCCGACCGCACGCGCACCTTGAACGCCCCTTCGCTGGCGGAGGCTTACGGGAAGCACTGGATCCGCGTCACGCTGATCCGGGTGGCCGACCCGACGACGACCAGCTCGGACGGCTCGATTCTAGCGAACGTGGGCGAGACCGAGGACTACGCGCCGACCGGATTCGTGGCCGATTCTGCGGGTGGCGATGCTATCGAAGGCTGCGCCCTGCCGACCGATTAGCCGTAACCTTTTGGCCGCACCCGGCGCTTAGGCGTTATAATGGGGATGCACGAGCCGACGCAGGGCATCGCTATGTATCGCTATATCATCGAAGATCAGCGCCATGTTCCACCGTTCAACGAACCGGCCAGCCAGCTCACGATTGGCACCGAGCCGCTGAAGATCCATCACGAGAACATCGTCGCTCAGGTTTTCGGGCCGCAGGTGACGCTCGGCCCGACGCTGCGCAGCCGTGAGGAACTCGATCAGGTGATCGGTGAGGCGGTCGTCTACCGCGACAGCTTATGGTTCGACCGCGAGTTCCTTGACTATTTTGTACAAGAGGCACGGCGCACGGGAAAGGCATGCCGCGCGGCGTTCCCCGCCAGCGACAAGGCGTTTCACACCTATACCGTCCCGCTGACGAAGGGGTTCGAGGTTGCGCTCGACCCTGCGACGCGCAGCATCATGTTCCTATGCGATTTATGGTATTTCCCGGACGGCTATACGTCGGAGATCGAGCCCGTCGTGGTGCCGAGCGATGCGCGTGAGATCGGTTTCTACACCGTGCCGGACTTTATGACGATGAAGCAGGGCGATTTGACGCACTTTGCCCCGATGCGCGCTGTGATCTCCATTGAAAGCTGGGTGCACGTCTACTTCGCCAGCATCATCTTCAGTAACTTCGCGCGCGCGGCGCGTCTCGATAAACTGATCGCCGACAGCGTGTTCGCCAAGCTGCGCCTGCTGTGGCACGCCATTGTCGAGCAGAAACAGCTTCTCGCCGCATCCGGCGCGGTCAAGATCGGCCGCAACTGCGACATCGACCCATCGGCCGTGATCCGCGGCCCGGCGACGATTGGCGACAACTGTGCGATCGGCGCTGGCGTGATCCTTGATAACGTGACAATCGGCGACAACGTGACGATTGACGCGGGCTGCACCCTGATGATGAGCAGCGTCGCCAACAACTGCTTCCTGCCGTTCCGCGCGTCGCTGTATCTCACACAGGTTATGGAGAACACGATCATCGCGCAGAATACGTGTTTGCAGATGTGCGTGATCGGGCGCAACAGCTTTGTGGGCGCGGGCTGCACGTTCACCGACTTCAACCTGATCGCGCAGAAACCGATGCGCGCGGCCAACATCGACGGCGAGCTGCAATCGGTCGGTCAGATCGTGCTGGGCAGCGCCGTGGGGCATAACTGCCGCATCGGGTCGGGAATGGTTGTATTCCCCGGCCGCATGATCGAGAGCGACGTCGTGCTGGTGGCCGGGCATCAGCGCCGCGTGATCACCCGCAGTGTGAGCTACGAAGAGAGCGATCATCACATCATCAAGTTCGGTGATGTGCACAAGCGCTTTTACCCGCGTCGTGACGAGAACGAGTTTGAACTCACCGAAGACTGGTAATGTGAATGACCGACTCAACACTGCAGGATGTCCGTCAAATCCTACAGCAAGGGGATCGGCAGGCCGCCTTGTCGCTTGTCGATCAAATTCTGAGCGCTGCGCCGAGCGCTGAAGGTTGGACGCTGGCGGCGGAGATCGTCGAGGCCGAGGCGGACAAGATCAAGTGCTTGGATCAGGCGTTGGCGCTTGATCCGAATTACGAACCGGCGCGCAAGATGTACTCGGCGTTGGGCAAGCTGCCGCCGCCCCGGCGCGCTCAACCCGCGCCCGCCGCTGCGTCACGCCCGGATGAGTCGCAAGCTGACGAGCCGCGCGTTATTAGCCGTGTCGGTGAGCAGACCGTCTACGAAGAAGGCATCTACGAGATGCTGTGGGACTGCAAGTACTGCGGAACCACCAAGCTGCTCGGCAAGACGCATAAGTTCTGCCCGGTGTGCGGCGCGCAGCAGGACGCCTCTTGGCGCTATTTCCCATCGGATGAGGAAAAGATCGCGGTCAAGGATCACGTGTACGTCGGGGCGGACAAGGTCTGCCCGGCGTGCAACTCGCTGGTCGCGGGCAACGCCGAGTTCTGCGGACGATGCGGCGCGCCACAGACCGCGGCTGCCGAGGTCAAGCGGCAGGCCTCGCGTGAAGCCGCCGGCGGCCAGAAGTTCGAGCGCGAAGATCTTGTCGCGCGCCAGATGGCCGAGACGTATGGGCCGCCCAAGACGAAGGTCAAGCCGTCGCGGCCGAAGTGGGTGCCGTTTGTCATTGGCGCGGTCGTGCTCGGTGTCATCGCGTTCGCGTTGTTTGCGATCTTCGCCAAGCGCGAGCAGACCGGCTATGTGACTGCCTTCAACTGGGAACGCACGATCAACATCGAGCGCTTCAGCGCGGTTGCCGGGTCGGGGCTGTGCTCGGTGATGCCGGCCGACGCGTACAGCGTCTCTCGCAGTTACGAGCAGGTCGGGTCGCGGCAGGTGCCTGATGGCGAAGATTGCAGTATGCGGCAGGTCGACCTCGGCGATGGGACGTTCCGACAGGAGCGCGTGTGCGTGCCGCGCTATCGCAGCGAGCCCGTGTACGACTACGTGTGTTCGTACATGGTCAACCGCTGGGGATACTCGCGATCCGCGAATGCATCGGGCGCGCGCGAACAAACGCCGGCTTGGCCTGATCCGCGCCTCAATACGAGCACGGCGGGAGGCTGCACAAGCACGTTTCCGAGTCTGGGCTGCGAACGCGAGTCCGGCCGCGACGAACGTTACATGATTACCCTGAAGACGGGTGAGGACGACACGTATCAATGCGACATTCCGTTTGAAGTATGGAATGATCTGCCCGTTGAGGCGTCGTTCAAGTTCAAGGTCAGCATCGTGGGCAACCGCCCTGACTGCGGCTCGCTGGAACGACAGAACTAAAAACCCTCGCCAGCCGGGTGTTTTGCGGTACACTACAATCCATTGAGCCTAGCGCCGCGGGTCATGCACCCGCGGTATCTTTTGGAAACCTACGGAAGCTCTCATGGTTCTACTTGACATTCTCTATATCGCGCTCGGCTTGGCCGGTCTCTATTTCGGCGGCGACTGGCTTGTGGAAGGCGCATCGCGGTTGGCGCGGGTGCTGGGCGTCCCGGTGGCGATTATCGGCCTGACCATTGTCGCTTTCGGTACATCGGTGCCGGAACTGGTGACCAACCTCGTTGCCGCAGTGCGCGACACCAACGACATCGCGGTTGGCAATATCGTCGGCTCGAACATCGCCAACATCGCCTTGATCCTCGGCCTGAGCGCAATTATGGCATCCCGCGCCCTAAGCACGCGCGAGGTTCAGCAGGATTGGGTGATTATGCTGGCCGTGGCCGTACTCGGTTACGTCTTGCTGTTGATCGACGGTGACTTGAGCCGTGTTGACGGCGCGATTCTGTTCACCGGCATCGTGCTGTATGTCATTCGCGCAGTGCGCGGAAGCCGCGAGAAGCCAGCGGATGCGGCAGAGGAGCAGGAAGCTTCCGCAAGTCCTGAGCGCAGCAGTGTGCTCAAGGAATTGGGCCGAATCGTCATTGGTCTTGGGCTGTTGATTATCGGCGCGCAGCTTACGGTCGACGGCGCAGTGAACATCGCGCGTGTACTCGGCGTCAGCGAGTTGGTGATCGGCGTGACGCTGGTCGCTGTCGGGACATCGCTGCCGGAACTGGCGACCTCGGTCATCGCTGCGACCAAAGGGCAGCACGAAATTGCTTTGGGTAATGTGGTCGGGTCGAACATCTTCAACATTCTATTCATCCTCGGCCTGACCGGCATGCTCGATCCGTACAAGATCAACGGGCAGGCGCTCACGTTCGACGCGCCCTTCATGATTCTGGTATCGGTGCTGCTGGGAATCTTCATGCGAGATGGCAAGCTGGGCCGGCTCGAAGGAATTATCTTTATCGTGGTCTACATCGTTTACGTCGGACTGGTGTTCTTGCGGCCATTAACCGGCATGTGAGACGTCAGCACGGCTTGACGTCTTCGAGGCGAAGCTGCACCGAACGCCGGTCGCGATACGTATTGAACTCCAGCGTGAAGGCGATATCCGCAAACCGATCCAAGTCCTCGAGTATCGGGCCGAGGCCGAAGCCGATGGCGTCGAGTGGCCCCATGCCGGCCCGCGCGATCCTCAGCTTGAGGTGTTTATCCTCTTTGCCGACCGTGCGTGCGTCCACGATGTGCGCACGATCCATAGCGAACACGGGCTGACGATTCCCGTTGCCGGTCGGTTCCAACTGCGCTAACTCCTCGACCAACCCGTCGGTGATATTGTGCACCTTGATCTTCGCGTCGATCTCAAGTGTCGGCTCGACGGTTTTGCCGTGAAGCGCTTCATGGGCAAGGCCGGAGAGTCGTTCGCGCAGCATGGGGATATTCGCATTGCGCACGGTGAAGCCGGCCGCGAGTGCATGGCCCCCGTGCCGAACCAGCAGGTCGGCGCACTGGTCGAGCGCCGCGGTGATGTCGAATTCGGGGATGCTGCGGCACGATGCGCGGCTCTCTTCCTCGCCGAATTCGAGGATAATCGCGGGCAGGAAGTACTCCTCGACCATGCGGCCGGCAACCAGCCCGACGATGCCGGACTCCAGATCGCGGTGGCCGGCGAAGATCAGCGAGCCGTCGAAGGAGTCGCCGATCTCGCTGCGGATAAGATCTTGAGCGCTTCGAGTCTTCTCCTGCCGTTCGGTATTGAGGCGCTGCAGCAGATCGGCCAGCGGCGCGGCTTCGTTTGCGGTGGATGAACTGAGCAGGCGGTACGCGTCAATGGCGTCCGAGAGACGGCCGGCGGCGTTGATGCGCGGGCCGATGCCAAACGCGATGCTGCTGGTCGTTACAGACTCAGGGCTGATGCCGGACACGTCGAGCAGCGCCTGAATACCGGGACGCCGCGCCGAACGCAGCACGTCGAGGCCCTGCCGGACGAGCGACCGGTTTTCGAGGTGGTTCAGCGGCATCAGGTCGGCCACAGTGCCGATCGCAACGAGGTCAAGCAGCTGCGTTAGGTCGAACATCTCTGCGCGTTCCGATCCGCCGTTGCTTAGCTCGGCGCGGCGCAGGGCGTCGATTACCTTGAACGCCACGCCAACGCCGGCGAGCATCGGCTCGTCATAGCCGGGGCGCTTACAGTTGATGACGGCGTACGCGTCAGGAAGCTCCGGCCCAAGCGAGTGATGATCGGTCACAATCACGTCAATGCCACGGCGGCGCGCATGCGCGATCTCGTCCAACGCGCGAATACCGCAGTCAACCGTTATGATGAGGCGGTGTCCCTCGTCGTACAGCATGTCGATCGCGCCGACATTTAGGCCATATCCCTCGTCAACGCGGTTGGGGATATACGCGCGAACGTGCGCCGCGCCCAGCGCTGTCAGCCCCTGTACCATCAGGGCGGTAGCGGTTACGCCGTCGGCATCGAAGTCACCGTATACGACAATCGACTCACCGGCTTTGATGGCATCCCGTAAACGCGCCACGGCCTTCGCCATATCGGCAAGCCGGAACGGGTTATGACGGATGTCACGCTGCGCGAGAAATTCCGCGGCGTCCTCCGGAGTGGTCAGGCCACGGTTATAGAGTACCTGCGCCAAGATCGGGGTCATCCCGCGATACCCAGCCAACCATGAGTCTGGGGCCGGTTCGGACACGATCCATCGCTTGCCCCGCTGATTCGCCATAATCTGTATACCAGTCAAATTCACAGACCTTGATAGTAACAGGCCGCAAAGTGCGATTCAACCTGAGCGCTCAGGGTACGCCATGCGAACCGCTTCCAACCACGACTGCGTGGCCCTGACGGAGGTCAGACGAACGAGATGAATGCGGTCATACGGCGGCGACGCGAATAAGGTTTCGTACTGGGCCGCGCGCCGTTTCCGCGTCGTGATGGCCCAGTAGTACAGCGAGTCGGTGTTCCACCGGAGCTGTCGCAGGAAGTTCTCTCGATTGCCGGAATTCCACAGGTTCTCACGCGTGATTGAGCGCGCGAGCGACCGGCGGGTGAGCCGCCAGAGGATACGCGGCAGGGGATAGTCCAGCCACACGGCGGTATCGGCCAGCGGCCACACGATGTCCCGCAGCTTCCCGTAGTTCCCGCACGCCGCCCATCGCTCGGCTTGCACAGCGTCCGCGACGAGCGCGCGCATGTCGTCTACCGGCCGCGTCTCCCATCCGGGCAGAAAGTTGTAGGCGTCCAGCTCGATGTGCACACCACCGATCAGAGCCGCCAGCGCGTGGGCGAGCGTCGACTTGCCGGCGCCGGTGCTGCCGATCACAATCACACGTTTCAGCGTGTCTGGAACGGTCGGTGACATCGTGATCCTCTCGTGAAAAAAAGCGGCAAGGGTGAAAACGCGCGTGGTGATGTTACAATTGCACGCAGGGTCAACGAGCGAAGGCGTGTCTTATGGGTGCGATTACTGCCCGACTGCAAGGACTGCTACCGCGCACAACGGATCGTGTGCCGTCTAGCCCGCGTGAGCGTGTGCTTTACGCGTTGTCCGGCGGGCTGATCGCGGTCGCGGCGTTAGCGATGCTCGTCTATTTAGCCACAGCGCTCATCACGGCGTCACGCCCGTTTTTAGGGGTTCTGGTATCGCCGGCGCTGACTGTCCTCGAAGCCGGGCCGGTCGGCACGACGGATTGGACGGGCCTGAAGTCCGGCTTGGCGGCGGGTGATCGACTCGTCTCGGTGAACGGAACGGCGCTCTCTCGTGTCGATCCAGCGGCGGCCCGCACAAGCCTGAACGAGGTGCTGGGGTCGGTGTCTGCTGGCGATACCGTCGTCGTGGAGACCGTTGCCGCGGACGGCACGGCGCGCAGCGCTTCGGTTCAACTCGCACGGCTGCCGCTTACCGATCTGGTCGCCTACTTTGGCATCCCGTTCGCCGCTGGTGTCGTCTCGCTGTTGACCGCGATCTACCTGTTCTTGTGGCGGCGCGAGTCGGTGGGGGCATTCGTCGCGTCGGGCATATGCGCGGCGATGGCGGTCGCGATCGGCGGCATTTACGACGTCTCAACGACCAGTATCCTCGGCCCATTATGGGCGATTGCGACCGGCCTTTCCGGCGGGTTGATGCTCTTCTTTGGCCTCTCGATCCCTGCGCCGCTGCCTATCGTCTATCGTCTTGCGATCCTCCGGCCGGTGGCTCTGATTGCAGGCGTCGCCGCTGGAGTCGCCGCAGCGATGATGATCTCCGGCCCATCGAGCGCCGCCAGCTACGACACCGGCGTGTCGCTTGCGCTTGGCGCGTGCGTGGGCAGCGCCGTCCTGCTGCTATTCACGATGTTGTGGCAGCGGCGGCGTGCCGCAAGCCGCGAGGCGCGTAACCAAAGCGGTATCGTACTGATCGGCTTGATGCTGAGCGGCGTGCCGTTCCTTGTCTGGGCTGCCGCGCTCGTGCTGCGCCTGCTCGTGCCGGGATTCACACTGCCCATTTCGCCGCAATCCGCGATGCCTTTTCTGCTGGCCGCGGTGCTCAGCTTCCCGTTCGCCCTCAACGCGCCTCGCCGTATCGACAGTGACTCGCTGGTGAGCCAGTCGATCACCCATGTGTTCCTGCTCGTTGCGCTGGTGATCGGATACTTCCTGCTGACGCTCGGCTTTGGCTTGATGGCGTCAAGCATGGTTCCGGACAACCCCGTGCTGATCGCCGTCGCGATCTTCGTGATCGCCGCACTTCTGCTGCCTGTGCGCGCGCGTCTGCAAGATCGCATTGACAAGGTGTTCTTCCGGCAGCGCCGCGCGCTTCAGTCGATTGCAGAAGATTTCGGCCAGCGGCTGACTGAGTTTAGCGACGTCGACAAGGCGATCTCCGCGTTCCGCGAGGTTGTCGACCGCGGCATCAGCCCGACACACCTCGTGGTGTTCGTTCAGCGGGCGCCGGGTGGCGATTACATGGCGTCCAGCAGCGAGACGGAACTCCGTTTCCCCGCGAAGGCGCCGCTGGCGTCGTATCTGCTGGCTGTTGGCGCGCCGGTGACGTTCGCGCCCGGTCAGCCGCTTCCGCCTGAACTGCTCAGTGACAAGGCGCGCATCGACGTGTTGGGGCCGTCGGTTATCGCTGGGCTGCCCGGGTCGGAGCGCTTGTTTGGATTCGTCGTGCTGGGGCCGCGTCAGGGCAGCCGCCGCACGTATGACTACGAAGACCTGCGGTTCCTGTCGGCGCTGACCGGACAGCTCGCCGTGGCGATTGAACGCGCTCAGTCGGTCGAGACGCTCGAACAGCGCGTCAAAGAGCTGGACGTGCTGAGTTCGCTGGGGCAGGCGTCGAACTTCACGCGCACGCTGGACGACCTGCTCGAACTCATCAGCGCGCAGACCAACCGCCTTCTCAAGTCGGACTTCCAATACATCGCGTTTTTCGACTCCGAACAGGAACAGCTGTACTTTACGTTCTTCCTCGAAGAAGACGAGCGCTACAACGCTCGCGAGGGCCGGCGTTGGCCGCTTGGAAACGACATCTACAGCCAAATCCTGCGGTCGGGCGAGGCGCGCCGCTACGAAGATTACAACCGTGAGAAGCAGATCGGCACATTCGGCACGTTGTACGACAGCCCGCGCATCCGCGCATGGATGGGCGTGCCTCTCGTCGCGCAGAACCGGCGGCTTGGCGTGTTTGCACTTGCCAAACGTGACACGATCCCGTACACGGCCGACGATATGGCGACGTTCGTTAACCTCGCCGGCCTTGCCGCGACGGCCCTCGAAAAGGCGCAGTTGTTCGACGAGGTCAACGCCCGCGCCCGTCAGCTCGGCGCGCTCAATGAAGTCAGCCAGCAGCTTGTGGCCGCAGAGGCGGGGGACGTCAACACGCTGCTTCGCCTGATCACCGAAAGCGCCGTGGCGATCCTCGAAGCGGAGGCGGGATCGCTGCTGCTGCGCTCGGACGAAGACAGTGATGACATGATCTTCCGCGTCGTGCTGGGGGAGGCCGAGCAGGAACTCACGGGGACGCGCGTATCGCAAGATCGCGGGCTGGTCGGCGCGGTGCTGCGCACGAAACAGCCGCAGGTCGCCAACGATACGCGTATCGACCGCAGCTGGCAGGGGGAAGTCACGCGCGCGACCGGATTCCGCTCGAACTCAATCGTGGCGGTGCCGCTGCTTGCGAAAGATCGCATCATCGGCGTACTTGAAGTCTTGAACAAGAAGAACGGCCAGTTGTTCAACCATGACGAGGTGCAGCTGCTCTCTACGTTCGCGTCGCAGGCCGGGGTGGCGATTGAGAACGCCCGCCTGTTCGAGATGACCGGAAGCGCGCTGAATCAGCGCCTTGAAGAGCTTCAGACGCTAGCCAGCATCGACTCCGAACTGGCGCGCGCGCTGGATCAGCACGAAGTGGCGAAGATCACCCTGAGCTGGGCCAGTAAGGTGACCGGCGCTCAGGCTTGCGTGATCGGTGAGGTCAACCCCGTCACGAAGATAATGCGTGTGCTGGCGATCGAGGGCTACGCCGACGAGGATTATCCGGAAGGCACCGAGGGGACGTTATGGCCGCTTGACCGTGGTATTGTGCAGCGGGTAATGCGAACCCGCGTGGCCGACTTGGCCGATCTGCGCTTCGACCCGGATTACGCGCCCAGCCTGCGCGGCGCGGTCAGCCAGATCACCGTGCCGATGCGCTCTGGCGAGGACGTGATCGCGCTGTTGGTGCTTGAGACCGCCGCCGAGCCGTTCCGCCTCACCGACCTCGACTTCGTGAACCGCTTAACAGAACGCGCCAGTATTGCGCTCGCCAACGCGCAGCTGTACGAACGCATCGTGAGCGCAGCGGAGAACAAGAGTGAGTTCGTGGCGTTCGCGGCGCACGAGCTGAAGAACCCGCTGACGTCCATCAAGGGCTACAGCGATACGCTGCTCAACCCGCGCATCGCCGGCGCGATGAACGAGCAGCAGCGCGAGCAGTTCGTCGCCGTAATCCGCTCGAATGCCGAGCGCATGCAGGACATCATCGACGATCTGCGCGACATCGCGGCGTCGGACGCAGGCCGCTTGAAGATCGCGTATGAGCCGCTGCAGTTCCGTACCGTGGTGGAAGACACATTGGAGTCCTTCCAGCAGCAGCTTGAGGACAAGCAGCAGACGGTGTCGGTCGAAATGCCTCCGCAGCTCCCGACGATGTTTGGCGACCACAAGAAGCTCGTTCAGGTGATGACCAACCTCATCAGCAACGCGCACAAGTACAGCCCGCCGGGGTCGGAGATGACGGTCAAGGTCGAGGTGCTTGACCGGTACAACCTGCCAAACGGGCGGGAGCTTGGGCCGTCATTGTATGTGAGGGTGCGCGACTCAGGCATTGGTATGAGCAGCACTGACCTGAAGCGGATCTTCAACGAGGATTATTTCCGCAGCGATGACACCCGTGCGCGGACTCAGAAGGGAACCGGCTTGGGTATGATGATTACCCAGCGTCTGGTCGAGGGACACGGTGGGCGAATCTGGGTTGAGAGCGAACTCGACGCCGGCTCGGTGTTCCAGTTCGTCGTCCCGCTCGACCGCGCGGCCGAGAAACCCTCGTCACAGACCGGCATCCGCAAGAAGATCGTGATGACGCCGCCCGCGTCGGATTAGGATTTCGATGCGGCTTGTACGAACGCGCGGAACAGATTGAACATGCGCTCATCGTCCGCGAGATCCTCAGGGTGCCACTGCACGGTGAGCGCGAAGCGGGCATCGGGCATCTCGGTCGCTTCGATGAGTCCATCGGGCGAGACTGCCACCACGCGCAAACCGGGCGCGGCGTTCTTCACTGCCTGATGATGGATGCTGTTGACCGGCACGGCGTTGGTCTCGCCGATGATCGATGCAAGGCGCGATCCCGGTTCGATGCCGACGACGTGTGACCGCTGGCTGCGCGGGGTCGGCATGAAGTTGGTGTGGGGGACTTCGGTCGGGAATTCGCTGGCGATGTCTTGAATGAGCGACGCACCCAGCGCGACGTTGAAGAGCTGATGCCCACGGCAGATGCCGAACAGCGGACGATCTTCTTTCGCCGCCCAACGCGCGATGGTGAGTTCGGTGTGATCGCGCGCCGGATCAAGCCCGTAGACCGATTTGTGCAGCGGTTCGCCCCAATGACTGCTGTCGATGTCGCCGCCGCCCGGCAGCAAGATGCCGTCCAAGCGGTCGTAGATGCCGCGCAAGCTGTCGTCATCGAGCGTGGACGGGATCAGCACCGGCAGGCGCCCGCGCGCGCCACGTTCTCGGCGATCGCGGTGTAAGCCGTATAGATCGGGGTTTCGCGGTCGGTGGCAGGCAGGCGGTGTCCGGTCGTGACGCCGATGAGTGGGCGAGCCATGAAAAACCAGTCTCCTCAATCAAAGCGGGGCATCGCGCGATGCCCCGTCATGGTCGTATAGGTTTGATGTACGGCCTAGTTGCCAGAGGGCGCTTCGGTCACCATCTGCTTGTTGCGGCGGCGTTCCTTGAGGCGCGCCTTCTTGCCGCGCAGGTCGCGCAAGTAGTACAACTGCGCACGGCGCACCTTCGCCCCACGCGTGACCTCGATCTTGTCGACGCGCGGGCTTTTGAGCAGGAACGTGCGCTCGACGCCCACGCCGTGCGACGCGATGCGGCGGACGGTGAAGTTGGCGTCATTACCACCCGCGCGATAGCGGATCACCACGCCCTGAAAGACCTGAATACGCTCCTTGCCACCCTCGACAATGCGCACGTGTACCTTCACGGTGTCGCCGGGGTGGAGTTCGGGATGCCCGCGATCGGGCGCCTCGAAGCCACTGATGATTTGCTGACTCATCGTCAATGTCCTTCCAAAAAAATACGCCCAGCCCGAGGCGTACGGCGGATCATGCTGTGTGACGGGATATCATACCTGCGACTGTGGCATGATTCAAGGTGCGCTTGGCGCGATATAATTGAGGTATGAGATCAACGTCTGTGAGCCGGCGCATGCAGCCACCCATACCGGAGGATGCAGTGAGTGTGTCAATCGGCATCAGCCGTACGTATCACGATGACTGACTCACTGAACTATCAATTACCCTCGGCTTCTCGTTTCGGGAAGACCGTTAATTACGAAAGGACGGCATGTCGTGGTCAAGATCGTCTTTATGGGAACGCCAGAATTCTCGGTGCCCACGCTGAAGGCCCTCGCTGCCGCGTACGACGTTATCGGCGTTGTGACACAGCCGGATCGGCCTGCGGGTCGATCGCGCGAGCCGCTTCCACCGCCGGTCAAAGTGGCTGTGGATATGCTCGGGATACCGGTCATCCAACCGGAGCGACTTCGCAACCCCGATGCCATCGACGCGCTCAAGCAGTGGCCGGCCGATCTGTTCGTTGTGGCGGCTTTCGGGCAAATCCTCCCGCAGTCCGTGCTGGATCTGCCGCGGCTGGGCTGCCTGAACGTGCACGCCTCGCTGCTTCCACGGTGGCGCGGCGCGTCGCCCATCCAACACGCGATCAAGGCGGGCGACGCGCGCACAGGCGTGACCATTATGAAGATGGATGCCGGCCTCGATACCGGCCCGATCCTCACGATGCATGAGATCGACATCGCCCCGGATGAGACCAGCGCGACCCTGCATGAGCGGCTGTCCAAACTTGGCGCGGAGGTGCTTATCCCGGCGATTGCCGGATATGTCGACGGTACCATCGTGCCGCGCCCGCAGCCCGGCGAAGGCGTGACCCTCGCCCCGCAAATCCGCAAAGACGACGGCAGAATCGCGTGGTCGGCGTCGGCGGAGCGGATCGACCATCTGGTGCGCGCATTCACGCCGTGGCCGGGGACGTTCACGATGTGGCGCGGGCGTCTGGTCAAGGTGCTGAGTGGGAAGGTCGAGGAGGGCAGCCTGCCGGCGGGCTGTGTCGATGTGGTTGATGGACGGATGTTGATCGGGACAGGCTCCGGCGTCTACGCGCCGACACGGCTTCAGATGGCCGGGCGTCAGGCGCTCGACGTGCGGGCGTTCGTCAACGGGCAGCCGGAGATCGACGGCGACCTGCTGCAGTAGGCGCTAGGCTTTCTTACGCAGCACGTAGTACGAGCCGCGCTTCTCGCCCATCTTGCTCAGGATGTCCTTGGCGACGAGGTCTGACAGGTCGCGGCGGATCGTCTCCGGGTGCACATCCGGATGCAGGCGTTGAAGCTCGCTGTTAGTGATACGCGTATTGGATGGCTCGCTCAAATGGATCAACACGCTCTCTTGGCGCGGGTTGAGCGGCACGTCGCGGTACAGCTCCAGCAGATCGACCGTATGGGCGAGGGCTGGCTTGTCGGTGTTCGCATCCGCCTTCGCAGCGGCTGACGCGGGCGTGAGCGCGTTGAAGATCGTGACCTTGAAGCCGCCGTCCGTCTCGGTGAACAGGGGTTCGGGCAGGCCGTGCTGTCGCGTCAGCTCCAACACGCGATCGACGCCGTAGCCAAGCCGTTCGATGAAGCGCAGATCGGCCAAGACCTGCACGATGGCCGGATTGCGCGAGAAGCGCTCGTCCTTGATGTTGGCGACGGTGACTGGCCCCGGCAGGCGTCCGGGGCTGGTGATCTCCATGCGATCCTTGAAGACGTACAGCCGGATGCCATCGCCCTGAATGCTGTAGTCGCGATGGGCCACGGCGTTGACGACCAGTTCGCGCACTGCTTCGAGCGGGTATTCATACTGCTCACTGCGCGTCATGCTGCCGCCGAGCGTGACCCCTTTGCGCAGCACGTCGCGGAGGAACGTCTCGACACGCCGGATTTGTTCGGGCAGCGTGCCGGTGATGTCCTCGCGCATGAACGTGTCGCCCATCGTGTCGCCCGCGAAGCGAACGGCGGTGATCTCGGCGCCGCGCACAAACCGGCGCGGGTCTTTGCCGAACAGCAGAATCCCGGCGTGCGTGGGCCGCAGCGCGCCGTCCGCCTCTGCGACACATGCCCGCTTGAGCAGCGCCGCATCGATATCACTCTCGCGGATCGATTCCGCATAGTGGCGCAGGCGCTCCGGGTCGAGGTCATCACGCGTGGCGTTTCGCGCGATCTCGGCTTCGTAGGTGATGTCCCCGCGCTCGATCAAGAGCTGGCGCATGGCGCTGGGCGCAAGCGGCACGTTCGACACGCCCTCCCGGATCAAGTAACGGCCGTTCAGGCTGTGGACGTTCGCCATCCCCGCCGGCACCGTCACTTTGACGATGGTCTTTCCCCCGACGTTTTCGCGTGTCGGGTAGGGAAGGATCAGCGGCGGGGTCAGCATCAGTGCGGCGGCAAGCGCCTTTTCGATCAACGCGTTGAAGTCGTCAATCGGCTCGGCGGTGTTGGCGGCGCTCACGCCAAGAAGTAGTACCCCTTCGCGGCGGGCGTTGGCGAACGACATTAAGGACTCGGCGATTCGGGCGTGCTCCGCGCTGGCCGAAAGCCAGTCCACTTGAGCGCTGCGACCTGACGTGAGTGTCGCTTGTAAATCGTCTGCCTTGATGTTGTTCATTGACTATCCTTCTGCTGCGGTCGCCGGTTTCTTCGCCTTTGCAGCGGGCTTCGCCGATCCATTCGTGTTCGCGGCCTTCGTGCGCTTCGCAGGTTTTTCCTTCATCGCGCGCGCCTTGTCGCGTTCCCGTTCTTTGGGCGGGTCAAGCAGCACGAGATCGAGCACCTGCTGCATGTTCTCGACGAGGTGAATCGTCAGCTTCTGCCGCGTCTTGGCTGGGATGTCGATCAAGTCCTTGCCGTTCTGCTTGGGCAGGATAACGGTCGGCACAAGGGCGCGATGCGCAGCGAGTACCTTCTCTTTGACCCCGCCGACCGGCAGCACGCGCCCGCGCAGCGTGATCTCGCCGGTCATGGCGATATCCGACCGGACTTTGCGCTCGGTGAAGGCGGAGATGATCGCGGTCGCCAGCGTGATCCCGGCGGACGGGCCATCTTTAGGCACTGCGCCTTCGGGAACGTGAACGTGAACGTCGTACTCCTCGAAGTCCGTATCGGGGACGTTGAAGGCCGCCGCGTGAGCGCGCATATACGACATCGCGGCCTGCGCCGACTCCTGCATGACTTCGCCGAGGCTGCCGGTGAGCATCATCGTGCCTTTGCCGGGCAGAATGCTGACCTCGAACATCAACGTATCGCCGCCGTTCGGTGTCCAAGCCAATCCGGTCGCCAAGCCGACCGAGTCGTCGTGGTTGGTGTGGTTCTCCAAGAACGTCGCCGGGCCGAGCAGCTTGCTGGCCGTTTCGGGTGTGATCTTGTGCGTCACGCGCCGACGTTCGGCCACGGCCCGCGCGAGCTTCCGGCAGATGTTGCCGATCTCGCGGTTCAGGTTCCGGACACCTGCTTCGTACGTGTATTCGCGGATGATCGTCCGAATCGCGTCCTCGCTGAACTTGATGGCGTGATCGCTGAGACCGTTGGCCTCGATCTGCTGAGGCACCAAGTACTGGTCGGCGATCGCGGCCTTCTCGTCCTCGGTGTAGCCGGGGAACTCGATCACCTCCATGCGATCGAGCAGCGCTTCTGGCAGCCCGGAGAGGTCGTTGGCCGTCGTGATGAACATGACGTGCGACAAGTCGTAGGGCAGGTCGAGGTAGTGGTCGCTGAACTCGTGGTTTTGCTCCGGGTCGAGCACTTCGAGCAGGGCCGCCGAGGGATCGCCCCGAAAGTCGGCGCCGAGCTTGTCGATCTCGTCCAGCATGAACACCGGGTTGATCGTGCCTGCGCGCTTCATCGTTTGCAGCACACGGCCCGGCAGGGCGCCGATGTACGTCCGGCGATGCCCGCGGATTTCGGCCTCGTCACGCACGCCGCCGAGGCTGATGCGCACGAACGTGCGGCCGAGCGCGCGCGCGATGCTGCGGCCCAGCGAGGTCTTGCCAACGCCCGGCGGCCCGACGAAACATAGGATCGGTGTGCGCTGCTTCTCTGCGGCCAGCTTACGCACCGCGATGTGTTCGAGGATGCGGTCTTTGATCTTCTTCAGGCCGTAATGATCGTCGTCCAGCACACGCTGGGCGTGCTTCATATCGAGCACGTCTTCGCTGGCGTTGCTCCACGGCAGCCCGACGATCCAGTCGAGATACGTGCGGATGATGCCGACCTCCGGCGCCATTGGGGGCATAGCCGCCAGTCGGGATAGTTCTTTGGTGGCCTTCTCGAAGATATCCGGCGGCAGGCCGGCAGATTGAATCTGCTCGCGCAGTTCGATGAGATCCTGCTGGAAGGGATCGCCTTCGCCAAGCTCGTTTTGTATCACGCGAATCTGCTCGCGCAGGAACGCCTCGCGCTGATTCTTGGCGAACTCGGACTGCACTTGGCCGGCGATGTCTTCACGCAGCTCAAGCATGTTGAGTTCACGGTTCAAGAGGGTCGCCACAAGCCGCAAGCGTGTCATAACGTTGGCGGTTTCAAGGATCGTCTGCCGTTCGTCCAGCGACATCGTCAACATGGACGCGACGAAATCGGCCAGCCAACCCGGCTCGAAGATCGTCTCGGCGTAGTCGATCACGTCGTCCGGGATCGATTCATTCAACTCGGCCGCGCGCTGGAACATCTCGAACACCGTGCGGGTCAAGACGTCGATCTCGTCGGTCTGCGGGATGTCCTCGACGATGATTCGCGCTTTGGCGATCAGATACGGATCGGTCTGCACAAACTCGATGATCTGCAAGCGGCGCCGGCCCTGCGCGAGAACCGCGTCCTCGCCGGCGTCGAAGCGATGATGCAGGCGGGACAATCCCAGCTCGGTGCCAACCTCATACAGATCGTCCGGGCCGGGTTCGCTCACGGACGAGTCCCGCATGGCGACGCCGATGACGGTCTTTCGATTCTCCGCGGCAAACCGCAGGGCAGACCGCCCCCGGTCATCGAAGATCACGACGGGAGATACGACATTCGGATATACGACGGTGTTTACCAGAGGAACAACGGGCAGCCGAATAATACCTGCAGCGTCAGCCTTCGCGCTGCGGACTGATTCGAAGTCGTTGGTGGAGGTGCTATCGCTCACTGTTGTCTTTCTGAGATAATTCGAATGTGATCGGTGATTCTATCACACCGCCTCACCTGCGTAAATCGGTGCAGATGGCGTCGGAATACACGATCAGACGTTACGTTGCACTAATAGTACGATTCGCATGTAACGTTAATACTGGTCTGTTGATACCCACCGTATAATGGGGAGTACTTTGTGGCCATACGGAGGATATGTCTTAATGCGTTCACATCGTCTCTTCGCTCTTGTTGTGCTGGCTGCTGTGTTGGCTGTGTTATCTGGCACCGTATTGGCGGACACCAATGTGGTGACTGCCGCTAATCCACAGGGGTGGGCCATCATCCCTGCACCGGGAACCAACGCGCCGGGCTTCAGCGGGTTCGTTTCAAGCCCGCAGTTCCCGCCGCCGCTTGGAACCGGCGCGTATCGTGTTCGGATTGAGGGATCCAATCAGAAAACCATCTTCGGCCGGTTCGATCTGAACGGTTATCTGCTGTCCGACTTCACCGAATTTACGTACGACGTGATTGGACTTGGCACGAATTTCCAGCAGTTCTACGCCAATATCTATCTGGACGTGACCGGCGACGCTGTCCCCGATCTCCGGCTTAGCATGGTAGCGCCGCCCTCCGTACTCGCATGGGGTACGATTGACGGTTTGACGACGCTGTATTACGTCTCGACCTACGGGGGCTATACGTACTCAGGCCCGAATCCGGGTACGATCGCGCAGATCGTTACTGCCGAACCAACGGCCACTATCGCGGACGCATTCGGTCAACCGGGCAACCCGGGTTTCCGCCTGAACATGGGCGACACGGCATCCAGCTACGTCGGCTTCGACGGCATGATCGACAACGTTCGGCTTACCGTTACGGGCTACGGAAGCGAGGTCTGGGACTTCGAGGAGCTGAGTTCTTCGCTGCAAGTCGCCGGCGGGCAGTTCCAGTCAACTGATGTCAACACGGCCTTCGGGTCGGCGCTGACTGTAACGGTGAGGGACAGCGGTGGGGCGCCGGTTGTCAACGTGCCGGTGACGTTCTCTGCGCCGACGTCGGGCGCCAGCGCCACGTTTACCGGCGGGGTGACATCGGTTACCGCGTTCACCGACGCCGGCGGCGTCGCCAGCTCTGGCCCGGTCACGGCCAATGGGACGGCGGGTTCATATCTGGTCGACGCGTGGATCGCCAACGACAGTAGTGTGCCGGGTGTGTTGTTCCAACTGACCAACACCGGTGGCACCGTCACGCCGACCGAAACAGAGTTGGTGCTCAACGGGAGCTTTGAGACGGTCGATATCGGTCAGTCGTCCGGAGTCGCCGACTGGAAGCTCAACACGGGCGGCAAGGGTAAGCAGGACTGCACGAAGTTCAGCGACGGCGCGTGCTCGTACCGTCTGAAGGCCAAGAATGTCACGTCCCTCAAGCAGAAGATCGTCGCGCCGCCGATGTCCGCGGGCGACCTGCTGCGCTTCTCGGCGAGCATCGAGGGCAAGAACGCGGTCTCGTCGCTTGTGAGCGCCACCGCCAAGGTGAAGTACGTCAACGGGACGAAGTTCAGCGTCGTGCTCGCGATACCGGACGGGACGTTCTCGTTTGCGAGCCTCGAGTCGTCCATGGGGATTTGGGGCGACGTCAAGAAGGTCATCATCAAGCTGACCGCCAATCCCGGCGGCGGCAAGGTCTGGTTCGACGAGGTGTCGGCCGTTGTGGTCGAGGACGGCTTGCGTGACGCACGCGGCGCGGGCGGCGTGCTGCCGCCACCCGCTGCTCCCAAAGGCTGGCGTTAGGACGTGAGAATCGACCGGGGCATCGCAAAGATGCCCCGGTTTTTTTGTGCGTGTCCGTGTCCCGTTCTATCCGCGTGACATCACCCGTTCGCCCGGCCAGCGCGCATAGACCTTTGTGAAGTGCGCCAGTGTGCGGAACGCGTCAGGGTTGACGTACTGCGTTGGGAGCGCGCGCCATGTCCAGTTACCGGCTTCGACGCCCGGCGTGTTCATGCGCGCGTTCTGGTCGAGGCCGAGGATGTCTTGCAGCGGCGTGATCGCCGTGTGAGCAATCGTCCCCATCGACAATCGGATCATATCCCAGTGCGGGGAACTGCTGATATCACGGTTGAAATATGCCGTGACGTACTCGCGCTCACCCGTCGAGGCTTCACCGCGCCACCACCCGGCAATCGTGTTGTTGTCGTGCGTGCCGGTATACACAACGCAGTTGTCGGTCGTGAAGTTGTGCGGCAGGAACACGTTGTTGGGATCGCTGAACGCGAACTGAATGATCTTCATGCCGGGCAGGCCGAGCGCATCGCGTAGTTCCTCGACGGCCTTTGTGATCTGTCCGAGGTCTTCGGCGATGATCGGAAGCTGATCGCCGAGTTCGGCGCGAATGGCGTCGAATAGGTCGATGTTCGGCCCTTTGAGCCAACGGCCCTTCACGGCGGTTGCCTCGGTCGCCGGGATTTCCCAGTAATCCTCGAACGCGCGGAAGTGATCGATGCGCACCAGATCGACCATACTGAGCACGGCGCGGACACGCTCGATCCACCACCGATAGCCGCGCGCCTTGTGGACGTCCCACTTATACAGCGGATTTCCCCACCGCTGGCCGGTCACGCTGAAGTAATCGGGTGGGACACCTGCGACGACCTCCGGGTTCCCGCGCGCGTCAAGGTAGAACAGGTCGCGGTTAGCCCATACGTCGGCGCTGTCGTGGGCGACGAAGATCGGGATGTCGCCGACAATCTTGACGCCGTGCGTGTTGGCGTAGCGCTTGAGTTCTTCCCACTGCGCGAAGAACAGCCACTGGCGGAACTTCACGGCCTCGATCTCGGCGGCGAACTGCTCCCACGCGGTTTCGAGGGCACGCGTCTCGCGCAGAGCGTAGGGCGCATCCCATTCCGTCCACGGCCGGCCGCCGAAGTGAGCCTTGAGCGCGACGAACAGCGCGAAGTCGTCAAGCCAGTGAGCGTGGGTGGCCGTCCACGAGGCGAACGCATCGCGGTAGCCGTCGCTGGCGCTGGTCGAGAACCGGCGGTACGCCACATCGAGCATGTGGTCGTGAAAGGTGATGACCGGGCCATAGTCGACACGATTGTCCGGGAAAGCCGGCAGGTCACGCAGGTCATCCGGGTGCAGCCAGCCGATCTGTAAGAGCCGGTCAAAACTGATGAGGTTCGGGTTCCCGGCGAACGTGCTCAGGGATTGATATGGGGAGTCGCCATAGCTGGTCGGGCCAAGCGGCAGCATCTGCCAATAAGACTGGCCGGCCGCTTGCAGCGCGTCGACGAACCGATAGGCATGATCGCCGAGGTCGCCGATGCCATAGCGGCCGGGAAGCGAGGTCGGATGCAGGAGCACGCCGCTTGAGCGTGGAAAAGTCATGGCGAGTCGTCCTTGAACAAGAAACGCCGCTCCATGTTAGCGGAGCGGCGCTGAGGGTGCAATGATTCGGACGTAGTGGAGATACGCCGGTTCTCCTTAGGGAATGGATGCACCGGCGATCATCAGCAGGAAGGCGGCCGCGACCAGCGCATAATGCAGCGGCTGAAGCTTGAGATGATTGTCGACCGCCGCTTGAACCGTCGCGATCTGTTCCTTAGATGGGCTATCACCCGCGCTCCGGAGCGCCTGCCCGATCGCCTTGGAGGATTTGCTAAGCACAGCGATGCCATGTCCGAACGCGGCCAAGCCAGCGAGGACACCCACGTGGAACAAGATCGAACCGAACGACCCGAAGCCGCGGTTCCAATACTGCGCCAGCCCGTAAAGCACCACGCCGGCTACCGTCGTTAGCAGAACAGAAATCGGCATACCGAGCGCGAGTTTGCTCGCGGCGTAGAGTTTCCGATTGTAGGAAATCCAAGTAGCAGCCTCCATACTCGCTTCGGCCCGCATGACCTGCCATTGATAGAATCCAGCCGCAAGCCAGTAGGCGGCGGCGCCAATGTGAATCCAGCGGAACAAGACTGCAAGAATGTCCATTCTTTCCCTCCTTTAGATAGGATGCCGGACAAATTACCCTGACAACGCACGGCGTTCTGCATGCGTGCAGCCAGCATAATCCTGCGCCGTGTCGGGGATCAACCCGTAAACACCAACGCCGCTTCATAGTAGCGAAGCGGCGTTAGGGGTGCAATAACTTGTGGGACAAGATGGACTACGCGATTGTCGTGCCTGCCACCATACACAGGAATGCGACAGCTGCTAGCGCGAAGTGGGCTGGGAGCTGGCGCAGTTGCTTGTCGACCGCAGCCTGAACGGCAGCGATCTGATCGGCCGTCGGGCTGTCTCCGGCGCCTTTTAGGGCGTTCGCAATTGCATCTGATGACTTGCTGATCGCCGAAGCGCCGTGACCGAATGCCAACAGCCCCGCAACGACGCCGATATGAAACACGATCGAACCCAACGACCCGAATCCGCGGTTCCAGTACTGCTCGATACCGTACAGCACGACCCCGCCAACGACCGTAAGTATTGCAGAAACTGGCATGCCGAGCGCAAGCTTGCTCACCGCGCCAAGCTGACGCTTGTACGCAATCCACGTGGCTGCCTGCATGCTCGCGTCGGCGCGCAACGTTTGCCATTCGACGAAACCGACGGCGACCCAGTAAGCAGCAGCCCCAATGTGAATCCAGCGGAACAACACAACAAGAATGTCCATTTTCCCCCTCCCTAGGCAGAATTTCGGACATACCACTCTGACATCGCCCGCAGCACTGCGAGCGTGCGCAGACAATCCCCCAGCGCGCTGTGTGCCGGCGCGTCAATCCTTGGAACTTTGAGCTGGATACAAGCATCGGTCAATTTATGCCATTTATAGTCCCCCCGGCTGCCGACTTGACCGACGAAGCGCGCATACAATTTCATGATGCACGTCGAGCGCATCAGGCCGGGCCGCCGGCCGATGTGTTGAAGCAGTATGCGCGAGTCGAACTCGGCATTGTAGATATATGTCGGGTGGATGCTCCACAAGGACTCGAGGGACGGCAGTAGATCGGCCATTGAGGGCGCGTCATTCACCATGGCGTCGGTAATGCCGTGGATGCGCATGGCGTCGGCAGGGATGGGCATGCCGGGGTTAATCAGCGTATCGACGGCCGGCTGACCCGACGCGTCGATGATGGCGATCTGGACAACGCGCGCATTCCGGTCGATCCCGGTGGTCTCTGTGTCGAGGATCAGGAAGTCGTTTTGCAGCAGCAGATGCGCTTCGTGCGCCGCAACCTTCCGATCAATCGCGTGACGATAGGCCGTCATCGAATCACCTCACTGGCTGAGAAGATACGCCACGAGATCCGCCAAATCCTGATCGCTGAGGTGCTGACCGAAGTTGGACGGCATGATGTTGGAGTATCCGGGGACTACGACATCGCCGGGCTGCACGATAGAGCGCACCGTATACTCCTGTGCGCTCATGCCACTGCGCCGACGGCCGGCGACCTCACCATAACCAAGCAGCGAGGGGCCGGTTCCGCGCGATCCGTCGAGGCTGTGGCAGCTCGAACACTCGACTTGATTTCCGATACGCGACGTGAACAAGACTTCGCCGTTGGCCGCATCGCCGGCGGGCAGCGCCGTAGGGATCGGTCGCGCGTCCTGCGGTGTGCACGCGGCAAGGGCCAGCAGTAAGAGGAGAATCACGCTCGGGTATCTGAGGGGCATATTGTGTTGGTTCGTTAGTGAGAATCGCAGTCTAAGAATAGTCAGTTTGACGTTCTGGCGCAAGCGAAGCGTAATTAGCACCATCATCGATGTCATGCTACAGTATTGAGGTTAAAGGGCTTCCGTGCATCAAGGGGCGAGGCTAATGCGTAAGTCGCTGGTGGCGTTGGTGCTTGTGCTGTGGCTGGCTGTATCGGCGCTGCTGACAGCGGCTCAGTCCAATGTGCGCATACTTGTCGTCAACGAGGCAGCAAACGTACGTATCACGCCGGCCATCGGCGCCGAGGTGCTTGGCTCCGTGCCCGGAGGTTATGTGTTCGAGATCGTCAACGCGCGCAGCGCCGACGGTCAGTGGGTGCGTGTCGACTTTAACGGGGACGAGGGCTGGGTGAACCTGACCCCGACGGTCGTCTTGCAGGGGGATGTGAACCTGCTGCCGGTGGCCGATCCGCGCACGATTCCGTATGGCGGGTTTGAAGCGCCGCGCGCCGGTCAGTCGAGCCAGACCAGCACGTTGATGGCCGAGGTGACCAACGGCGTTCGCATCCGTTCTGGCCCAAGTCAAGGGTATCCCACGATCGGCAATATGTTCGCCGGCACGGTCGTCCCGATCATGGGGCGCACCGTGAGCAACAACTGGGTGCAGGTCAATTACAACGGCATCCTCGGCTGGAGCCGGTCGGCGTTCTTCCGTTATCTCGAACGGCCCATCACCGATGCGCCAATTGACGGCGTCGTGGCCGATTCCCCGCCGATCATCAGCGAGACGGGCAACGAGTACTTCGACGTGCTGAAGCTGTTCCTCGCGCGGCTCGACCTTGCGCAGCCTTCGCTGGACAACATCCGCGGTAAGTGGACGGACTCGGCGTTGAGCGGCTTCGCCGTGTGTCGGGATTATCCCGCGCGGCCCAGCGACTACATCGTTCCTCAGCCGGTGCTGGCGCAGAATTATCCGCAGCTGTTCCCCATTCAGCAGCAGTTCAACGAGGCGATGGCGAACCTGCGGCAGGCGATTGATCTCTATATCGAAATCTGCGACTTTCCGGGGACGAACAACCCGGTAGGTGAGGGCGCTGCGTCGAACGCGTTGGCGCTGGTTGCGGTTGTCGATCAAGGGTTCGCGAACCTGCGCGCCCGGCTCAATGAACTGATCCCCGGTGATCTGGAGGTCGGCCCGGACGAGTGTTTGCTGCTCTTCCGCAACACTGGTGAAATCCTCAAAATCCTGCCGATTGGCACGATCAAGCGGCAGTTCTTCGCTCCGAATGATCGCGCCGTCGGGTTCTGCTTCGACGGCACGGCCGGGTTAATCATTCAGGTGCAGGTGCTGACGATCAGTGGCAACGTCAGCCCGATCGTCGCGGTCAGCCAGTTTGATAACCCGACGAATTTCCTCGGCGTGGGACAGGCATCGACTTCGACCGCGTCCGGGCTGACACTGTTGAACCCGATCACGCTCCCGGCAGATGGGCGTTATTTGCTGCTGCTGTACGATCAAGGCTCAGGCGCTGGGGCCGAACCACCGCAAGGCGAGGTCGCCATCGTGATTACAGCCGTGGTCAGCGGTGTCACGCCGCTGCTGGTCTACGATCAAGCGACGAATACGGTCTCACTCAGCGGCGGCTCAGCGCCGGGCGTCCTCCCGACATCGACACCGTTCGGCACACCGCCCGGTTTTGCCTCGTCGACGCTGGGTGGAGGACAGATTTCGTGTCCTTCGCTCGCGTATACGTGTAACCAGTTCTTCACGTGTCAGGAAGCCTACGCCTGCCTCGCCGCTGGCAACCTGACGCTTGATCCGGATGGAAACGGGATTCCGTGCAACTGCGCCGCCGGTACGCCGTAAGGGTTCGACAGGCGGTTGAGGCCGATGCGCGTGCGCTCGCGGAGGTGCACGTCGCAAGCTGGAACGATACGTATCGCGGGCTGATCCCGGATGCGGCAATCGACGCGCGTACGGTGGATCGGCGTGAGATGCATTGGATCAGAACGTTGTCGGATCTTGAGCAGCGCATCGGCGTGAAGACGGCCGAAGTGGATGGATGGGTAGTGGGGTTCCTGCACGTCGGCCCGACGCGGTCGCCGGCGCTCGGGTTTTCACACGAATTGTATGCGATCTACGTGCATCCCGATTATCTGTACGGCGGGGTAGGGCGTATGTTGATGTCGACGGTCGGCACGTTGGTCGCGCCGTTGGGCATGACGTCGCTTTTTGCGTGGGTTCTCCGCGAGAATCATCCGGCGCGGCGCTTTTACGAATCGCTCGGCGGTGTCGTGGTTGACGAGCGAGTAGAGGAGATGGATGGCGCTGCGTTGATGGAGGTCGCCTACGGCTACAACGATCTCGACGACCTGCTGGCGCAAGCGTGCCGCTAACGGATTGCCGAACTGCCCTTGACAGGTAGTTTCTAGGGGCTATAATGCCCGTCCCGTCGGGAAATCCGGCGGCTTAACAACCAGCAGCAGCGTCACGAACACCCCTGTGTTTGTTATCCCAAATAACCCAAGCAATCTGAGCAGATTGTCCGGGTGAGGGTTGACAGGGCGTCGGGTGATTTGATACGCTTCTGTTACGCCGCGTGCTTTGCAGTGCAATGGTGCGTGGGGAGCAGCTTAACAGCAGAAGAGTGAGACAGAAGAGCCCCGAGGTTATGGGAGACCATGGCCTTGAGAGAATTGATGGAGAGTTTGATCCTGGCTCAGGATGAACGCTGGCGGCGTGCCTAACACATGCAAGTCGAACGGTCCCTTCGGGGATAGTGGCGGACGGGTGAGGAACACGTAGCTAACCTGCCCTCAAGACTGGGATAACCCTGCGAAAGCAGGGCTAAAACCGGATAAGCTCACGAGGAAGAGAGGCCTGGTGAGAAAAGTCTAAGGAGCTTGAGGAGGGGGCTGCGGCCCATCAGCTAGTTGGTAGGGTAATGGCCTACCAAGGCGACGACGGGTAGGGGGCCTGAGAGGGTGACCCCCCACACTGGGACTGAAGACACGGCCCAGACACCTACGGGACGCAGCAGTGAGGAAAATTGCGCGGA